>NZ_JBHRSV010000017.1:0-25698 GCF_042643335.1 Hyphobacterium vulgare
CCGCAGGTCCTCAAAAACCTCCGGCAGCGGAAACCATCATGCCGCAATCCGCACATACAAGGATGAGGGGAAATTGATACCCGGGGTTCCCGCGAAAGCGGGAACCCGAAGCTCGGCGCACGCTTCAGGTCCCCATTTTCATGGGGACCCCAGGAAGTCCCTCATGCTGAGGTGCCCCGAAGGGGCCTCGAAGCACGAGGGCCCTAACCCCGCTTCAGCTTCTGGAACAGGCGTTCCAGCCCGTCGAGGAAGGCGGAGCGGTCCTTCGGCCCGAAGGGTTTGTGGCCGCCGCCCTCCATCATGCCGGACGAGCGCAGATCGGTCATCAGATTCCGCGAGGCCAGAAGCGCGCCGATATTGTCGGCATCGAAGGCGCGGCCCTTGGGGTCGATCGCCGCGCCGCCGGCCTTCAGGCAGCGGTCGGCGAGCGGAATGTCGGCAGTGACGCAGATATCGCCCGGCCCGATGCGCCCGGCGATCCAGTCGTCGGCCGCGTCCGGCCCGCCGGGGACGATGACAAGTTCGGCCCATTGGCTGTCCGGGCGGCGCAGGCCGCCGTCGCACACGAGCTTGATTTCGGTGCGGTGGCGCTCGGCCACGCGGATCGCCTCGTCCTTCACCGGACAGGCATCGGCATCGATGTAAAGCGTCATGGGCGGGGATTTACGGCCTCAATCCATGACGCGCCACCCCTCCCTCCCCTTGAAGGGGAGGGACGCGAGCGGCTTGCGTCAGCAAGACGGGAGCGGGGTGGGGTGAAACTTCCTCTTTTTTTTCCGGGGTTCCCGCGATCCCCGCATTCGCGGGGACAGGCCTTGGGAACCTGAAACCGGGTACTTGCTTCAGGTCCCCATTTTCATGGGGACCCCATCAACTTCACACATGACGTTTCCCGGACGGCGAAGCCGATCCGGGATCCATGTCCTATAGATTCTGGACCCCGGTCTTCGCTGCGCGAAACCGGGGAACGTCGAGAAATTCACCGGCGTCAGGTGGAAGCCTCGAAGGACGAGGGCGGGAAATCTTCACCCCGCCGCTTTAACCGCCCGCTTTCCCCATGCTATGCCGCAGCCGAGGCGCTTGCCTTTCCGCGCGCAAGGCCGACATTGACGGCCACACCCGATTCAACGCCCCGAGACGAGTGATTTGATGGCCGAGTCCTTTCCGCTGGATACCCCCGATACCGTCGCCGACTGCCAGAAACTGTTCGGCTTCGACCCCGGTTTCGAGGTTCCGGCCTTTTCGAAACGCGACGAACACTGCCCCGTGGTGGACGACGCCTATGTGTTCGACCCGGCGACGACGCGGGCCATCCTGGCGGGCTTTGCCTTCAACCGCCGGGTGATGATCCAGGGCTATCACGGCACCGGCAAGTCGACCCATGTCGAACAGGTCGCCGCGCGCCTCAACTGGCCGATGATCCGCGTCAATCTCGACAGCCATGTCAGCCGCATCGACATGGTCGGCAAGGACGCCATCGTCCTGAAGGACGGCAAGCAGATCACCGAATTCCAGGAAGGCATTCTGCCCTGGTGTTTGCAGCGCCCGGTCGCCCTCCTGTTCGACGAATACGATGCCGGCCGCCCGGACGTGATGTTCGTGATCCAGCGCGTGCTTGAAGCCTCGGGCTCGCTGACGCTGCTCGACCAGACCAAGGTGATCCGCCCGAACCCGTATTTCCGCCTGTTCTCGACGACGAACACGATCGGCCTGGGGGACACGACCGGCCTCTATCACGGCACACAGCAGATCAATCAGGGTCAGATGGACCGCTGGTCGATGGTGGTGACGCTGAACTACCTGCCGGCGAAGACCGAGGAAGCCATCGTCCAGTCGCGCCTCAAGCGTTTCGCCGCGACCGAGGAAGGCAAGAAGACGATCGCCGACATGGTGAAGGTGGCCGACCTGACCCGCGACGCCTTCATGAATGGCGATCTCTCCACGGTGATGAGTCCGCGCACCGTGCTGACCTGGGCGGAAAACACCGAGATTTTCGGCGATGTCGGCCTCGCCTTCCGTCTCACCTTCCTCAACAAGTGCGACGAGCTGGAACGCCCGACCGTGGCGGAATTCTATCAGCGCGTCTTCGGCGAGGAGCTTCCCGAAGCCCCGGTGAAGGCCGCCAATCCGAAACCCGCCAGCGCGGCTTAACCCAGTGAAGGGCGGCGCCCATGACTGACACGCCGCAGCAGGAAGCCTTCAAGCGCGCGACAGCGATCGCCACGCGGGCGATTGCGCGCGACCGCGAGCTGGAGGTGAAATTCGGCGGCGAGGTGGCGTCCGTGGCCAAGGGCAAACTGGTCCTGCCGAGCCCGCCCGCCGGCATGACGGCGAAGGAGTTGCAGGCCGCGCGCGGCCGCGCCGATGCGCTGGCGCTGCGCATATTGCACCATTCCGATGAAAGCCATGCGAGCGCCCTGCCCCCCGGCGCGCAGGCCCGCGCCATCCATGACGCCGCCGAGCAGGCGCGCGTCGAGGGCCTCGGCGCGAAGGCGATGCGCGGGGTTGCCGCCAATCTCGACGCGGCGCTGAGCGCGCGCGCCGAACAGAAGGGCTGGAACCGCGCCGAAGACCGCCAGCAGGCGCCGCTGGCCGAGGCGCTCGGCGTGATGATCCGTGAACGGATTTCCGGCCGCTCCGCGCCTGAGGCGGTCAAAGGCCTGATGCAGGTCTGGCGGGATGAGATCGAAGAAAAGGCCGGCAAGGCACTCGATGCGCTCGCCGAGCGGTCCGAGGACCAGGGCGCGTTCGCGAAACGCCTGCGCCAGGTGATCCGAGATCTCGACCTCGCCGACGAACTCGGCGGCGACCCGGAAGACAGCGAAGACGAGACCGAGGACGATTCTGGCATCGACCGCGAGGAACGCACCGGCGAGGATGACGGGTCCGAGCCCGATGGCGGCGATGACACCGATCCGTCCGACGCCGAAGGCTCAAGCGCGGACGAGGACGAGATCGACTTCCAGTCGGACGAGAAACAGGGCGAGGTGCAGGCGACCGACGATAGCGGCGACAGCCAGCGCGCCATGCGTCCGCAATTCGTCCGCCCCGACGAGACGCCGGCAGCGGCCTATCGCGTCTACACCACCGAGTTCGACGAGATCATCGAGGCGGGCGAGTTGTGCGACGAGGAGGAGCTGACGCGCCTGCGCCGCTATCTCGATCAGGCATTGAAAGGCATGGAGGGCGTGGTCGGCCGTCTGGCCAACCGGCTGCAGCGCCGCCTGATGGCGCAGCAGACGCGCAGCTGGAGCTTCGATCTCGAGGAGGGCGTGCTCGACACGGCGCGCCTGACCCGCGTTGTCACCGACCCGACCGTGCCGCTCTCCTTCAAGATGGAGAAGGAGACCGAGTTCCGCGATACGGTCGTGACCCTCTTGATCGACAATTCCGGCTCGATGCGCGGGCGGCCGATCCTCGTCGCTGCCGCCTGCGCCGACATTCTCGCCCGCACGCTGGAACGCTGCGGCGTGAAGACCGAGATTCTCGGCTTCACCACGCGCGCCTGGAAGGGCGGACGGGCGAAGGAGAAGTGGCTGGCCGAGGGCAAGCCGCCGCATCCGGGCCGCCTGAATGACCTTCGCCACATCATCTACAAGGCGGCGGACACGCCTTGGCGGCGCGCGCACGACAAGCTGGGCCTGATGATGCGCGAGGGCCTCTTGAAGGAGAATATCGACGGCGAGGCGCTGCAATGGGCGTGGCGGCGGCTGTCGGTGCGCCCCGAACAGCGCCGTATCCTGATGGTCATCTCCGACGGCGCGCCGGTCGATGACGGCACGCAATCGGCCAATGCCGGCAGCTATCTGGAACGGCACCTGCGCGAAGTGATCGCGACGATCGAGAAGCGCAGCGAGGTCGAGCTTCTGGCGATCGGGATCGGCCACGATGTCACACGATATTATCGCCGGGCTGTTACGATCACCGATGTCGAACAGCTGGGCGGTGCGATCACCGAACAGCTGGCCGCCCTGTTCGACCCGGAGACGCATGCGCGCCGCCGGCCATGGTCGCAGCAGAAGACCGATCCGTTGAGCGCCATAAGGCGGCTCGACCTAGCCGGAGTGGGGACCCGCCGATGAAACGCCTCGCCCTTGCCGCCCTCTTCGTCCTCACCGCCTGCGGCGCGGGGGATGGCGGCCCGGCCGAGGTGACCGTCACGGCGGAGTATGTCGCGCTCCACCCGGAAGAGGCGCAGCGGCTCGATCTCGGTGCGCTCGATTATCGCGGCGGGCTGGTGCTGTCCTCCGATGACGACCGCTTCGGCGGTTTCTCCGCGATCGAAGTGAGCGCGGACGGGACCCGCCTCCTCGCCATTTCAGACAGCGGCTACTGGATGACGGCTTTGCTCGCCTATGAAGCGGGCGGGCTATCCGGCGTCTCGGACGTGCGCATGGCCGACATGCTGGATGCGGCGGGTGAGGTGCTGGAAGGCGACCACGAGGACGCCGAGGGCCTCGCCGATCTGGGTGGGGGCCGCTACGCCGTCAGCTTCGAGCGCGATCACCGCGTGCTCGCCTATGACATCGGCGCGGACTGGTCCGGCATCGAGGGCGCCCTGCCCTCACCCCTGCCCGGCCCGCCGGGGATCGAGCGCCTCAGGAACAATGCCGGGATCGAGGGCATGGCGCCGGGTCCGAACGGGTCGATCTGGATGGCGGTGGAGGATCCGATCATTGACGGGCGGCCGCATACGGTCTGGCAGATCCATACCGGGGGCGGAATCGACCTGTCCTACAATCTCGCGGCCGAGCGCGGCTTCGGCCTGACCGGCATCGCGGTGGAAGAAGACGGGTCGCTGATCGTGGTCGAACGCTATTACGCGCAGGCCGTCGGCAACCGCATCCGCGTCGTGCGCGTGACGCCCGAGGCGCTGGAGGCGGCCCGCGCGGCGGGATCGGTGATCCAGCCCGACCTCCTCGCCGAATTCACGCCGGACATGACGGTCGACAATATCGAAGGCGCGGCACTCGCCACCGTGGACGGCGAACGCCGCCTCTTCCTGATCTCCGACGACAATTACAACGCCGCCCAGCGGACGCTTCTCTTGAGTTTCGCGATTCCGGAGTAGCGCTTTCCCCTCCCCTTGAAGGGGAGGGACGCGAGCGGCTTGTGTGAGCAAGACGGGAGCGGGGTGGGGTGAGCTAACTGAAAATAAACTGGGGTTCCCGCGGAAGCGGGAATCCGAAGCCGGGTGCCAGCTTCAGGTCCCCATTTTCATGGGGACCCCATGAAATCTGGATTCACGTTTCCCGGACGGCCGCTTCGCGTCCTCCTCAGGACAGGCTCGATCTCAATGTTTTCCTCCCCCGTAAACGGGGGAGAAACCGGTCAGCGTAGATCGGCGTTTGAAGGATTGTCGGGCTTGGGCTACCCCTCCCGAAAGACCCATCCGGAGCGACCCATGTCCCTTCACATCACCGCCGCCTTCGACAGCGGGAATATCAACGTCGTCGATGCGACCGATCCCAACAACATCCAGCTGGAGATCCGCAAGGATGCCGGGTCGGAGCATTATCAGTGGTTCTTCTTCCGGGTGTCGGGCGCGAACGGCGTGCCGCTGACGCTGCGGATCGTGAATGCCGGCGGGGCGAGCTATCCCGAGGGCTGGACCGATTATCACGCGGCGGCCTCCATCGACCGCGACTACTGGTTCCGCGTGCCGACGACCTATGAGGACGGCGAACTCGTGATCCGCGACACGCCGTCAGCCGACGCGGTCTGGTATGCGTATTTCGCGCCCTATCCGGTGGAACGGCACAACAACCTCATCGCCGACATTCAGAACGCCCCGGGCGTGACGCTGAAAGTCCTCGGCCAGACGCTCGAAGGCCAGACGATGGACTGCCTCGTCATGGGTCACGGGCCGAAGACCATTTGGGTCACCGCCCGCCAGCACCCCGGCGAGACGATGGCCGAGTGGTGGATGGAGGGCTTCCTGGAACGTCTCGTCGATCCGGCCGATCCGGTGGCGCGCAAGCTGCTGCGCGACGCGCGTTTCCACATCGTGCCGAACATGAATCCGGACGGGTCGTGCCGCGGGCATCTGCGCACCAATGCCCGGGGAATCAATCTCAACCGGGAGTGGGGCAAGTCCTCGCCGGAGAATTCGCCCGAGGTTCACTGCGTGCTGGCGGCGATGGAGGAGACGGGCTGCGACCTCTTCCTCGACGTCCACGGCGATGAGGGCCTGCCCTACAATTTCATCGCCGGGGCGGAAGGCGTGCCCGGCTGGGAGACGTCCGACCAGGACAGGCTCGACGCCTATCGCGGCATTCTCGCGCGGCTCTCGCCCGACTTCCAGACCGAACACGGCTATGCGCCGGACCGGCCGGGCGGGGCGGAGATGACGATCGCCACGCACTACATCTATTCGCGCTTCCGCTGTCTCGCGATGACGCTGGAAATGCCGTTCAAGGACGCGGCGAACCATCCCGAGCCCGATCAGGCCTGGTCACCCGAACGCTGCAAGCGGCTCGGCGCGGCCAATCTCGACGCGATGCTGGAGATGCTGGGACGGCTTTAGATTTTTCGAGCTGCGCTTCGAACACACTGGGGTCCCCGTGAAAACGGGGACCTGACGTTCAGACCCAGCTTCGGATTCCCGCTTTCGCGGGAACCCCAGGTCTGGACGTCGGCCTAAGCCATGCCCGCCGATTTGAGGATCTGGTAGGCGTGGATGACGCGGCCGAGCTGTTCCTCGCTCGAGCGGTCACCTCCATTGGCATCGGGGTGATAGCGCTTCACCAGTTCGGCATAGCGCTTCTTCACCGCGCCCTTCGTCTCGTCGCCGGTCAGGTTCATCGTTTCGAGCGCCATTTCCTGCAGCCGGCCGAAGCGGCGGCGCGGAGCCTCGTCATTGCGGCGGTCATTGGCCGGCCTGTGCCCGAACAGGCCGAGCATGTCGTCGAACCCCTTGGAGAAATCCGCCGAGGCGCGTGCGGACTTGGCATGCGCGCCGGTATTTCCGCGGAAATTCCAGGTCGGCCGGTGGCCGTAATGGGCAGACTTGTTGAAGGCCTTCATCTCGCCTTCGCTCATGCCGGCGAAGAAATTCCAGCTCTTGTTGTATTGCCCGGCATGGTGCTGGCAGAACCAGTGATAGTCATCCAGCCGGTCCGGCCCTTTCGGCGCACGGGAATCGCCCCTCGACAGGCAGCCGGGCCATTCGCAGACGCGGTCCTCCGGCTCCGGCTTGTCCTTGGGCGGCTTGATCCGGATGTCGCGAAAGCGCGGTCGGTATTTGTAGGTGCCGTGCATGGTCCTAAGTATGGGGCCGAGCGGTTAAGGCGGCAATAAACGGGAGTGTGAAGATGGGTGAAGTACGCGATCGGATCGCAGCGAAGCTGGCCGCGGCGTTCCGGCCCGCGCGGCTCGACGTGACCGACGAATCCGCCGCGCACGCCGGACATGCTGGCGCGCGCGAGGGCGGGGAAAGCCATTTCCACGTCCTGATCGTCGCCGAAGCCTTCGCCGGAAAGTCCCGGCTCGAACGGCAGCGCGCGGTCAATGCCGCCCTCGCCGAGGAGCTGGCCGGGCCGGTCCACGCCCTCCGGATGACGGTGAAGTCCCCGTCCGAGGGTTAGCGCGCGCTGTAGACCACTTCCCCGTCGACGATGGTCATGACCGGCTCGGCGGTGAGGATGTCCTCCTCCGGGATGGTCATGATGTCTTCGGAAAAGACGGTGAAGTCGGCGCGCAGGCCAACGGCGATGCGGCCCAGCTCGTCCTCGCGGAAGCTGGCATAGGCTGGCCAGGCGGTGAACATGCGCAGCGCTTCCTGGCGGGTCACGGCCTGGTCGGGATGCCATTGCTCGGTCTGGGTACCATCCAGTGCCCGGCGCGCCACCGCGGCGTAGAATTCGATGCGCGGATCACCGCGCTCGACCGGCGCGTCGGATCCGCCGGCGATCACGACGCCGGAATCGATCAGGTCGCGCCAGGCATAGGCGCCGTCGAGGCGTTCCTCGCCCAGACGGTCCGGCGCGAAGAACAGGTCGCCGATGGCGTGGCTCGGCTGCATGGACGGGATCACGCCCAGTTCCGCAAAGCGGCGAATGTCGGCCGGATCGACGATCTGGGTGTGCTCGTCGCGCCAGCGCGGGTTCTCGATCGCGCGCTCTTCGGGCGGCACGGCGGCATAGGCGGCTTCGACCCAGTCTAGCAGCAGGCGATTACCCCGGTCGCCGATGGCGTGGACATTCATCTGCACGCCGGCGCGCAACGCCTCGGTGAAGGCCGACAGCGTCTCGTCCTCGTTCGACAGCATCAGGCCCTGGTTCGACGGCGCGTCGGAATAGGGTTCGAGCAGCGCAGCCCCCCGGCTGCCCAGCGCGCCGTCCATATACATCTTCACAGCACGGGTGATGACGCGGCCATCGTCGGCGATGCGCGGGGTCTCGCGCGCCAGAGTGGCGAGGCCGTCGGGATTGACCGAGACATAGACGCGGATCGGCAGACGGTCCTCGGCGGCGAGTCCCTCGATCATCGCGACATCGGAATAGGGCACGGACATGTCATGCCCGCCGGTCCAGCCGAGGCTGGCCATGACGGTCGCACCCTCGGCATAGGTGTCGGCGCGCTCCGCGCCTTCCAGTTCACCGACCAGCGCCTCAGCGGGATACATGGCGGTGTCGATCAGCATGCCGGTCGGCTCACCCGCCTCGTCGCGCAGAATGTCGCCGCCCTCGGGGGCGACGCTGTCCGCCGTGATCCCGGCGCGTTCAAGTGCCAGTGAATTGGCGACGAGGGCATGACCGTCGGCCCGGGTCAGGACGACGGCATGGTCCGACGCGGCGGCGTCGAGGTCGCCGCGGTTCGGGAAGCGGCCTTCGGGCCAATGCGTTTCGATCCAGCCGCGTCCATAGAGGACCGAGCCTTCGGGCAGTTCGGCGGAAGCGGCGCGGACCCGGTCCTGCAGGTCGGTGATCGATTCGGTGCCTTCAAGGTTCAGCGTGCGTTCGCGCGAGCCGACGCCCAGCACATGCACGTGAGCATCGGTAAAGCCCGGATAGAGCGCCGCGCCGTCCAGTTCGACGATCTCGGTCCCGGCTCCGATGAACGCCTCCACGCCCGCTTCATCGCCGACATAGACGATCCGGCCGTCGCGTACGGCGACTGCCTCGGCAGACGGCATCGCGTCATCGGCGGTGTGGATCGGCCCGCCACGGAGAATCATGGAGGCCGGAGCTTCGGTCATGATGCCCGCCCCGTCATCCGCCTGCGGATCGGACGGCGAGCAGGCCGCGATGGCGGCGGCAGCGGCAAGGGCGGGCAGGAGGCGCATGGTGAATTCCTCGGATCGTGTCGGGAGATCGCTTCGGGCGAACCCTATCGGGCGGAAGGGCAAAAGAAAACGCCCGCCGGGGTGCGGCGGGCGTTCGGAACGCTGTATCGGAAGTGGGCGCGCAATCAGGCCGCGGCGGCGTCCACCTTCTTCTTCAGGGCGCGTTTCACCTTGAGGGCGCGGGTCGACAGATTGCCGTCGCGGGCCTTCATCAGGAAGGCATCGAGACCGCCGACATGGTCGACCGAACGCAGCGTCGCGGCGGTGATCCGGAAGCGGTAGGACTGGCCCAGCGTTTCGGACGCGAGCGTCACATCGCACAGGTTCGGCAGGAACCGGCGACGCGACTTGTTGTTCGCGTGGGACACATTGTTACCGACCATCGGGCCGACACCGGTGAGTTCGCAGCGCCGCGACATGACTGACTTCCCTTATCTTGCAAAATTCTACGCCGGTTCCGACGGGGGACGGCGCGGGAGCGGGCGAGATAGCCAAGAGCGCCCCCCGCGTCAAGCATTGTCGCAGTTCCGCCCCGTTCATCTTGCAGACGGGTTGGATGATATATTACCTGCACCAGGCCGGGGGCGGTGCCGAGAAAACGAGGCAGGAGTGTATATTCCCATGCGTGCAGTTACCCATGCCCTGACCGCCCTGGCGTTCAGTTTCGGTCTCGCCAGCGCCGACGACGCCGCCGTGCCGGCGCGCGAGCCGCTACGGATCAACGCCGAATATTCCGGCTCCGTGCTGATCTTTCAGGTCGCGAATATCCGCGTGTCGAGCGAAATCGCCGACGACACCTATTCGGCCAATGCGCGATTCCGCGCTGCCGGCCTGGCGGCGCTGTTTTCCGATGCCGATATCGAGGCGGGCGTCAGCGGCTACAATGAGGGCGCCCACCTGCAGCCCTGGCAATACCAGCACCGCAATCATGCCAGTTCGAAGAACCGGGTGATCGAGATCACCTTCCCGGAACGCATCGCGGAACCGAATATCAACCCGCCTTTCGGTTCGATGGGCGAACCGCCCGCCAGCGCCGAACAGCGCGCCGGGGCGATCGATCCGCTCACCGGCATGATCTCGATGGCGCTCAACTACCGCTCCAATGGCGGCGATCCCTGCACCGGGCGCATTCCTGTGTTCGACGGCAAGGCGCGCTACAATCTGCGCCTGGAACGCCAGGGTACGGACAGTGTCCGCAATCGCGGCTATCGCGGCGAGGCGATCGTGTGCAACGCCTATTACGAGCCGATCGCGGGCTATGATCCGGAAGACCAGCCGACCGCGGAAGACATCGCCGAGCCGGTGACGCTGTGGCTCGCGCCCTTCGCCGACGGCCAGGTCTATTTCCCGGTCCGCATCCGCGCCAATGCCGGGTTCGGCGGCATCACGGTCGAGGCGCGCTCGATTTCCATCGAATAGCGCACCCAAGCCTCGCACCTGTCACGCGCGCGGACTATGTGTGAAGCGCGATGACAGCCTATGCCCCCCTGACCGCGGTCCTCGGACCGACCAATACCGGCAAGACGCACCTTGCCGTGGAACGCATGATGGCGCGGTCCTCGGGCATGATCGGCCTGCCGCTGCGCCTGCTGGCGCGGGAAATCTATGACCGCGTGGTCAAGGCCAAGGGGGTCCACGCCGCCGCGCTGATCACCGGCGAGGAGAAGATCGCGCCGGCCAGCGCGCGCTATTTCGTCTGCACGGTGGAATCGATGCCGCTCGACATGCGGGTGGCTTTCGTGGCGATCGACGAGGTGCAGCTGGCCTCCGACCCGGACCGGGGCCATGTCTTCACCGACCGAATCCTGCACATGCGCGGCACGGAAGAGACGATGCTGCTCGGGGCTGCGACCGTCGAGGGACTGATCCGGCGGCTGGTGCCCGATGCCGATATCCTGCAACGCGAGCGGTTCTCGACCCTACGCTATGCCGGGCCGGCCAAGATCACCAAGCTGCCGCGCCGGTCGGCGATCGTCGCCTTCTCCGCCGAGAGCGTCTACGCCATCGCCGAGCTTCTGCGCCGCCAGCGCGGCGGGGCGGCGGTCGTCTTGGGCGCGCTCAGCCCGCGCACCCGCAATGCCCAGGTCGCGCTCTACCAGTCCGGCGAGGTTGACTATCTCGTCGCGACCGATGCGATCGGCATGGGGCTGAACATGGATGTCGACCATGTCGCCTTCGCCGAGATCACCAAGTTCGACGGGCACCGCAGGCGCATGCTGACCCCGGCGGAGCTGGGCCAGATTACCGGCCGCGCCGGGCGCTTTCGCGATGACGGCACGTTCGGCGAGACGTCGGACGTCCGCCCGCTGGAAGGCGAGGTGGTCGCGGCACTGGAGAACCACGAATTCGCGCGGCTGGAAAAACTGTCCTGGCGCAACAGCGATCTCGACCTGCGTTCGCTCGACCGGCTGTTCGCCTCGCTGCGCCGCCCCTCCCCCGACCCGGCGCTGGAGCGGGTGCGCGGCGCGGAGGACGAGAAAGTCCTCGACATCCTCGCCGCCGATCCGGACGTGCGCCGCTACGCGTCCACTCCGCGCGGGGTGGAGATGGTCTGGGATGCGTGCCGCATTCCCGATTTCCGCAAGATCACGATCGATGCGCATGCCCGCCTGGTGCGGCAGATTCTCGACCATCTGATGAGTCCGAACGCGCGGATTCCGTCGGACTTCATGGCGCGGCAGCTCGACCGGCTCGACCGGGTCGAAGGCGATGTCGACATCCTGTCCCAACGCCTCGCGCATGTGCGCACCTGGGCCTATGTCAGCCACCGCACCGACTGGACCGAGGACGCGCATCTCTGGCGCGACCGGGCACGGGAGGTGGAGGACCGGCTGTCCGACGCCCTGCACGAAAGACTGACCCAGCGCTTCGTCGACCGGCGGACCAGCGCGCTGATCCGTGGACTGCGCGAGGACAAGGAATTGCTGGCCGGTGTCACGCCGGACGGGCGGGTGACCGTGGAAGGCCATGATGTCGGCCATCTTGAAGGATTGAAATTCGTGCCGGACATTTCCGGCGGAGCACTGGAAGCGCGCGCACTGCGGCAGGCCGCCGACCGCGCGCTGAGACCTGAAATGAACCGGAGGCTGGGACGATTGACCAAGGCCGAAGACGATACGCTGACGATCACCGCTGAAGGCCGGATTCTCGACGGCGAGACTGCCGTCGCCCTGATGGTGGCGGGCGACAGCCTGCTGAAGCCCGGCGTGAAACTGATCGGCGGCGAGCTGGGCTCGGCCGAAGCCCGCGAACGCGCGGTGCGCCGGATCGAGGCCTTCGTCCAGGGTGAGATTGCCGCGAAGCTGGCGCCGCTGCTGGCGCTCCCGGCGGCCGCCGCGGGGGGCAAGGTGACCGGCATGGCGCGCGGCATCGCGCACCGTCTGGAAGAAGCGGGCGGCTGCGTGGCCCGCGCCGACGTTCTGACCGAGGTGCGCGCCCTGTCTCCCGTGGAGCGCCGCCAGCTGCGCAGTCTCGGCGTCAGGATCGGCGAGCATGTCGTCTTCATGCCCGCTTTGACCAAGCCGGCCGCGGCAGGGTTGGCCTCGCTGCTGCGTGCCACGGCGCGCGGCGACGGGCAGGCGCCCTTCCGGCCAGGCCCCGGCCTTGTCAGCGTACCGGCGGAAGAGGGCCGCGCCGCCGGGGACTATGCCGCTGCGGGCTTCCACCGCTGCGGACCGCTGGCCGTGCGGGTCGACATGCTGGAACGCCTTGCCGACCTGATCCGCGAGGGCCGCGCCGCCAAGGACGGGCACGGTTTTGCCATGACGGCCGACATGACGTCGATCCTCGGCTGTTCGGTGGCGGATCTGCGCGGCGTGCTGAACGCGCTCGGCTATCGCCGGATCCAGACGGGCCCCGACCCGGAGAAGGCCGAAGGCGAACGCTGGGCCATGCGTGTGCGCAAGCACCGCGCGCCGGAGCCCGAACCGGTGAAGGTCGATCCCGACAGCCCGTTTGCCGCGCTTGCCGCGCTGGCCCGCCCGGCCCCGGAACCTGCCGCCGCGCGCCGCAGGCCACGCCGCGCCAGGAAAGCCCGGAAATGAGCGAGACCGCGGGAATACGCGTCGATGTCTGGCTGTGGCGCGCCCGCTTCTTCAAGTCGCGAACGATGGCGACGCGTTTTGTCGAGACCGGTTCGGTCCGCCTCGGCCGCGCCGGTCACACCAGCCGGGTCGAGAAGGCATCGGCGCTGGTCCGGCCCGGCGACGTGCTGACCCTGTCGCTGCCGTCCGGTGTCAGACAATTGCGCATTGCCGCCCTCGGAGCGCGCCGCGGCCCGCCTGACGAAGCGCGCGCGCTTTACGAAACCACTGCCCCGGGCGTAGGAAAGACACATGCTTGATGCCCTGAAACGCCTGTTCGCGGCCGACCGGCCGAAAGCCCACCCGGAACTCGACCCGCAGGTGGCGGCCACCGCCCTGCTGGTCGAGGCCGCGCTGGCCGATGGTGTCTATGCGAAAATCGAGGCGGCGCAGATCCGCTCCATCCTGATGGCCGCGTTCGACCTGCCGGAGGAAACCGCCCGGCAGATGCTCGAGGAGGCCGAGGATCTGGCCGAGGCGGCGGTCGATCACTACCAGTTCACCAAGGTGGTCAAGGCCTGCCTGCCGAAGGCGCAGCGCGTGTCGCTGATCGAGCACCTCTGGTCGGTCGCCCTGTCCGACGGCGAGAAATCCCCCTTCGAAGAGAGCTTCATCCGCACGGTCGCGCCGCTGCTCGCGGTCGACGACCGCGAGCGCGTCTTCGCCCGGTCGCGCGCAGAGGCCGCAGCCCGCAAGCGTTGACAAAGCGGCGCGGTCGGCACATGTCCGGCGCGATCTGATCACCTGTTCCGCGTGAAGAATTTGCGATGACCTATATCGTCACCGACGCCTGTGTGCGCTGCAAATACATGGATTGCGTGGAAGTCTGTCCCGTGGACTGCTTCTATGAGGGCGAGAATTTCCTCGTCATCCATCCCGACGAGTGCATCGATTGCGGCGTGTGCGAGCCGGAATGCCCGGTCGAGGCGATCAAGCCCGACACCGAGGACGACGCCGACGGCAAGTGGCTGGAGATCAATTCGAAATACTCGAAGATCTGGCCGAACATCACACAGATCGGGGAACGCCCGGCCGACGCCGACGAGATGGCGAAGGAAACCGGCAAGTTCGAGAAATACTTCTCGGAAAAGCCCGGCAAGGGCGATTAGGCGCTCACCGTCCCCTCAGATCGGGCGGCCGTGGTTCGCGTCGAGCAGGAAGCGGCGCATCTTGCGCATGCCCGACAGCCAGCGGTCGCGGTCGCCGGCCTTGCGCGCATAGTGCTCGCCGGTCGCCTTGTGGGTCAGGATCAGGAACTGGCCCGCCTCGATGGCGCTTAACGTGATCTCGGCGGCTTCGCCGGCCTCAAGAATGCCGTCCATCTGCTTCATGACCTCGGGCAGCAGCTTGGTCATGTTCGACTTCACGTATTGCGGGCAGAGGACGTGGGCGCTGATGCCCTCGTCGCCATGGGTAATGGCAATGCTCTCGGCCAGCGACAGCGCGGCGGCCTTGGTCGCGGAATAGGCGGCATCACCGATCTGATTGAGGACGCCGGCGGCCGAGGCGGTGATTAGGAAGACGCCCTTGCCGCGCCTGACCATGCCGGGGATGACGTGGCGAGCGGCATAGACGCTGGCCATGACATTGATCGCCCACTGTTTCTCCCAGACCGCATTCGGCGCGCTGGCGGCCTGCCACAGCGGGCCGTCGGAATAGCCGACGCCGGCATTGGAGAAATAGACGTCGACCGGGCCCATCTCGCGCTCGACCTCGTTGAGGAAGGCCGCGACCTGGCCCTCATCGGAGACATCGACCCGGCGGCCGATCCCGCCGCAGGCCTTGGCCACGGCGTCGGCGCCCGCGCCGTCGAGATCGCACACCGCGACCCGTGCGCCGCGTTTGTGCAGACCTTCGGCGAGCGCCTTGCCGATGCCGGATGCGCCGCCCGTGACGATCGCGATCGTGCCGTTGAAATCCATGTCCCGTCCCCCGTTAAAGTGGCGTCCCCGAGAGGATTCGAACCTCCGACCTGCGGTTTAGGAAACCGTTGCTCTATCCTGCTGAGCTACGGGGACGCATGATTGTCTTCCTAGCGTGAAGCGCGGCGGAGGCGAAGCCCTGCGGCGCATTTGCCAGGTGAGCGTCCGTCCGGACTCGACTCTGGCGTGCAGAAACGCTTTCATACCCGCATGCGGAGGTATGGGGCATGGCTGTGCGCCGCCCTGCTGGCCGGGTGCGGGGCCGAGGCGCAGAACGGGTCGTCGGGTGAAACGGGGCGGCTGTCGGCCGTTGACGGCTGGCTGACGCTCGAAATGACGGATGAGACCTCCCTGGCGGTCCGGCCCGCGGGGCTACTGATCCCGGTCGGAGACGAAGCCCTCGCAGACGCCGCCGCCGACGCCCTGGCGCAGATCGCGGACGGAAGGACGGCGAGCCTGTCCTATCCCGGCGAAACGCGGGACCGGTATGAGCGCGCCATCGCCATCGTGACGCTGGACGACGGCACCACGCTGCAGGACGCAATGGTCGCGGCCGGATGGGCGCGGGTCTATTCCTGGCCCGGCGAAACGGCGGGGATTGCGGAATTGCTGGCGCTTGAAGCAGAAGCGCGGGGCGCCGGGCGCGGGCTGTGGGCCGATCCGGCCTACCGGGTCCGGACGCCCGACCCGAACCTCCTGGCGCTCGATCTCGACAGCGTGCAGATCGTCGAGGGACGGATCATTTCCACCGCCGAGGTCGACGGTCGCACCTATCTCAATTTCGGCTTCGACTACCGCAGCGACTTCACGGTCTCGGTCGAGGCGCGCGACCGCAGCGCCTTTGAAGCGGCGGGCATCGAGCTTCTCGCCTTGGAGGGCGCGGAAGTTCGCGTCCGCGGCTGGGTCCATGCGATGAACGGGCCGGCGATCACGATCGATCACCCGGAGAGGCTGGAGATTCTGAGCCCGCCGTAACGACACGGGTTTCCCGCGAACGCGGGAACCCGAAACGGGGTGCCGACGTCAGGTCCCCATTTTCATGGGGACCCCGGGATTGGAATTCATCCGTCAGCAATCAGCCCGTCGACCTCGTCTGCGCCGAAGCGCGACTTCAGGGCCTTCGACAGCTTGCCCAAAGCCTGGTGTTCGATCTGACGCACGCGCTCCTTGGAAATGCCGAGTCGTTCGCCGAGCGCTTCCAGCGTCACGGCCTCGTCGTCATTGAGCTTGCGTTCGCGGATGATCAGCTGCTCGCGTTCAGTCAGCACCTGCATCGCGTCGCGCACCCAGCCGACGCGCTTGGCGCTGTCATGGCGCAGCATGACATCGTCTTCCGGGGCGGGCTGTTCGTCGGGCAGGAAATCCATCCAGGTCGCGTCGCCGTCCTCGCCCATCGGGGCGTTGAGCGAACGGTCGGACGCGGCAAGGCGCGAGGACATGGCCTCAACATCGCTTTCCTTCACGCGCAGGAGGGTGGCAATCCTCGTGCGTTGTTCGGGGGACATCGTGGCCCCGACATCGTCGATCATCGCGCGGACGCGGCGCAGGTTGAAGAAGAGCGTCTTCTGGGCCGACGTCGTGCCGGTGCGCACGATCGACCAGTTTCTGAGGACATAGTCCTGGATCGAGGAGCGGATCCACCACGCCGCATAGGTCGAGAAGCGGACATCGCGGTCGGGTTCGAAGCGGGCGGCGGCCTCCATCAGGCCGACATTGCCCTCCTGCACCAGGTCGGCGAAGGGCAGGCCGTATTTGCGAAAGCGGGAGGCGACGGAAATGACCAGCCGCATATAGGCCTGGGTCAGGTTGTGGAGCGCGGCCTCGTCGCGCTGATCCTTCCAGCGACGGGCCAGGGCCTGTTCCTCGTCGCGTTCGAGCAGCTTCTCGTCCATCGCGCGGCGCAGAAAGCGGCGGTCCGGGTCGGCGGAGCGGCGTGCAGGTCCTGAAGAATCCATATCCGTATCTCCTCGCTGGCGACTCTACGCATGGCGGGCCGGATCGGATCATTCACCACTGCATGGCGCCGAAACGCGAAACGCCCGGCCAGTGCGGCCGGGCGTCTCGTCAGGCTCGGGACGGAGGCTGAAACCTCAGGCGGCTTTCGCCAGCAGCGACTTGGACAGTTTCTCGCGCGCCACGTCGTGCTCGATATTTTCCACCGCCGCGACTTCGCGGATCATGCGGTCGAGCGCGGATTCGTAGAGCTGGCGCTCGGAATAGGATTGTTCGGGCTGGTCCTCGCCGCGGTGCAGGTCGCGCACGACCTCCGCGATCGAGATCAAATCACCGGAATTGATCTTCGCTTCGTATTCCTGGGCGCGGCGCGACCACATGGTACGCTTCACGCGGGCCTTGCCCTTCAAAGTCTTCAACGCGTCCTTGACGATCTTGTCGCTGGACAGCGGGCGCATGCCCGACTGGGTCGCCTTTGCGGTCGGGACGCGCAGGACCATCTTGTCCTGTTCGAAGGCGACGACATAAACCTCGATATCGAATCCGGCGACGGTGTCCTTCTCGACGCCGGTCACGCGGCCCACGCCATGGGCGGGATATACAATGAAGTCGCCCTTCTTGAAGGACGAGTTGTCATTCGCGGTTTTCTTCGACATGGATGCTCTCTGGCTGGGTCGGACAGGGCTAAAACCGTCCCATCTCCCCACGACCGTTTCGACATGAACGAAACGACCCGGGAGTGGCTGCCTTTCTCCGACCGAAGGATGGCGCTGCTCTTCGCACCGCCTAATAATGGGTTAACGTATCACAAAACTGCATAAAAACCAAGCGACAACGGCGTTCGGGGTTTACTCGGGGTAACCGGACGCCCTTCGACTGGCCTTGCGATGCCGCAGTGCAACAGGGACTGTGAATTCGCCTGTCCCGATTACAACTGCGCCGAATGCGCGTTAGAAGGGCCTCCGACGGAGGGACATCGTCATGAATGACATGCGGAGCGAACAGCTGCGCTCTTTGAGCATAGACCGCAACGAGGCGGCGCCGCGCGGCGGCGTACCGATTCTCGCCGTCGCGATCATCGCCGTCGTCTTCGCTGCTCTCGGCGCGGGCGCGACCTTCTTTCTGACCGGTACGGGCAGCGAACCCGCTGCGCCGGTACGAACCGCTGAACCCGCGCGAACCGAGACGCCGGTCCAGGCCAACACGGCCGCCGCGCAATCGCCGTCGGTGCCGCGCGCGACCGGACTGGTCGCCTCCGGATATGTCGTGGCGCGCCGTCAGGCGACAGTATCGGCGGAAATCACCGGGCGGATTCAGGAAATCCTGTTCGAGGAAGGTACGTCCGTGGAGGCCGGCCAGGTCCTGGCCCGTCTCGACGACACGCGGGCGCAGCTTCAGCTCCGGGAGTTGCGCGCACGCGTTGCGGCCGCGGATGCCCGGATTGCCGCCCTCGCCGCTCAGCGTACCGAAGCCACAAACGTGCTGGAGCGCGCCGGTCGGCTGGCATCGACGAATATCGGGTCGGAAGCTGCGGTGACCGCTGCCCAGGCTCAGGTGTCCAGCCTCGATGCCCAGATCCTGTCGGCCCGCGCCGATGCCGAGGCGGCACGGGTACAGGTGGAGAGCCAGGAAGACCTGATCGAGCGCTATGTCGTGCGCGCGCCCTTCGCCGGCGTGGTGATCGCCAAGAACGCGCAAGTCGGTGAAATCCTGTCCCCGGCTTCGGCCGGGGGCGGTTTCACCCGGACGGGCGTCGCCACGCTCGTCGACATGAGCTCGCTGGAGATCGAGGTCGATGTGAATGAAGGCCAGATCCAGCGCGTGACGCCGGGTCAGCGGGTCGAGGCCGTGCTGGATGCCTATTCCGACTGGCAGATCCCGGCGCATGTCGAAGCGATCATCCCGACCGCCGACCGCAGCCGCGCGACCATCCAGGTGCGCGTGGCCTTCGACGAGCGCGACGACCGCATCCTGCCCGACATGGCGGCGCGGGTGACCTTCGTCGAACGGAATTAACTTTAGAATTTAAAGTTTCGCTTTTCCGTGCTACGGCAAGGCGAGAAACGGGGACTGACATGACCGATCAACTGCCGCTCTACCAGCTGCGCGACCTGTCCAAGACCTATACGCGCGGCAAGGAGTCGATCTCGATCTTCAAGAATCTCGACATGGACATCGTCCATGGCGACTTCATCGCCATCATGGGTCCGTCCGGCTCGGGCAAGACGACGCTCCTGAACCAGCTCGGCGGGATCGACAGCCCCTCTTCAGGCCAGGTCGTGTTCGAAGGCAAAAGGATCGACAATCTCAGCCAGGGCGCGCTCGCCAAGTGGCGGTCGCGGAATGTCGGCTTCATCTTCCAGTTCTACAATCTGATGCCGACGCTTTCCGCGGCGCAGAATGTCGAACTGCCGCTGCTCCTGACCGGCCTGCCCGGCGGGGAACGCAAGAAGCGGGTGAAAACGGCACTCGAAATCGTCGGCATCGCCGACCGCGCCGGGCACAAGCCGCGCCAGCTCTCCGGCGGCCAGCAGCAGCGCGTCGCCATCGCGCGCGCCATCGTGGCCGACCCGAAAATCCTGCTCGCCGACGAGCCGACCGGAGACCTTGATCGCACCACGGCCGACGAGATCCTTTCCATGCTGCAGCAGCTGAACACCGAGCTCGGCAAGACCATCGTGATGGTCACGCACGACCCGTCGGCGGCGAAATACGCCAAGCGCGAGCTCTATCTCGACAAGGGCGAATTCATCGAGCGGGGAGCGGGCCGGTGAACGAAGCCACTCTGATCAGGAAAGGCCTGTTCAGGAAGGTGCTGCGCGCCATCCTGATGATGGTCTCGATCTCCATCGCCTTCTTCATCTTCGCTGTGCTGGGCGCTGTGAACACCGCATTCAATGCCGGCGTCGACGTGGCAGCGGCAAACCGGCTGGTCACGGTGAACAGCATCAATTTCACCGTCTCGATGCCCTATGCCTATTACGGCCGCGTGCAGCAGGTCGACGGGATCGTCGATGTCACGCACGCCAACTGGTTCGGCGGTTACTACCAGCAGCCGGCCAATTTCGTGCAGACCTTCGCGGTCGAGCCGGAGAGCTATCTCGACGTCTATTCCGAACTGATCCTGCCGCCGGAGCAGCGCGAAGCCTGGCTCAATACGCGCACCTGCCTGATCGTCGGTCAGGCGCTGGCGACACAGTATGAATGGTCGGTCGGGGACCGGATCCCGCTGAATTCGAACATCTGGCAGCAGGCCGACGGAAGCAGCGACTGGGATTTCGACATCTGCGGCATCTTCACCGCCGAGGATTCCTCGGTGCCGACGAATTACGCGATGTTCCACTACGAGTATTTCAACGAGAGCCTGGCCTTCGCGCGGGATACGGTCGGCTGGATGATCCTGACGACCGAGGACGTGTCGCTGAACGACCAGGTCGCCGACGAGATCGACGCGCTGTTCGCCAATTCCCCGGCCGAGACCGAGACCACCACCGAAGCCGCCTTCAGCCAGGCCTTCATCGAACAGCTCGGGAATATCAACCTGATCCTGACTTCGGTGATCGGCGCCGCTTTCGCGACGATCCTGATGATTGTCGGCACGACGCTGGTGCTCGCCATCAACGAGCGGACCAAGGAAATCGCGGTGCTGAAGACGCTCGGCTTCAATTCGGGCCGCATCTTCCGGATGATCCTGACGGAATCCTTCCTACTCAGCCTGATCGGCGGCGGGATCGGCATCGCGCTGGCCGCGGGACTGGTCGTGCTGGTCGCAGGAGCGTTCCAGTCCTTCCTGCCCGGCTTCGGCATGCCCCTCAGCGTCGTTCTGCAGGCGATCGGCCTGATGATCGCCTTCGCGCTGGTGACCGGCTTCTTCCCGGCCTTCAACGCGATGCGGATCCGCATCGTCGACGCCTTCGGCAAACTCTAGGAGCGGAACGATGAAACAGCTGTTTGCCGTCATCGGCATGAATATCCGCTCCATTCCGCAGCGCGCCGGCATGTCGATCGCGACGATCACGTCCGTTGCCTTCATGGTCGCCGTGCTGCTCGGCTTCCTGGCCATGGCCAACGGGTTCGAGAAAACCGTCAACGGGTCGGGTTCCGACGACGTCGCGGTGTTCCTGCGCGGCGGTTCGCAAGCCGAACTGAACAGCGTGCTCGCCCGCGAAGATGCGCGCCTGATCGAGGTCGCGCCAGGGATCGCGACCGACGAAAATGGCGACGCCATCCTGTCGGCGGAACTCTATGTGATCGTCGACGGCATCAAGCGGTCCTCGCAGACCGAGGCCAATCTGCCGCTGCGCGGGGTGCAGGCCAGTGCGACGGACCTCCGGCAGAATTTTGCCGTCACGTCCGGGCGCATGTTCGAACCCGGCGCGGCCGAACTTCTGGTCGGGGAAGGCGTGATCCGCGAATTCGAGGGTTTCGATCTCGGCCAGACGATCCGGCTGGGCAACAATACGTGGACCGTTGTGGGGACGTTTTCCACCGGAGGATCGGTGTTCGACAGCGAGATCTGGACCGATCTGGGCGTGGTGCAGAACCTCTATCAGCGCGGCTCCAGCGTGCAGTCCATCCGGGCGCGTCTCACCTCACCCGACGCTATCGAACAGGTCCGGACCTATATCGAAGGCGAAGACCGGCTCAATCTCGACGTCACCAGCGAGCGCGAGTATTTCGCCGATTCCGCAGGCGGCATCGCGACGCTGCTGAAATGGGTCGGCTGGCCGCTGTCCATCGTGATGGCGATCGGCGCCTTCGCCGGCGCCTGGAACACGATGTATTCCTCGGTCGACTCGCGCACCCGCGAAATCGCCACCCTGCGCACGATCGGGTTCAGCGGCTTCACCGCCTTCATGGGCACGCTGATCGAGTCGCTGGTCCTGGCGCTGCTTGGCGGCGCGCTGGCGATCCTCGTCATCTACGTCCTGTTCAACGGCAATTCGGCATCGACGCTCGGCGGCGGCTTCACCCAGATCGTCTTCTCCTTCCAGGTGACGATGGGCTCGGTCATCTCGGGACTCGTTCTTGCCCTGGCCGTGGGATTCCTCGGCGGGGTCATTCCCGGATTGCGGGCAGCGAATGTGCCGCTGCTGGCGGTTCACCAGAACTGACGGCTGCGGGTCTCAGACCAGCGCGATGATCCCGGCCTGTCCCCCGAAGGGCGTACCCCTGGCGCGGCGGCAGGAGAAGAAGCGCTCGTCGGCATAGGTGCAGAGCGGCAGACGCTCGATCTGCGTTTCCGGGATGCCGGCGGCAGCGAGCTGACGGCGCACGGCTTCCGACACGTCGATCCCGGCGCCGCCCTCGGCGTCGCGTTCGAGTGCAAGGCCCTCGAGCGAGCCGAACAACTCCTCGAACTGTTCGAGCACTTCCGGGCCGACGCGGTAATTCTGTGCCGAGATCGCCGGGCCGATGGCGGCGATCAGGTCCGCCGGATCGGTGCCGTATTCACGCACCATCGCCTCGACGGTTTCGCCTGCCACGTCCTGCACCGTGCCGCGCCAGCCCGAATGCACCGCGCCGACGGCGCGTCGGACCGGATCGAAAAGCAGGACGGGCGTGCAGTCCGCCGTCTGGGTCACGAGGCCGAGGCGCGGGACATTGGTGACCAGGCCATCGCCCTGACCCACCGACCATCCCGCCTCCGGGATGGCATTGACGCGGTGGACGGTGTTGCCATGGACCTGGTTGAGGAAGATCAGCCGGTCGAGGCCCAGCGCTTCGGTGACGCGGCGGCGGTTCTCGGTGATGGCGTCCTTGTCGTCGCCATCCTTCCAGCTGAGATTGAGACTGGCATAGCCGCCGGCCGAAACGCCGCCGTCACGCGTCGTGAAGGCGTGGACGAGGCCGGGCCGGTTCAGCCTATCCGCGTGCAGGAATTCGAGATCGCTCACGCCGTCTCCTCCGGAAGGAAGCCGGTCCGCCCGGCCCCGAGATCATAGCCTGCCCGCGCCTCGGCGATATCGCCGAGTAGGGTGTGGAAGGCCGACCAGTCGTCCTTCTCGTGGATCGGGGCGAAGCTCGCCTCCATCTGCTCGATCGTCATGTGAACCGGGTTTTCACGGCGGAAATAGGGATGGCTCAGCCGTTCCGGGCGCTCGGCCTCGAAGGTGTCGAAGGCGGTTCGGAACGCGTCGTAGGTCTCACCGGCATAGAGCGCACGGCGCTCGTCCGGCGCCTCCATGTCGCGCTTGGCGAAATGGTCGAAGAAGAAGGCCTCCCACGGCGCGCGGCTGTCCTTCAGGAAGGTGAGCGCGGCGCGGATCAGATCGTCCTGCGAACTCTCCTCCGTGTGCCTTATGCCAAGACGGCGCGTGAAGGCCGTGCCGGCGCTCAAGCGGTAGTGTTCCGGGAAGGTGTTCAGCACTTCGACAAGCTTCTCGCCCGGCACGATCAACGACAGCGCCGCGCCGAGTTGCTGGAGCGCCCAGAACACCGCTTCGGGCTGGCGCGCGAAGGCATAGAGGCCGTGCTCGTCGAAATAGGCGGCGGTGAAGCCCGGCTCGAAATAGGGCAGGAAGCGCCAGGGACCGTAGTCGAAACTCTCGCCGGTGACGTTCAGATTGTCGGTGTTGAGGACGCCGTGGACGAAGCCCGCCGCCATCCATTCGCCGGCGAGCCGGGCGGACGCGCCGACGATTTCGCCCAGAAGCGCCAGCGGCCGCTCCTCGCCGGTGCGGTCCTCCAGCGCCGGGTAGTAGGCGGCGATGCAGTGATCGACCAGCGCCGTCAGATTTCCGGTGTTCTGCGCATAGGCCTGCCGCTGAAAGGTGCCGAAGCGGACATGGGAGTGCTGCAGCCGGGTCAGCACCGCGCCGCGCGCCGGCGACGGCTCGTCATGGCGGTGCAGTTTGTCGCCGGTCTCGAATACGGCGAAGGCCTTCGACGTGTAGACGCCGAGCGCCTCAAGCATCTGCGCGGCGAGGATTTCGCGTACCGCGCCCTTCAGCGTCAGCCGCCCGTCGCCGGACCGCGACCAGGGCGTCTGGCCGGACCCCTTGGTGCCGAAGTCGAGCAGCCGCCCCGCCGGGTCGCGCATCTGGGCATAGAGAAAGCCGCGGCCATCGCCGATCTGCGGGTTGTACTGGCGGAATTGATGGCCGTGATAACGCATGGCCAAAGGCGGATCGGTCCAGCCCGGCAAGGGCGCGAAGCGGGCGAAATGCTCGATCTTCTCATCGCGGCCCAGCCCTGCCAGTCCGACCTCGCTCGCCCAGCGTTCATTCCAGAAGCGCTGCTGGATATGCGGGAAGTCCGCCGGATCGACGGGATCGGCAAACTCGGCCCCGAGGGCGGGAAAGGCGCGGTCAGGGCGGAAGGTGTGGGCCATGGGCTTGAGCTAGGCGGCTTCGCGGCGCTTCACAAGGTCAGCGCAAGGCTGCGCCCAGCTTTTCACCGACCTTGTCGATCAGGCGCTTCGCCACCGGGAGGGTGCGGGTCATGTTGAAATAGCCGTGCGGCAGTTTGCGCCCGAGATGGTAGTCGACCGGCACGCCGAAGGCGGCGAGCTTGTCGGCATAGGCGCGGCCCTCGGCCAGCAGCGGGTCGAGCTCGGCGGCGGCAATATAGGCCGGCGGCAGACCGTGGAGATCGTCGCAGAAGAGCGGCGAGCAACGCGGATCGCGCACCAATGCCGGGTCGGCGACATATTTGTCGCGGATCCATTCCAGTGTCTTGGCCGAGAGAATGTGGCCCTCGAAGGCTTTCAGCTTGTCCTTGCGGACCTCGGCGAGCTGCAGGAGCGGGTAGATCAGAAGCTGGAAGCGGATCTGCGCCCGGCGCGCCTGCGCCACGGCGGCGGCGAGCCCGCCCCCGGCACTGTCCCCGGCGACGGCGAGGCGGGAAGGGTCGGCGCCAAGCTCGGCTGCGCCCTCGCCCGCCGCCCAGTCGAAGGCGGCAAGACTGTCGTCATAAGCGGCCGGGAAGGCGTGTTCCGGTGCCAGCCGGTAGTCGATGGCGAGGAGGCGCACGCCCGACATTGCGCACAGGCGGCGGCAGACCCGGTCATGGCTGTCGAGCCCGCCCAGCGCATATCCCCCGCCGTGGAAGAAGACACAGAGCGGGCCGGTCTCCGGCGCGTTTTCGGGGAGGTAGAGCCGTGCCGGGATGGTGTGACCGCCCGCCGGAATGGCGAGGTCCACCGTGCCGCCAATCTCCGGCGGCGCAGCTTCGAGCACGGCCGGCGCGCCCTTCATCGCCTCGCGGACACGGGCAAGCCCGGCCTTGGAAGTGAAGGGGTCGCTCAATCCCAGCCGGGACCAGAAATCACGGTCGTTCTCGCTCATGGACTGGCGATTAAGTGAGCCCTCGCCGCAAGGCAAGACCCGCTTTCCCCTCGCCCCCTTCAGGGGGAGAGCGACTGTCTTGGCGGTCAAGCGTTTTGAGGCTGCCATGGTGTTTGATCCCTGACGATGGCGTTGAGGATTGTGAGGAGTTTCCGGGCGACGGCGAC
>NZ_JBHRSV010000018.1:0-12031 GCF_042643335.1 Hyphobacterium vulgare
AAATCTCAACCCGTTCCTCAACGCTGAAATGTCGATATCGCTGTCCCATCGCAACACCCTAGGAAGGTGTTGCACTTCGTTTGAGAACTCAGGGAATCCAGAGCTCCGGCGAAACTGGACCCCCGCCTGCGCGGGGGTGACGGTCGTTTGACTGTATCTCCCCCGCTTGCCTCCCGCCCGCAAAGGGCTAGAACCCCGGCAAGACAGGAATACGAGGGAGACACCCCGATGAACGCCAAGGCCGACACGCAGACTTTCCGCTGGGAAGACCCGCTGTTTCTCGATGGTCAGCTGACCGAGGAAGAGCGCATGGTCGCCGAGACGGCGCGGGGCTATGCGATGGAAAGCCTGATGCCGCGGGTGATCTCGGCCAATAGGGAAGAGCGGTTCGACCGCGAAATCCTGACCGAGATGGGCGAGCTGGGCCTTCTGGGTTCGACCCTGCCGGAAGAATATGGCGGCGCCGGCCTCAGCCATGTTGCCTACGGCCTGATCGCGCACGCGATCGAGAGCGTCGATTCGGGCTACCGCTCGGTGATGAGCGTGCAGTCCTCGCTCGTCATGTATCCGATCTACGCCTTCGGTACCGAAGAGCAGCGCAAGACGTATCTCCCGAAGCTCGCCAGTGGCGAATGGGTCGGCTGTTTCGGCCTGACCGAGCCCGATGGCGGCTCCGATCCGGGCGCGATGCGCACTACCGCGCGGAAGGTCGAGGGCGGCTATGTCCTCAACGGCTCGAAGACCTGGATTTCCAACTCCCCGATCGCGGATGTCGCGGTGGTCTGGGCGAAGCTGGACGGCGAGATCCGCGGCTTCGTGATCGAGCGCGGCACGAAGGGGTTCGAGACGCCGAAGATCGAGGGCAAGCTGTCGCTGCGCGCCTCCATCACCGGCATGATCATGCTCGATGACTGCAAGGTCGGCGAGGATGCCCTACTGCCGAATGTGAAGGGCCTCAAGGGTCCCTTCTCCTGCCTCAACAAGGCGCGCTACGGCATCTCCTGGGGCGCGATGGGCGCGGCGGAATTCTGCTGGAAGGCGGCGCGCGACTACGCCATGGAGCGCATCGTGTTCGGCAAGCCGATCGCCGGCACCCAGCTGGTGCAGAAGAAGCTCGCCGACATGCAGACCGAGATCGCGCTCGGCCTGCAGGGCGCGCTCAGGCTCGGCCGCATGCTCGATGAAGGTGCCTGGGTGCCGGAAGCGATCTCGATGATGAAGCGCAACAATTGCGGCAAGGCGCTCGCCATCGCCCGTGAGGCGCGCGACATCCATGGCGGCAACGGCATCGCCGAGGAATACCACATCCTGCGCCACGCGATTAACCTCGAAACGGTCAACACCTATGAGGGCACGCACGACGTCCACGCCCTCATCCTCGGCCGCGCCCAGACCGGGCTGCAGGCGTTCAGCTGAGCCTCACGGCCGGGCCCGGATTTCGTGATCGGGCGTGACTTGGACAGCGGCGGGGCATCGGCCTAGCTTCACCGGGACGGGGCGCGCATACACCGCGCCCTGCCGGACTTCGCACGCTGACCGGGATCACAGTTGGACGGCACACCACATATCGCGACGCGACCACTGATCGACGCCTTCGGGCGGCGGATCAGCTATCTGCGCCTGTCGGTGACCGACCGCTGCGATCTGCGCTGCCGCTACTGCATGAAGGCCCGGCCCGACTTCCTGCCGAAATCCGAAGTGCTGACGCTTGAGGAACTGGAGCAGGTCGCCTCTGCCTTCATCGCGCGGGGCGTGACCAAGATCCGCGTCACCGGGGGCGAGCCGCTGGTCCGCCGGGACGTGATGACGCTGGTCGAACGGCTCGGCACACGGATCGGGGCCGGGCTCGACGAACTCTGCCTGACCACCAATGCCACCCGGCTGGCCGAATTCGCGCCGCGCCTCGCGGCGGCCGGCGTCAAGCGGATCAATGTCTCGCTCGATACGCTCAACGCGGACACCTACCGCACGCTGACGCGGGGCGGTGATCTCGCCCGCACGCTGGACGGAATCGCGACGGCCAGGGCGGCGGGCCTGAAGATCAAGATCAATGCGGTGGCGCTGAAGGATACGAATGCCGCCAGCCTGCCCGGCCTGATCGAATGGGCGCATGGCGAAGGCCATGACGTGACCCTGATCGAGGTGATGCCGATGGGCGAGGTGGAAGCCAACCGGTTCGATCAATTCCTGCCGCTCGACGCGGTGCGGCGCGATCTCGAAACCCGCTGGACGCTGACCAGCCTGCCAGATGTGACCGGCGGGCCGGCGCGCTATGTCCGCGTGGGCGAAACCGGCGGGCGGCTGGGCTTCATCACCCCGCTGACCGGAAATTTCTGTGCCGGCTGCAACCGGGTGCGGGTGACCTGTGCCGGCGAACTCCATGCCTGTCTCGGGCGCGACGGCTCGCTCGACCTCAAAGCCGCGCTGCGGACCGGCGGGCCGGATGCGCTCGATCGCCTGCTCGATGAGGCCATGGCCGCCAAGCCGGAGGCGCATGATTTCCGGATCGGGCGCGGCGGTTCGTCCGGGGCGTCGCGCGACATGGCGAGAACGGGGGGCTAGGGCATGAAAGTGCTGTTCTTCGGCCGTCCGGCGGACGTGCTGGGACGATCCCGCGAGATCGCTCTGCCCGATGATGCGACGGTCGGAGGAGTCCGCCGCGCGCTCGCCGAAGCCGATCCGGCGGCGGCCTTGCTGATGGAGTCGTCAATTCGTGCATCGGTCGATCGTCAGATCACGGATGACCGGGCCACCCTGACCGAAGACAGCGAAGTCGCCTTCTTCTCGGCTTTCTCCGGAGGCTGACGATTGAGGATCGAAACCCGGCTCACGACGGAAACGATCGACGCGGCTGCCGAGCTGGATCGCTTCACGAAAGCGGCGCACGGCGCAGGCGCGGTGGTCAGTTTCACCGGCATTGTCCGGGGCGGGGACGACGTGACGGCGCTCGAACTCGATCACTATCCCGGCATGACCGAAGCCTCGATCGAGACGCTGGCCAGCGAGACGGCCGCGCGGTTCGGGATATCCTCGCTTCTGGCCGTGCATAGAGCCGGCACTATCCCCGCCGGAGAGACGGTCGTCTTCGTCGCGGCGGCGGCCGAACACCGGCGCGCGGCGTTTCAGGCCGCCGACTGTCTGATGGACCGGCTGAAGACGGAGGCGGCCTTCTGGAAGCGCGAAATTTCCGCCGAGGGCGGCGCGCGCCGGATCGAGCCGCATGACAAAGATCACGAAGATCACAAAAGATGGATGGAAGATGATGGCGGGCATCGCTGAAGATCGCGACTTCATTCCGCTGAAGATCGCGGTGATGACGGTTTCCGATACGCGGACGGAAGAGACGGACACGTCCGGAAAGCTGCTCGCCGACCGGCTGACCGAAGCCGGGCACACGCTGCACGCCCGCGCCATCGTGCCCGACGAGGCGGGGAGAATCCGGGCGCAGGCGTCCGACTGGCTGGCCTCGGGCGCGGACATTATCCTCACCACGGGCGGGACGGGCTTCGCGCCGCGCGACGTGACGCCGGAGGCGATCAAGCCGCTTTGCGACCGGATCATGGACGGTTTCTCGGTGGTGTTTCACACGGTCAGCCTGAAGACGGTCGGCCTCTCCACGCTGCAATCGCGCGCCTTCGCCGGACAGGCCGGGAAGAGCTTCATCTTCTGCCTGCCGGGTTCGACCGGGGCGTGCCGCGACGCGTGGGACAATATCCTCAAATTCGAGCTCGATGCGCGCTACCGGCCCTGTTCCATCTTCGAAATCCTGGAGGCGAACCGGAATGTCTAACGGGGACAGACTCACCCATATCGATACCGAAGGCCGGGCGCGGATGGTCGATGTCTCGGCCAAGCCGGACACGGCGCGGCGCGCCGTCGCCACAGGTCAACTGACCTGCGCGCCGGACACGCTGCGTCTGGTGAAGGAAGGCAAGGCCCCCAAGGGCGCGGTGATCTCGACCGCCGAACTGGCCGGGGTGATGGGCGGCAAGCAGACCAGCGCCCTTATCCCCCTCTGCCATCCCCTGCCGCTGACCAAGCTGAGCGTGGATATCTCGGTGGATGACGCCCTGCCCGGTTTCACGATCATAGCCGAAGCGAAGACGACCGGCCCGACCGGCGTCGAGATGGAGGCGCTGACCGCCGTGTCGGTCGCCGCCCTGACCCTGTTCGACATGCTGAAAGCCGTCGACAAGGGGATGGAGATCGGCGCGATCCGGGTCACGGAAAAAGCCGGCGGCCGGTCCGGCGACTGGACCGCAAGCACATGATTTCGTTTGACGAAGCCATTGCGCGCCTGACCAGGGTCGCGACCCCGCTCGGGCCGGAAACCGTCCCGTTGTCTGAGGCCTCCGGGCGGCGGCTGGCCGCCGACGTGAGCGCCCGGCTCGACAGCCCGCGTAGCGCGGTCTCGGCGATGGACGGCTATGCCGTTCGCAGCGCCGATCTGCGCCCGGACACGCCTTTCGCGGTGATCGGCGAGAGCTTTCCCGGACGCCCCTTTGGCAAGCCGGTCAAGGCCGGCGAATGCGTCCGCATCTTCACCGGCGCGCCGGTACCGGAGGGCGCTGACCGCGTTGTGATCCAGGAGAATGCGGCCCGCGACGGCGAGCGCGTGTCGTTCAGCGGCAGCCTCGACGGGCCAGCCCATATCCGGGCAGCGGGGTCCGATTTCGGCAAGGGCGACACGCTGCTCACCGCCGGGCACCGCCTCAACCCGCGCGCGCTTGTTGCGGCAGCTGCCGCCGACGCTGCGAAGCTCGACGTTTTCCGCCGGGCCGATGTCTTCGTGCTCGCAACCGGTGACGAGTTGAAGTCCCCTGGCGAGGCGCGCCTGACGTCGGACGGCATACCGGATTCCCTGTCGGCGGCACTGATCGCCTTCATCCGGGACTGGGGCGGTGTGCCGGTCGGGCAGGCGAAAATCGCGGACGATCCCGGCATTCTGCAAGCCGCGGCGCGGCAGGCGCTGGAGCATGCCGATGTCGTGCTGGTCACCGGCGGCGCGTCAGTCGGGGAAAAGGATTTCGCCCGCGACATGTTCGGCTTCGCGAACCCGAAGGAAGTGTTCTCCAAGGCCGCAATCAAGCCGGGCAAGCCGGTCTGGCTGTCGCAGGTCGGCGGCGGGCTGGTGCTCGGCCTGCCGGGCAACCCGACCTCGGCGATGGTGACCGCGCGCCTCTTCCTCGCCCCGCTTCTGACCGGGCTTGAAGGCGGCGATCCGGCCGAAGCCCTGCAGTGGCAAGAGAGCGTTCTGACCGGGGCGATCGGACGCAATGGCGGGCGCGAAACCTTCCACCGGGCGCGGCTGTCCGGCGGGACAGCTGAGCCGCTCGGCACGAATGATTCCGGCGCGCAGGCGGTCCTCGCCGAAGCCGATCTGCTGGTCCGGCAAGCCGCCGATCATGGCGGCTATACGGACGGTGAGACGGTTCGTACGCTCGACTTCTAGACGAGACCTTCGAGGCTGACCGTCTTGATCAGGGCGAAGACCGTCTGACCTTCTACGAGGCTCAGCGCGTCGGCGGATTCCCGCGTGATCCGGGCGCGCAGATGCGGTCCGCCGGCATCCAGCAACAGATCGGCGTGAACGCCCCGGTCGCGGCGCTCGAGCAGCCTTACCTCGATCACGTTACGGATGCTGAGGCCTTCGGGCCGCTGCGTGGCAATGGCGACGTCGCGGGCTCGGATCCGCAGGCGAACCACAGCCCCCTCGGATACGCCATCCAGCCCCGGCACGGTCAGGGCCTGACCGGCGAGATCAAGGCGCGAAAGGCCATAGGCGTTCGGCCTATCCGCCACCGCCGCCTCGACAATTACACCGGCCTCGAATCCTTCACCCGGCGCCGGGTCGAGCCCCTCGATCACCGCTGCTGCCGGACCGAAGGCCGCTACTCGCCCGTCACGGAGGACCATGATCCGGTCAGCCAGCCGCACCATTTCATCGATCGAATGGCTGACATAGAGGGCGGGGATGGCGAAGCGTTTCAAGGCACTCCCGAGATAGGGCAGGATGGCCGCCTTGCGCTCCGCATCGAGCGCCGCCAGCGGCTCGTCGAGCAGGAGAAGGCGCGGGGCGGTCATGAGCGCCCGGCCGAGCGCGACGCGCTGCGCCTCACCGCCGGACAGGGTGTGGGTGCGGCGATCCAGCAGCGGGGCGAGGTCCAGCGCCTCGACCACGTCAGCAAAGCCGGGGCCGCCCGCTGCGGCGCGTTTCACGGCGTAGTCCAGATTGCCGCGTACGCTCAGATGCGGAAACAGGCGCGGCGCCTGGAAGACGGTCCCGACCGGGCGCCGCGACGGCGGCAATCCGGTCCAGTCCTCGCCATCGAAGACGATCCTTCCCCGGTCCGGCCGGTCGAAACCCGCGATCAGGCGCAGCAGGGTCGTCTTGCCCGCCCCGCTGGGTCCGAAGATGCCTGTGACGCCCATAGCGGGTCGGCTCACTTCTACCGACAGGGTGAAGTCGCCGCGCCGGTGCGTCAGGTCGAGGACGAGATCAGCGGACATGCAGCTTCCGTCCCCGTCCGAGCGCATAGACGGCGAACAGCGTCACGAAGGCGAAGACCAGCAGGCCCGCCGACAGGGCATGTGCCTGCGCATATTCCAGTGATTCCACATGCTCCCAGACGGCGATGGAGATGGTGCGGGTGCGTCCCTCGATATTGCCGCCGACCATCAGGATGACGCCGAACTCCCCAACCGTATGGGCGAAGCTCAGAACCGCCGCGGTTAGTGCGCCGCGCGCCGAGAGCGGCAAGGCGACCGTCAGGAAGGCGTCGAGCGGGCGCGCGCGCAGGCTGGCGGCTGCCTCCATCATGTCCGGGCCGACCCGTTCGAAGGCGGCCTGCAAGGGCTGCACCGCAAAGGGCAGGGAGTAGATCACCGAGGCGACAACGAGGCCGGTGAAGGAGAAGGCAAGGGTCGTACCCGTCACCTCCAGCCAGAAACCGCCGAGTGGTGAAGCCGGCGCCATCAGGAGGAGGAGATAAAAGCCCAGCACGGTCGGCGGCAGGATGAGCGGCAGGGCCGTGACCGCCTCGATCACCGGCTTGATCCGCGACCGCGTCGTCGCCAACCACCAGGCCAGCGGAAGCGAAAGCGCCATCAGGATGAGCGTGGTCACGCTCGCCAATGCCAGCGTCAACAGGATGGGCCCGGTCATTCGCGCGCCCCGGCGGCGTAGCCGGCGGCCTCGATCACCGCGCGGGCGGCGTCCGTCTGGAGGTAGGCCAGAAACCCGGTCGCGGCGGGATTGTCCGCACCCCGTGTCAGCAGGACAGCGTCCTGCGCCAGCGGCGTATGCAGGTGTTCGGGCACGATCCAGGCACTGCCCTGCCCGTCCGGCAGCTGGGAGAGGGCGATGAAGCCCAGTTCGGCATTGCCCGAAGCGATGAAGGCGTAGGCCGAACCGACATCGCCGCCCGTCACGAGCCGGTCCTGGACGGCATCGGTCAGGCCGAGCGCCTCCAGTGTTTCCATTGCCGCCGCGCCATAGGGGGCGGTGCGGGGATTGGCGATGGCGAGGAAGCGGAAATCGCCGGACAAGGCGGCGGCGCCGTCCGGTCCAATGCGGTCCGGGTCCGCGCTCCACAAGGCGAGACGACCGAGCGCATAGGTGAAGCGCGATCCGGCCACAGCCTGCCCGGCCTCGACCAGCATTGCGGGGCGTTCGGTGTCGGCGGACAGGAAGGCGTCATAGGGTGCGCCCTGCACGATGCGGGCGTAGAGCTGGCCGGTGGACCCGGGCGAGATCGTGATCATGTGGCCGCTTTCGGCCTCATAGGCCTCGGCGAGCGTTTCGGCGGTCCGGGCGAAATTCGCGGCGACGGCGATCAACGCCTCGTCCGCCCCGGCGCGGGCAGAGACGGCGAAAAGAAGGGCGAGAAGCGCGGCGCGAAGCATGGCGATGACGCTAGGGCGCGGGCCGGAAGGCGGCAAGCGATCCGACTTCACACCAAGCTTGTCAGCCGTTGAAACGGCGGCCGTCCTCGGCGATGGTCTTGAGCCGGTCTGAAATCGTGAAGTCCTCGCCCAGCGCCCTGCCGTGGCGCTCGAGGCCCGACAGGACCCGGCCCACGCCGATCGTGTCGGCCCAGAACATCGGCCCGCCGGTCCAGGCCGGCCAGCCATAGCCGTAGAGCCAGACGATATCGATGTCGGAGGCACGCTGCGCGATCCCTTCTTCAAGGATTTTCGCGCCCTCATTGATCATCGGATAGATCAGGCGTTCGCGGATCTCGCCCTCGGTGAAGTCGCGGGGCGGCTTGCCGGATTTCCGGGCGAAGTCGGCAATGATCGCCTCGACCTCCTTCGACGGGGTGCGGCTGCGGTCCTCGCCATAATCGTAGAAACCCTTGCCGGTCTTCTGGCCGCGCCGCCCCTGTTCGCACAGCACTTCGCGCACGGTCGAGGACGACGTCGTCTCCGGGTTCCAGCCGATGTCGAGCCCGGCGAGGTCGGCCATCTGGAACGGACCCATCGGCATGCCGAACGAGGTCAGCGCATCGTCGATCTGCCAGGGCGTCGCGCCTTCAAGGAGCAGGGCGTTGGCCTGTTCCTGACGGGCGGCGAGCATGCGGTTGCCGATGAAGCCGTGGCAGACGCCCGACACCACGGCGACCTTGCCGATCTTCTTGCCGACCGCCATCGCGGTGGCGAGGACGGCGGGGGTCGTCTCCCTTCCGCGTACGACTTCCAGCAGCTTCATCACATTGGCCGGCGAGAAGAAATGCATGCCGAGCACATGGTCGGGACGGCGCGTCTGGGCCGCGATCTCGTCGATGTCGAGATAGGAGGTGTTGGAGGCGAGGATCGCGCCGGGTTTTGCCACCTGGTCGAGGCGGGAGAAGATGTCCTTCTTCAGATCCATGTTCTCGAACACGGCTTCGATGATCAGGTCACAATCGCCCAGCGCCTCGAAATCGAGCGTGGGGCTCAGGCGGCCCATCGCCGCTTCGACCTGTTCAGGCTTGAACTTCCCCTTGGCCGCGGAGCGCTCGTAATTCTTGCGCATGATGGAAACGCCGCGATCGAGCGCGGCCTGCTCGCGTTCCACCATCGTCACCGGAATGCCGGCGGTCAGGAAATTCATCGCGATGCCGCCGCCCATCGTGCCGGCCCCAAGAATGCCGACCCTTTCGATCCTGTAGGTCGCGGTGTCCTTCGGCAGGCCGTCAATCTTCTGCGCCATGCGCTCGGCGAAGAAGACGTGGCGCATCGCCTTTGACTGGTCGCCCGTGACGAGCTTCATGAACAACTCACGCTCCAGCGCCGTCCCCTTTTCAAAGGGGACATTCACCGCCGCCTCGACCGCGGCGATGCAGGCCTCGGGCGCGTCGAGGCCGAGGATCATGCGGGCATTGTCCTTGCGGAAGCGGTCGAACAGGCCGGGATCTTCTTTCGCCGCCCGGATCTTGTCGCCGCGCCGGCTGGTCACGGGATGCGTGTCCCGGTCCATGACTTCCTTCGCCAGCGCAGCGGCGGCATCGCGCAGCCCGTCTTCCTCGGCGAGCTTGTCCACCAGGCCCGCCGCATGTGCCGCCTTGGCGCCGACGGGATTGCCGGACACGATCATGCCCAGTGCGGCCTCCGCGCCAATCACGCGGGGCAGGCGCTGCGTGCCTCCGGCTCCCGGCAGCAGGCCGAGCTTCACTTCCGGCAGGCCCAGCTTCGCGGACGGAACGGCGACGCGGTAGTGACAGGCGAGCGCGACTTCCAGACCGCCGCCGAGCGCGGTGCCGTGGATCGCGGCGATCACCGGCTTTGAGCTGGACTCGATCGCGTCGCAAACCTCCGGCAGGCCCGGGGCCTGAAGCGGCTTGCCGAATTCGGTGATATCGGCTCCGGCGAAGAAGGTGCGGCCGTCGCAGGCGATGATGATCGCCTGCACGCCACCATCGGCATTGCCTTTCGCGATGGCTTCGGCCAATCCGGCACGCACCGCATGACCCAGCGCGTTGACCGGCGGGTTGTCCGAGATGATCCAGAAAAGCTTGCCGTCCTTGCGTGTGGAAATGGGCGACATCGCCATACCTCCCTTTCGATCCGGTTCGACCGGCAACATCCCGGTGTTCGACTCATCCAAGCGGGCCTGATCGTGCCTGTCAAAGTGACCGGCGCAAGTCCCAGACCATATTTTCGTATTCCCCTCACGCGAACGTCAGCGTGACGCTTCACCGCTTCTCTGGTAATCGAACGGCATGGCCGAAGCTGTCGATCTCGACGAGGCGAAGACGGCGCGCTTCCAGGAGAAGCGCGAGCGGATTCTCGATGCGGCCACCCTTCTGATCAACCGGCGCGGCCTGAAAGGCCTGACTTTCGTCGATGTCGCCGAGAAGGTCGGGCTGAACACGACGAGCGTCACCTATTACTTCCGGCGCAAGGAAATGCTGGCCGCAGCCGTGCTTCACCGAACGCTCGACCGGATCGAGGCGATGGCCGATGCCGGCGCCGGTGAGGCGACACCCCGGGAGTGCGTGCGGGCCTATGTCGCGGCGAATTTCGAGCTTCATGCGCGGGTCGCCAGGCTCCAGGAAACCCCGGTCGCGATCATCTCCGACATCAGGGCGATGAAGCCGCCCCTGCGTACCGAATTGCTCGACCGCTATCTGACGATATTCCGCAAGCTGCGGGCCTATTTCGGACCACCGGAAAACGCTCGGCAAAGGGCGCTGTCGACGGCGCGCGCGCACGCCCTGTTGCAGAACATGTTCTGGCTCAGCGCCTGGTTGCCGGAATACGGCGTCGAGGATTATCCGCGCGCCCGCGACCGGCTGATCGAGATTTTCGAGCATGGCATTGCCCCGGCCGGCGCGCCCTGGTCTCCGGAGATCGTGCCGGTACCGAAGACGACCGGCCACAGCCAGGGCATGCCCGGCCATTATCTGCGGACCGCGACCGAGCTGATCAATGAGCGTGGATATCGCGGCGCGTCGGTCGACGAGATCGTCACGCAGCTGAATGTGACCAAGGGCAGTTTCTACCATCACCATGACGCCAAGGACGACCTTGTTCTCGACTGCTTCCGGCAGAGCCATCTGCGCACCGCCCTGGTGCAGCAGGCCGGTCAGGCACTTGGCGGCGATCAGCTCCATCGCCTCAATTCGGTGATCGCCACCCTGCTTGGCGTTCAATTCTTCGGCGATTTTCCATTGCTCCGATCGACCGCATTGCAGGCGCTGCCCGGTGAATGGCGCAGTGACGTGATCGAGCAGTCCGACCGTGTGGCGCGGCGTTTCGCCGGCATGCTGATCGACGGGATCAGCGAGGGCACGGTCCGGGCCTGCGATCCGCTGATCGCCAGCCAGGTGATCATGGCGAGCCTCAATGCCGCTTACGATCTCAAGAAATGGGCCAGCGGCATGGCCCCCGGGGAGGCCGTGGCGCTCTACGCCTCGACCCTGACACACGGCCTGTTCGCGGACTGATACTCAGCGCCGCGCAATGATCCAGATGGCGTGAACGATGCCCGGAATATAGCCGAGCAGCGTCAGGAGTATGTTCAGCCAGAAATGGAGCGTCAGCCCGACCTGCAGGAAAACGCCGAGCGGCGGCAGGATGATGGCGAGTATGATCCGGACGATATCCATCGAAAGTCTCTCCCGAACAATTGAATTGCGTTTCGCTGTCGCCAGAACGAACGAGCGAAGCAGGCCTCAAGTTCCGGAAAAACTTGCAGGAACCGCTGCGGCGCCGCAGCGTTTCCCTGTCAGGCGGGGGATGTTGATAACGCGAACAACCCAGTTTCAAGAGGCTTAGCGATGACCAACCACTCCAACTTCCTGTTGTCCTCCAGCTCGATCAGCAACGACGGTGTGGTGAATGCCACCGGCGACGAGCTTGGCCAGATCGAGGACCTGATGATCGACCCGGTCACCGGCCGCGTGGATTATGCCGTTCTGTCGTTCGGCGGATTTCTGGGCATTGGCGACAAGTATTTCGCCGTGCCGTTCGACCAGCTGGCCGTCGACCGGGAAAACAAGCGGATGGTGCTTGATGTCGACCGCGAGCGGCTGAAACAGGCGCCGGG
>NZ_JBHRSV010000019.1:0-260244 GCF_042643335.1 Hyphobacterium vulgare
GATGATCTGCTCCTCCGAATAGCGGCTCTTTCGCATCGTCCATCCTCTTCTCGATGGACTCTACCACGTTCAATTGGCCGGAATTCAGGGGGCTGGGTCACTCGAGGCCTACGTCACAAAGCGCTGGGATCGCCAGGCTGCATTGAAGTTTCTACGCAAGGCGATGAAACGATATGGTCAGCCGAAGGCCCTCGTGACAGACCGACTTCGGTCCTACCGGGCAGCATTCAAACAGCTGGGTATCGAGGACGATCAGGAGGTCGGCCGCTGGCTCAACAATCGGGCTGAGAACAGCCACCTACCACTTCGAAGGCGGGAACGGGCGATGCTCCGCTTCCGGCAGATGCGAAGTCTCCAGAAATTCGCCGCCGTCCATTCCTCCGTTCACAACCATTTCAATCTCGAACGCCATCTCAACCCCCGCGACCGGTTCAAGGAGAACCGGCAAGCCGCGCTGGCCGAGTGGCGGCAACTTGCCGCCTGATCAGGGCCGCTCCACCTCTAACGGAGACCGGTTCGCTTTTGTCTGACAGCGCCTCACTGTGGCATGGCCAGCCCGCCGCCGTGATCACAGCCGGAAAACTCCAGCTTCCGGCGGTCCAGCGTTGGGGAGCAGCGCAACAGCCGGAAAACTCCAGCTTCCGGCGGTCCAACGTTGGGGAGCAGTGCAGAAAGGCTCAGACTCTCGAAATAAACGAGGGACACGAGGGTCGAAGGTCACTGGCTCTGTTCCGTCTGAGGCATCTTTCCTGAATTTTATCCAGTCGAGCCTGCCCAGGCTTGCCATTTGGTCAACTATCGAGCTAGCCAATTTAAGGCGCCGGTCGATGTATCCAACAATACTATTCCGACCCAGGAATCTCCATTATCGTCAATGCTGGATAACGTTATCGCAACTTCATTTGTCCCCGGTCTCCAACTACTCGCGGACACGACATGTCCGGCCGGCGCATCAAAAACCAGAACGTCATTCTGATCGTCGACCATGCGGAGGGCGCTCCCACCTGGTCCCTGAACCGAGTAGAGCCACGATCCTGCTGGTGTGGGTGCAGGAGACCCGACGCGTCTGTCAGCAGCAGCCTCGACAAGTGTGCGTGTTTCACCGGTTGCCGGCGACACCAATTCAATGGAAGTGCCACCGTCGGTCGCGGTCTGGTCAAACGCGACCCATTGGCCATCATAACTCCACTTTGCATGGAATTCTTGACTTGGCGTGTTGGTTAATTGCGTGGACGTTCCAGTTTCGAGTTCAATCAGAAGGATATCCGCGTGCGGCCCCATTTCGACGATTGCGAGAAATGCGCCGTCGGGAGAAATATGCGGATGCGCCGTGCGCGCGTCGGAAGCATACACACTGCTTGCATTTCGACCGTCGAGAGAGACCTCGAATATATCCCAGTTACCCCGCATGCCCACTTCCGAGCCAACAAAGACAATAGAGCGGCCATCAGGCATCCAAACGGGGTTGGCCGCCCAAGCGAATTCTAAATTGACTCCGATCGCCTCGTGAGAGGACATGTCCATAAGAAATATTTCGCTGGTACCGGAATCGAGATCCCAGCCAAAATAGGTCAATTGGCTGCCGTCCGGAGAAAATTGAGGGTGGCCAAATTGAGCGGATGCAGTCTCGGAAAGGAAAAGTGCCAATATCGTAGCTGTTGATGCGATCGTGTACATTTTTCTCTTCCTTATTGATATTAGCATTGGAGACGGAATATTTTATTAGAATAGTCACTGCCGTCAAAACACAGTGCCTATTTCTGTCCACTGCCGGGTTCGACACTGATGTTGAATTCAGAATGAGCATCGACCTGGCTGCGAGTGGTCGATTGGATTCTTTCGACCGGTTAGATCGGTATCAACTTTAATTTCGTGAGCGGCTCTGTTCGCGTCGTGAAAGGTTCTGACAGCCGAAACAGCAGGGTGCGCCAAAATCAGATTGTCCAGTGAGGAACAACGCCTTCGCAGGATCTGACTGGCGTTTTGAGACCCCGGAACAAGCTTGAAAACGTTAGGTGCCCCGACCGAACCAGACGAGCAACCCCATGACGAGGGGATTTCGCCGAAGATTTTGTATGAGGACGGCTAATTTCGAACCAGCGCGCGCGGCGCTTCGGCCCCATCGGAAGGAACGGCAAAAAGATTGAATTGGCCGGTACCCCAGTCGCCAGCTTCAAAATAAATTGTCGCTCCGTCCGGGCCGACGGACGGAAAGTACGTGTACATGGTAGCGAATTCTTCGGTGAAAAGCCGGCCAATCTCGCCAGTTTCAAGATTCATGCGATAGAGCGAGGGCTCTCGAGTTTCCAACGCCCCAGCGAATATTAAAGTCGCACCATTATCGACCAGTCGCGGATGGGTTTCTTGATTGACGGTATCAGTCAACTGTCGCGTCTCACCAGAATTCATATCATGCCAAAAAACGTCAAAGCGTTCATTGTTGTTTTCCCCACCACTTCCAACCACGAATACCAGAGAGTGGTCTGTTTCGGCCCAGGCTGGCTCCGAAACTTGACCTGGAAGATCGGGGATCTCGATAGTGCGAACGCGTCCGGTGTCGACATCTGCGATTTGAAGATCGCCACGATCCATCCAGATCAGCTGAGTTCCATCGGGCGACCAGCTTACGTTGACGCCCGACCCAAGCCTTGTGATCTCATTTGTGGCAAGGTCGTGAACCACGACCTCCAAGGCACCCATGGACGCCCCGCGTGAGTATGCAATTCGGTTATCGACCGGAGACCATTCAGGTTCAATTTCCCAAAGGTTTTCGGTGCTGGTAAGATTGGCTGTCTGCCCTGTGCCAATGTCCATCAGAAAGAGGTCCGGGAAGTCTGGCTCGCGGTAGCTGTAAAAGACCGCTTGGCTCCCGTCGGGCGAAACCGATGGATGAAAATCCTGCTTGCGACCGGGGTGTTGCGCCAACGCATGGCTCGCGCCCAGTGCAGCGACGAGGACACCTAAAACAGCTTTTTTCATGACAGCTTTCCTAGCCAAGTTCTCAAACTGAACGTCACCTGCTGTCTGCAGTCTCACAGAGCAACTTTAATTTCGTGAGCGGCTCTGTTCGCGTCGTGAAAGGTTCTGACAGCCGAAAAAGCAGGGTGAACCTGAGATGCTCCGCTCAGCCTAGCCTTGAACACGTTCAAAGCATACGGTCAGGCTATTCCGTGGCATGGTATTCCACCTCCCAATTTTCCGGATTATCGACGAGGCTCTCAAGCGGGTTCCTGGGAATGGAAACCGATATCAATACCGCGATACCGGCGGCGAGAGCGATGCCTGCAGCGATCAGGATCGTGCGGCGATGACCAGAGAAGAGCTTTTCGCGGCTGGGCTGCCAAACGGGTTCAACGAGCAGGCAATATCCGTTCGTTCGTTCGGTTAGGATTATTTGTGACTCTCGCGAATCGTCCTCAAGGGCCTGTCTGAGTTTAGAAACCGCATTGTTGAGTGCCTGAGCGCTAATGTGCTCTACGCCCCAAACGTCTTCAATCAACTCATCGCGACTCTTGTAGCCTGGCCAAGCGCGGGCCAGAGCAACAAGAACCCCCATCAACCGTGGCTGTAGGCGTTTGGTTTCCCCGGACCGCTCGATCGTCCGGCGGGCTGGATCCACGCGCCATTGCCCGATCTTGAAGATACTTGGTGTCATTTGGCGAGACTCGATTTCTGGCAATTTTTCCCAGGCTGCTGCACTCCGAGATGCGATCTAGCAAAAGGGGTTCGCAATGCTTCCTTTCCTCGAGATATCACTCCGAGTAATTCTGCTGTGTGTACCACTGGCGCTGCTGCACGCACCTGTCGAAGCGTCTGATGATCGTGGCGATGTGCTAGCAGAGATGGCCTCAGTCATCCGCGACAATATCTACAATCCGGACCTGACCAGTATCTACGTCGATGCGATTGAATCAATGCGATCTGACTCTTCGATCATGGGAATCGACGATGACGAAGCTTTCGCCCTGTCCGTTCATCGGGTACTTCAGGCGGCGCTGCCTGATGGACACCTCGGTGTCTACGGTCCGGAAAGAACCCGTCGAATCCTCGGCGACCACGACGACATCCCGCATAATTCAGAAGAAGTGCATTCGAATGCACTGCCTTTTTCCATTGTGCCGTTGGAAGCCGAAGGCGCACCTATTGCCTTGATCCGAATTGAGGAGTTCACAAGCGACGAGAGCATTGCTCAAACCTTCAATCGGACATTCTCCGAGATTCCTGACGGCACGGCGTTCATTTTTGATCTTCGAGGCAATCGTGGTGGGGATGCAATGCATTTTCGGATCCTTGCGGCCTGTCTACTCGAACATCCCACAGCTGTTCATGGCATTCGCTGGCGGCACGGAGACGAATTCGAAACCATCGAACGCCATTCGGAGCCTGATCCAGCGTGCCAGCACCATTTTGACGCGCCGCTATATGTGCTTACGGATGCAAGGACCGCTTCTACGGCGGAGTTGATGCCTTTTATTCTTCAGGCAAGGTCGCGTGCGACCATTGTTGGAGAGGCCACGTACGGCGCTAGCCATCCTGCCGAATTTTTCGAACTGCCGCACGGATACGGACTCATGGTGCCGATCGGTATGGCTTTTGACCCTGTTACCCAGGCCGACTGGGAAGGCAGCGGCGTAATACCCGACATATCTGCATCCGGGGATCAGGCGCTTGAAGCCGCTTTCGAACACTTCAACTCACTTCACTTGTGCGCTCGGGTAACGAGTGTGATGCCTAGCGGGTACGTCTGCGAGACAGCGCCTACTGAGCTACTCCCGGTCCATTGGACAGCTTCGGGCGTTTTTTAAGCTACTTTCTGCTCCTGCTGGCCGGATTGATCAGTTTCGTTCTGCTGCCCGTGGTGCTGTCAGACTAAAGCGAACCGGTTTCTGTTGAGGGCTGCGTGGCCCTGATCAGGCGGCGAGTTGCCGCCACTCGGCCAGGGCTGCGTGCCGGTTCTCCTTGAACCGGTCGCGGGGGTTGAGGTGGCGGTCGAGATTGAAATGGTTGTGGACGGAAGAGTGTACGGCGGCGAACTTCTGAAGACTTCGCATCTGCCGGAACCGGAGCATCGCCCGTTCCCGTCGTCGCAATGGTAGATGGCTGTTCTCAGCCCTGTTGTTGAGCCAGCGCCCGACCTCCTGGTGGTCTTCAATGCCGAGTCCTTTGAACGCTGCGCGGTAGGATCCACGCTGGTCCGCCACGATGGCCCTCGGCTGTCCATGCCGCTTCATCGCCTTGCGCAGAAACTTCAATGCAGCCTGGTGATCCCGGCGCTTGGTACCAAATGCCTAGAGGGCCTCACATTCGTGATCGACGGCGCGCCAGAGGTAGTGGGTCACTCCGTTGATCTTCACAAAGATCTCGTCGAGGTGCCACTGCCATTGGGGCCATGCCCGTAACCGGCTTGCGCGCTTCCTCCGTATCTCTGCAGCGAACATCGGTCCGAACCGCTACCAGCGATACTGCACGGTTTTGTGGCTCAGTTCGATCCCGCGTTCGTGGAGTAGGTCTTCAACGTTCCGCAGCGACAGAGGGAACCGGACATACATCATCACCACAAGTCGAATGACCACAAGCGAGGTCTTGAAATACCGAAACGGATTTGTGCTCATCCGCTTAGGATGGCAGCCAAGCTGCTAACGGCCAGTTTCTTCTGACAATACCCCGAGGAGGGTTTCGCGGGTGGTGGGCATTTACCATTCCAAAGCTGACGGTTTCGCCAAGTGTTGCCATTCGGCAAGCGACAACACCACGCCCGAGGATCTACGGAACACGAAAGGAGCACAGGTTTTCAAGTTTCCAGCATGAACTCCACGCCGTGTGTATCCTTACCATTGATTCTCAACGAAAGGGCCTGGGAGCCTGGGTAATAGCGCCGGATCGTGACCGGCGCGATGGCGTGTGATCGGGTCAGGCGGATTGTTTCTCCTGCCGCAAGGGTCAGCTTTTTCCATTTGAAAACTTTGGCGGAATGCGTGTTATTCGCTCTTCGGAAGTGAAGAATGTAGTCGATGATCACCGCTTGGACCGTAGCGCTGGTTGAACGCAAAGTCACACTGAAGTCGAGCGTCTGGCCAAGGCGGATGCCGGGTTGCGTGATCTGGAGGGAATGGGTTTCGATTTGCGGAGCGCTGATGCCAAACGCCCGCAATGCCACCGGATGTCCCTGCTTTATGAGTGTGCGGCAGGCATGCCGGAGGAGTTTTGCGCGCGCAGGGCCTGCCCCGTCGAGCCAATCTTCTGTCAAAGATGCAACCAGATCTGGATGGTCCTTGGCAATGTCGTTCAGGTTGTTTGCCACCGAGCGGCGGACATATTCATCTTCATCGTCGCGCAGGGCTTCGAGCAGCGGCAGAATGGGCCGGGGGTCACGCATGAGCGCTGGAAGACGCATCGCCCAGGGCAGGCGCGGCCTTGTGCCTTCAGAGACGAGACGCCGCACGTGGCGGTTGGGGTCGTCAACCCATTCGTGGATCCGGCCGAGGGCCCTGTCCTGATCCGCCAGAAGGAAATACCGCACATCGAATTCCGAGGAGAATCGGCTGGTCATTTCCTTCAGGAGGTCGAGCCCCTCGTCGAATGCCGCCACCCCATGCTGCCCGACCACAGCGCCAAGCGGCATCATGGCCCAGCCGCGCAGGCCCAGATCATCACTCTGTCCGGACGAATGCGCATCTTGGTCGGGATGCAGCATGGCGCGGATCAAAGCAAATCTCTTAGTCAGGTCTTGCGGGAGGCAGGCATGCAGATGGTCGGTGATCAGCTGAGAGCGTTGTTTTAGTTCCAGCCGGGGCAGCTCGGCGCAGATCGCAGCGACAAAGTCGCTGCGATCAAATCCGTCGAGATGTCGGGCCACATGGGCCGCGATCCGGCCCACCAGGTCAGGTGATAGCGAATTCTTGAGCGGCTCCATGTGTGATCATTACCCTCAAACGGGAGCGTAGGTTGCCAAAGAGGCGCAAACTTCGTGCCTGCCACCGCCCTCAGAGATGTCCATGACAGCGAAAAACGCATGGCAGACCTCGGAGGCCATTTCTGCCCCGACTACCTCTTCCATGTCTTCCTGGCTACGGAACTGCACGACATCGATGTAGCTGCCGTCCGTTTTGCGCAGGAGTTCGCGGCGCAACACCCCGGGCTGCCGGCTCACGAAGTCGCGATCGAAGACACTCGAAGCCGCGATCAGGTCTTGTTCGGTTTTTCCCGGGGCAAGCCGGAAGGGGGCCAGAACGGTTACAGTCATGGGGACACTCCTTTGTTAACCATTGCGAACTCCTATCGACGTATATGCCATTTTGTGGCATATTTGTTTGATGGCCCGCACATCAACATTCGGTCGACTGAATCGACTGGAGCTTTTGACCGCTCACCTCAAGTCGGGTGAACATCTGACCGTTCGCGGGCTGGCGATGGATATGGGCGTGAGTGTCCGCACACTGAGTCGTGATATCGATCTCTTACGCGAGCAAGGTTTGCCCATCGAAGCGGACCGTGGGCGCGGCGGGGGGCTTCGTCTGTCGCAACGCTGGGGTGTGGGCCGGGTTTCACTGACCTATACCGAGGCGGTCGACTTGCTTGTCAGCCTTGCCATGGCGGAGCAGATGGAAACGCCGCTACTGATGGCCAATCTGGCAAGCGTCAGGCGAAAACTGACAGCCTCGTTCTCACCCGATATGGCCGCCAGGGTCAGCGGTTTGAAGGCGCGCATCCGGGTTGGAAAACCGGCCAGTGCGGCATTGTCGGATCAGGCGCGCGCCCCAAGGCCGGAGGTCGTGGAACAGTTGAATCAAGCATTCCTGAACCTTCAATGTCTGTCCATTTCGTACCGGGCCGTTGATGGAAGCCTCACCTCAAGGGTAATTGAGCCGCATTATCTGCTGCTTAGTTCGCCGATCTTGTACGTTCTGGCATGGGACGATCTACGCGACGATGCCAGAACGTTCAGATGCGACAGAATTTTATCGGCGACCACGCTTGAAGATCGAGTGTTCAGGAGTCTCCCTATCAAGCGCTTTGACGCAGCCCTTGAAGGCATCGAAACGATGTAGTCCTTCCACAAGGGCTTGTTTGGCGTTGGGCATCCAGCCCTGTACGTGGTGATCGGCCGGAGACCTGTGGCTCCTGTCTGCGCATGAGCACACGCTGATCAATACGACAGCATCACGCTTACGGGGCCCGATATTTCACCTTTACCGCACGGTTTCGTGGCTTTGTTCGATCCCACGCTCGTGGAGCAAATCCTCGACGTTTCGAAGCGAAAGCGGACATACATCATCACCGCAAGACGGATCACCTCAGGCGACGTTTTGAAGTAGCGAAATGGGTTCTTTATCCAGGCAACTTTGCCGGCGAACCAATAACGGCCCGTTTAATCGGACACCGCCCACCTGCCAGGTCCTAGCGCGAGACGTTCCCCGTAAATTTCGCTGACAGCACCCCTTTCACGCCCCAAAAGGAGCCGATCGCGTCGCGCTACCTTTCAGCAATCCGGCCGCGGCTGTACCCGATCCGAACTTTCACAGGCCGCTTAATCAATCTTGCCATTGAGCGGTTCTTTCACTGAAATCGAGGTACAAGATGAGATCCACAATTTTCTCCGCAACCGCCGCATTCGCGCTTTTTGCGGGTGCCGCTGTGGCACAGGACAACTATGTCTCCGGACAGATCGGGCTACGCGCCGTCGAAGATATTGAAGGTAGCCTTTCCGGTGGCACAATCGATCTGGAGCTAAACAATGCTCTCTACTTTTCCGGCGCACTTGGCCGAAAATTCGGTCAATGGCGTTTTGAAGCCGAAATCGCAAGTCGTGGCGGAAGCTTCAATGCGCTGACGATTAATGGCGTCGATGTTGGTGCAACAGGCGACGGATTGTCCGCCGCGAGTCTGATGGCAAACGCGATTTTCGATTTCCGTCCAGAACAACAATGGACACCTTATGTCGGCGCGGGTCTTGGCGTGGCCCGAGTTAGTGCCAACTTCGCCGGAGCCGGCGGTGCCATTGATGGTGACGAGACTGCTTTGGCGATCCAGTTAATCGGTGGTATTTCGTATGACATTACCGAGACTGCGACGATCTTCACGGATCTACGCTACTTTCGTGCCCGGGAAACCGATTACACGTTGATTGCACCCCTGGGCACGACGCCTACCTCACTCCAGTTCGATGGCTACACCTTGGGAATTGGGCTGAGTTTTTCGTTTTAGCCTATATTATTCTTGTATACGCAGATGTGCGGTACCGGCGTGTACCGCACATCGACGGCGATTTTGGGACAGCTAGGATGATCGGGAATCGTTGCGTCTTCGACAGAAACGCGATCATGACAGCTGATGGGAGACCTCGATGAGGGGACGTCGCTTTTTCGCGGCTGCACTGCATGCACTCACGGGTCCGCTCCTTGTCCTGATTATGCTGGCCGTTATTTCGCCAAATGCCTCTGCCGTTGTGATCCAAGGCGACCCTGCGCCCCACTCAGTTTGGAGGGCAGGTGAGCCAGCACCATGGGCGTCGGACACTTCGCGATCCGGCCAGTGGTTACCCATCGAAACCCTCGATCCCAATTTCCGGGGGGCGTTCTGGATGCAAGTTCCGGTTTCGCCAGACCAATCCTGGGCAGGGGTTCAGGCTGTCGTTCGCATTAAAACGAACCTGACTATTGATGCCTATTGGGATGGTCGCTTTCTGGGCAACAATTCGGCGTTGCCAGTGGGTAGTACGCCCCGACCGTATCAAACTGTCGAGTTAACCTTGCCATCAGACTGGACCCAAACTGGGCTAGCCACTCTGTCTATCTATGCTCGATCAGAAGGTTTGCCTCAGCGTGAAGAGCTCTTCGTCGAATTTGATATTCGCCCCTCTTTCGGGCACGTGCAGGCGGTTCGAGTGTCAGACTGGATTGATGGGGCCGCCATTTTTCTTTCCTTTTTTATTGCAATATCGTTCGGGGTCTTGTGGGCGCTTAGACGCCACCGACCTGATTTGCTGTTAGCGGCGGTAACGTGTCTGTCGGTGTCCGCAATAATTTTGCTCGATTACGACGGACGTGCCTTTTACCTGATTTCCAGTCGATCCAGTTTGGCCGATGCCGCATTATTTGTTCTGTCTTTAGCCGTCCTAATGCTCATTCCGGCGCTATTCGCGGTCAGATTGAAAATAAATAATCGCCTCGTTTGGAGTGGTGTCGCCATTGCAGCCGTTTTTATGGGCATGCCCAGCTGGCCGATTCTGACGTTCGATCAGGACGCACGGATATTTCTCGCAATGACCGCTGTTCTACTGGCGATGGCGGCTACGGCTCCACAGCGGCAGCTCGAAAAGCTGGGTTTTGCTGCGGGCTCTCTTGCGCTGGCAGTAGTGATCGTCCTTGAGCCTGACAATCTTACGCGCTTTCTCGCTGCGCTAACTTTTTTGATGTCAATATGGTTGCTTGTCGATCTTTTCTTGACGGAGTCGAACGCTCGAAGAGCGGAAGCCAAGTCAGCCCGTCTTCAGACTGAATTGATCAAACGAAACATTCAGCCTCATTTCATCCTCAACAGCCTTACGGTCGCCATCGAGTTGCAGGAAACTGACCGACAAATGGCGCGACGTTTCATTGAGGCGTTGGCTGAAGAATATCGGGCGTTGTCCGACTTGATTGACAAGCCAAGCGTTACGCTTCTTCAGGAACTCAATCTTACCCGCAAACACTTGGCGATGATGAGCTTTCGAATGGGGCGCACATTTTCGTTGAAATACACGGGCGATAGTCCAGAGCAGGCATTCCCGCCGGGAATTCTCCATACTCTTGTTGAAAATGCGCTCAGTCACAATCGGTATCAGGACCCAGCGGTCGAATTCGCCGTCAGTGTGGAGACATCAAGAGGAAGATCTCGTCTCACCTTGCGCATACCGCTGGGTACGGATCAGAACCGATCGGGCGCATCATCAGGTTCCGGTATGGCCTACGTGAAGGCCCGGCTCGAAGACTTCGCGCCGGGCGCATGGAGCTTGTCCTCTGTTCAGGAAGGCAGCCATTGGGTCACATCTGTCACCTTCAAGGTCGATTAAAATGGCAATTCGTCCTGCTACACGCATCTTGTCAATAGAAGACGAGCCAGTCATCGCCAGCAGGATTGAGCGGCTAGCCACTGACTATCTTGGCGCTGCGCTCAAGTCTTTTGACCACCGGCCGTCGATTGAAAGTGGGATCGAGTTTCTCGAGACCTATCCGGTGGATCTGTTGTTCTTGGATTTGAATTTGCGCGGCGAAGACGGGTTCGAAGTCCTAGAACAGATCACTTCTTTCGCAGCTCAGACCGTTGTTATTTCGGCGTACGCTGACCGGGCTGCAAAAGGGTTTGACTACGGCGTGATTGACTTCATTACCAAGCCGTTCGATGCGGAGCGTTTGGCACGCGGCATTGATCGATATTTCAACAAGCATCCCACCGAAGATCGCGCAGCGAAGTATTTGAGTTTCCGCACAGGTCGGCGGGTCAATGTCGTTAGTCTGGACGACGTTGTGTTTGCGAGAGGGGCAGATAAGTATTCCGAAATCCTGCTCGAGAATGGGGATATCAAGCTGCACGACAAATCACTGAATCAATTGGAATCCGTGCTACCCGAGACGTTCATGCGTGTGCACAAGTCATACCTTGTTAATCTAGGCAAGGTCGAAACTTGGCAGACCTTCCCTGGCAACAGAATGGATTTGATATTCACATCCGGAGCCCGTGCTTCGGTCAGCAGAGCGAAAATTTTCAGCGTGAAAGCGATGTTTCGCTAGACGCTGCACTGTTGCCTAGTGCCATTGGCCTGCCCCTCAGAGGTGGTCCACCAGATTTGTTAGCCCGGCGGTTTCAAGCTAGCGGCGTTCATGCTGCCACCTGCCCATGGCGAGGCGGCATGAACGCTGCGGGCAAGATGGCTGTTGGGGCGGGCGGTTTGTAGCCGAGGGACGACGCTGAACCGCTTCGTCTGGTGCGGGCGGGAGTCGCAGCCGGGACGCACGCCCGCCATCAGCCGGCGCTGCGGGTGAAGACCTCGTCATTCCAGATGAAGCCGGTCGGGCGGCCGTCCTCGCCTAGGGTGAACTCGAACGCGTCGGGCTGGTCGAAGGGCGTTGCCGTGCCGCCGAACAGGCCCGGTCGCGCGGGCCGCAAATTCGAGCGCATATCGCCGAACCGGAATTCGAGACCGCTGCCCGACGGGACGAATTCCGCCGTGACGGGCAGGCGCTCGCTCACGTAACGGCCGGCATAGACGGCCAGCTCGCTTGCGTCCGGCTGCCACGTCCAGCCGCCCCAGCTTTCACCGGCGAGCGCCTCGGCCAGCGATTGCTGCTGGAATTGCAGATGGGCGGCGGTGCGTTCGTGATAGAATTGCAGGCGCGCCTCGACCATTCGGTCGGCATCGGGATGGTCGGCGAGAAATTGCAGGAACATCCGCACGGCGGTCTGGGTCCACCAGCCGGTCATGTTGTCGGAATTGCCGAAGGCGGCGATGCCGACGCCGGCATCGGGCGACCACGCCATGATGGAGCGCGCGCCAGTATAGCCGCCGCCGTGGATGTGGATTTCGAACCCCTCGAAACTGCAGACGGCCCAGCCGAGCGCGTAGCCGTCGCACTCCATTTCGTAGGGATTCTGGCTGCCCATGCCGGTTTCGGCAAAGGAGGTGTTGGCGGTTTCCAGCATGGATGCAGTCAGGCCCGCCTCGGGCGCCTCGCCGCGCAGCTGCAGCTGCAGCCAGGCGATCATGTCGCCGGGAGATGTCACGAGCCCGCCGGCCGATTGCATCATGCCATCGGTCTTCGGGCGGATTTCGAACCAGCCGTCTTCCTCGCCCTGCCAGATGTGGCTCCAAGACAGCTCGTCGAGCATGAAATCGGACGTACGCGCGGAGGTCCGGTCCATGCCGAGGGGATCGAAGATGACCTCGTCGAGCCACTCCTGCCAGGGCCGTCCGGTCACCGTTTCGAGAATGGCGGCATAGACGTTGTAGCCGAGATTGTCATAGCGGAATCCGGGATCCCGGGGCTCGGAATAGGCCGAGATCAGCTCGGGATAATCGACCGGATCGACGCGCATCACGTAGGCTTCCATGAAGGTGATCGTGACGTTCTCGAAGGGCACCTGGTGGGTCAGGAGATCGCGCAGCGTGAAGTCGCCGGGCGCCATGTTGCCGGGCCACTGCGCGTCCGGCCAGAACGTGTCGAGCGGCGTGTCGAGCGGTAGGATGCCGCGTTCGTCGAGGACGGCGGCGAGCAAGCCGACATAAGCCTTGGTCTGCGAGGCGATATAAATCGGCGTATCCGGCGTCAGTGGCGCGCCAGTCTCCGCGTTGCGCAGACCTTCGACGCGTTCGATCAGAACGTCGTCTGCGGTCACGACAATGACCGCAAAGCCCGGTCCGACCACGCCGGAGAACTGGTCGAGATAGGCCTCCATCCGTTCGGTGGCGGAGGGGATGTCCTGCGCCAGGGCGGCAGGCGCGAGGGCGAAAAGGCTGACGGCAGTCAGGGTACGCAGCATGGCAATCTCCATTCGGGCTTTCGGGGAGACAGACTGCGCCACCTCTCAGAGGTGGTCCACCCAAACCAAGCTTTTCTGAGCCGAACACGCCGCAAACAGAGCCACTGACGCATTCAGGATTGAATGGGTACCACGTCCCGGCGATGCCTCGCTTCACCCAAACGTCGCCAAGTCGCGGCAAGACGTGGAGCGAAACATGAAAACCGCAATCACACTCACAACTGCATTGGGGTGCTTGATATTCTCGACTGCGCTCGCCGCACAAGATGAAACGACCGGCGGTGGAGCGTTGATGAGAGACCGCCAACTCCACCCATCGATCGACAATACGCGTCTGTACGAGGAAATCCAGACCGCGATAGTTGAACTGGGCCTGGAGGAACAGGCGTCAGGAGCCGCCGCTAATTTCTCTCGCTCGACAGCTGAGCAGTTACGGTTTCCGCTCCGCACATCGCCGCAACATGATGGCCCCCAAATTCACACTGCGGTGAACTTCGTCGATCTCAACCCATCTTCATCAAACCAAGTCCGGGACTATAATTGTGGGGCCAGGACATATGATGGCCATGAGGGCATTGATTATCTAGTGGCCCCGTTTTGGTGGGATGTCATGGACAATGACGCGGCTGAAGTCGTGGCGGCTGCCGGCGGCGTTATCCTCTTGAAGGTCGATGGAAATTTTGACCGCGAATGCACAACCAATGGCAGTCAGGATAATCTCGTCGTGGTCCTGCAGGATGACGGACTGGCAGCCGTGTATCGTCATTTGAAGGCCGGCTCACTGACAGACGCCGCTGTTGGCAGCCGCGTAAATGCTGGTGACTTCATCGGCATCGTGGGCAGCTCAGGTTCATCAACGGCTCCGCACCTGCATTTTGAGCTTCAGATTCATAATCCGGCCAATCCAGGTTCCGGTCAGACTGTCGACCCCAATGCAGGTGCATGCGGCGGCGACGAATCTCTGTGGCATCATCAGCCTGCCTATCTGGACCCTTCGATGCTCTCCGTGCGAACCCATTTTGCGCCGCCGCGCATCAGTTCGTTTTCATCAAGTTGTGTGCCCGATCAGCCCAACCTGGCGGATCGTTTCCAGCCGGGGCAGACTGCTTTTTGGGCTGTTTACCTGCGCAATCAAAGCCCCGGCCAGGTGGTCCATATGGAGGTCCTCCAGCCCGACAACACGGTTTTCCAAGCTTGGGATCTTGGGGCGTCGATCAGCCGGTTTGAACCTTTCACCTATTGGTATGCGAGCGCGATAATTCCGGCCAATGCACCGACCGGAAACTGGCGTGTTCGCACGACTTTTGCCGGACAGACCCTAGAACGCCTGTTTGTTGTGGGCGGAGGCAATCTGGAAGGGGATGTGCGGATCAGATCATCAGTTCTGCCGTCCAGCCGTTCAGTCCAGGCCGGTCAGCCAGCGACCGCGTTCGCAACAGTGTTGAACGCCGGTTCTGACGCTGCGCTTGGATGTTCCATCCACCTTGCCGAACCCTTTGATGGAGACTTCCAATTTAACCAGACCGATCCGGCAACAAATGCCATTATGGGGCAAAGCGGAGCGTTGTTTGATATTGGTCCTGGTGGTTATCGGACTTTTGTGATCTCGGCTGTGCCGCATAGTGGGGCAGCAGGAGAATCCTTCGATTTGTCGCTGAGATATGATTGCGCCAACTCTGAAGCCGCTCCCACGATTATTGGACTGAACTCGATCCGTCTTTCATTTGGCGCGGCACCGACGCCGGACGTGATCGCCATCGCGGTCACCCAAAGTCAAAACGGTATTCTGGCACTCAATGGTGTTGGAACCGCTGGCGTCTTCGCGGTTGCCACGGCGAATGTCGGGTCACCTGGTCAACTCACCCTCACCCCGCAGATTAGGGGTGTCGATGCTTCCCGTCTGACTCTAACGATCTGCGAAACGGATTCAGCAACGGGCGCTTGCTCGACGAGCCGAGTGCCCACAATTCAGCGCCAGTTCTCCGAAAACGAAACGGCCAGTTTCGCGGTGTTCGCTCGCGCGAACGATACTGTTGCCTTTAGCCCAGCCAGTAACAGGATTTTTGTGGATGTCACCGATTCAGAGGGCGTCTCACGCGGATCGACCAGCGTGGCAGTACGAACTCAATAGTCATAAGCATAAGGAGGAATCAAAGTGCGGGGCTTTTTGTATAAATATTGGCTGAAAATGACCTCCGAACGCCGGAGAGTGATGTTTTGCCGGAGTCAATGCATCAATAAACCAGCATCGCTCCGGTGGACTGAATGCCGGACTCAAAGCAGCAAGATAAATGGTATCAAAGACACACGAGATACTAAGCGATTTCACGACGGTCGGGCCTGGGGTGACCGCCGTGCTACAGGGCGTTTTTGGGATTCTGGGTTGGGATTGGCTCCTCTATTCTATGTGTCCGATTGCAAGTTTGCGCCAACGCGCCTCGTTACATGGATGGCCCGCGTCAACCTGGGTGGGGCCCTTGTCAACGTCGCGGCGCCCTTGCAAGCGCGCAGCCATTCAAGTCAGGCGGTCGCGTCGTGACCGGCACCGATATTGGACTGGAGCTGATTTCGATGCCGCCTCGATTTGGAAGGCAAGCACCACCGCTCTTGTTCATCCATGGAGGGTTCCACGGTGCCTGGTGCTGGGAGGACCATTTCATGCCTTGGTTTGCGGCCCGGGGTTTTAGCTGCCACGCGGTCAGCCTGCGTGATCATGGCTCAAGCCGACAGACCGGCCAGCACAAATCATGGCGGCTATGTGACTACGTTGACGATGTCCGCTGGGCAGTCGAACAATTGAATTGCCCGCCTATTCTTGTTGGTCATTCTTTGGGAGGCTCAATCGCCCAAAAAATAGCCGCCGAACTTACAATCCCAGGAATGATTTTGCTCGCACCCTCTCCAATCGGAGGCTCTAACCGTGCGGCGTTGCGAATGCTGTTTACTCATCCAAAATCAATGTGGCGCGCTCTTAGCCAGAATAATCTGGGTCTAGGCCTTCCAGCCTTCCTAGGCTTCTTCCTGTCGCCGGACCTTCCAGTCTCAGAGCGTGAACGGGTCTGCCGGAGGCTTGATGGTCTGACAGCTTTGGGCGCTGCCGCGGACGCATTCTACCGCGACACGCCAAAGCCCGTGACGACAGCAATGCCTACGCTCGTTGTTTCCGGCCAGCGAGATTGGTCGATTCCTCTATACAAGAATGCAGCCTTGGCTCGAGCTTACGGAGGAAGTCACCTCATTGTACCGACAGCTCACGACATGATGGCCGATACGAATTGGGAGGTCGCAGCTCAGCGGATTCTAAATTGGTTGGACGAGTATTTCCCTAATGGCGCGGCGTAAGTTTCTTGATTGAGTGGATTCAAATGCAAACCTACAGCAGAGAGCAAAAAATACGCTTTTCGAAAGATTTTGATTATTGCTCTGTCCCCTAAAAGCTGTGACCTGCGACCCTTGGATCCCTCGTTTATTTTGAGAGTCTGAGCATTTCTGCGCTGCTCCCCAACGTTGGACCGCCGGAAGCTGGAGTTTTCCGGCTGTTGCGCTGCTCCCCAACGCTGGACCGCCGGAAGCTGGAGTTTTCCGGCTGTGATCACGGCGGCGGGCTGGCCATGCCGCAGTGATTATGCAGGTCGGCCGGGACGTTGTACCCGATCGCGCTGTGAGGCCTGACCTCGTTGTAGTCTCTACGCCAAGCTTCCAGCTTTTCGCGGGCGTCGGCAAGGCTCATGAACCAGTGGGCGTTCAGGCACTCCGCCCGAAGCTTGCTGTTGAAGGCCTCGATGAACCCGTTGTCCGTGGGCTTTCCGGGCCGGGAGAAGTCGAGCGTGACGTCGTTGGCATAGGCCCAGAGGTCGAGGTCCCGCGAGATGAACTCACTGCCGTTGTCGACCCGGATCGTCCCGGGATACCCGGTCTGGCCACACACCCGGTCTAGCGTCTGAACGACATCCTCGCCGCGATAAGTGAACCGCGGATCGGCCACCAGGCAGTAGCGCGAGTGCGCGCGACCACCGTCAGGATCCGCAACCTCGATCCCAAGGTAAGCTGGTCGTGCACGAAGTCCATCGCCCAGACTTCGTCTGGACCGGCCTCTCCCCGGCGGTCCTCGCGAAGTTTGGCCTAAACCCGTCGCTTGGGATGCTTGTTGCGCAGCTGCAGGCCTAACTCGCTGTGGATTCTGTGGGTCTTCTTGACATTGATCACCCAACCCTCCCGGCGAGGACGTGAACCGGGCGATAGCCGTAGCGCACGCGGGTCTGGCAGATCTCCTTTGTTCTCTGTTCGAGGTCGGCTCGGCCGGGTCGGCGGGATTTGTAGTGGTAGATTGACGTATCGAGGGGAAGAATCCGTCATGCCCTTCGGATCGACACGCTCCAGTCCACCAGCATCCCGTCGACCAACTCCCGCTTGCAGACAGCCCTTAGTGCTTTTGGCGGATGACGTCCTGAAGCATTTCCCGGTTGAGTGCCCGGTCCGCCACAATCTATTTCAGGCGTGTATTCTCCTCATCGAGCTGCTTCAGCCGGCGCATTTCCTCCGGCAAAAGCCCGCCATACTTGTTCGTCGGGTGATCGATCCGCCGGATCGATCACTTTTCCTCCTCACTCCAGTTAAAATACGTTGTCTGGCTGATGCCCGCCTTGCGGCAGTTCTCCTCCGCCGGCGTTCCGCCCCCCGCTTCAAGATGAATGCCTTCTGCGCCCGAGTGAACTTCGATGCCTTCATGAGCTTCCGCTCCTCTCCCAGCCCAGGGAAACCTGGCAGAAAACTCCAGCTTCAAACGATCCAGATTCCAGGGGGCAGAGCACGAGATTTAGTCAGCCAGCCAATTCGCAAGCATGGATCCAACTTCCTCCGCGCCCTTGCGGACAGGGTCGTTTGTCAGGTGCGCATAGCGCTCCGTTGTCGTGATCGAAGCGTGACCCAGTAACTTGCTCAGGACGGCGATCGAGACACCGCTCGCGATCGAGAGACTGGCAAAGGTGTGACGCAAGTCGTGAATCCTGACGTCTTCAAGACCCGCGCGCTTGCGGAACTTGAGCCATTCCTTGGTCAGGCCCTGGAAATGACTGTCACCGCGAGCTGCCGGGAATACGAAAGGCGACCCCACCTGCCGCTCAAGGTTTGACAAGATGTCGATCACCGGTTGGCTGATCGGCATGGTTCTTCGACCGGTCTTCGTGTCTTTCTTCGTGATGATCCGGCGGTCGAGGTCGACCTCACTCCATTCGAGCGAGATGATCTCGCCTTTTCGTGCTCCGGTGAGCATCAGCAAGCGCAAGATCGTAATTGCTTGGGGGTGGGTGCCGCCGATCTCCTCCTCTTGGGAAAGCACCGAAAAGAGCCGGCCGATTTCTTCCTTGCTCAGGAAGCGTTCGCGCGGTTCGACTTTGTATTTCCTGATCGTGTAGCACGGGTTGGTGCGGCGCTCGCGGTACCCCCACGTTTCCGCGAGATTGAACATCTTGGAGAGCAGGGAGAGGCAGTGGTTCGCCTTGGATTTCGTGCCGGCGAGATCCGAGTGAAGTTTCAGGACGTCGCGCTCGCAGATTTCCGAAACGCGTAATGAACCAAATCTCGGCAAGAGCGTGGTTCTGAGAAGCCTCTGGTCTTCGCGAACCGAGGACGGCTTCTTGTTGGGAATGGCGTGCTCGGTGATGTACTTCTCGGCGAGTTCGGCAAAGCGGAGCTCCGCGTTCTTTGTTTGGCGGAGGTCGAGGAGATCTTCTCCATGCGCAGCACTCGAAAGGATTCGAAGCGCTTCCTTTCGCGCGGTCTCGACGGTCCAGGGTGACCCGTGCCGGCCGATCGTGATCTTACGCTGCCGAGCCCGTCGCCCGACCCCGACGCGGTAGCGAACGAGATAGGATTTCGCCCCGTTCGCCGCGGTGCGGACCCCGAATCCTTTCAGCTGATCATCCCAGACATAGGTGGGTTGGGTGGTAGCAGGGATCGCCTCGACGAGGCGTTTCGTGAACCTTGGCATCGCTGTCTATCCCCGCGTTTCGTGGGCGCACCATGGGCGCACCGAGCGTAAATTCGTGGATATAGCGGTCTAACGACAAAGTCGTCTTATGCAATAGAAATCAGCGGTTTATCTATCTCCAGAGATTGAAAAATATCGTCAGATAACGCTCCAAATCGCCCTACGAATCTGGGGGTCAGAGGTTCGAATCCTTTCGGGCGCGCCATTCCATTTTTAGCGATCCTCACTTACTCCGTGCGTTCGGCCGCGCCGTCGGCCCACTCACGCAGTCTGACCGCTCGAAACCGGCGCGGAGTGGAGTCGCGTGTGTGTGAAAATCAGGCCCCGCCCGCGATTGCCGCCATGACCAGACCGCAGAACCAGGCCGCATACGTCCCGACGATATAGCCGACGACGGCGAGCAGGGCGCCGACGGGGGCCAGCGCCGGGTTGAAGGCCGAGGCCACGACCGGGGCCGAGGCCGCGCCGCCGATATTCGCCTGGCTGCCCACTGCCATGAAGAAGAGCGGAGCGCGAATGAGGAAAGCGACGCCGAGCATCAGCGCGGCGTGTATCGCGATCCACAGGAGGCCGATCAGGAAGAAGGGCCAGTATTCGCCGATCGCGGTGATGTCCATGTGCAGACCGACCGTGGCGACGAGAATGTAGATGAAGACCGAACCGGTCTTCATCGCGCCTACCGCCTGGAGCTTGCGCGCCGGGGTGAAGGACAGGGCGACGCCGATCGCCGTGGCGATGGCCACGAGCCAGAAGAAGCCGCTGGCGAGGCTTTCCGCGACGATCAGGCCGAAACCCTGGGGCGGGATGCCGGCCGCAGCGGCCTCGGCATGGAGGCGTTCGGCCATGCCGGCGAAGGCGGGCGCGATCAGATCGGCTGCGAAGTGGGCGATGGCCACCGATCCGAAGGCGACCATGCCGATCAGGATCATATCCTTCGTCTCGGGGATGCGGGCGTGCTTGGCCTCATAGGCCTCGGCGCGGGCCTGAAGTTCGTCGATCGCCGAGACATCGGCCTTCAGCGCCTTGTCCATCGCGGTACGGCGCGCCGCCATGAAAAGCAGGATCGCCATCCAGACATTGGCGACGAGCACATCGACCGCGACCCAGACGGAAAAGACCTCAGGTCCGACATCGAAGATTTCACGGATCGCGGTCTGGTTCGCCGCACCACCGATCCAGCTGCCGGCCACGGTCGCCATGCCGCGCCAGACCTCTTCCGGACCCGCGCCACCGGTGACCAGGTCGGGGGCGATGGCGCTCGCGATGAGCAGGGCAAGCGGACCACCGACCACGACGCCGAGCGTGCCGGTGAAGAACATGATCAGCGCCTTGGGTCCGAGGCGCAGCGTGGCGGGCAGGTCGGCTGACACGACGAGCAGGACCAGGGCGGCGGGCAGAAGGTAGCGCGACGCGACGTAGTAGAGGTTGGACGTGTCGGGATCGGCGATGCCGAATGTCGTCAGCAGCGAGGGCAGGAAGTAGCAAAGCAGGAGTGGCGGGAAGATGCGATAGAAGCCGGCAACCGGCCCGGTCTTGAAACTCGACGTCCAGAAGACGAGCCCGAGCAGCAACATCAGGACGCCGAACAGGACGGCGTCATTGGTGATCAGCGCGGCCGATTCCATGGCCGTCCTCCCCTTGAATCCTGCCGCGCAGGGTGGGGGAGGCGGAGTGCCGGCGCAAGCGCAGGTGTGACCACCCCGGTCAGAGCGATTTCAGGAGGCGTTTCAGATAGCGCTGATAATCGGTCTTCGGTGATTCATCGACGAGTTCGGCGAATTGTGCGCGGTCGATGAATTGCATCCGGTAGGCGATTTCCTCCGGGCAGGCGACCTTCAGCCCGGTGCGTTCCTCGACCACCTTGATGAATTGCGAGGCCTCGAACAGGTCAGCATGGGTGCCGCCATCAAGCCAGGCAATCCCGCGCCCGATCAGCATGACGTTGAGATCCCCGCGTTCCATGTAGGCGCGGTTGATGTCGGTGATTTCCAGCTCGCCCCGGGCCGAGGGTTTCAGGTCCCACGCCATGTCGAGGACGGATTCGTCGTAGAAATACAGGCCCGGCACCGCGTGGCTGGATTTCGGCTTCCTGGGCTTTTCCTCGAGCGAAACAGCCTTGCCCGTCTCATCGACTTCGACCACGCCAAAGGCCGAAGGATCGGCGACTTCATAGCCGAAGATGGTCGCGCCCGTTTCCAGCTGCGTGGCTTGCTGGACACGCTTCGACAGGCCGTCGCCATAGAAGATGTTGTCGCCGAGGATCAGGGCGACGCGGTGGCCCGCCAGCTCGTTGGCGGCGACGCGGAAACCCTCGGCGATCCCGCCCGGGCGGTCCTGAGCGGCATAGGCGAAGCTGAGACCCCACTGGCTGCCATCGCCGAGCAGCGCCTTGATCTGCGACAGCGAGTCCGGGCTGGAGACGATGACGAAATCCCTCAGACCCGCGAGCATCAGCGTCGTCAGCGGGTAATAGATCATCGGCTTGTCGTAGACCGGCAGGAGGTGCTTGTTTACCGCATGGGTCAGCGGATAGAGGCGGCTGCCGGTGCCGCCCGCCAGGATCAGGCCTTTCCAGGGTGCCGCCATCGTCATGTTTTCCTATTCCGCTGCCGCATCGCCGCGGCCGAGGCCAAGCCGGGCCAATTCGGATGGATCGCGTGCCAGCCAGCCGGGGTTCTGCAGATACCAGGCCACGGTTGCGCGCAATCCTTCGTTCAGGGGGGTGGCGGGAGTCCAGCCCAGTTCCGCCTTCGCCTTGCCGGCGTCGACCGCATAGCGGTGATCGTGCCCGGGACGGTCGGTGACAAACCGGATCAGGTCGCCGCGCGGACCGTCGGGGGAGGGAAAGGCGTCGTCGATCTGGCGGCAGAGCTCGCGCACGAGGTCGATATTCCGGCGCTCGGCATTGCCGCCGAAATTGTATTTCTCGCCCGGCGTGCCGCGCGTCAGGGCTGCCAGAAGACCGGTGACATGGTCGTCGACATGCAGCCAGTCCCGGACATTCTCGCCGCGGCCATAAACCGGGATCGGATCGCCGGCGAGCGCCTTGCGGATCACGGTCGGTATCAGCTTTTCGGGATGCTGGTACGGGCCGTAATTGTTCGAACAGTTGGAGATGACCACCGGCAAGCCATAGGTCACCTGCCAGGCCCGTGCCAGGTGATCGGCCCCGGCCTTGGAGGCCGCATAGGGGCTGTTCGGCGCATAGGCGGTCGTCTCGCGAAAGGCGAGGTCGTCGGGACCGAGCGAGCCATAGACCTCGTCAGTCGAGACATGCAGGAAACGGAAGCGCTCGCGCGCTGACTGGGACAGGGACTTCCAGTAGGCGAGCGCGCATTCCAGCATCACCGCCGTGCCGGTGAGATTGGTGCGGATGAAGGCGGCCGGGCCGTCGATCGAGCGGTCGACATGGGTTTCCGCCGCGAGATGCATGACGCAGTCGGGACGGGCGCGCTCGAACGCCGCGGTCACCGCAGACGGGTCGGCGACATCGCCCTTGATGAAGGTGTAGTTCGGCTTGCCTGCGCACTCCGCGACCGCGCGCGCATCCCCGGCATAGGTCATGAGGTCGAAATTGAGAACGTCGTGGCCTTCGCGAACGAGACAGCGAACCGCCGCCGATCCGATGAAGCCGGCCCCACCCGTAACAAGGACGCGCATTGCTCTTCCTTCCTGCCCGCGCCTGACTTGCAACGGCTTGGGCAAAAAAGCAAACGGCCCGGCGTTGGGGCCGGGCCGTTCACCAGTTCTGCGTGTGATCTACCAGATCGAGACGCGGTTTTCCGGTGCGAGATAGAGCGCATCGTCCTCGGTCACGCCGAAGGCGTCGTACCAGGCCCCCATGTTCCGCACCACGCCGTTGACGCGGTACTGGTTGGGGCTGTGAACCCCCGTGATCAGGCGGTTGCGCATCGAGTCCTCGGTCTGGATGCCACGCCACACCTGGGCCCATCCCATGAAGAAGCGCTGCTCGGGCGTGAAGCCATTGATGTCTTCGCCGCCACCGTGATCGTCGAGATACATGCGGTAGGCATGCAGGGCGATCGAGAGGCCGCCGAGGTCACCGATATTCTCGCCCATCGTCTGGGCGCCGCGGACGCAATCGCCCTCGATCGGGCAGAAGCCGCTATATTGCTCTTCCAGAACGGCGGTACGCGCCTCGAACTCGTTGCGGGCGAACTCGGTCCACCAGTTGCGCTGCAGGCCGGTGCCGTCCGACCGGCTGCCCTGATCGTCGAAGCCATGGCCCATTTCGTGGCCGATCACGCCGCCGATCGCGCCGAAATTCACCGCCATGTCGGCGTGCGGATCGAAGAAGGGGGCCTGTAGAATGGCGGCCGGAAACACGATCTCGTTGCGCTGGGACGAATAGTAGGCGTTGACCGTCTGCGGGGTCATGAACCATTCCCACTGACGGATCGGACCGCCAAGACGCGACCGCGAATCTGCCCGGCCCCAATCGCCCACCGCATTGGAGTTGGCAATCAGCTGGCCCGGCTCCATCTCGATTGACGAGTAGTCGCGCCACTGGGTCGGATAGCCGATCTTCGGGATGAAGGCTTCGAGCTTGTCGAAGGCCTCGGCCCGGGTCGCGTCATCCATCCATTCGAGGGTTTCGAGACGGTCGGCGAAGGCCCGGCGCAGATACTCCACGAGCTCGGTCATCTGTTCGCGGTACTCCGGCGGGAAATGCTCCTCGACATAGACCTGGCCGATCAGCTCGCCGAGCTGGCCGTTCACGAACTGAACGGCACGGAGATCGCGCGGACGCTGCTCCTCGGTGCCGTTCAGACGGCGGCCGTAGAATTCGAAGGAGGCGGTATCATACGCCTCCGGCAGCATCGCCGTGTGATTGTCGATGAAATGGAAGGCGAGGTAGGAACGCAACGTCTCGACGGGCGTCTCGGAGAAAAGCTGTGCCAGCTGTTGCACGGCCGTGTCGGTGTTGACGATGATTTCCTCCTGACCTGCGACCTCCTCTTCCTCCAGGAAGGCGCGCCAGTCGAAGCCCGGTGCGAACTGCGTCAGTTCCTCGACCGTCATCAGGTTGTAGTTGGCGATCCGGTCGCGGACCTGAGCGCGATCCCAATGAATTTCCGCGATCGCGGTTTCGAGGGCGAGGATCGACTCGGCGCGTTCGCGTCCGTTTTCGATGCCGGCGCGATCGAACACGCCCGTCATGTAGTCGACATAGGCTTCGCGGTGTCCCGGAAAGGGGTCATCCTCGCGCAGATAATAGTCGCGGTTCGGCAGGCCGAGACCCGCTTGCCCGGTGGAGATCACATAGCGGGTCGGATCACCCGGATCGATCGTCACGCCCATCGAGAACATGGACATCTGGGAGGGACGCCCGAACCAGCGGGCAATGTCCTCATGCGTGCCGGAGGCCAGGATGGCATCGATATCCGACTGCAGCGGGGTGAGGCCCTGCTGCTCGATCCGGTCGGTGTCGAGGAAGTCGTTGTAGAGCGTGCCGATCTGGTATTCGGGCGTTCCCGGAGCGGGATTGCCGTCTGCGGAGCGCCGGATGATCTCTTCGATCCGGGCTTCGGTTTCCAGATAGAGTTCCGTGAAGCCGTTCAAGCTGGAGAAGCCGGCCGGGTATTCGGCGGTCTCGAGCCAGCCTTCGTTGACATAGGTGAAGAAGTCATCACCCGGATCGACGGTCTCGGAGATGTGCTGGGTTTCGATGCCGAAATCGCCGAGGCGCGGCGCATCGTCGGACATCGCGGTATCCGTGCCGGACGCGTCGCCGGTCATTGCCGTATCGGCGGCGGTATCGCCGGTATTGTCCGCCGGCGCGTCGACCGGTTCGCTGCATGCCGCGAGAAGCAAAGCGGCACAAACGCCGCCGAGCCAATAGGTCTTCATCGGAACTACCCTCCCCATCGGGTGTAAAAAATTCAAGCGGGGAGGGTAGCCCGTGATGGCCGGGTGACAACTGAACAAACTGTTAAGAACAAGCGCGGACGGGCCTGGCTTGCCCGTCCGGCCCGGTTTTTACGCCGTCGTGATCAATCGGCTGCGTCCTCGATGGCGTCGCCCGTGGCTTCGACGTCGCGGCCAATGCCCTGAACAGTGTTGCAGGCAGAAAGCGTCAGAGCAGACGCTGCGAGCAGTAAGGCGATCCACTTCTTCATCGGGAAAATCTCCAGAGTTGTCGAATGCGGCGCAATCATTTGCCACCGGATATAGACGCGCCGGACTGCGAAAGGTTCCCGCCCCAAAGACAAAGGCCCGGCATTTCTGCCGGGCCTCGATCCGTACTTTTACGATTTTCGCTACCAGATCCGGACGCGTTCTTCCGGCGGCAGGTAAAGCGCATCGTCCTCGGTGACGCCGAAGGCATCGTACCAGGCGTCGAGATTCCGGACGACACCGTTGATGCGGTACATGCCGGGCGAATGCGGACCGTTGACCAGCTGCGCGCGCAGCGCATCGTCGCGGTACATGATCCGCCAAACCTGCGCCCAGGCGAGGAAGAAGCGCTGGTCGCCGGTGAAGCCGTCGATCACAGGCGCCTCGCCGTTCGGATAGTTCGCTTCGGCATAGTTGCGCCACGCCGTGTAGGCCATCTGCATGCCGCCGAGGTCGCCGATATTCTCGCCCAGGCTCAGACGGCCGCTGACGCACTGGCCTTCGATCGGGCAGAAAGTGTTGTACTGCTCGACGAGACGATCGGAACGCTCGACAAAGCGGGCGTTGGTTTCCTCGGTCCACCAGTCGCGCAGCCGGCCTTCCGCGTCATAGCGGCGGCCCTGATCGTCGAAACCGTGGCCGATCTCGTGACCGATCACCGCGCCGATGGCGCCGTAATTGATCGCCGGGTCGGCGTTGGGGTCGAAGAAGGGGGCCTGCAGGATGCCGGCCGGGAAGGTGATCTGGTTCTGCAGCGGGTTGTAGCTGGCATTGACGATTTGCGGCGGCCAGCTCCATTCACGCGGATCGACCGGCTGGGACAGGTCTTCCAGCTGTTCGGCCCAGGCGAATTCCGACATGCGGATGCGGTTGCCGAAATAATCGTCCGCGGCGATTTCCAGGCCGTCATACTCGTCCCAGATTTCCGGATAGCCGATGCGCGGCTCGAAGGTGGAGAGCTTTTCAAGTGCCTGCTGACGCGTTTCGTCGTCCATCCATTCGAGGTTTTCGAGACGGCCGCGGAAGGCGGTGATCAGATTGTCGACCAGGCCTTCCATCTGTTCCTTCGAAGAAGGCGGGAAGTGCCGTTCGACATAGATCTGGCCGACAGCATGACCGAGAGCGCCGCCAACGAGCTGGACGCCGCGCTTGTTGCGCGCACGCTGTTCCTGCTGACCGCTGAGCGTCTGGTTGAAGAAGGCGAAGCTTGCCTCGTCGAACGCGGCCGGAAGCCAGCTGGCACGGTCTGAGATGAAGTGGAAGGCGAGATAGTCGCGGATGGTGGCAATGTCGGTCTCGGCGAAGATACGCGCCGTGTCCTCGATCGCGCTGGGCTGAACGACGATCACCTGGTCGGCGTCAATGCCCAGGGCTTCCATGCCTTCCGGGAAGTTGAAGGCCGGCGCGAGGGCGTCGAGATCGGCGACCGGCATCGGGTTGTAGGTCTCGGTCACTTCACGCGAACGCTCGCGCGTCCAGTGCGCCTCGGCGATGCGGGTCTCGAACGCGATGATTGCGTCGGCCTTGGCCTCCCCGTCGGCGATCCCGGCCAGTTCGTGGATGCGGGCGATGTAGTCGCGATAGGCGTTGCGGTATTCGACGAAGCGCTCGTCTTCGCTGAGATAGTAATCCCGGTTGGGCATGCCGAGCCCGCCCTGGAAGAGGCGCAGCGCGTTGACATCGGGATTGGCCGGGTCGGCCCAGACCGCAAAGCCGTAGGGGCTCTGATGGTGGACCGAGTTGAACAGGGCCGCCGCGTCGTCATGCGTCTCGACGGCGGCGATCTCCGCGAGGAAGGGCTGGATCGGTTCGAGGCCGGCAGCCTCGATGGCGTCGGCATTCATCCAGCTGGCATAGAGATCGCCGACAAGCTGGGTGTTGGAGCCGGTTTCGCCCGCCGTGGCCTGGGCTTCGCTGATGATGGCTTCGACATGGTCTTCAGCCTCGAGCGACAGCACGGTGAACATGCCGAAGGCAGAGCGGTCGGCCGGAATCTCGGTCGTGGCCAGCCAGCCGCCATTGGCGAAACGGCTGAAATCGTCACCCGCATTCACCGAAGTGTCCATGCCATCGGCATCAAAACCGAAGGTTCCGAAGCGCGGCTCGCCGCTGGCCACGGCCGTGGTTTCTTCTCCGAGCTGGGTTTCCGCGGCGGCTTCAGCGCTCTCCGGCGTTCCGGCCGGTTGGCTGCAGGCCGCAAGAAGCAGAGCAGCGCAAACGCCGCCGAGCCATTTTGCCTTCATGAGTGGAGTCCTCCCCTTGGGTGAATTTCTGCGACTTAACTAGAGCAATCGGGAGCGCAGGCAAAGGATGACAGGCTGCTCGGTGCGAACGGCAAAAGAAAAGGCCCGGCATTGCTGCCGGGCCCTGATCGATGGTCTGGCCGGTCTGGCCTACCAGATCTTCACGCGCTCTTCCGGCGGCAGGTAAAGGGCATCGTCGGGGCCGACGTCAAAGGCCGTGTACCATTCGTCCAGATTCCGGACGACGCCATTGGTGCGGTATTGCGACGGGCTGTGCGGATCCGTGGTCAGGCGGGCGCGCAGATTGTCCTCGCGATACAGGCGGCGCCAGACCTGGGCCCAGGCGAGGAAGAAGCGCTGATCGCCGGTCAGACCGTCGATCACCGGGGCTTCGCCGCCGCAGCACTGGTCGAGATAGCGGTGATAGGCCGAATAGGCCATCTGCACGCCGCCGAGGTCGCCAATATTCTCGCCCATGGTGAAAGTGCCGTTCACATTCATGCCCTCGATCGGCGAGTAGCCGTCATATTGGGCACCGAGCGCGGAGGAGCGTTCCTCGAACTGGGTGTTCGTCGCCTCCGACCACCAGTCGCGGATGCGGCCGGATTCGTCGAAGCGGCGGCCCTGGTCGTCAAAGCCGTGGCCGATCTCGTGACCGATCACCGCGCCGATGCCGCCATAGTTGACGGCCGGATCGGCATTCGGATCGAAGAAGGGCGGCTGAAGGATGCCGGCCGGGAAGGTGATCTGGTTCATCAGCGGATTGTACGACGCGTTCACGGTCTGCGGCGGGTAGGGCCACTCGTTGCGGTCCACCGGTCCGGCGAGGTCGGCGACCTGTTCGTTCCAGTTGAACTCGGCGATGCGCTGCAGGTTGCCGAACAGGTCGCCGGCCTCGATCTGCAGGTTCGAGTAATCGGTCCATTCGTCGGGGTAGCCGATGCGCGGCTCGAAGGTGGACAGTTTCAGAAGCGCCTGATCGCGCGTCTCGTCGTCCATCCAGTCGAGGTTTTCGAGACGCTCCTCGAAGGCTGCGACGAGGTTGGCGACGAGGTCTTCCATCTGGTCCTTCGAGGACGGCGGGAAGTGACGCTCGACATAGATCTGGCCGACCGCCTCGCCGAGAGAACCGCCAACGAGATTGACGCCGCGGCGGTTGCGCTCGCGCTGTTCCTCGGTGCCGTTCAGCTCGCGGCCGAAGAATTCGAAGCTCGCCTGATCGAACACCAGCGGCAGGGCGTTGGTATTGTTGTTGATCAGGTGGAAGGTCATGTAGTCGCGCAGCACGTCGGCGGGGGTTTCGGCGAAGATCGTGCCGATCCCCTCGATCGCGCTCGGCTGGGCGACGAGATAGCTCTCGACATTGCCGATGCCGAGGTTTTCGAAGCCCTGCTGGAAGTTGAATTGCGGCGCGAGCTCGGCCAGTTGCGCCAGCGGCATCGGGTTGTAGATGCGCTGGATGTCGCGGCTGTCTTCCTGGGTCCAGTGAACCTGCGCGATGCGGACTTCGAGCTCGAGAATCGCGTCGGCGCGGGCCGAGCCATTGTCGATGCCGGCCAGATCGAAAATGCGCGCGATATAATCGCGATAGCCGGACCGGTATTCGGCGAAGCGATCGTCTTCATTGAGGTAGTAGTCACGGTCCGGCAGGCCGAGTCCGCCCTGACCGACGAAAACGGTGTAGCGCGTTGTGTCGGCCGGATCGGGAATGATGCCGGCACCGAACATGGCCTGATGGTGCAGGGTCGACATCAGCGCAGCGAAGTCCTCGTGCGTTTCGGCAGCGTTGATTTCCCCGATCAGCGGCATGATCGGGTCGAGACCGCGCTCGTCGAGTGTCGATGTGTCCATCCAGCTGGCATAGAGGTCGCCGACCTTCTGCTCGACCGTGCCGCCCGCCGGGTTCTCGTTCTGCAGGTCGAGAATGATGTCCTCGATCTGTTCTTCGGCCTCGAGCGACAGTTCGGTGAACATGCCGTAGTTCGACAGGTCGGACGGGATTTCCGTGCGGTCGAGCCAGGCACCGTTGGCGTATTGGTAAAAGTCATCGCCCGGGTCGACGGCGGTATTCATGCCGGTCAGGTCGAAGCCCCAGTCGCCGATCTCGGCATCACCGGCCGAGGCGGTCTGACCGCCGCCGGTGTCTTCCATCGTCACCTGTTCAGGCGTGTTGGTTTCATCGGTCGCGGTCGGTTCGCCGCAGGCCGCCAGAAGCGCGAGGCACGCGCCGCTCAGAAGCAGTTTTCTCATGAGGTCTCTCCCACCTGCCGGGCCGTCCGCCCGGTGATTGTTGCGTTCTCCTCTAGCCCAGAGCGGGGCGAAAGTGAACGCGCAGCTGCCGAAGTCAGCATGCGAACGCCGGGCAGACGGATCCGCCCGGCGCTCAGGATTGGCCCTACTCGGCCGGTTGAATGGTGCCGACATCGATGTCGGGTTCGCCGTCCTTCGTCTCATGGTAGTTCGAGCCGATGCCCGGCTGACGCACGCCGGTCCAGGCACCCACGAAGTGACGCTTGATGTCCACCCCGATGGCGTACATCGCCGGCACGAGGAAGAGCGTCAGGAACAGGGCGAACACGACCGCGAAGCCCAGGGCAACGACCATCGGTTTCAGAAACTGCGCCTGGGTCGACGTCTCGGCCATCATCGGCAGGATGCCGAGGAAGGTCGTGACCGAGGTCAGGATGATCGGGCGGAAGCGTTGCACGCCCGCGTCGATCAGCGCCTGGAAGGCGCCCACCCCGTTGGCCCTCAACCGGTTCACGAAGTCGACCAGCACCAGGTTGTCGTTGATCACGACCCCGGCTGCCGCCCCGACTCCGAAATAGGAGAACAGGCCGAACGAGATCCCGAAGAAGAGGTGGCCGAACAGGGCGCCCGCGAGCGCGAAGGGGATCGCGATCAGGATCAGCAGGGGCTGGGCGTAGGATTTGAAGGCGATGGCCAGCAGGATGTAGATGCCGCCCAGCATCAGGACGACGAGCCGGGCAAGTTCTGCCATGAATTCGCGCTCACCCTCCGATTCACCGGTCTCCTCCCGGCTGACGCCCGGGTGACGCTGTTCCCATTCCGGGAAGAAGTTCTGCTCCAGATTCTGCGACACTTCCTGACGCGCGGCCGGGTCGGTCAGCTCGGCGCTGACGGTCACCGTGCGCATGCGGTCGCGGCGGCTGATCCGGTTCAGACCCGGCGCGTATTCGACGTCTGCAATCGTGGCCAGCGGCACTTCGCGGCCATCGGCCGTACGGATGCGGAAATCATTCAGCGTGTCGAGCGAGGCCCGGGCTTCCCGCGGGAAGCGCAGCATCACGCGGACGTCCTGGCCGTTGCGCGGCAGGCGCTGGATTTCCTCGCCATAAAAGGCCTGGCGTATCTGGCGGGTCACGTCGGCAAGCGTCAGTCCAAGCGCCTGGGCATCCGGGCGCAGGGTGAACTGAAGCTCGTCGAGCGAGGATTGCAGATTGTCGACCACGTCATAGAGCGTGTCGTAGCTGCGCAATTCTTCCTTCAGGTCGTCGGCCGCCGCCCGCAGGGCGTCGAGATCGGTGTGGCTGAGAGCGAAAACCACGCTCGTTCCGCCGCCGTCAAGCGAGGTGTCGAGGCGGACTTCCTCGGCATCCGGGATCGGACCGAGGAATTCGCGCATCTGCTGGGCCACGTCGCGCGTCGGCAAATGGCCGGGACGTTCCGGCGGTTCCGGCAGGGTGATCCAGGCGCGCACGCCGCCATCAGTGGCCAGCGTGGCGCGGCCGAGGATCATGTCGCCTTCACCCGGGAACATTTCGGCGTAATAGGCCTGCGTCTCTTCCTCGGCGCGCTCCAGTTGCGCGCGGACCTGCTCGGTCCGGTTCCAGGGCGTGCCTTCGGCCAGCGTGATATTCACCCGGATCATCGTCGACTCGATCTCCGGCATGAAGACCGACCCCACCCGGTTGGTCATCTGCAGGCCGATCGCCAGTACGAACACGCCGATGAAGAAGAAGAGCGTCGAGTAACGGCGCTGAACCGCGAAGACCGCGACCGGACGATAGATGTGCCGGGCGAACCAGATCATCGAGTCGGCGATGCGTTCCTGCAGGTCGAGCAGAGGCTTGAAGAAGCCGCGGTTCTCCTGCGGTTTCATGTGCGCCAGGTGTGCCGGCAGGATCAGCAGCGATTCGACCAGCGAGAAGCCAAGCGCGGCAATCACCACGATCGAGATCTGTGCGGTGTATTGCACCACCGGTCCGGTCAGCAGCATCCAGGGCGCGAACATCATCATCGTCGTGATGACGGCGAAGACGACAGGCTTCAGCACCATCTGGGTGCCGACCACCGCGGCCGTCAGGCCCGTCTCGCCCCGCTCGACGCGGTTGTGGATGTTCTCGCCGACGATGATGGCGTCATCGACGACGATGCCGATCACGATCAGGAAGGCGAACAAGGACAGCATGTTCAGCGTCACGCCGAAGGCCGGCAGGACCATGAAGGCGCCGAGGAAGGCCACGCCGATCCCGACCGTCACCCAAAGCGCCACGATGGGCCGTAGGAAGAGGATCAGGGTCAGCATCACGAGCAGCATGCCGAAGATGGCGCTCGACAGGATCGTCTCCATCCGGCCGCGATAATCGTCCGCGCCGTCCAGCCAGGACGTCAGCTGAACATTGTCCGGCAGTTCGGCATTCTTGCGTTCGATATAGTCGGCGACGCCGTTCGATACGGTCACAACATCGGTGTTCTCGCCCGACATGACCGACACCAGCGCCATCGTCTCGCCGTTGAACGTGCCGTGGATGTTGGCGTCCACGAGGCCGTCCATGACCTCGGCGACGTCATCGATGCGGATCGTGCCGCCCGCCGACGTCTGGCGGATGATGATGTCTTCGAAATCCTCGGCGGAGTCCGCCAGCTGGCGGGCCGTCAGAGGCACGTCGCCGATGTCGGTGCGAACATTGCCGGCCGAGGCATTCAGCGAGGACGAGCGCACTGCTCGGGCGATCTCGTCGAAGGTCAGCCCGTAGCGGCGCATCGCTTCCTGGTCGACCTCGATGGCGACTTCCTCAGGCACGACCGACATCAATTCGACGAGGGAGGCACCGGGAACCTGGGAGGCCACCTCGTCGCGGATTTCCTCGGCAATGCGCTGCAGGTCACGGCGGGGCATGTCGCCATGCACCGCGAAGATCACGATCTGGTTCTGGTCGCGCAGCTGGGCAATGTTCGGACGGTAGGATGAGGGCGGCAGGTTGTTGACCGAGTTCACCCGCTGTTCGATCTGGTTCACGAAATCCTGGGTGTCCACCGAGCTGAAACCCTCGATGCGGACATAGGCCGAGCCTTCACGCGCGGATGCGTAGATCGTGTCGATGCCATCAACGTCAGACACCGCTTCCTCGATGCGCAGGATGATCTGCTCTTCGACTTCCTGCGGCGAGGCGCCGGGCCAGGCCACGGTGATCTCGGCGCCCGGGAAGGTCGCGGACGGGAAGACTTCGCGGTTCATCGCGAAATATCCGAGGACGCCGCCGACGATGGCCACCAGCATCAAGAGATTGGCGGCGACGGAATTCTGGGCCCACCAGGCAATGATGCCGCGGTGTTCGGTCTGGTGATTGGGGTCGGTCATGGCCGTCTCCTCCGCGCGCTGAGCGCGACTTCCTATTCGGCGCTGGCGAGATTGGCCGCCTGCTCGCCCTGTTCGTCGGTTTCGGTTTCGTCGCCGGCTTCTTCCTCATCGGAAGAGAGGTCAGCGCTGAATTCCGGCAATTCCTCGCCTTCGGCGGTCAGCGTCCGGATGCGCATGCCGTTCGAGGCCGCGCGCACCGGCGAGGTGATGGCCATTTCGCCCTCGTGTACATCGCCGGAGACGATCAGACGGTCGCGGCTGGACGCAATCACGCTGATGTTACGGAAGACGAGCGTACCGCCTGCTTCCGCGACATAGACCGTGTCGGTGCCCCGCAAGGCCGATCGCGGCATGACATAGGCATCCTGCACCGTGCGTCCTTCGACCTCCGCATCCACGAATAGGCCGACCGGCAGAGGCGCGCCATTCTGTGCGGCAGCCTGACCGTACGGGTCGTTGACCACGGCGATGGCGTAGAGCACCCGGGTCTGAGGGTCGATCGTGCTGTCCGTGCGCACGAGTTGGGCCTGCCATTCGCGATGCGTTCCCGCGAGTTCGGCCGACAGGGTCACATTCGGGCCGGGATTGGCCTCGGTCGCCTGGAAGGCCACCGGAATGTTCAGCATCGACAGTTGGGAATTGGTCAGCGGCAGGCGGATCTGGACGGCGTCCGTGGCGAACACCTGGCCGAGGCGAGCACCGGGACCGACATACTGGCCGAGATCGGCGGACTTGGTCCGGACCCGGCCGGCGAAGGGCGCGGAAATCCGGGTCCGTTGCAGGTTGAGACGGGCTTCCTGAAGCTGGGCTTCGGCCGCGGCCAGGGCGGCCTGCGCCTGGGCCATCTGCGGCTGACGCAGGGTCAGGGGCGAGGCCTGGCCTTCACCGAGCTCTTCCCACTCCCGGGCGGCGAGGTCGGCTTCGGCTTCCTCGCGGACGAGGGCCTGACGGGCCTGGGCGACCTGCGCCGACGCGCGGGTTACCGCGAGACGGTAGTCGGCATCGTCGATCTCGATCAAGGTTTCGCCGGCTTCGAAAAATCCGCCCTCGATGAAGTTCGGGTTCACATAAGTGATGCGGCCGGCGACTTGCGGGACCAGATCGATCTCGGTCAACGGGCTGACTTCACCCTGGGTTTCGACATGGAGCACCACGTCAGTGCGCTCGATCGGCGCGGCGAATACCGCAACCGGCCGCGGGCGCGGATCCACGCGCTCGGGTGTGGGGGCCGTGACCTGCATCACGATGAAGGCGGCCACGAAGGCCACGATGACGCCGACGGGCAGGAAAATGCCGACGAGACGGGATTTCGTCTTGTTCATAACGGTCTCCTATTCCTGCGCCGCGGCCGGGAGGGCGGGGAGGAAGTCGCCTCCGAGGGCGAGATAGATGTCCACACGATTGGTGGCCCGCTCGCGGCGGGCACTGATCAGAAGGCTCTCGGCGCTGATTCTACGGCTCTGCGCGTCGAGCAGTTCAAAGATGGTTGCGAGGCCGGACCGGTATTGCCGCTCGACCAGACCTTCGGCCGCAGCGGCCTGTTCGAAGGCCTCGGTCTGGGCCGCGAGACGGTCCGCCAGTAGCGCGTCCGAATAGATCGCGTCCTCTGCTTCACGCCAGGCCGACAGCACCGTGTTCACATAGGTGTGGAGCTGGGCGCGTGCGGCCGCTTCGGAGCGGTCGCGTTCGGCTCGCAGAGCCCCGCCCGACCAGATCGGCGCAGTGAGCGATCCGATCAAATTGCTCACCAGCGTGTCGGCGTCGAGCAGGTCGCCCAGGTCGCCGCCGCCGGTTCCGGTCCGGCCGGTCAGGGAGAGTCGGGGCAGGAGCGCGCGGCGGGCTTCGCTGGCGCGATAGCCCGAGGCGTTCAGACGCGCTTCGGCCGCGAGAATGTCGGGGCGCCGGACCAGGAGGTCGGCCGGTTGGCCGAGGCCCTGAATGTCGCCGAGAACCGGCAGATCGGCGTCATGCTCGATCGCGTTCGCCGGGTAGCGGCCCAGCAGGATTTCAAGCGAACGCGCTGCGGAAGCCTCGATGCGCTGGCGGCTGGCCAGGGTCGAGCGGCTCGATGCGAGGGCGCTGCGGAAGGTTCGCACGTCCGAAGAACGCGCCACGCCCGCCTCGAAGCGCCGTTCCACGAAGGAGAGAGAGCGCTCCTTCATTTCGACGTCCCGGACGGAAAGGTCGGTTTGCAGACGGGCTTCCAGCAGGGCGAACCAGGCCTTGGCGACTTGCGCCGCGAGCGAGAGGCGTGCGGCGTCCAGATCGGCGGCACTGGCTTCGGCTTCGGCCAAGCCCGCGCGGGCGCGATCGCCGAGGCGGCCCCAGACATCGGCTTCCCACGACACAGTCAGGTCGGCACCGAAGCTGTTGCCACCACCGGCACGGGTTTCAGTCCGGGTGGCGTCGCCGCTCGCCCCGATCGAAGGCAGGCGGCCGGAATTCGCAGCGCGTGCGGAGGCCCGGGCCGCGTCGAAACGGGCCGCTGCGGCCGCAACCGACGGGTTGGCCCGCTGGGCTTCGGCGATCAGTTCACCCAATCGCGGATCGTTGAAGGTAGCGACCCAGTCGACCGGCAATTGACCAGTCTCGACCGGACCGCTCCAGGCGGAACCGGCCGCGGGAAGCGCGGCTGTGCCCTGCGTCAGATCGGTGCTGGCGCAAGACGTTGCGGTGAGGCTCACCGCAGCGAGGAGGAGGAGACGACGTTTCATATTATTGTGCAGATGCTCCGCATCGGAATTTTGGATGCATCCTATGGGCGCACTCTCGAATGTCAACAAACTTTTATCGAAAAACGCTAAATGCATAGCGAGGAACATGAAAAGCCTCTCGATTTTCGTGATGTGTTGCCGGGTCCGCGTCGGAGCAACCGTTTACGAAAGCAAACAAAATGCGCAGAGACGGTGACCGGACTCCCCTCATGCGCGAGCGCGTGTCACAACACGGGTGCAATACTTCAATTCAGCCCGGCCAACGAGTGAACTTTGAGCAACCTTGATTCCCAGATTCGTGAGCGCACACGGCTTCGCCGCCGCGATGTCATCGCGCTGACCGCGATCATGACGATGGTGTTCGTCGTGCTCGCCATGACTGGCGGGATCGGTATCTGGGAAGCGATCGCCGCAGTGGCCGCGGTCGCGGCGCTGGGCTTCATCTACTACCTTCTGGTCACCGCGCCGGTCAGGCGGGAACCCCCTGCGATCATCGCCCCCGCGGCACGGCCGGTGGAGAACCCGCTACACCTTGCCGATACGATCGTCGCACGGCTGCCGACTCCGGTTCTGGTCATCGGCCCGGGAGGCCGGATCGAACAGGCCAATCCGGCGGCGCGGGATTTCCTTGGCCTCGGCGCGGAGGGGGCGCAGCTGTCGGCCGTGCTGCGTCAGCCCAAAGTGCTGGAGTCGATCTCCGGCGCTTTGCGCGGAGAGGCCCAGAAACCCGTGGAGTATTCCACATTTGCGCCGATGGAGAGCCATATCCGGGCGCATGTGATCCCGCTCAAGACCGGACTGGAGGGCCCGTTTCCGTGGCGGGCGCTGCTGGTGATGTCGGACGAGACTTCGATCAAGCGCGCCGACCGGATGCGCGCCGACTTCCTGGCCAATGCCAGTCATGAATTGCGGACGCCGCTGGCTTCGCTGGCAGGCTTCATCGAGACGTTGCGCGGCCATGCCCGCGAGGACATCGGCGCGCGCGACCGCTTCCTGTCGATCATGCAGGACCAGACCGAACGGATGCGGCGCCTGATTGACGATCTTCTGTCACTGAGCCGGGTGGAAATGGACGAACACCTGCCGCCGAGCGACGAGGTCGATGTCGCAGCGATCGCACGCGACACGGTCGATGTACTCGGGCCGATCGCGCGCGAGAAGGGCGTGATGATCGAGGCCGATGCCGATGAGCGCGCCATCGTGACCGGCCAGCGCGACCAGTTGATCGAAGTCGCCCAGAACCTGGTCGAGAACGCGATCAAGTATTCCGTCAGCGGATCGCGCGTGGTTATCGAGGTGCGCGGCGGGCTGACCCGCGAGCAGGCCGAACACTCCAGTCACTCGCTCGGCAACCAGGCTGCGCGCGTGACGATTGCGGTGCCGAGCGGATCGGCGTCCGGTCAGGCCAAGCGCCGATTCGCGGTCATACGGGTGCGCGATGCGGGAGTCGGGATCGAACGCCGGCACCTGCCGCGCCTGTCGGAACGATTCTACCGGGTCGACGGCCAGAAAAGCGGCCCCAAGGAAGGCACCGGGCTGGGCCTTGCCATCGTGAAGCACATTGTCAGCCGGCACCGCGGCGGCTTCGTCGTGGAAAGCGCGCAGGGCGAAGGGTCCGTCTTCTCGGTCTTCCTGCCCATGCCAGTTGAGAAACCGGCGATCCAGGAGGCCGGTCCCGCTCGGTCTTGAGTCCACGGTGGATGTCACGAAACTGTTGTGGAACTGACATACTGCCGCAGCGAGGCACGGTGTAGAGGCTGGCCGGATTGGACGGGTTTTGATCCGTCCAGTGAATGACAGACAGCACTGGATACCGATCTTCATGTCCGTCAGCGCGATCACAGGTCTTGCCCTGCTCGTCCTGATTGCGGCCGCATTCTATGCGGGCCGTGCGCGCGCTGTTGCGGTGTCCGGAGACCGGCCGGTCCAGCTTCACTCCCTGCCCAATTACCATGGCTATTTTCTGGCTGCCTGGACCGCGATTCCGGCGCTTTCCGTCGTTCTGATTGCCACACTCGTCGAGCGTCAGCTCGGCATGGCGGCCTGGCCGTCCGCACTTCTGACGGCGGCGCTCAGCGTGCTGGCCGGCCTTGCGGGCCTGACGCTTGCGCGGCGGCGCATCAGCACCGGTTTCCGGGCCCGCAATCATGTCGAGCGCCTGATCGACATGATCCTTCTGGCCAGTTCGGTGATCGCGATCCTGACAACGGTGGGCATCGTGGCGTCGCTGCTGTTCGAGTCGCTGCGCTTCTTCGAGGCGATCGACTGGCGCATTGACCGTTTCCTGTTCGGCCTGCACTGGAGCCCGCAGATCGCGATCCGAGCCGACCAGGTGGGCCAGTCCGGCGCGTTCGGTGCCGTGCCGCTGTTTGCCGGCACTGCGATGATCACGCTGATCGCGATGATCGTGGCCGCGCCGGTCGGTCTGTTTTCGGCGATCTACCTGTCCGAATATGCCGGCCCGGCGACGCGCCGCATCGTGAAGCCGCTCCTGGAAATCCTCGCGGGCATCCCGACCGTCGTTTATGGCTTCTTCGCGCTGCTCACCATTGGCCCCGCGATCCGCGGCGCGGCTGAATGGGTTGGTGATCTGACCGGAATCGTCGCGCTGCAGAATGCGGTGACCCAGAGCGCGCTTTCGGCCGGACTGGTAATGGGCGTGATGATCATCCCCTTCGTCTCCTCGCTGTCGGACGACGTGATCAACGCCGTGCCGCAATCGCTGCGCGATGGCTCCTATGCCATGGGCGCCACGAAGTCGGAGACCGTGCGGGAAGTCATTCTCCCGGCCGCGCTGCCGGGCATTGTCGGTGCGTTGCTGCTGGCGGTCAGCCGCGCAGTCGGGGAAACGATGATCGTGGTCATGGCCGCCGGACAGGGCGCGAACCTGACCGGCAATCCGTTCGAATCGGTCACCACGATCACGGTGCAGATCGTGATGCTGCTGACCGGCGACCAGGAATTCGACAGTCCGAAGACGCTGTCGGCGTTCGCGCTGGGCCTCGTCCTCTTCGTGTTCACGCTCGTGCTGAACGTGATCGCACTCCGGGTCGTTCAGAAATACCGGGAAAAGTATGATTAGTGCCGACCGCCAGTCCGCCGTGCAGAAGCGGCTGCTCAAGCGCTATCGCGACGAGGCGCGGTTCCGGGCGTTCGGAATTGCCGCGATCGTGTTTGCGCTGGCGATGCTGGCGCTGCTGATCGGGTCGATCGGCAGCCAGGCGATTTCGGCCTTCTCGGTGAACGAGTTGACGCTTCAGGTGACGCTCGACGCCGAGCGTGTCGATCCCGACGGCGACCGCAGTCCGGAATCGCTGCGCCGCGGCAGCTATAACGGCCTGCTTCAGGATGCGCTCCGGGCGCAATTCCCGGACGTGACCGACCGGGCGCAGCTTCGCGACCTGTTCGGCCTCTACACGCCGCTGGTGGCCGCACGCCTGCTGAACCAGGTCGCCGATCACCCCCAGTCCGTCGGGCAGACAATCGACTTCACCTTCCCGATCTCGGATCATGCCGATCTCTACCTGAAGGGTCAGATCACCGGCAGCGACAGCGCGTCCCTCTCGGGCGGGTTCACGATCGCGCGGCAGGATGGCCGGGCCATGATCGTATCCGAGACCGGTGCATTCGCGACCGTTCTTGACGCGGTCCGTGCCGACCTCGACCTGCGCGCCGATGCGCTCGAGGCACGTGCCGCCCGCTATGAAACGCGTTCGGAAGCTGCCGGCGATGCGGCCCGGTCCGAACAGGTGGCCGGCGATGCCGAAACCGCCCGGGTTCAGGCCGCTGCGCTTCGGGCTCAGACCGGGGATGACAGCGGGGATCTGGAACTGACGCCGCAATTGCCGAGCCGCCTTGTCCGGATTGCCGGCGGTTTCATGGCGATCGACACGATCTCGGCCGACGGGCGCACCGTGTCGGGCACATTCCTGGTGTCCCCCGAAGCGGATGCATCGGACGAGGCCGAGATCCTGTCCCTGTCTGTGCCGCAGGCCGATCGGCGTTTTTCCGACGCGCAGATCGCCTGGACCGAAACACTGGTCGCCCGCGGGCTCGTCAGAGAAGGGTTCAACACCTGGCTGTTCACCAATGCCGACAGCCGCGAACCGGAACTGGCCGGTGTCCTTGGAGCGATGATCGGTACGGTCCTGACCATCGCCGTCACGATGGCGCTGGCGATGCCGATCGGCGTCTTCACGGCGATCTATCTCGAGGAATTCGCGCCGAAGAACCGGCTGACGGACCTGATCGAGGTCAACATCAACAATCTCGCGGCGGTCCCGTCCATCGTGTTCGGCCTGCTCGGCCTCGCAGTCTTCATCAACACGTTCGGCCTGCCGCGATCGGCGCCGCTGGTTGGTGGCATGGTGCTGGCGCTGATGACGCTGCCCACGATCATCATTTCCGCGCGCGCCGCGCTCAAGGCCGTGCCGCCCTCGATCCGCGAGGCAGCCCTCGGCGTTGGCGCATCGAAGACACAAACTGTCTTCCACCACGTGCTGCCGCTCGCCGCGCCAGGCATATTGACCGGGTCGATCATCGGCATGGCCCAGGCGATGGGCGAGACCGCGCCGCTGCTGATGATCGGCATGGTCGCCTTCATCGCCGACGTGCCGTCGCTGAGCCTGGATGGCCTGACCGAACCGGCGACGGTGATGCCGGTCCAGATTTTCCTGTGGTCGGACGGTGCCGAGCGTGCCTTCGAGGCCCGCACGGCCGCGGCCATCATCGTGCTGCTCGGCCTGATGATCTCCTTCAACGCGCTGGCGGTCTTCCTCCGCCGGCGTTTCGAAACCCGTTGGTAGAATGGACGGCGTGAACGCATGAGTACGGTCTATCACGACACGCAGATCGAGAATGCCAAGGTCGCGCTCGACGCGGTCGGAGTCACCTATGGCAGCAAGACCGCGGTCAGTGGCGTGTCGCTGCGCATTCCCGACCGCTCGGTCACGGCATTCATCGGCCCGTCGGGCTGCGGCAAGTCCACCGTTCTGCGGACCATCAACCGGATGAATGACACGATCGACATCGCCCGGGTATCCGGCTCGGTGAAGATCGACGGCGAGGAAATCAATTCCAAGTCGGTCGACCCGGTGGTGCTGCGCGCGCGCGTCGGCATGGTGTTCCAGAAGCCGAACCCGTTTCCGAAATCGATCTACGACAACATTGCCTACGGCCCGCGTATTCACGGTCTTGCATCCGGCAAGTCGGAACTCGACGCGATCGTCGAAACCAGCCTGAAGAAGGCCGGCCTGTGGAACGAGGTCGCCGACCGTCTCGACCAGCCCGGCACCAGCCTTTCGGGCGGACAGCAGCAACGTCTTGTCATCGCCCGTGCCATCGCGGTTTCGCCCGAAGTGATCCTGATGGACGAGCCGTGTTCCGCGCTCGACCCGATCGCCACCGCGAAGATCGAGGAACTGATCGACGAATTGCGCGAGAATTACTGCATCATCATCGTGACGCACTCGATGGCGCAGGCGGCGCGCGTGTCGCAGATGACCGCCTTCTTCCACCTCGGCGATCTGGTCGAATACGGCCCGACCGAGGCGATCTTCACCAATCCGCGCGACCAGCGCACCCAGGACTATATCACGGGCCGCTTCGGCTGATGTCGTCCGACGAAAGACAGGCAATGAACACGAATTTCCAGACCCATACCGTCAAATCATTCGGCGAGGAGCTCGACCGGCTCTCCGACGACGTGGCGCGGATGGGCGGACTGGTCGAGACCCTGGTTTCCGATTGCCTTCAGGCGGTGATGCGCCGCGATGGCGACCTGGCCGACAGCGTGATCGAGCGGGATCGTCAGGTCGACCAGATGGAGCGCGACATCGAAAAGCGCGTGATCCGGCTGTTCGCGCTGCGCCAGCCGATGGCTACCGATCTGCGCATGACGATCGCGGCCTACCGGATCAGTCACGAGCTGGAACGGATCGGCGATCTCGCGAAGAACATTGCCCGCCGCTGCCGCGTGCTGAACGAGAGCGAGCCGCACGAGATGACGCGCAGCGTCGACCGGATGGGACGCCTCGTCGTCAGCCAGCTGCATGAAGTGCTGAATGCGTTCTCGGCCGGATCGCTCGACGATGCGCATTCGGCGATGAAGACGGATGACGAGATCGACGAGATCTACAACAGCCTGTTCCGCGAGCTTCTGACCTACATGATGGAAGATGCACGCACGATCTCGCCGTCGACGCAGATGCTGTTCGTCGCGAAGAATCTCGAACGGATCGGCGACCACAACACCAATATTGCGGAAATGGTTCACTACGTCCTGACCGGGGAAGACTGGCGGCGCGACCGCAGCATGTCCGATCCGGACCGGGAATCCTGAGGAGAGCGTCATGCAGCCCCATATCCTCGTGATCGAAGACGAAGACGCGCTGGCCACATTGCTTCAGTACAATCTCGAGAAGGAGGGCTATCTCGTCTCGGTCGCCGGTGACGGCGAGGAAGCGATGATGCTGGCCGAGGAGAGCAATCCCGACCTCGTGCTTGTCGACTGGATGCTGCCGAAAGTGTCGGGCATCGAGGTCTGCCGCCGTCTGCGCGGCCGGCAGGAGTCGCGCAACGTGCCGATCATCATGCTGACCGCGCGAGGCGAGGAAGCCGACCGGATCCGCGGACTCGACACCGGCGCCGACGACTATGTCGTGAAACCGTTCTCGATGACCGAACTCTTTGCCCGCATCCGCGCGGTGATGCGGCGGATCCGCCCGGGTCTGGCCGACGACCAGGTGCGCTGCGGCGACATCGTGATCGACCGCGTGGCGCATCGGGTGAAGCGGGATGGCACGGAAGTGCATCTCGGTCCGACGGAATTCCGCCTGCTCGACTATCTGATGCAGCATCCCGGCCGCGTCTTCTCCCGAGAGCAGCTGCTTGATGCGGTCTGGGGCTCGGACGTCTATGTCGAAGCGCGCACCGTCGATGTGCATATCGGCCGCCTGCGCAAGGCGCTGAACAATGCCGGCGAGGGCGACCCGATCCGCACCGTCCGGTCGGCCGGCTACGCACTCGACGCCGAACGCGCCTAAAAGAAAGGCGGCTGCCGGGGCAGCCGCCTGTCAGTCGGTGTCGAACCGGAAGGCCTAGAAATTCAGGCGCCGCGTCGCAGCCAGCGAGTCGAGCACGGCCGCAGCGTCTGAGGTCTTGCGGCGGCGCTTCTGCTGCGGCTGGTAGGCCATCTTGGCATGAGCGTCGCAATAGGCGTTGCCGGGATCGGACTTGCGGCCGCAGAAGCGGAAATCGCCGGTCGCCGGATCGCCGATCGGCCATTTGCACATCGAGTCCTTCAGCGTCAGCACGGTCGCGAATTCGCCATTGGGAAGCGGTTCGGGTTCCGGCGCCTTCACCGGCTCGCGCGTGGCGGGTGCGGTTTCGGCGGTGACGCGCGGCTTGGCCGGCTGCGCCGTGGGGCGCGGACGCGGCGTCGGGGTCGGGCGGCGGACCGGTCGGGACGGCGTGGCGCGGCCCGACAGACCCAGACGGTGTACCTTGCCGATCACGGCATTGCGTGTGACGCCGCCCAGCTGCTTGGCGATCTGGCTCGCCGAGAGGCCGTCGGCCCACAGCTTCTTCAACATTTCGACGCGTTCGTCGGTCCAGGCCATGGCGCTCAATCTCCCTCCGGAAACCCCGTTATCCATACAACCTGTTGAGGGTCATTTTCGTTGTACCCCAACATATCGTGGCTGTTGCTAGATACAGTATCCAGAATGATCCGACTCACAAGATGCGGTCGCTGATTCGCCTGTGGAAAGCTGATTCGTGTCGCAGCGGCCGGTTGTGCCCCTTGCCCGAAACGGCGGCGCGGTTTAGCTCCGGACCATGACCGACCCGCATCCTACCGTCCTTCACCTGCCGCGCCGGATCGGCGCGATCAACACGCTCGGCCTGTGGACTCTCTACCGGAAGGAAGTGCAGCGATTCCTCAAGGTCTTCGTGCAGACGCTGCTGGCGCCGGCGGTCACGACCTGGCTGTTCATCATCGTGTTTTCGCTGGCCTTCGGTCAGAACCGTCCGGCCGTCGACGGTGTGCCCTTCGTGGAATTCCTGGCGCCGGGCCTGATCCTGATGAGCATCCTCAACAACGCATTCGCGAATTCGTCGTCCTCGATCCTCGTCTCGAAGGTCCAGGGCAATACGGTCGACTATCTGATGCCGCCGATCTCCGCAGGTGAACTCGCGACGGCCTTCATCGCCGGGGCGGCGACGCGCGGCCTGCTGGTGGGCGCGTTCACGGCGGCGGCGATGCTGCCCTTTATCGACCTGGTTCCGGACGTGCCCTGGGCGGCGCTCTATTTCGGGATCGGTGCGGCGCTGATGCTGGGCATGGTCGGGGTGATCGGCGGGGTCTGGGCGGAAAAATTCGACCACATGGCTGCGGTGACGAATTTCATCATCATGCCGCTCACCTTCCTGTCCGGGACATTCTATTCGGTGTCGATCCTGCCCGAGCCCTTCCAGACGCTCAGCCACTGGAATCCGTTCTTCTACATGATTGACGGTTTCCGCTACGGCTTCACCGGCCATGCCGACGGCAATGTGATCATCGGCGCTGCGGTGGTCGCTGCCATCAATCTGGTGCTGCTGATCGCCTGCTATCTGGTGCTGCGGTCAGGCTGGCGCTTGAAGACCTGACAGGACAGGCTTACACCCCGTTTCGACAGACACGCCATGCGCCGCGCCTCGGATCACGATGCGCGGCGTTTGCCTAGAGGAGAGACCGACATGCCCGCTCCGTTGATGGACACCTATTCCCCGCCCGATCTCGACTTCGTGCGCGGCGACGGCGTCTGGATGATCACGGACTCGGGCGAGCGCTATCTCGACTTCATCGCCGGCATTGCGGTGAATGCTCTGGGTCACAACCATCCCGCACTCGTGGGCGCGCTGAAGGCGCAAGCCGACAAGCTGTGGCACACCTCGAACATGTTCCGCGTGCCGGGACAGCTCGAACTGGCGAAAAAATACACCGAGCACACTTTCGCCGACCGGGTCTTCTTCACCAATTCCGGCACCGAGGCGATCGAGTGCGCGATCAAGACGGCGCGGCACTATTTCTTCGCCAAGGGCGAGCCGCACCGGTATCGCATCATCACCTTCACGGGTGCCTTCCACGGCCGCTCCTACGGCGCGATCAATGCCGGCGGCAATCCGAAATATCTCGAAGGCTTCGGCCCGCAGATGGAGGGCTTCGACCAGATCGCATTCGGCGATCACGACGCGCTTCATGCGGCCGTGACCGAGGAAACCGCCGCGATCCTGGTCGAGCCGGTCCAGGGCGAGGGCGGTGTCCGAGCGGTGCCCGATCATTGCCTGCGGGGCCTACGCGAATTGTGCGACGAAAAAGGCCTGCTGCTGATCTATGACGAGGTCCAGTGCGGTGCCGGCCGGACCGGAAAGTTGTTCGCCCATGAATGGGCCGAGCGCGCCCAGCCGGACATCATGGCCGTGGCCAAGGGTGTCGGCGGGGGATTTCCGATGGGAGCCTGCCTGACCACCGACGCCGCCGGCGAGCACATGAAGATGGGCACGCACGGATCGACCTTCGGCGGCAATCCGCTGGCCATGGCCGTCGGCAATGCGGTGTTCGACGAACTGACCCGGCCGGGTTTCCTCGACCATGTGGTCGATGTCGCGGGCTTCCTGAAACAGCAGCTTCATGGACTGGCGGACACCTATCCCGACGTGGTCGAGGAAGTGCGCGGCCGCGGCCTGCTGATCGGTCTGAAGCTGAAGGAGGCCGTCGTGGCGCGCGATTTCGTCGCCAGCGTCCGCGATCGCGGACTGCTGATCGGCGCGGCCGGCGACAATGTTGCCCGGATGGCGCCGCCGCTGACGATCACGGAGGCCGAGGCCCGCATTGCACTGGACAAGCTCGACGGGGCGCTGAAGGCCGCGTCGCAGTCGCTCAAGGGATGAGCGAGCCGGCCCACAGCCTCGGCGCGGACGACAATATCGTCGCCGCCTTCCAGATCGAGAACCGGCCGGTGCGCGGGCGAATTGCCCGGCTCGGCTCGACGCTCGATCTGATCGCCGGTGCGCACGACTATCCCAGACCTGTTGCCCGGCTGGTCGCCGAAGCGGCCATCCTGGCGGTTCTGGTGGGGGATGCGCTGAAGTTCGACGGACGGCTGATCGTGCAAGCCAATGGCGAGGGTCCTGTCCGCTTCGTGGTGGCGGAATGGGTCAAGGGCCGGGGCGTGCGCGCGATGGCCCAGATGGTCCCCGGCGAAACGGTTGCCGACGATGCCGGTCTGAACGATCTGCTGGGGAATGGTTCGTTCGCAATGACGATTGATCCCGGCGAGGGCATGGAACGCTATCAGGGACTCGTGTCTCTCGAAGGCGACAGCCTGTCGGATTGCGCCGAGACCTATTTCGCCCAGTCGGAACAGGTGCCGACGATGATCCGCATTGCGGCCGGCGAAGTGGTGACCGGTACCGGGCCCTCGCAGTGGCGCGGCAGCGGTGCCATCGTGCAGGCGATCGCTCCCGATGCGGCGCGCGGCGATGTCGCCGAGGATTGGGACCATGTCCGCGCCCTGTTCGGCACGATCGCGCCGGACGAGCTGATCGACCCGGCGATCTCGGCTGGCGATCTGCTGTTCCGGCTGTTCCACGAGGACGGGGTGCGGATGTTCGAACCCGTTTCCGTGCCGCGCTACTGTCCATGCACGACGGCGAAGCTGGTCAACGTGCTCGCGAGTTTCGACCCGGCGGAGATCGGGGACGACGATCCCGTCGCGATGACCTGTGAATACTGCAACAAGCGCTTCGAGTTCGCGCAGGCCGAAATCGCGGCGGCGCGGTCGTCCTCGCAAGGCTAGCTTTTCCAGAATCTCGGCGTCAGGAAGACCAGGACGGTGATGACCTCAAGCCGGCCGATCAGCATGTTCGCCGTCATCACCCATTTCGCCGGGTCGGGCAGGGGCTGGAACGTGCCGGCCGGACCGATCATGGGGCCCAGGCCGGGGCCGACATTGGCCAGCGAGGTTGCCGCGCCCGACAGGGCGGTGACGGTATCCAGCCCCATCGCGTTCAGGATGATCGCGCTGACGATGAAGATCAGGATGAAGGCGAAGAGAAAACCCAGCACGGAATAGACGGTCTGCTGGCTCACGACCTGGTTGCCATAGCGCATCGGCGTGATGGCATTGGGGTGGACCAGCGAGACCAGGTGGCGGCGGATCGCGAGAATGGCGATCTGGTAGCGGAAGATCTTCACCGAACAGGTCGTCGAGCCGGCGCACCCCCCGGCAAACATCAGGGCAAACAGGCTGGCTTGCGCGATCGGACCCCAGGCATTGAAGTCCGCCGTGGCATAGCCGGTACCGGTGATCACCGAGACGGCGTTTACCGCGGCGAAACGCCAGGCCGACTCATTGCCGTGCGCGCCGGTTGCCATCAGCAGAACGGTCAGAATGACGGTGGCGGCGACGACGAGGGTGAGGAAGCCGCGAACCTGCGGGTCGCGCCAGAGCGCGGACGGCCGTCCGCGTAGCGCCACCAGCCAAGCCACGAAGGGCAGGGCGGCGACGATCATGAAGACGAGCGCGACAAGATCGCCGCCTTCGTCGAGGAAAGCCCCGATCGACGCATCGCGGGTGGAATACCCCCCGGTCGCGATCGTTGTCATGGCGTGGGCGATGGAGTCGAAAGTCGAAAGACCGACAGCCGAGTAGCACAGCGCGCACAGGATGGTGAGGCCGAGATAGAGCGCGGCGATCGCGGCGGCGATCTGGGCGGCGCGCGGCAGGATCTTCTCCGAGTTGTCGGAGGATTCGAGGCGGAAAAGCTGCATGCCGCCGACGCCGAGCAGCGGCCACACCGCCATCGCGGTGACGATGATCCCGATGCCACCGATCCATTGCAGAATCGCCCGCCACATCAGGAGCCCGCGTGGCTGGGTGTCGAGCCCGGTGATGACGGTTGCCCCCGTCGTGGTCAGGCCGGACATGGATTCGAAGATCGCGTCGGTCCAGTCGAGACCGATTCCGGAATAGCGCATGGGAATGGCGGCCCACAGGGCCAGAACCGCCCACGACCCGGCGGTCAGGATGAAGCCGGCGCGAACCGACAGGTTCGAATTGTCGCCGCGCGAGGCCATGGCCATCACGCTGCCGGCGACGATGCCGATGAAGCCTGTCGACAGGAAGGCGCGCGCGCTGTCACCCCGGCCGTCATGCAGGTCGAGCAGGAAGGGCACGATCATCGCCGCGGAGAGGACGATGATCAGCGTGCCGATGACGAAGATGATGGGACGGATGGAAGCGGTCACGGGACGCCTGGCCGCGCGCTCAGTGCAGCGCCGGTCGGTCGAACGGAGTGTCGAGCGAGAAGGAGGGGATGCGGGCAGCAAAGCGCGACCCGTCTTCGCGGCGCATCTGGTAATTGCCGCTCATGAAGCCCGACGACGTGCCGAGCGGCGCGCCCGACGTATAGCGGAAGCTCTCGCCCGGGCGCAGGACCGGTTGTTCTCCCACCACGCCGTCACCGCGCACGATCTCGATCCGGCCGCGCGAATCGGTGATTTCCCACTCGCGCGATACCAGCTGCAGCGTGCCCTCGCCGCGGTTCTCGATCTCGATCGTGTAAGCCCAGACGAAGCGGCCCTCGTCGGGATCGGATTCCTCGTCGAGATAGTCGGGTTCGACGCGAATCCACACGCCTTCGGTTTCGCATTCATACATGGCCGCCCTCCGGTCCGCGTTCAGACCGTTGCCCCGCATTCTCCGATGGCGCGGGCGCTGGCTCAAGCCCCGTCCTTCGGTTAGACCCGATCTTCCGCACCGATCCCTTCAAGCCGCGACGGATGGCCGCCCATGACCGAGACCGGAATTCTCAACGACCGGCGCCTGCGCACCTTGATCGCCAGCGATGCCATCCTGGGGCTGAGCCCGTTCGAGGACGGCCAGATCCAGCCGGCCAGCGTCGATCTGCGGCTGGGAACGACGGCCTACCGTCTGCGGGCCAGCTTCCTGCCCGGGACTGACCACACCGTCCGCGACCGGCTGGACAGCGATGTCGTGATGCACAGGCTCGACCTCAGCGAAGGCGCGGTGCTTGAAACCGGCTGCGTGTATCTGGCGCCGCTGCAGGAAAGCCTGAAGCTGCCCGCCGGGATCAGCGCGGCGATGAATCCGAAGAGCTCGACCGGGCGGCTCGACGTCTTCACGCGCGTGATCGCGGATAACGCCGCGGCCTTCGATCAGGCTCCGGAAGGGTATGAAGGCCCGCTCTATGTCGAGATCTGTCCGCGCACCTTCTCGATTCTCGCCCGGCCCGGCGACCGCCTGGTCCAGGCGCGCCTGCGCACCGGAGGGCGGCAGCCGGGACGCGATATTACCGTCAGCGTCGATCTGAAGGGCAATGGGTCCGGCCCGATCGGCTACCGGGCGCGCCGCCATGCCGGCCTGATCGACCTGAAGAAGGTCGGCGGTCACGATCCGTCCATCTTCTGGGAACCGATTCCGGCGGGTGATGGCCGTCTGGTGCTCGATCCGGGCGAATTCTACATCCTCGCCTCCCGCGAGGCGGTCGAGATCCCGCTGGACGAGGCTGCGGAAATGGCTCCGATCGCCCCTGAAATCGGCGAGTTCCGGGCGCATTATGCCGGCTTTTTCGACCCCGGTTTCGGCGTCGAATCGATCGGCGGCAAGGGCGGGCGGGCGGTATTGGAGGTGCGTGGCCACGACGTGCCCTTCATCCTCGAACACGGGCAGCCGGTCGCAAAACTCGTCTTCGAACCGATGACGGACCGGCCGGAACGGCCCTATGGAACAGCGGGTTCGCACTATCAGGCGCAACACCTGAAGCTTGCGAAGCATTTCGGTCCTATCTGAGGTTTTTTGGCCTCCGCCTGCAATCTTTGCCTTGCCCCCCGGCGTCCCCGGACCACAATATAACGTCCATGTGTCTGTAACCGGGGAGTAAGACATGCGTCAGTTGCTAGCCGCCGCGGCCCTCGCCGCGATGGTGTTAGGGGGGAGTGCCCACGCCCAGCAGCCGCCTGCCATTGAAGCCTATGCCGCAAACGACGCAATGACGTCAGTGCGCATTTCGCCGAATGGACAGCGCCTGGCCATGCTGGCTTCACAAGGGGATGAGCGCCGCATCATCGTGACCGGAATTGACGGATCGGGATCGCGCGTCCTGTCGGTCTCCGACGAGGAAGGGATCTCTCCACTGAGCGTTCAGTGGATGAATGACGACTACCTTGCCGTTCGTTTTGTCGAACGTCGCAACGTCAATGCCGGCGCGTTCCAGGCGAATGTGTCGCGAATCGGCATGCTCGCGGCCGATGGTCGCGATTTCGAGGAAATGCCCCCTTCGACCCAGATTGTCGCCCTGCTGCCGAACGATCCGGACCACGTCCTGATCTCTCTGCCGACGATCCGTGATGACCGGTTTTCGGCGCAAGGCCGCACTGGCGCGGAAGACGGCATGTCGGCGACCGTCGGCCTGTTCCGCTACAACATGCGTCAGAACCGCCGTTACCAGGTTTCCGTCGGTGAGGCGGATACGGCCGGATTCGTCATTGATCAGACCGGTGAGCCGGTTCTGCGTTACGACAACGACAACGAGAACCGCCGTTTCGAGATTTTCACGCGTAACGGCAGTGGTTGGCGGACCGCCTATCGCAGCGACTACACGGTCGAACGCTACGGCCGGGGGAACCGGGCGCGGCGAATCCGCACCAATGTCGGATCGCCGGCCGGCCTGACCGGCGAAGGCCTGCGCGTGTGGACGTCCTCGCTGCCGATCGGCGCGGACGTGCGCCAGGCCTTCATCTTCGATCCGGAAACGGGAGAAACGGAAGGCCCGATGTTCGACACCAATGGTGCGGACTTCGGCGGCTATCTCACCGACTGGCGCGACAACAGCGTCATCGGCGCCTACTGGGACGATGGCGTCCCGCACTACGAGTATTTCGACTCGCCCTGGCGTGAACTGCAGGCGCAGCTGGAAGCCACCTTCCCCGGCAGCGTCGTGCGGATGACGACCTGGGACCGTTCGGGCAATCGCATCGTTGTGCAACGCGAACTGGGGGGTTCCGCAGGCGCCTATTACCTGTTCGACCGCACCGCCGGTTCGCTGTCGCTGATCGGCCGCCAGCGCCCCAACATTCCGGACGAATGGGTGGCGGAAGTGCTGCCCGTCGACTACCGGGCGCGTGATGGCCGCACGATCCTGGCCTATGTCACCCTGCCGCCGGGCCGCGAACTGGAAAACCTGCCGCTGGTCGTGCTGCCGCATGGCGGTCCGCAGGCGCGGGATTTCTACGGCTTCGATCCGTGGGCGCAAATCCTTGCGTCGCGCGGCTATGTCGTGATCCAGCCGCAATTCCGCGGGTCGGAAGGCTTCGGTCAATCCTTCATCGAGGCGGGCCACAATGAGTGGGGCCGGGCGATGCAGGACGACGTGTCCGACACGATCGGATATCTCGCCGGCCAGAACATCGTCGACGAGGACCGCGTCTGCATTTTCGGCTGGTCCTATGGCGGCTATGCCGCGCTGGCGGGTGCCACGCTGACGCCCGAACTCTACCAGTGCGCCATCGCCGGTGCGCCGGTGTCGGACATCTTCGAGATGATGAGCTGGGTCGAGGGCCGCGAATACGGCGCGGTCGGCGGCGCGGTCGACTACTGGACCGAATACATAGGCGACTGGCGCCGGGAAGAGGCGCGGATCCGTTCGATCTCGCCGCGCCAGAACATCTCCGACCGCACGCCGCCCATCCTGCTGGTGCACGGTTCGGAAGACACGATCGTTCCGGTCGAGCAGGCGCATATCATGGCGGAGTCCCTGAACGCGGCCGGTCGTCCGAACGAGTTCGTGGAAATCGAAGGCGGTCCGCACGTCTCCGTGCTGATGACGCCGGATCACAACCAGCAGCTCTACGAAGCGATGCTGAGCTTCCTCGATCGGTACAATCCCGCCGACTGAGACCTGAAAACCGGGGGGCGCCGCGACGTCGCGGCGCCCCTGTTTTCTTCGGACGCGGCCTCTCTCTGAAGCCCATCCGGCAGGGAGAGACACCATGTCCTCACGCACGATCGCAGCGTTGGCTGCCCTGACGATCCACGGCATCGCAGCGGCACAGGACGGTCCGCCGCTTGATGCGTCGCTCGAACCCTTTGCCACCCTGCCGGCGCTGCAGTCGGTGGAAGTGTCGCCCAGCGGTCAGCGCCTGGCGTCGATGTGCAGCGGCGGTGAATTGCCGACCCTGTGCGTCTACGACCTCACCGGCGGATCGGCCCCGTTCGCTCTCGAACCCTGGCGGGACGGGGAAATCGTCGACTATTTCTGGGCGCGAGACCGCTATCTGGTGTTCACGGTCCGCAGTTATGAGAGCTTCCGGGGCAGCGAAGTCTATTACAGCCGTTCGGTCGCGTTCGATGTCGAGACCCGCAACGGCGTGCAGCTTCTGAACAATTTCGGGCAGATCTATTCGTCGCTCTTTGCCTCGATGAACATCGATACGCCCGACACGATCATCATGGAAATCCGGACGGGCAACGGCCTGGAACGGTTCGACGTGTCGCTTGCGGACGGGGAGGGCCGGTCGATTCACCGCGCCCGCGATCACATCACCTATGACGTGCTGGATCCCGAAGGCGAGATCGTTGCCGAGCAATACATCAACATCAACCAGTCGCTCTACGAGGTGCGCCGGCCCGGCACCCGGCGCGACCCCTTCTATTCGGGTCGCCACCTGTCCGACCGCCCGGACATTCTCGGCTTCATCGATGGCGGGAGCGCGCTGGCGATGGTGTTCTCCGAGGGCCCCAATCGCGGGCTCCAGCGTCTTGATCTCGAGGCCGGCGGTGTGACGGCGGTCGCGATTCCCGGATTGCCGTCCGGCATGGTCTATGCCCCGATCATCGATCGCCACCATAACGAACTGGTCGGTGTCGGTCTGAGCAATGACGACCTGCCCGATCAGATATTCATCGACGAGGAGCTGGCCGGCATCCAGGCCGCCCTTCTGGGGGCGCTCGGGACCGAGCGAGTCAATCTGGAATCCTGGTCGAGCGACCGGTCCATCGTGGTCGCATCGGCCTTCAGCCGCGGTGTGCCGGAAGTCTTCTACGTCTTCAACACGGTGTCTGGCGAAGTCTCCGTCCTCGGCGAGGCCTATCCAGGTCTGGCGAACCGGCCGACCGGCGAGGTCATCTCGCTGTCCTACGATGCCGGCGACGGGCTCTCGATTCCCGCATTGCTGACCTTGCCGCCCGGGATGAACCAGGACGACGGTCCGTTCACGCTGATCGTCCTGCCCCATGGCGGCCCGCAGCTGCGCGACTATGCGACCTTCGACTGGATGGCACAGGCCTACGCCTCGCTCGGATATGCGGTATTGCAGCCGAATTTCCGGGGCTCGGCCGGCTACGGGCAGGACTTCGTGGCCGCAGGCTATGGCGAGTTCGGACGCCGGATGGTCACCGACTCGATCGAAGGGGCGCAAATCCTTGTGCGTGAAGGTCTGGCGCGTCCGGGCTATTGTATCGTCGGGGCGTCCTATGGCGGCTATGCCTCGCTGATGGCCGGCATTCTCGATCCGGAGAATGTGCGGTGCGTCATCGCGATCAACGCGGTCAGCGATCCCCACGCCATGCTCGGCGATAATTATGCAAGCGGCCGGTTGATCGGGCTCGACTATTGGGAGCGCTATATCGGCTCGCTTTACATGGACCGGGACAACCGGCGCGCCATCGCACCGGTGCTTCGGGCCGGCGAAATCCGGGCGCCGCTGCTTCTGATGCACGGGGCGAACGATCTGACCGTTCCGGTGGAGCAGAGCCGCGGGATCGAGCGGGTGATGCGCGACTCACCGCTGCTGACCTATCGGGAAATCGAGTCGCAGGACCATTATCTGTCGACCGGATCGTCGCGCGCCCGCGTGCTGGCCGAAACGGCGGCCTTTCTCGCCGAACACTACCCGGTGGAATAGTTCGCCGAACGGCGGCTCCGTCTTGGCGGGGCCGCCGGTTCGCGTATAGTCGCGCCGCGTCCGCACTGCGGGCCGCGGGTGTAGCTCAATGGTAGAGCAGAAGCTTCCCAAGCTTAAGACGAGGGTTCGATTCCCTTCACCCGCTCCAGCGGTGCGCCGAATCTCCGACATTCCCGTCCTGTATGATCGGACGAGCGCCGATAAAGGAGTGGGCGCCTAGTCGGTGCGGACCGCGACAGAGGTCGCACCGCGTTCCCCGCCGCTCAAAAATGCGGTCCCTGTTGAAGTGAAGCGGACGAAGACACGATTTGTTGCCGGCAGGTTCGAAACGACGCTCCCCGTTCCCCGGATAAATATCGCGAAGGTCGCCGTTCCATTGGTTGCAAGATTGACCGTTACCGACTCGCCGCGCGGTGTCGTACAGGCCCCAGTGTCCGGATCGGTGCGGCAGATTTCGACAGACGAAATGCCGGCCTCGGCATTGGGTCCGATCGACGGACTCGCCACGATGGCGCCGTCCGTGCTCACATTCGTCACCGCCACGACGAAGAAACCGACCATATTGCCCGTTGTCGGCACGATTACCGTGCCCGGAACCGTCGGGGTTCCGGCCACAGCGATCACGTCGGGACCGGGTAGTGATTCCGATTTGAACGTGAACGAATTGACGCCGTCGATATATTCGGCGGACCGGCGGTTGGCACAGAAGGCTTCAACAAAAAGATCGGTCTCGACATTGTCGGAATCGATCTCGGTCCGGGAATTGTCGACGAATTGATTGTTTGTTCTGACGCTGAAAACAAAGCTCTGCGCACCGCCCGAGGGAATGTCGACGGGCGTGTCGACCGTGCCGGTCGGCGCGTTCAGGGCATCTGTCGTCTGATAGCTGAACTGGTTCGTGTTGGCTCCAGGCAGTCTCAGACCGCAATCGGTCGCGGTATCGCCGTTGGCGGCCGGATTGATAACGGTCGCGAAGGCCGTAGCCGTCGTTCCGGTGGGGACGGCACGGGTCAGCGGCAGCACAGCTGACCGCAGAAAACCTGCCTCGCTACGAAAATCGGTTACGTTGCGGCCCTCCTCGCGCATGGCGCGCGCCGCGTCGGCGTTGGCCGTTCCACATGGCTGACTGGTCGAGCTCGAAACAATGGTCGGGCCGCATCGGTCGAGGTCCGGGTTCGAAAAGTAGGGCATTTCGAGTTCGTGGTTTGAACCCGGAGCCGCATCGATCAGGCAAACGGTCGCACGCAATGACGAGTCGTAGGCCATGATCGTCCGGTAGCCGCACTGATTGACATATCCCAGCGCAAACTCTCGAACACCGCGATTGGCGTCCGAGTTTACGAGGTCATGAGCGATACCCAGATTATGGCCGATCTCGTGTGCGAAGGTCAGATCGGTGCAATAGGTGTAGCCGTTGCCAAGGTCGGTATCGGCGTCGTCGATCCAGTCGCTGATTGCGGCGACTCCGACAATGTCGCTACCGATTCCGATTGTGTCGCTCGTTGCACCAATCACATAGGCGGTGCCACAATTTCCCATATCGGGTGTGCGCATGTTGCGGACCATGGCTACAAGGTCTGCGCCCAGCGCATTCCGCCGCGCCAACATTGTGCTGTAATCTTGTCCATTCGGACCTGCTTCACCAAGTCCGGCACCGGAGCGCATGTCGACGACGGTGGCGGCATTGCCACGATCGTCATTGGTCGAGATGAATTCCGTACCGACAAGCCGGGCGCGAAGCCCGGTGTCGGAATCGACCAGAGCCTGATCGAGCAGGGCCATCAGATACTGGATGCGTCCACCCGCTGCCGGTCCCCACGTCGCATGGAAACTCCCGCTATAATAGACGAGGATATCGACCGTCCCGAGTGAACCGATCGCGACGGCTTCATCAGTGACGGGCACCACGTTCGGGCTGGATGGGACACGGTTCTCAAGCAGTTCGTTGACGGGCGGAACCAGTTCATCGCCTTCAAATCCCGCGAAGCGGGCGTTGGCGCCGTGACGAAATAATGTGTGACCGCCATTGCGGTCCGGAATGATCAGCCAGAGTTCCTCGCCCGTCTGAATGCGTCCGAAGACATGTTCTCCGGTTCGGGTGAGAAGCACGCGGTTCAGAGGTTCGCCCTCGACATGTCCGACCCAGATGCGGGTTCCGGTGGCGTTCGTCTCAATGCGATCGAGGATGGCATCTCCGCCAGGCCCGAAATTGAGCGCGATGCTTTCTCCCGGTGTCATCGCCATAACCAACGGGTCGAGCCCCCTGATTGTGTGGCGGACAGGCCCGTTCATGTCTGTGCCCGCGTCGGAGGCGATGGCTGTGTTCGATCCGAAATCAATCAGATCGTCCGCAAATGCGTTCGAAATTCCGGAAATCATACATGCCGCCAAAGCCAGTAAAATGCGAGTCATGAACGCCCCCCGATCGCAAAAAGCGCTGGGCGGTCAGACAAAGCTAACCGCCTTCTTTGACTGTATTGGGCCCGAGTATTGCGCCCTTGTCCATGAAAACTCGCCCCGAGGGCGTGCCTGCGGAATGAATTAGGGAACGAAATCGCATGTTCGCGCAGGTGCTTGTCCGGCGATCAGAAACCCTGGCCGTTTCCGGTCTCGAAACCCAGAAGATTGACCAGGTGGGCGAGGAGAAAAATCTCCGTCGCGGCGCACAGGATCGCGATCAGCGTCCAGGGGATCATGCGCGGTCCGCGCGCGATGTCGAGCGGCCGTCCCGACATCCAGGCGGCAATGCCGAAGCCCGCCGCGAAACCGCCCATGAGGATGAGGGTGATGGTAAAGGACATGCGGCCTCGGTGTCGTTCCAGGCCGCGGCCCGGGTCTCGGTTTCGGGGGCGGGTGAATGCCCGTGTTCGGTCTTGGCCCAGAAATAAGGGTTCGAGCGCAATTCCCACAAGGCCCGGCAGGCGGCAAGCGTCTGCAGCGGCCAGTAGGCGGGCATGGTGAGAAGATCGCCGAGCCGGGGCGTCAGTCCGGCCCGCCGTGCGCCGACGGCGGCACAGATTGCGGCGGCCGAATATCCGGTGATCAGAATACAAGCCGCCCAGCAGAGTGGCCACGATGGCGCTGCGGTGGCCGCCACCAAAAAAAAGAGGACGGTCGGCGCATGCAGCGCAGCTGAGATGACCGCAGCGCCAAGCGATACGCCGAGAGATAGCGTCCCGGTTCCGCCGGTCCGAGTGAACAGTTTTTGCGGGTTACGCGTATGCACCGCAATAGTCTGGGCGTAACCCTTGATCCAGCGCGATCGCTGCACCAGCCAGGCCGGAAGGCGTACCGGAGCTTCCTCGCGCGTGGGCGGCGCGATGACCCCGGTGCGGTAGCCGTGCGTGGCCAGGCGAAACCCGAGGTCGGCGTCCTCGGTGACATTGTAGGGGTCCCAGAGCCCCACGGCCTCAAGCGCTTCGCGGCGGAAGAAGTTGCTGGTGCCGCCGAGCGGGAGCGGCCAGCCCATGCGTGCCAGCAAGGGCAGCAGCGCATGAAAGTGCGCGGCGTATTCCAGCGCGAATTGCCGGGTCAGCCAGTTCCGGTCGTGATTGTACCAGCCGAGCGGGGCCTGCAGGCAAGCGAGGCGCGCCGGTGCGGCGCTGAACACGCCCGCCGCGGTCCGCACCTGGCCGGGATGCGGCACATCCTCGGCGTCATAGATGCACACGATCGAACCGAGAGCGAAGCGCATGGCGTAGTTCAGGGCGCGGGGCTTGGTACGCGGTGCGCCGTCAGGGACGACCACGATCTCGAAGCGGGCGTCGAGATCGCAGGCCCGGGCTGCTTTGAGCGTGGCCCCGTCCACGGCCTCGACGATCAGTTTGATATCGAGCTTTTCGGCCGGGTAGTCGATCCGGTCGAGCGCCCGAACAAGCTGGGGAAGCACCGCCGCTTCGCGGAACATCGGCGCGAGAATCGTGACGACGGGAAGCCGGGAATCGTCGACCTCCGGTGCGGTAAGCGGCCGGGCCGGCACAGCCGCTGCAACGAGCCGAAGGGCCGACAGGGCAAGGATCATGGCGGATGACAGGATCAGGAGGACGCCGGTCAGCGGCGGCCAGGCCGCGCCCCAGGCGACCAGAAACACAAGTGGCGCCAGAACCGCGACCACCTGACCGGATTGCAGTCCCTGGCGGGCCGAGGCGAACGGCGCTCGGTTGTGGAGGCCGTTGGCGGCCTCATCAGCCCAGTCGCGGGCGCGGGACGGGGACAGGATGCGCTCGAGTGCGCGCCGGACCGGCAGTGCGCCGTCCCCGGGTCTTGCCCGTGCCATCCCCTGCATGCCGGTTCTCCCGGTCTGCCCCATCCGAAGACAACTTTAATGCGAGTGATTCGAATTGGCGAATCGAATCAGGACGCGGGCGCGAGGGGGTGGAAGCTGTCCGGGGTGGCGGCGGCCCATTCGCGGCCATAGGTCGTGGCGCCGGCATCGTCCCAGAACTGCCCGGGCAGAAGCTGGGGGTAGAGGTCGCGGAGCGAGATTGCGCGGTCGGGACCGACACGGCGCATGACGTGTTCCGGGCGCAATTCGTGCGGGTGGTCGCAGCCGGCCGCGGCGGCCATGTGGACCAGAGCCTGGACGGTATTCCTGTGAAACGCCGCGACGCGCTTCGCCTTGTCCTCGACGACGAGGCCGTGCTGGCGCAGCGGGTCATGCGTGGTGATTCCGGTCGGGCAGCGATTGGTGTCGCACAGCATCGACTGGACACAGCCGAGCGAGAACATGAAGCCGCGTGCCGAATTGCACCAGTCGGCGCCCAGCGCGATATTCGTCGCGAAGCGCACACCGGTGACGATCTTGCCGCTGGCACCTAGGCGAACCGTGTCGCGGAAGCCTGACCCGATGAGGGCATCGCGTACCGCGATCAGGCCTTCACGGAGCGGCGATCCGACACTGTCCATGAATTCCGCCGGCGCCGCACCAGTGCCCCCTTCCTTGCCGTCGACGACGATGAAGTCCGGCTGGATGCCGGTCGTCTTCATCGCCTTCATCAGGGCGAAGAGTTCGACCCTGCGGCCGACACACAGCTTGAAGCCGACCGGTTTTCCGCCCGACAGTTCGCGCAGCTGTGCGATGAATTCCATCATCTCCGCCGGCGTGGAGAAGGCGGAGTGAGCGGGTGGGGAGACGCATTCCTCGCCGACCGAAACACCGCGAGCCTCGGCGATCTCCGCGGTTACCTTCGAGCCGGGCAGAACCCCGCCATGACCGGGCTTGGCCCCTTGCGACAGCTTGATCTCGATCATCTTGACCTGGTCGCTGAGGGCGCGGGCCCTGAATGCCTCGGGATCGAAACTGCCGTCCCTGTTGCGGCAGCCGAAATAGCCCGAGCCGATCTCCCAGATCAGGTCGCCGCCATGCTTGCGGTGATATTTCGAAATCCCGCCTTCGCCGGTGTCCTGCGCGAACCCGCCCAGCTTCGCGCCGAGATTCAGCGTTTCGATCGCCCGTGCGCCGAGCGAACCGAAGCTCATCGCCGAGATGTTGTAGATCGAGGCCGAATAGGGCTTTGCGCATTGCGGTCCGCCGATGTCGAGCCGGACGTCGGCTCCCTTTCCGGTGCGTGCGGCGATCGAGTGTTCCAGCCATTCGACATCGGGGGCGCGGAAGTCGAGCTCGGACCCGAAGGGTTGCACGCCCTCGATATTCTTCGAGCGGCGATAGACGAGGGCGCGTTCCTCCCGGGAGAAGGGTTTGCCCTCCGTATCGCCTTCGACGAAATAGCTCTGGACGAAGGGACGCAGGGATTCCGACAGCCAGCGTATGCGCGCGATCACCGGATAATTGCGCATCAGCGTGTGGGCGCCCTGGACGAGGTCCCAGATCCCGATACCTGCCAGGATCAGCAGGGGTGCGGCGCCGATCCACCACCAGGGCGCATGAAGGAGTGCCAGCGCCGACAATGCGGCGGCGGTGAGGACGATGATCACGAAGGGCAGATAGCGCATCGATTCCCGCGGGCCGGCTGATGCGGGCGAGCATGGCGCGGATGGCGGCAAAAACAAGCAGGCCCGGCCAGTTTCCCGGCCGGGCCTATTGTCATCGAACGGAATTCAGACCGTTACTTGTTCGGCTGCGGCGTGACGCGCAGATAGGGTTTGATCTTCTTGTAGCCCTTGGGGAAGAGCTTGTCGGCGTCCGCGTCGGACAGCGACGGCACGACGATCACGTCATCGCCCGATTCCCAGTTCACCGGCGTGGCGACCTTGTAACCGTCGGTCAGTTGCAGGGAGTCGATCAGGCGCAGGATCTCGTTGAAATTCCGGCCGGCGCTCGGCGGATAGGTAAAGGTGGCGCGGATCTTCTTGTTCGGGTCGATCACATAGACCGAACGCACGGTGACCTTGGCATCGGCGTTGGGGTGGATCATCGAATAGAGGTCGGCGACCTTCTTGTCGGTGTCGGCGATGATCGGGAAATTGACCGTGCAGCCCTGGGTTTCCTCGATGTCCTTGATCCAGCCCTTGTGGTCCTCGACGGAGTCGATCGACAGGGCGATGGCCTTGGCATTGCGCTTGGCGAGCTCGCCATGGAGCTTCGAGGTATAGCCCAGCTCGGTGGTGCAGACCGGCGTGTAGTCGGCCGGGTGGGAGAAGAAGACCACCCAGTTGTCGCCGATCCAGTCGTGGAAATTGATCTTGCCGTCGGTGGTTTCGGCGTCGAAATTCGGGGCAATGTCGCCCAGCAGCAGGCCCATCTCTGTCTCCTTGGTCGTCGTGTGATGGTCGGTTTCGCCTTCCGAGATGGCAGTGCGGACCGGGCTATGCAAGGTTTGCAGACGCGAATCTTCGTCACAATCCGCAGAGTTTGCCGCCCATGCCCGTCCTGATCCTTGTCCGCCATGCCAAAGCCGTCGACCGGATGGATGCCGAGGACGATTTCGCCCGCGGTCTGACGCCGCGCGGACGCGACGACGCGGCACGCGCGAGCGCCGCGCTCACGGCAGCAGGCGTGGTGCCGGCACTGGCTCTGGTCTCCCCGGCGCAACGGACGCGGCAAACCTGGTCGATCCTGTCCGGGGCGCTGGGCGAAATCCCCGTCGAGTCGCCAATGGCGCTGTATCACGCCTCGCAGGATTTTCTCGAGCGCGCCGCGATCGAAGCGTTCGCGAGTGCCAGCGCCATCGTGATGGTCGGCCACAATCCGGGCATCGGCGCTTTTGCCCACGATCTCGCCTGGAAGGCCGGGGCGAATGCGGCGCTTCCCGACGGTTATCCGACGAGCGCGGCGACCGTGTTCGACGTCAGCGCCTCGCTAGGCGAACCGCGCCTGATCACCGCCTTCAATCCGAAGGCGGACTAATCCAGCGTCCGGCGGTAGCGCAGCATCGCCAGCGCGGCGATCACGGTGAAGATCGCGGCCAGTGGCCAGAGGTCGGGGATCACGTCGGCGAAGCTTGCGCCCTTCAGCATGATTGCCCTGACCGCGCGGATGAAATGCGTCGTCGGCAGGACCTGACCGATCACCTGTGCCCAGCCGGGCATGCCGTGAAACGGGAACATGAAGCCGGACAGCAGGATCGACGGCAGGAAAACGAAGAAGGTCATCTGCATCGCCTGCATCTGGCTGCGCGCGACGGTCGAGAACAGGAAGCCGAGCGACAGGTTGACCAGGATGAAAAGCGAGACGGCAAGGGTGAAGGCGACGGGGTCGCCCAGGAAGGGCACGTTGAAGAGGAAGCGTGCGCCGGCGAGCATCAGGATCACCTGGATCGCACCGACGAGGATGTAGGGCGCGATCTTGCCCGCCATCACCTCCATCGGCCGGGTCGGCGTGGCGAGCAGGGTTTCGAGCGTGCCGCGCTCGGCCTCCTTGGTCAGCGCCATCGAGGTCATCATGGCCATTGTCATGGTGAGGATGATGCCGAGAAGACCGGGAACAATGTTTAGCGCGGTTCGCCCCGCCGGGTTGTAGCGCCGGTGGATGACCGGTTCGACGGGCAGTTCGCGATCGCCCAACAAGGGCTCGAGTGCTTCCTGGACGATGGTCGGGAAGGCCCCGGTGCCGGCTCCGGCCGCGACCGGGTCGGAAGCGTCGACGTCGAGCAACAATTGCGGATTTTCGCCGCGCAACAGGTCGCGTTCGAAATTCGGCGGGATGGTCAGGATGAAGCTGGCCTCGCCTTCCCGCAGCAGGCGGTCGGCTTCTTCCGGGCCGGAGATCACGCCCTCGATATCGAAGTAATCGCTGGTCTCCATCGACTGAACGATGGCGCGCGCGGCCGGGCCGGTATCGCCCATTTCGACGAAGGTCGGCAAATGGCGCGGATCGGTGTTGATCGCATAGCCGAACAACAAAAGTTGCATGATCGGGATGCCGACCATCATGCCGAAGGTCAGCCGGTCGCGCCGCATCTGGATGAATTCCTTCGCCAGGATCGCGGCGACGCGGGAGAGGGAGGCGGCGATTCCTGGCTTTTCCGGGCTCATCGGAAATTGTCCTGTGCGCCGGTCATCAGATAGATGAAGGCCTCTTCCAGACCCGTCCTGGCGGGGCTGACCTCGATCCCCTCCCGCGCGGCATAGGGCTCGACGGCACGCCGGAGAGCCGCTTCATCACGTCCCGACACGTGGATCGCCGACCCGAAGCGGGCGATCTGCTCGATATCGGGATTGGCTTCGAGATCCTGCTGGATCGCGGCGAGGCCCTTGCCCTCGATCCGCCAGGTATGCAGCCCGATCACTTTGGGAATCTCGCCCGACGGGGCGTCGATCAGCTTGCGGCCATAGGCGATGAAGGCGATGGAATCGCACTGCACCGCCTCGTCCATATAGTGGGTCGAGACCAGCACGGTGACGCCGCTGCGCGACAGGGCGCGGATGCGGTCCCAGAAGTCGCGGCGGGCTTTCGGGTCGACGCCCGCAGTCGGCTCATCCAGCAGGAGCAGGCCCGGATTGTGCAGCGAGACGGCAGCCAGGGCGAGGCGCTGCTTCCAGCCGCCGGAGAGCTGGCCGGCGAGCTGTTTCGCGCGCGGACCGAGATCGTATTCCTCGAGCGCGGCTTCGACCTTGCCCTTGCGGTCATCGAGGGCGTGGAGCCGCGCCATGAAGTCGAGATTTTCCCGCACGGTCAGGTCTTCATAGAGCGAGAATTTCTGCGTCATGTAGCCGACGCGCGCCTTGATCTCGCGGCTCTGTTCGATGATGTCGAGGCCAAGCGCGGTTCCCGATCCAGCATCGGGTTTCAGAAGGCCGCACATCATCCGGATCGTCGTCGTCTTGCCTGAACCGTTCGGCCCGAGAAATCCGTAGATCGCGCCCTTCGGGACCTGCATGTCGAAATCGTCGACGACCTTGGTGTCGCCAAACGTCTTGGTCAGCCCCTTCACGTCGATGACAAAGCCGGTGCCGGTCATCCGCGCGGTTCCAGCGCCAGCGGGGTCCCCGGCGGCGGGGCCTCACCCTCGAAGCGGGCCTCGGCGCGCCAGACAAGGCGGGCGCGTTCGGTGTCGGAATAGATGATGGGCGGGGTGAATTCCGCTTCGCTGTCGATCCGCGTCACCGTTGCGGTCAGCCCGGACGGGCAATTGTCGCACGATACGGTCAGCACCGTGCCCACCGGGGTCGAGGACAGGTCCTGTGCCGGAATGAAGAGCACGGCGAAGACGGCCCCGTCGGGCAGGAAGCGCAGGACAGGCTGGCCCGGCCCGGCGAGTTCGCCGGGGAAGCGGATCTGGCGCTCGATGCGGCCGTCAGACGGCGCGCTGACGCGTCGGCGCGACAGCGCCTCACGGGCCTGAACCACACCGGCTTCCGCGGCTTCGATCTCGGCGGTCAGGGCACGCAGCTGGCCTTCCCGGGCGGGCAGTTCGGCGACTGTGACGCGCTCGCGCAATTCGCTGACACGGGCATTGGCGGCGGAGGCTGCGGCCTCGGCATCGTCGAGCCGGGCACGTGGCACGACGCCGCGCCCGAAAAGTTCGCGGGCGCGGGTCAGGTCTTCCTGCGCTTGCGCCGCGCTGGCACGGGCGGCACTCAACTGGTCGCGGACGGCGGCGATTTCCGGGGCGCGGCCGCCGGCGGCGGCATCGTCGAAACGGGCTTCGGCGGCAGCGAGCCGGGCGTCTGCGGCGGCCAGCGCCGCGTCTTCATTTTCGGTGTCGAGCGTGAACAGAAGCGCGCCCGCGCTGACCGCGTCGCCTTCGCGGACCTCGACGCTTTCGATCCGTCCGGCACCGAGCGGGGCGAGGCTGGTGAAATCGCCTTCGGCATAGCCGTGAAATCCCGCGTCCGGCTCGCCGGAACAGGCGGCCAGCATAAGGGCGGGAAGCAGAAAAAGGCGCTTCATGACGCATCTCCGGGGCGCGGCTTGAGGCCATTGAGGACGATGTCGGCGAGGGCGTCCGCCATCACGCCAGGGTCGTGATCGGGGTCGCCGGGGCGGTTGAAGACGGTGGTCAGCAGCATGTGGGCGATTACCGGGCCCATCAGGGTGCGCATCGCCGCGTCAGGGTCGACCGCGCGGAACGTGCCGCGCGCAATCCCGGCGGCGAACAGGGCCCGGAAGGCGCGCTGGCCGATGTCGATGACGTGGGTGCGGTAGTAGGCGGCCAGTTCGGGAAAGCGCGGGGCTTCTGAAAGAACCAGACGCGGCGCGGCGGAAACCTCCGGGTCGGACAGCACGGTCAGCACCATGCGCAGCACGGCGCGGAAGGCCTGTTCGGGATCGTCCGGGGCGGAGGCGGCGACCATGCGTTCGGCCGATTGCGCAACGAGGCCGGCGGACTGCTCGACCAGCGCGTTGAGCATCGCGTCCTTGGACGGAAAGTAGAGATAGACCGCGCCCTTCGACAGGCCGGCGCGTTTGGCGATGTCGTCGACGCGCGCGGCGGCGAAACCCTGCTCGGTGAACACGGCAAGGGCGGCGTCGAGGATCTCGTCGGGCCGGTCTTCGGGGCGGCGCTGGCGCTTGGGTCGGATCATGCGGTGTTAATAACTGACCGGTCAGTCAGTTGCAAACAGAGAGTCAGAGCATTCTCCGCGTCATTCCCGCGCATGCGGGAATCCAGAGCGTCGGAAAATCTGGACTCCCGCCTTCGCGGGAGTGACGGCGAGAGTGGTTCAACCATTTCGACGTTCCCCGGTTTCGCGAAGCGAAGACCGGGGCCCGACTGGATCCCGGACCGGCTCCTGCCCCCGCGAAGGCGGGAGTCGCCGTCCGGGAAACGTCGAACACAATCTTGCCGGTTCACTCCACCCCGCTCTCCTTAGAGGGGAGGGAATGGGGCAGGATTGATGCCGCTGGACTCTTCTCCGCTCGAACCCGACCCTGCCGGACGATAACGGGAGGATTGGACAATGAAGGTTCTGGGTATTCGCTGGTGCCAGGTTTCGAAGGATGCCGAGGCGCTGGCCGGGTTTCTCGGCGAAGGCGGGCTCGGCATCGCGCCGCGCGATCTCGGCATGCCGGACGATGGCAGCTTCCACGGCGCGGTCCTGCCAGCGGGCGAGGGCAGCTGGATGGAGTTCTGGCCGTCAAGCGAAGGCATGGGCGAGATGACCATGCTGCAGATCGTCGTCGACGATGCCGACGCCTTCGCGGCCAACGCCCGCGCCAACGGGCTCGACCCGACAGGCCCGACCGACGCCCATGGCGAACGGATCTACATGCTGACCGCCCCGAACGGTCAGATGATCAGCTTCCAGTCGAAGGCCGGTCCTGCCTGATTTCCCGTCGCGGGCGAGGGCGGGTCCTGCTACCTTTACGGGCATGAGAGCGATCCTGATTCCGCTGGCCGCCCTGGCCCTCGCCCTGCCGCCCGCCGCTGCGCAGGAGGCCGAAGTAACCGATCAGCCGGAACGCGTCCTTGCGACGGAATTGCAAACGCGGGCGGAGGCGGCCGGTGAGGTTCACGCGCTTTTCACGGCTGTTCGAAACGACCGCTCGGTATTGGTTGAGGATGCCGCTGCGGAAGCCGAGGAATACAGTCCGCCGGAATTCCTTGTCGATATGGTGAGCGACACGGATGCCGTCCTGCTACTTCTGGCCATGACCTCGCTGAGCCTGTTCGAAACCGATGCCTCGGATTATGCCCAACCTCTTATCGATGAGGCGATGGCGGCGGCGGGCGACACGCGCTCAACCTCGGTTGCGCTTGCCCAGGTCATGTTTGCGGCATCGCTTGCCGAACTCGGGCGCGACGCCGAAGCCCGCACGGTGCTGGGGCCAACGCGGGACTTTCTGCTCGTTCCTCCGCAGGACGTTGACCAGGGAGAGATTGCGCGGGTCTGGGGGTTCGCCGGTTTTGCCTGGCTCGAGACGGGCGATATTTCGCTGGCCCGCGAAGCCTTTGCGCGCAGCCGCTTTTCTGCGCCTGACGATACCTATTCCCTGTGGGTGCAGATGGGCTGGGTCTCGGAAATGGCCCGGGCCGGATATCGCTCCGAAGCGTACCAAATGCTTCAATCACTCCTGTCGAGCCTCGACGGCAATTCGGCGGCGATGTTCGATCTTATGGGACCGAGAATGCTGCCCTACGTCCTGATCCGCACCGGCGATCCGCAAGCGGAAGCCATTGCGGGGGAGATCATGGCCACGCATCTTGATCTGACCGAACAGGCCCAGTTGGAGGTCGGCGTTGCGAATGCGGCGCTTGAGGAAGGAAACCGCCCGCAGGCGGCGCGTTACCTCCACATCGCGCTGGGCCATGCCCTGTCGCAAGATCCCCCATATGAAAGCCGGGAAGTCCTGAGGGAAGCCCGGCGTGTCGCCGCCTTGCTGGGGGATTGCGCGTTATCCGGTCAGATCGGCGAACTCGAACGCATTGCTGCAGAGATCAGGCGGCTGCGTTTTGGCGACACCCCGGACTCCATGGCATTTGTGCCTGGCATCGGAAGCGCGGACCCGACCGCGGCGCTGGAGTGCGGGGCTGCGGGAGAGGCTGTGCGGCTCGTGATGACGCAGGAAGCAGACCGGCAGGCGCAAATCAATCAAATGTTCGCCGAATACGACATTGCCAATGGGGCGGACTATTCGTTGACCTATGACATGACACGTAGCGAACTTGTTCTGCTTCATGACCGTGCCAGCTCCGACACCAAGAGAGACCGGCTTGCCGAGGCGGTTCACCGGCTCATGCCTGCGGATGCGATGGATTTTGACGGGCCGCTGAGTGATGCCGACGTTCGTTTCTCGCGCATCTGGGCGGAAGGGGCAGTCAATTCCGGACACCGGCAGGACGCCGAAGCCTTGCTGCTGACCGTCTACAACGCCCTGCCGGAAGACCCCGTCGAGCGAATTTCCCTGCTGATCCTGCTTCTGCCTGCCCTTCCCGAAGACTGAGCTCTGAACTCGTCTTCCGGCAGTTGACCGCGCGCGCCGCCGGGCCTAGTCCGCGCGGGACATGCAGCACCAGAAAGAAAGCGACACGCAATGAGTGATCTTCCCGCCCTTGCCCGGAACGCCAAGGCCTGGCCGTTCGAACTGGCGCGGGACGTGCTCAAACGCGTGGAGCGGAACGGGCTCGATGGCGGGGCGGTGATCTTCGAGACCGGTTACGGCCCGTCCGGCCTGCCGCATATGGGCACGTTCGGCGAAGTGGCGCGGACCGCCATGGTGCGCCACGCCTTTCGGGTTCTGACCGGGGACCAGTATCCGACACGCCTGATCTGCTTTTCCGATGACATGGACGGGATGCGCAAAGTGCCGTCCAACGTGCCGAACCAGGAGATGCTGCACGCCCATCTCGGCAAGCCGCTGACCGATGTGCCGGACCCGTTCGGCACGCATGAGGGCTTTGCCCAGCACAACAATGCGCGGCTGCGCGCCTTCCTCGACAGTTTCGGCTTCGAGTACGACTTCATGTCGGCGACCGAGCAATACCGCTCCGGCGCGTTCGACGACGTGCTGATCCGGGCGCTGGAAAAGTTCGATGACATCATGGGCGTGATGCTGCCGACGTTGGGTGCGGAACGGCAGGCGACCTATTCGCCCTTCCTGCCGATCTCGCCGACGACCGGCCGGGTGCTCTACGTGCCGATGAAGGCGACCGACCCGAAGGCGGGCACGATCACCTTCGAGGACGAAGACGGCACGGACGTCACCATGCCGGTCACCGGCGGACGCACGAAGCTGCAGTGGAAGCCGGATTTCGGCATGCGCTGGGCAGCGCTGGGCGTCGATTTCGAGATGTTCGGCAAGGACCACCAGACCAATGCGCCGATCTATTCGCGCATCTGCAAGATCCTCGGCGTCGAGCCGCCGGTGCAATATGTCTACGAGCTCTTCCTCGACGAGCAGGGCGAGAAGATTTCCAAGTCCAAGGGCAATGGGCTGTCGGTCGAGGAATGGCTGCGCTACGGCACGCAAGAGAGCCTGTCACTCTATAATTTCGCCAAGCCGCGCACCGCCAAGCGGCTCTATTTCGACGTGATCCCGAAAGCGGTCGACGAATACTACCAGCACCTGGCCGCCTATGCCGGGCAGGAGAAGGACAAGCAGCTGGAAAACCCGGTCTGGCATATCCATGACGGCAACCCGCCGTCGGACGTGCCGCCGATCAGTTTTGCGCTGCTCCTCAATCTCGCCTCGGCTTCCGGGGCAGAGGACAAGACGGCGCTGTGGGGCTTTATCGGCCGCTATGTCGACGGCGCGACGCCGGATACGCATCCGGTCCTCGACGGGCTCGCGGAACGCGCGGTCGCCTATTACGATGACTTCGTGAAGCCGAACAAATCCTATCGCCTCGCCACGGATGTCGAGCGCGTAGCGATGGAGGATCTGGTCGTTCGGCTGAAGGCGCTCGACCCGGGCGAGACGGATTCGGAGACGATCCAGAGCGAGGTCTATGCCGCGGGCAAGGAGCAGCCGTTCGAGAATCTCCGCGACTGGTTCCAGGGGCTCTACGAAGTTCTGCTGGGCCAGAGCCAGGGCCCGCGCTTCGGCGGCTTCGTGGCGGTCTACGGCATTCCGGAAACCATCGCCCTCATCGAGCGCGGCCTCGCCGGGGAATTGGCCGGGGTGCGCTAGCCGCCAAGCTCGCGGATCATGCTGGCATAGGGCGATCCCGCCGCGCGCGCGATCAGTCTCCTGTCGCCGGTGATAAATGGCATGGATTCAGCCTCAGCCACTGCAAGATAGAAGGCGTCATAGGCCGGGTGCCGGAGTTCGGCCGCGATCTGCAGAGCGCGCCAAGCCAGGACCCGATCGGACTCCAGTATCCGGACCGGAGCGATCGCCTCGGCGCGGATCGCTTCGCCTTCATCGGGCGCGATCAATTGCTGATTGATCATCAGCCAGACGGCATTCGCGACTTCGTGAACGAGGAGGGTGGGTGCGATGATGTCGCCGGGCGACTCAAGCACGTGAAGGGCGGACTGTGTGCGGGATGACGGTACCGCCCAGGCCAGGGCGACATTCGCGTCCACGACGGGCATCAGTGCATGTCCCGCGCCTGCGCCACTACGGCCTCGAGGTCGATCACCGGCAGGTCGCCGCGTTTCGACAAGGCCTGCCGGGCCCGCGCTGCGCGTAAGGACGGGATGGCGCGCTCAAGTGCTTCCGTCAGGAGCCGCTTGGCGACTGCCTCGATCGGTGTCTCCTCTGCCACCGCAAGCTGCAGAAGCGCTTCCTGCGTGACCGGGTCGAGTTCTACATTCACTTCCCGGTTGAATCCGGTCGTTGGAGGCTCGGACATTCCGGGTCCTGGCTTGGGCCCGGAACCCCCGGTCTTCCGGAAGGTCACCTTGCGGCCCGGAATATCGACATCGGCGGTTTTCCATCCGGCATTGAGCCAGACCGGCGTCATCGTGTTGTTCGACGGATTGTTGCTCCACCAGGCCGGGTAGCGATAGGCGCTTCCTGGAAGGGGGCTGCCGAGCAGAGCCTCGATCTCCTCGAATCCCACGCGCCAATACGAACCGGGACGGGATTTCAGCGCGTCACTGAAAGCGGCATATTTGGACATAACTTTTGCCTCCATGACGGCATAGACGAAGTAGCACTTAACAGTTGTTATTGTCAACAGTGGCCAATAAGACAAAAATTATGGACACGGTGTCGGCTTGTTCTTACATCTGCAAATGTCAAATATAACAGACATAAGGTCGAGCGAGGCTGACATGAGTTTCCACGAAAAAAGCAATATCGCCATGCTGGCGATCGTGGCCGGGGTCTTCGGCTGGTATTTCGCGGGCGTTCTGCCGCATTTCGGCGCGCTCGAGGCGCCTCCGCCCGCGGCGTTCGGCGGGCTGCTCGTCTTCCTGACCCTTCTCCTGATCGCGCTGTCGATCGTCGCGCATGTCGCGATCAAGATTTTCGCGATGAAGGAGTCCGACAATGCTGACGAACGCGACCGGTTGATCGAGATGCGGGCCGATGCACGGGCGGGCTATGTTCTGGCGGCCGGCGTGTTCGGCGCGATCGCGCTCACCGTGATGGATGTGGCGCCATTCTGGAGCGCCAATGCGCTGCTGGCCGCCTTGGTGCTCAGCGAGTTGACCAAGGGCGTGCTGCGCGCCTGGGCCTACCGGTTCGGGGGATAGAGGGATGGCCAAGCCGACCCCCATCACCAACCAGATCCGCGCATTGCGCTTTCATTCGCAGGAGATGACGCAGGCGGAGCTGGCCCAACAGGTCGGCGTCACGCGCCAGACAATCATCGCGATCGAGCAGGGGAAGTATTCCCCTTCGCTGGAAATCGCGTTCCGGATTGCCCGGGTGTTCGGCGTGCCGCTCGAGGAGGTGTTCCAGTATCCGGAGGCGTGATGCCTCCCGCCCTCCTATGCGGCGTTCGGATAGCGCCCGAAATGCGTCGCGATCGCCTTGCGCAGGCGCGGATCGGCGTGGTCGATCGCGTCGGCGGTTGGCAGGGCCGGGGCGGCGCGGAGCGTCTCGACCGGCACGTTCAGCACACAGCGGTCATGGGCGCTGTCGAGTGTCAGGGTTTCCCACGGCACGGCGTAGAAGCGTTCGCCAAGTTCGCTCGGTGTGTCGAGCGCCAGCACGGCGTGCAGAACGCGGCCCGTTGTCACGCCGACGGCGATGTCTTCCAGCTCGCCGATGCGGCGACCGGAGGGCGACACGACCGTGATGCCATGAAGGGATTGCGCAGTGGTGATGCGGGGGAGGATGGACATGGGCGGCACTCCTTGTTCTCAGGATACGCGTGTCCGTTAACCATGATCGAACGCTTTTGCGCCTGATCGGTTCCCCTTACGCCGTTGATTCGCGGTCCGTTTCGTGACGCATTCGTGGCGGATTTGTGAAAGCCGGGGGGATTACTGGCTCGCCCAGACGATGCGCGACATCCAGACGACTTCGCGCAAATCGAGAATGCGGTCGGGGAAATCCGGATTGAACGAAGACAGGGTGATCGACTGGCTGGTCATTCGCTCCAGCCGTTTGGCCATCACTTCTCCGCTGCGTGTCTTCACCACGACCCGATCACCGCGGCGCGGATTGTCGCCCGGCGCGATGACCACGACATCGCCCTCGCGATAGACCGGCAGCATGGAGTCCCCCGTGATCTCAAGCGCATAGGCGGATGGGTCCTCGACACCGGGGAAGTGGACCTCGCGCCAGCCCTGGCCGGCGGGGAAGCCGGCATCGTCGAAAAAGCCCAGAATTCCGGCCTGGGCCATGCCGATGAGCGGTACGGTCCGCCCGGTCGATGCGCCGGTCGCCATGGCGGCGAAGTCCTCGAAGCTGACCCGGGTGGCGTCGAGCGCCTTGGCGAGGCTTTCGGTCGATGGCCAGCGCGGGCGGGTGCCGTGATCGGACGTGCGCTTGGAGGGGTTGAATGTCGTCGGGTCGAGCCCGGCCGCCTTCGCCAGACCGGAAGGGGTCAGCCCGGCGCGCGCGGCCAGACGGTCGACGCCGCGCCACACCTGAAGGTGAGTCAACATGCAACCCCTCCTTTTGTTTCCGGTTTGTGCTACCTGAAAGGATTATTATCCTCTCACGGGTCCGGGCGCAACCGCCTCTCTTGCGCGCGCGGCGGTGCGGGGATAACCGGAGCGGCATGAGCCAGCGACCTTCCCGCATCTACAAGATCGCCGATCCCGCCGACTGGGGGGCCGCGCTGCTTTCCGGGACCTATACCGGATCGGAACATGATCGCCGTGACGGCTTCATCCACTTCTCGACCGCGGACCAGACGCCCGGCACGCTGTTCAGGCACTTCGCAGAGGCGACGCGCCTGATATTCGCCGCGGTCGATCCCGGTGCGCTCGGCGAGGCGCTCAAATGGGAACAATCGCGCGGCGGCGAGGACTTCCCGCATCTTTACGGCGATCTGCCATTGAGCGCGGTGATCGAGGCGCATCTCCTGTCGCGCGGGGCGGACGGCGAGTGGACACTGCCCGGGGATTTCCTGTCATGACGGCGATCCACCGGCTCGGCACTGCCGCGCTGCGCCTGCTGCCGCCGGAGATGGCGCATCAGGCGAGCCTGAAGGCGCTGAAGGCCGGACTCGTCCCGGCGGTTCATCATCCCGACGATCCGGTTCTGGCGACGGAACTAGCTGGCCTGAAGCTGTCCAATCCGGTCGGTCTGGCTGCCGGATACGACAAGAATGCCGAGGCGCCCGACCGGCTGCTCGGTCTCGGCTTCGGCTTCGTGGAATGCGGCGCGGTCACGCCGCGCCCGCAGTCCGGCAATCCGAAGCCGCGCGTGTTTCGCCTGACCGAGGACCGGGCGGTGATCAACCGGATGGGCTTCAACAATGACGGTCTCGACGCCTTTGCCGCCCGGCTCGAAGCGCGACGCGGGCGAACCGGCGTGGTCGGGGTCAATCTCGGGGCCAACAAGGACAGCGATGACCGGGCCGCGGATTATGTGACCAGCCTGACGCGGCTGGCCGGTCTCGCCAGTTTCTTCACGGTCAACATTTCCTCGCCGAACACGCCGGGCCTCAGAGCGCTGCAGTCGCGCGCCGCGCTGGACGATCTGCTGTCACGCGTGATGGCGGCGAAGGGGGCGGAGCCGGTCTTCCTGAAAGTTGCACCGGACCTGACCGATACCGACGTGTCCGACATCGCCGGCGCGGTGACGGCGCACGGTCTCGACGGGCTGATTGTTTCGAACACGACGATCGAACGCCCCGAAAGCCTCACGAGCGCCGACAAGGGCGAGGCCGGGGGCTTGTCCGGCCGGCCATTGTTCGAACGCTCCACCGCATTGCTCAAGGATTTTCGCGCGGCCATCGGGCCGTTAGTGCCGCTGATCGGGGTGGGCGGTGTCGAGGACGCCGAGACGGCCTACGCCAAGATCCGCGCCGGAGCTTCGGCGATCCAGCTCTATTCCGCGCTTGTCTATCAAGGGCCGGGCCTCGTCACCCGCATCAAGCGGGGGCTTACCGAACGCCTGAAGGCGGACGGATTCGCGGCGGTAAGCGAGGCGGTCGGGGCGGGTTAGGCTCAAATCCGGGGTCCCCGTGAAAACGGGGACCTGACGTCCGCACCTGGTTTCGGATTCCCGCGTTCGCGGGAACCCCATGTTTCGGCTAGACCAACCGTTTCTCCAGCGCCGGGTAGTACGCCGCGAGCGAACCGGCGCGCGCGAGATAGTAGACGAGGAAGGCGAGCCAGACGCCGTGATTGCCCAGTGGCGGCGTCAGGATGAGGTCGGCCACGAGGTAGATGGCAAGGGCCGCGAGACTGGCATTGCGGAGCATCGCCCCCCGGGTCGCGCCAATGAAGATGCCGTCGAACGTCCATGCCATCGCCCCCAGAACCGGCACGACCGCGCAATAGGGCAGGAAGGCAATCGCCGCTGCCCGCGCGCCGGAATCACCGATTACGGCGGACAGTGCTGCGGGTCCGATCAGCCATGTCAGCAGCCCAAGGATGGCCCCGGTCGCCAGGGCCAGCTCGGCGGTCAGGCGCAGGGTAAGTCGCATGTGCGCCACCGACTTCCGTCCCACGGCGCGACCGGCTTCGGCTTCGGCGATGAAGGCAAAGGCATCGAGCACGAAGGCCCAGATCGTGATGACCTGTAAAAGGACGTGATTGCCGGCCAGCAACACCGTGCCCCGCCGCGCGCCGGCATTGGCGAACCAGGTGAAGCCGATGATCATCACCCAGGTGCGCAGCATCAGGTTGATATTGATATCGACCATGCGCCGGATCGCGCCCGGATCGAGCAGGGCGGCGCGTCCGAATAGTCCCGGCAACAGGCCTCCGCGTCGCGACAGGATTCGCCACAACAGGCCGATCGCGACGATCAGTCCCGCGGCTTCGGCGATCGCGGTCGCGGCCCCGACCCCGCCCGGGCCGTAGCCCAGCCCGAGCACGAACCAGAGGTCGAGACCGATATTCACCGCGCTGATCACGCCGTGGACGATGAGGGTTTCGGACGAGCGGCCGAGCCCGATCAGCCAGCCGGTGACGGCGAAGACACCGAAAGCGGGCAGGGCGCCCCAGCTGCGGGCCGTGAAATAGGCGGTGCCGTCGGCTTCGGCTTCCGGACCGCCCTGCAGGATGGCGAAACCCAGCTCTGCGAGCGGCGCACGGATCAGCCAGACCAGCATGCCGATGATTGCAGCGAGGATCACGGCGCGAACAAGGGTACGCTGGACCTCGGCCTCGTCGTCGGTGCCGTTGGCCTGGGCGGTCAGGCCGGTCGTGCCCATGCGCAGGAAATAGACCGACCAGTAGACGATGTTGAAGATCGCCGCGCCGAGCGCCACTCCGGCCAGGTCGCTGGCATCGCCGCGCAGGCCGAGCACGAATGTGTCCGCCACACCGGCCAGCGGTACGGCGGCATTGGCGAAGACCAGCGGCCATGCGCGTTGCAGCACGTTGAGACGGGTGAGCGGCGTGACGGTCATGGGCCGCGCTTAGAGTGGCACCGGCCCGGCTGCAAGCATCACGCGACGCGGGACGCCCGGGTACGGGCCATCTCGACCCATTCGGCCTGTGCCTTGCGCGCGAATTTCGGAGCAATACGCGCTGCAGAGAGGATCTCGTTCCAGCGTTCGGCGGCTTCGTCGCCGCGGCTGAGTTTTTCCAGCAGCATTGCCCAACGGGCCCGTGCTTCGGCGCCCGGGTAATAGCCCGACACGTTCTCGTACTGCTCGAGCGCATCGACGTCTCGGCCGGCGCCTTCAAGTGCCCTGGCATAGAGCAGGTGCGCCTGGGGCATGGAGGTGCGCGGATGGGCGTCCTTCAGCGCTTCCAGGGTGGCGATCGCGTCGTCGTAAAGCGCGCAGCCATATTCGGCCCGCGCCTTGGCCGTGAGCAGGCCTTCATCGTCGGAGAGAATGCCGGTGGCGGCTTCCTGTAGCAGGGGCAAGGCGTCGCCCGGCCGATCCATGGCCAGATAGGCATCGCCGACGCGGCGGAGATTGGCCGGAGTACGCGCGACGTCGAGTTGCTGGCGCGCTTCACGTAATTCGCGACCCGGATCCAGCGCCCGGCGCGCCGCCGAACCGGCAGCGCGGGCTTGCGGAGACTCCGTGAGCCCCGGCAGGATTTCGACCACGACATAGACAACGGACCCGAGGCCGGGAAAGGCGAACAGGATGAAGAGCCAGTACATCTGGCGGCCGGTTTTCAGGGCGTGGATCGCGCACAGTATCGCGATCAGCACATGTGCCCCCAACAGTATCGGCATGTCTCATCCCTTTTGTTGCAACGCCCGCGCGCAGAATAGCGGGGGAAATCCCGTGGTGAAGCGAAAACACGCCCGCGACAGCGGCGCGCGGCGCCCTATATGCTGGATTCGAGACGAGCGAGGAGACGCACATGATCCGGGCCTGGGCCGCACATGAAGCCGGCGGGAAGCTGACGCCGTTCGAATACGATCCCGGACCGCTGCCCGACGACGAGGTGGAGATCGCGGTCGAGACCTGCGGGCTTTGCCATTCCGACATGTCGCTGGTCGACGACGAGTGGAATATCTCGGCCTATCCGCTGGTGCCGGGCCACGAGATCGTCGGACGGATTGTGGAGGCCGGTCCTGCGGTGAAGCACCTCAAGGTCGGTGACCGGGTCGGCGTGGGCTGGTTCGCGCATTCCTGCCTGGGGTGCCACACCTGCATGAGCGGCCAGCACAATCTGTGTGCAGACGCCACGGGCGTCGCGTCCGCCAAGAAGGGCCGGTTCGGCGGCTTTGCCGAGCGGGTCCGCGCGCAGGGCGCGTGGGCGATCCCGATCCCGGACGGCGTTGATGCGGCCAAGGCCGGGCCGCTGTTCTGCGGCGGGCTGACCGTCTTCTATCCCTTCGTGCACTATGGCATCCGCCCGACCGACCGGGTCGGCATCATCGGGATTGGCGGGCTCGGGCATATGGCGCTGAAATTCGCGCGCGCCTGGGGCTGTGAAGTGACCGCCTTCACCTCCTCGCCCGGCAAGGAAGAGGAAGCGAAGTCGCTGGGCGCGCACCGCGTCGTGAATTCGCGCGACAAGGACGCGCTGAAAGCCGAACGCGGCCGGTTCGACATGGTGCTCTCGACCGTCAATGTGCCGCTGGAATGGGCCCGCTATGTCCAGGCGCTCGCCCCGGACGGCCGGCTCAACTTCGTCGGGGCGGCGACCGAACCGATGGGGCTTGCCCCGATCGCATTGATGGGCGGGCAGGCACAGTTGTCGGCGACGTCGGTCGGCACGCCGGCGATCGCCGCGACCATGCTGGAATTCTGCGCCCGGCATGGCATCGCGCCGCAAACCGAGCACATGAAGATGTCGCAAATCAACGAGGCGTTCGACCATCTGCGCGAGGGCAAGGCCCGCTATCGCATTGTTCTGGAGAATGATTTCGCGTGACGGGACTGAGTGTTGTCTGGTCGCCGGACTACACCGCGCATGACGTGCCGGACCATCACCGCTTCCCGATGGGGAAGTACGAAGCCGTGGCCCGGCGTCTCGTGGCGGATGGAATCGTGGCGTCCTTCGGCGCCTTCCACGCACCGATCGCCGCGCCGGCCAGCTGGCTCGAACTGGCGCATGACGGGGCGTATGTCGATGGCGTTCTGACCCAGAGCCTGCCGGACGATGTGCAGCGCCGGATCGGGTTCAAGGTCACCGAGCCGATTGCGCGCCGCGCCCGGACCTCTGCTGCGGGCACGACCCTGGCCGCGCGCCTGGCACTGGGACAGGGCGCGGCCGCCAGCGCTGCCGGGGGCAGCCACCATGCCAGCCGCGAGGGCGGGGCGGGCTTCTGCGTGTTCAACGATGTCGGTGTCGCCGCGTCGGTGCTGCTGGCCGAAGGCGCGATCAGCCGCGCTCTGGTCATCGATCTCGACGTGCATCAGGGCGACGGCACGGCCCGCATCTTCGAGGGCGATGACCGCGTCTTCACCCTGTCGCTGCATTGCGAGAAGAACTGGCCGCGCCGCAAGGCGCGGAGCGATCTCGATATCGGTCTGCCGGACGGCATGGGTGACGCGGACTATCTCGCCGCGCTCTCGGACGCGCTCGACATTGTGCTGGATGGCCCGAAGCCGGATCTCGTCTTCTACAATGCCGGGGTCGATCCCCATGCGGACGACCGGCTCGGCCTGCTCTCGCTCTCGGATAACGGCCTGCTCGCGCGCGACCGGATGGTGGCCGACCGGGTGATGGCGCTCGGCCTGCCGCTGTGCGGGGTTCTGGGCGGGGGATATTCGAGGGATGTCGAGGCGCTGGCCGGCCGCCATGCCGGCATGTTCCGGGCGCTCGGTGAAAGTCTCGCGCGCTACGCCTGAGACGCGCACCGTTTCGAGCAGTATTTCACCTGCTCCCAGTTCCGCGCCCATTTCTTGCGCCAGGCGAAGGGGCGTTGGCAGACGGGGCAGGTCTTTTCCGGAAGGTTGGGCTTCTTGTGCGCCACGGCACGGTCAGAGGCTGCACGCCCCGTCGGCGCATTTGCGGCGCGGGCGGTAGGGCGCCAACTTGCGATAGAGCCAGTCGAGCGGCACCCGGATCGGGGCGGGGCTGGTCAGGGCGGCAAGCCAGCCCATCCCCGGCGTCACGCGCCAGATCTCGATGAAGGCGGCCCAGCCGGTGACGACCTGTCCATTGTCCAGACGGACATGAAGCGCGTCGAGCGCAGCCTGCCGGTCGATATCCTCGGGAATCTCGCCGGTCACGTCCTGCAGCACGACATGGCCCTGACCGCGGCGCTCATAGAGTTTCATCTCGTGAACGCAGAGCGGGCACGCGCCGTCATAATAGGCAATGACCGTGTCCTGTTTCATGCCGTCGAACATAGGGCGGAACCCGCCGCCGGGCGACGGGGCAGGTCGCCGCACCTCCCCCCACCCCAGCCCTCCCCCGTGGGGGGAGGGAGTCGAAACGCCATGCCAATTCCCTCCCCTTGAGGGGAGGGTCAGGGTGGGGTGAACTCAGGAGTCCGCCGGCACCGGCTTGATCAGGAAATGGCCGTGCAGGGTCGCAACCGGCGCATCCCGGCGGTTCTGCCAGGCCTCGACCCGGACATTGGCCACGCGCGAGCCCGACCGACCAATCACCGCGCGGGCGTAGACGTCCTGCGGCCGGGCGGGCCGGAGATAGTCGACCGCCACGTCGATCGGCTTGGGCAGGCGCATCAGCGGCTGGGCCGCGAGCAGTGCGCCGGACGCGACGACTTCCATGAAGGCGCCGACCGCACCGCCATGCAGCGCCGGAACGAGCGGGTTGCCAACGAGGTGTTCGGCATAGGGCAGGACGCCCGTCAGTTCGTCGCCGCGGCGTTCGAACCGGACGCCGAATTTGGACACATAGGGGGCTTCCAGAAGCGTGCGGATCAGATCGTCACTCATCTAGAGCTTTCCTTCCGCGATGATGGTGCGGACACGATCGGCGGCCTCTTTCGACGGCCGGGTGACCATGAAGGCGGCCTGTGCAGTGGCCACGGGGTCGCTCTCGTCGCCGTCATGTGCGGTGGCGCGGACAAAGGCGATCAGGCCGTGTGCGCGGACACATTCGGCCTCGGCGATGATGTCCTTGCCCGGCTGGGCGGGGCGCATGTAGTCGATCCGAAGGTCGAGCGTGGCGGGGGTTTCCCTCGCGCCGAGGCCGGAAAAGGCGGCGACGCCGCAGGCATGGTCGAGCAAAGCCGTGACCACGCCGCCGTGCAGCACGCCGGTTTCCGGATCGCCGACCAGATCATCGCGATAGGGCGCGCGCATGGTTGCGCGGCCCGGTCCGAGACCGTCGAGCGCCAGCCCCAGGGCCTGGGCATGCGGCGAGCCGTCGACCAGAAGGGGTGACAAGCGATCGAGCAGGTCCTGAAGGCTTTCGGCCATGGCGTCCTCTGGCGTTCCGATCGCCGAGAGTTAGACGCTGGGGCGTGCAAATGACAGGGGCGGACGCCGTCAAAATCGCAAGGCGTGTTTGCCGTTCCGGCCAAACGCCCGGATCAGCCCCGTGCCAGCCGGTTCGCGACGACCTGTTCGAGGCCGGTCACGACGGCTGTGCCGGCACCGCCCTGGAAGCGGGCGCGTTCAAGCTGGACGAGGGCAGCGCGGTGAATTTCCACAACCTCGTTCTCGCGCTCGGTGAAGACTTCGACGGCTTCGAGATAGCGCTTCAGCGAAACCACCACCCGGCGCGTCAGGGCGCAGCCGAAGATGGCAACCTCCTCCGCAACGGCGATGGCGCCGTTGCGCGCGGCGGACAGCGGATCGACGAGGCCGGCACGAACGTCGGCGCCGCGCTTGTAGCGTTCGTCCCTGACCTCGCGCCCGCGGCGGCGGCGGTCCGGACCGCGATAGCGGGTCGCCTTGATGAAGGGCTGGGGGTTCTGCTCGGCATGATCGGCGCGGCCGATGACGCGGGCCGGCGGGGCCGGCTTCAGCATGTAATCCGTCGCGCCCATATTCCGGGCATGAATGACGTCGCTGCGTCGGCTGCGATTGCTCACCACGAGCAACGGGACCTGCTGGACGAACGGGTTTTCGTGCTCGCGCAGGGCCCGGATGAGCCGCATTTCCTGACCGGTTTCGTCGAACGGGGACCAGTCCATCACGACGAGGCTCGGGTCCTCGCTGCGGATGACTTCCATTGCCTCGTCGTGATTGCCAACGGCGAAGACGCGCGCGCCGGACTCCCGGCGCAGAGTGCTGGTCAGAAGCTGACGGAAGAGCGAACCCGGATCGAGCACGAGCGCGTGCCCTTCCCGCCAAGGCGGGGGCGCATCGATCGTCGCGATGGCTGAACAAGCCGACATTCGTCCTCTCCCGGAGGACGTGTGATACGGTAAATGTCCAGCGATTTCCTGCGGAAAGCGGATTCAGGCTGAATTTTTTGCTAACGCGGACGCGAGTTCAGTGACGGGTGAGGCGATTGTTCACGACCCGCTCCAGCCCGAGCACCACGGCCATGCCGGTTTCTCCCTCGAACCTGGCCCGTTCCAATTGCACCAGCGCGGCACGGTGGATCTCGACGACGTGGTTTTCCCGCTCGGTGAATTCTGACAGCGAAGCGATGAAGGATTTCAGGGACATCACGACACGCCTGGTTAGATGGCATCCATGGATTTCGACTTCGCTCGCCAGCGCCGCCAGAGCGTGGCGGGCGGCGTCGAGCGGATCCACGAGGCCTGCGCGCACGTCCATACGCCGCTTGTAGCGAAGCCCGATCACGCCGCGTGCCTGCGTCCGGCGGTCAGGCCCCCGGAAGCGCGTCGCCTGCACGAAGGGGCGCGGCCATCTTTCAGCGACATCTGCGCGCCTCAAGACCTGGACCGGGGCGGCAGGTTTCAACACGTAGTCGGTTGCGCCCGCATTCCTGGCGCACTCGATATCGCGGCGGCGCCCGCGGCTGCTGGTGACGATGACCGGTATCTGGCGTTCGAAGGGATTGTCCTTGCTGCGAAGCTCGCGGATCAGCCCGAGCTCGGCTCCGTCGGAATCGAACGGCGCCCAGTCCATCACGATCAGGCTAGGGGCTTCGGATCGCACGATGTCCAGGGCTTCCTGCGGACAGCCGACAGCAACGACCCGCGAGCGCGACTCCTCGCGGACAACGCCGACCAAGAGTTGGCGGAACAGTGAGCCCGGTTCGACGATGAGGGTCTGCCCTTCACGCCAAGGCGCAGGTGCGTCGATCGCAACGACGGTATTTCTCAAGCCCATGCCTCTCCCCCTTGGGGAGCACCCGTAAGACGAATTCGCGGAAATTTCCCGTGAAACGTGGACTCAGGCTGAAGGATTTCCTAACGCGGGCGGCGGCGCATTGCCCGCACGGTATGCACGATGAGCCAGATCGGGATCACCAGAACCGCGCCCAGAAGGAAGTAGTCGAGGCCCCAGGTGACCAGATCGGCCGAGATGCCGATGAATTCGCGCCAGGCGTCAACCATGGTGCCAAAGAAGTCGACCCAGAGACGGCGCGGGTCGACACGAAAGGCGGCCAGGATGAGGCCGGCCACCACGCAGATCAGAACGAGGCGAAGTATGTCGCCGGGTGTGATCTTCAGCCAGCGGCCGAGAAAGCTGCGCGGTTCGTCTGCCGGTGTCGGCTCGGTGCGAGTGTCGTTGCTCATGCCGCCTCTTTCCCCTGTGATTGGGGCCTAATCGCGGCAGAGACTATCAGCTTTCCTTGTGAATCTCGACCTGGTGCGGATAGGGAATTTCGATGTCGTTGGCGTCGAAGGCATGCTTCACCTTCTTCCACATGTCCCACTTGATCGCCCAGTGATCCGCCGTTGCAGCCCAGACGCGGACCGATATGTCGATCGAGGACGTGTTGTGCGCCACGACCACGATGACCGGTTCGGGTTCGGCATGGATGCGTTCATCGGGCAGGATGGTGTCGCGCAGCACCTGCATCGCCTTGTCGATGTCGTCGTCGTAGGAAATCGAGAAGGTCCAGTCGACGCGGCGGGTCGGATTGGCCGAATAATTGGTGATGACATCGCCCCAGGCCTGTCCGTTCGGCACGGTGATCTGCACGCCGTCGATCGCGGTCAGTTCGGTCGTGAACAGGGTGATGTCCTTCACCGTCCCGCTTGCGTCTGCAATATCGACGAAATCACCAATCTTGTAGGGCCGGAAAAAGACGATCATCACGCCGGCCGCCACGTTGGACAGCGTGCCCTGAAGGGCGAGGCCGATCGCCAGGGTCGCGGCACCCAACGCGGCGACCAGGGAGGTGGTCTCGACCCCGAAACGGGTCAGAACCGCGATGCCGACCACGGCCAGAATGGCGTAACGAACGATGCCGCCGAAGAAATTCGCCAGCGTCGGGTCAATCTTCGGATTCTTCTCGACGAGATGCTTCACGCTGCGCCGGGCGAGACCGGCGACGAGGAATCCCACGAACAGGATCAGCGCGGCGAGCGCGACGTTCACGACGGCGTCGAACCCGATATCGACGAGCTGGGCGATGAATTGCTGGTTGAACACGCCTTCGGCGGTTCCGGCTCCGGTGGACGGCAGGGATTCGGCGGGTGTCCTCACGACAGACATCTCCGGTTGCTGGGGGTGTCTTACCACCTAGCATCCGGACGGCCGGGGTCAAACCCTGCCCCGGCGGCGCAAGGCGCCGCCGGAGCCAGGTCCCGGATCAATCCGCGATCAGCAGGAAGCGGCGGTTGATCGGCTGAACCGGCCGTGCATTGGCGCCGAAAAGGGCCTGCAGGGCTGCAATCTGCTCCGCCGACGCTTCGACCGGCGTGTCATAGACACTCCACGAAACGATTTCGCTGCAGGGCGGCGTGGTCAACGATCCCGCATAGCGCAGCACTTCGGTTTCGGCCGGCAGGAAGCGGTCGAGATCGAGGTCACCGGCCCAGTCAGAGATGCCGGCTGTCGCTGGCATGGCCGCGATCAGCGCGTCGAGTTCCGGATGCGCCACGCCCTCGGCGAAGAAAACACCGAGCACGGCGAGACGACCGTCTTCGGCTGCGTGGACGAAGTGCACTTCCATCGGAAAGGCCTCGCCCGCGAGCGTGTGCTCGCTGGGCGTGTGAATGTGGAATTGCAGAAGGCCGTACTCGACGCCGTCGAGCACCATGCCGGCACCTTCGGCAAAGTCGACTTGCAGCGCGTGTCCTGCATTGCGCACGGCATCGGCTTCGGCTGTGCCCCAGAACAACGCCGGGCCTTCGATTTCCGCTTCGATCTCGCCGTCGAGATCGATCGGCGACTGCTCGGCACCGGTCGCGCATGTGCCGGACCAGTGGCTGGGGTCATGCGCGCCGGTATAGCCCCATTCGTCAGCCAATGCCGGTGCCACGGCGATCGTGCAAAGCGCCGATGCGGCGAGAATACATTTCATATCGGGTTTCCTCCTTTGGATGAAACCCCTCATCCGCTACCGTTGATAAGCGGCATTTCCCGCCCCGCAAGCGGGATCGGACCAATGCGTCAGCTTGCCGCAACAACGGCGGCGGCACTGGCGGTCGTGGCGACGATCACGGCGGCCTGCATCGCATAGATTGCCGAGAGATCCCGCGCCGCACCGCCCGGCGTGCGCGAACCGCACATCGATCCGGCCAGGCGCAAGGCGAGCCGGCCGGACGCCAGGCTCGACACGCGCGGGCGCATCTCCTTCACGGCTTCGGTCGCGGCGATGAGTGCGTCGGCGGCCTCCGATCCGTCCTCCACCTGCGCGGCGAGAATGGCGAGTCCGTCAAATCCGCTGTGACGGACCAGGCCCTTCTTGCTGCGGGCCGCAACATTGAGCGCCGTCCAGCTGCGGGCATATATGTCCGGATCCGGCTCGCTCAGCGCCACGTCATAGACCGCCTTGTCGATATGCCGGCCCGGCACGCCCGCCGCATCCATCAGGACCCGCGTACGCGACAGGAGGCTGCCTGCGCTCTCCGGGGTTTCGCCCGAGGCGGCGAGCGCCGCTGCGCAGGCTTCCTCCGGCTGCGGGACGCGCCGCCACCAGGGTGCTGAAATGGAGGCGAGAATGTCGAAGAACATGCCGGAATGGCTGGGTGAACCGCCTGATGCAACGAGAACGAGTGCCGCGCAGGCGCCGCCGTCCTGGAGGTGCCGGCCGCCACGCTGCCGGCGGGTCTCCTTCAGCGTGTCCTTGGTGTTGAGGAACAGGCCGGCATCTCGCCCGGCGGTGGTCAGTGCCGTGGCATAGACAAGCCGCATCTGCGGGGCCGGTGTCCGCCAGCGCGACAGGCCTGCATCAAGCACTTCCAGCTCACGCTCGGTGCGGTGGATCAGCGTGTCCGTGGCGAGATCGCAGTCGAGCGCTGCGGCGGCACAGAAGCGCGCCTGCAAGCGGCCACCGCGACCGGCGATTTCGGCGAATGCTTCTTCCAGTTCCTGGAAGCGTTCGATCACGGCATGGGCCATGTCGGGTCCCTCACTGCTCTCGCCCCCCGGCTTGAGGCAGCAAAGGTCGCAAATCTGCCCGCAAGAGGGCAGGGGGAATGGCCTTCGGCGCATTCCCCCCGGGAGCGACGCTGCCTTATTCGCCGAGCTGCGGCAGGCCGTTCGTCAGATCGAGGCCGGTGTGAAAGGCGATGAAGGCCCACTTGTCGGCGGTTTCCTCGATCAGCTTCGACACCGGGGTGCCGGCACCGTGACCGGCCCGGGTCTCGATGCGGATCACGGTCGGGGCCGGCCCGGTCTCTGCGGCCTGCAACGCGGCGGCGTATTTGAACGAATGTCCCGGCACGACGCGGTCGTCGGTGTCGGCCGTCAGGATCAGGAGCGCAGGATAATCCTCGCCCTCCGCCACGTTGTGATAGGGCGAATAGGCGCGCAGGATCTCGAACATTTCCGGGTCCTGGGGAGAACCGTAATCGTCGACCCAGAAGCGGCCGGCGGTGAACTGGTTGAAGCGCAGCATGTCCATCACGCCGACGGTCGGCAGGCCGGCGGCGAACAGGTCGGGGCGCTGATTGACCACCGCGCCGATCAGAAGCCCCCCGTTGGAGCGGCCCTCGATGGCGAGATTGTCCGGCGTCGTCCAGCCCAGATCGATCAGCTCCTCGGCGGCGTTGATGAAGTCGTCGAAGACGTTCTGCTTGTTCTGAAGCCGGCCGGCATCGTGCCAGGCCCGGCCGTATTCCGAGCCGCCCCGCAGGTTCACCAGAGCGAAAACGCCGCCCATCTCCATCCACTGCAGGCGGCGCACGTCGAAAGTGGGCAGCTGGGCGATGCCGAAACCGCCATAGCCGTAAAGCAGGGTCGGCTGGGCGCCGGTCGCCTCGACGCTGCGATGGCGCACAATGAACATCGGCACCTGGGCGCCGCCGGTCGATTCGAAGAAGACCTGCTCCACGACATAGTCTTCAGGGTCGAAGGTAAGGTCCGGCTCGCGGAAGACCGCGCTCTCGCCGGTCTCCACGTCATAGCGGTAGATGGTCGCCGGGCGGTTGAAGCTGGCGAAGGTGTAGAAGGTTTCCGGCGAGTCCAGATGCCCGCCGAAACCGCCGACCGAGCCGATCCCCGGCAGGTCGACATTGCGCACCAGATTGCCGTCCAGATCATAGACGCTGACGGCGGCCTTGGCGTCTTCGAGGCGTTCCACGATCAGATGGTTGCCGACCGCGCCGACATCCTGGATCGGGGTTTCGCCCTCGGCGATCACATCGGCACGCGTTTCGGGATTCATGACATCGACCGCCACGACGCGGCCATTCGGCGCATCGAGATCGGTCTGGAACAGGAAGCGGCTGCCGACATTGGTGATGTAGGTGTGGTTGTTGCCGAAGCCCTCGAAAATCTCGATCGGCTGGGCGTTCGGCTCGGTCAGGCTGAGGACGTAAGTGCCGTTGCCGTCCGTGCCGGTCCAGGAGGTGAGGACCAGAAAGTCGCCGTCTTCGGAGACCGTCGCGCCCCAGCCGAGTTCCGGATTGTCCGGATCGGACATGATCATCACGTCATCGGACTGCGGCGTCCCGACGGTGTGGAAATACACCGCCTGATTCATGTTGAGCGAGGTGAATTCCGCACCTTCGTCCGGGGCCGGATAGCGCGAATAGTAGAAGCCCGTGCCATCGGCGGCCCAGCTGACGCCGGTGAATTTCGCCCACTCGATGCGGTCATCGATCACCTCGCCGGTGTCGACGTCGATCACATGGATGGTGCGCCAGTCCGACCCGCCATCGGCGACGAGATAGGCGACCATGGAGCCGTCGGGGCTGGGGGCGGTGCCGGCCAGCGCCCTTGTGCCATCCTCGGCCCAGGCATTGGGATCGATCAGGGCGCGGGGTTGCCCGTCGAGTCCGTCCTGGACGTAATAGACAGACTGGTTCTGCAGCCCGTCATTGCGGCTGTAGAAATAGCGGCCGCCATCTTCTTCCGGCGTATCGAAACGCTCGTAATTCCACAGCTCGGTGAGCCGGTCCTCGATCGCCGTCCGGCCCGGCAGGGTTTCGAGATAGGCGTTCGTCACCTCGTTCTGCGCAGCGACCCAGGCCGCGACATCCGGGTTGGTGCGGACCGAATCCTCGAGCCAGCGATAGGGGTCTGCGACCTCTTCGGTGCCGTCCGGCGTCTGATAGGTGTCGACCTGATCGACCGTCGCGGTCTCGGGGTAGTCAAGATATTCACCCTCCTGCGCCACGGCGGTGCCGGCCAGCACTGTGGTCAGGGCAAGGGCGGAAAACAGGGTGCGGGGCATGACGGTCCTCGTATAAGCGCAAGACTGGGGTCCCCGTGAAAACGGGGACCGGAAACCGGGTGCCAGCTTCGGGTCCCCGCGTCCGCGGGGAACCCATGCTGTTTGCTGTCAATCTTCGGGCCGCGATCCTAGGCCAGCGCTTGGCGCTGTCGAGTCGGCGCAGCCGAGTCTAACGTTGATTTCATGGACGACGCCGCGCGCCTGCCCCGACTTCCCGACGCCTTCGAGCGCTGGTTCGCCGCGCGCGGCTGGACGCCGCGCGCGCACCAGCTGGAAATGCTCGACGCGGCGGAGCGGGGTGAGGATGCGCTGCTGATTGCGCCAACGGGCGGGGGCAAGACGCTGGGCGGTTTCCTGCCGAGCCTGGTCGAGCTGCACGCCCGGGTCCAGCAGGAGGGCAAGGACCGGCCGCACCGGCTGCATACGCTCTATCTGTCGCCCTTGAAGGCGCTGTCGGTCGACGTCGCGCGCAATCTTATGACCCCGGTCGAGGAGATGGGGCTGGGTCTGAGGATCGAGACCCGAACCGGCGACACGCCGGTCTCCAAGCGCCAGCGACAGCGCGAGAAGCCGCCCGACATTCTCCTGACCACGCCGGAGCAGCTGGCGCTGTTCACGGCCTCTCCCAACGCCGAGGCCTTCTTCGCGGATCTGCGGCGGATCGTGGTCGATGAGGTGCATGCGCTCGCGCCGCAGAAGCGCGGCGATCTCCTCAGCCTCGGCCTGTCGACGCTGGCGGCGTGGGCCCCGCAGGCACGGCGCGCGGGGCTGAGCGCCACGATCGCCGACGAGGGCGGGCTGGCGCGGTGGATCGCGCCGCAGACCGGCGGCGAAGCGAACCTTGCCCGCATCGTGCGCGGCGGTCCGGGACCGGCGCCCGAGGTGGAAATCCTCGAGACCGAGGACCGGATCCCGTGGGCCGGGCATTACGGCCGTCACATCATCGCGAAGATCTACGAGCGGATTCAGGACGCGCGCATGGCGCTGATCTTCGTCAACACGCGCGCCCAGGCCGAGGCGACGTTTCAGGAACTCTGGCGGATCAATGAGGACGGGCTCGCCATTGCGCTGCATCACGGCTCGCTGGCCGCCGAGCAGCGCCGCAAGGTCGAGGCGGCGATGGCGGCGGGCAAGCTGAAGGCGGTGGTATGCACCTCGACACTCGATCTCGGGATCGACTGGGGCGATGTCGATCTGGTCCTGCAACTGGGTGCGCCGAAGGGCTCCTCCAGGCTGATCCAGCGGCTCGGGCGGTCGAACCACCGGCTCGACCTGCCATCGCGCGCCGTTCTCGCGCCGACCAATCGGTTCGAATATCTCGAATGCACGGCTGCGCGGGACGCCGTCACCGAAGGCGTGCTCGATGGCGACCCGCTGACCGCGGGCAAGCTCGACGTTCTGGCGCAGCACATCATGAGCCGGGCGTGCGGCGAGGCGGTCGATGCGGACCGGCTCCATGCCGAGATCCGCTCCGCCGCACCCTATGCCGATCTCGACCGCGCGACCTTTGACCGTGTGTTCGAGTTCGACGCGACGGGCGGTTATGCGCTGAAAACCTATGACCGCTTCCGCAAGCTGATCCACGGAAAGGACGGGCTGTGGCGGGTGCGCGACCCACGCACCGCACAGCGCCACCGGATGAATATCGGCACGATCATCGAATCGGAAATGCTGAATGTCCGCCTGTCCTCCGGCGGGCGCGGCGGGCGGGTGCTCGGCCAGATCGAGGAATGGTTCATCGAACAGCTCGCGCCGGGCGACAGCTTCGTGTTCGGCGGGGAAATCCTCGCTTTCGTCGGCCTCAATGAGACCGATGCGCTGGTGCGGAAATCCTCCGACGAAACGCCGCGCGTGCCGACCTATAATGGCGGCAAGTTCCCGCTCTCGACCTATCTCGCCGCCCGCGTCCGAGCGCTGACGCACGACCGGTCGCAATGGGCGGGCCTGCCGGAGCAGGTGCGCGAATGGCTGGAATTGCAGGCCTTCCGCTCACGCCTGCCTGGGCCGGACGAACTTCTCGTCGAGACCTTCCCCCGGCATGGCCGCTTCTATCTCGTCTGCTACCCGTTCGAGGGGCGGCTGGCGCACCAGACGCTCGGCATGCTGCTGACGCGCCGGCTCGAACGCCTCCGGAAACGCCCGCTCGGCTTCGTCGCGAATGAGTACGCACTGACCGTCTGGGGGCTTTCCGACATGGCCGATCTCGATCTCGACGACCTCTTCGCCGAGGACATGCTGGGCGACGATCTTGACGCCTGGCTCGCCGAAAGCCCGCTGATGAAGCGGACCTTCGGGCGCTGCGCGGTGATCGCCGGCCTGATCCAGCGGAAGATGCCGGGCCATGAGAAAACGTCGCGGCAGGTCAGCTTCTCTGCCGACCTCATCTACGACGTCCTACGCCAGCACGAGCCCGATCACATTCTCTTGCAGGCGGCGTGGGAGGATGCCGGGACGGGCTTGCTCGACATCCGCCGCCTCGGCGACGCGCTGCGCCGTGTGCAGGGGCGCATCGTCCACGAAGCGCTGGGCCGCGTCTCGCCGCTCGCCGTGCCGGTGATGCTCGAGATCGGCAAGGAGCCGGTCTTCGGCGAGGCGCATGACAGCATTCTGTCGTCGATCTCGGAGGAGGACCTGATCGCCGAAGCGATGGGACGGGATTGATTTCCGACCCGTCCCGGTTGATCGCTCGGGCAATCCGGGGCATCAGTCGGGCATTATGATCCAGTGACCTGATCCGTCATTCCCGCGCAGGCGGGAATCCAGATGTCCCGCCCGGACTGGACCTCCGCCTCCGCGGAGGTGACGCCGTTACTGACGCAATCCCATTCCAGAAAAGAGTTTTCCCATGCACGGACCCGATCCGATGAACCCCCATCCCATGCCCGGATTTCCGCGGGTGTGTTTCCTGAAACCGGTGATCACCCGGGCGAATATCGAGGTGGGCGACTACACCTATTACGACGACCCGGACGAGCCGGAACGCTTCGAGGACCGCAATGTCCTCTACCATTACGACTTCACCGGCGATCGGCTGGTGATCGGACGCTATTGCGCGCTGGCGACCGGCGTCCGCTTCATCATGAACGGGGCGAACCATGCGCTCGGCGGCGTCACCACCTATCCTTTCCAGATTTTTGGGTCGGGGTGGGAAGAAGGCTTCGATCCGTCGAGCCTCGACAGCGGCTATCGCGGCGACACCGTGGTCGGTCACGATGTCTGGATCGGGACGCAGGCGGTGATCATGCCGGGCGTCACGATCGGGCATGGCGCGATCATTGGCTCCTATTCGGTCGTCACGAAGGACGTCCCGCCCTACACCATCGTGGCAGGTAATCCGGCGGAGGTCCGCAAGATGCGCTTCGACGAAAAGGCGGTGGCCGAGCTTCTCGACATCGCGTGGTGGGACTGGCCGGCCGACAAGGTGACGCGCCATCTCGATGCCCTGCGCGCCGGAGATGTGGACAGGCTGCGCGCCGCGCGTTGACGGGGCGGGCCGAAGCGGCGAGTTTCGGACCCGGAACAAAAGCGAACGAACGGGCTGGCGAGTGGCCGAGGCGATGGCATTCGAGGACCGCTCCGCATGGAGCCTGTCGGGGGTGGAGGTCATCGCCGACCGGTCGGGCGCGCTTTATCTGCCGGGCGAGCGCGTCCTCGCCGTCGCCGATCTTCATTTCGAGAAGGGATCGGCCTTCGCGGCGAAGGGGATTTTCCTGCCGCCCTACGACACGCGCGCCACGCTGAAACGGCTGGCGGAGGCGATCGTGCGGCTGCAGCCGCACACCGTCATCGCGCTCGGCGACAGCTTTCACGATCTCGGGGCCGATGGCCGGATGGATGCGGGGGATGCGGATACGCTCGCTGCACTGGTCCGGTCGGTTGCTGACTGGGTCTGGATCGAGGGCAATCACGACCCGGTCCCGCCGCCGCGCTTCGGCGGGATGATCGCCGGAGAGCTTTCGCTCGGCCCTTTGACCTTCCGGCACGAACCTTCAGCCCAAGACGGTGAAGTGGCGGGGCACCTCCACCCGTGCGCCAAGGTGTCGGGCAATGGCCGGACGCTGCGTGCCCGCTGCTTCGCCAGCGACGGCAAGCGCGCTGTGCTGCCGTCCTTCGGGGCGTTCACCGGCGGCCTCAATGTGCGGGATGCGGCCTTCGCGAAAGTGTTCGGTTGCTGTCCCGACGCGTGGGTGATCGGGCGGCGGACGGTCTATCCGATCGCGGCGCGGCGGCTGTTGCCGGACCGCGTCCGCTAGACGTTCAACACGATCATCACGGTGGCGGAGAAGACCGCCCCGAAGCTGAGCATCAGGCGGAGGCGGCCATACCACTCCGGCCAGGTGCCGTCCTTCGCGCCGCGCCAGTCCCAGAAGAAGACCAGCGCAAAGGCGAGGATCAGTCCGGCCCAGGCGATCTGCTTGTAACCGCCGAGATGCGCCGCGGCGGCCAGCCAGGCCCCGAGCGACGGCAAAATGGCGAGCGTCAGTTCGCGCGCACGGGGCACGGCCATGGAAAGCACCACTTCGCGCCCCCAGCGCGCTCCGCCGAGGAAGGACAGGATCACAGCCGCGTACAGGGTAAAGGCGATCTCGGCGCGGTTCACATCGGGTCCCTCGGCAACGAGGCGCCAGATCACCGGGGCGTAGAAGGGGATCAGACCGGCAAGGCCGAGCCAGAGAGCAGGGGCGGGGATCATGGCGGGACTCCGCGTTGTCGTCAGCGGCGATTGAAGATAGCGGCGGCGGCCCATCCGAAAAGGACGGCCAGCGCGGCGCAGACCAGGCCGTAGAGCCAGGCGAATTGATGCGCGAAGTCGTAGATGATGCGTTCGAGGCCCGCCTTGCGGACTTCCAGCGTCACCGACCGTTCGGCCACCGCACGGCCATTGCGGAACAGGTAGACGTCAACGGTGTAGTCGCCCACCGGCGTACGCGGCGGCAAGGTCACCTTGGCGCGAAACAGTCCGCCCTCGAGCAGGTCGACGCCCTCATAGGTTTCGGCGAACAATTCCTCACGCCGCCGGTTGCGTGCGATCGCGGCGCGGTATTCGGCGATCTCCGCGCCGATATCACTGACCGTCACCTCGACCCCGAAGCGCACTTCCCGGTGTTCGGTGTCCGGTGCGTCGAGGCGCAGATGGTCGAGGCCGATGCCTTCGCGGCGCAGGGCGGAGAACGCCCCGACGTCCGACAGGGGGCGTGTTGACGCGACCGTGTAGTAGGACGGCACACCCTCGAAATGGACCGGCGCCATATTGACCCAGACGCCGAGGATCCGGCTCTGCCGCATCACGCGCAAATCCTCCTGCGGGCCCCGCACGACGATGACTATGTCGTCGCTCTCGCGCATGCCCTGGGCCGCGCCGAACAGAATGAGCTGCGTGCCGGCGAAATCGGACCGGATGTCGACCCGTTCCTGGGTCAGGGCCGCGACGATGGCCGGACCCCCGTCCGCCGCCGGGGTCTCGGCCTCGTCCTGCGCTGCGGCGTGCGGAGCGAGGGCGAGAAGGGTCAGCAGGGCGAGCCAGAGCCTCATATCTGCGGCCGCCCGAGCGAGATGATGTTGAACAGGTCTTCCGGCGTCGCCACGAGGTCCCAGCCGACCTTCAGGCAGACGGCGATCACAAGAACCGCGAGGGCGACGCGCAATTCCTCGGCGCGGATCTTCCGGCCGGCCCGCGCGCCCAGTTGCGCACCGACCACGCCTCCGACGATCAGGGCGAGCGCGAGGACGATGTCGACCGTCTGGTTCTGGCCGGCCTGCAACACGGTGGTCAGCAGGGTGACGAAGAGGATCTGGAACAGGGATGTGCCGATGACGACATTGGTCGGCATCCGCAACACGTAGATCATGGCCGGGACCATGATGAAGCCGCCGCCCACGCCCATTATGGCGGTCAGCGTGCCGACGAAGGTTCCGATCACGACCGGGGGGATGACCGACAGATAGAGGCCCGATTTCGGAAACCGGGTCTTGAACGGCAGGCGGTCGATCCAGCGCCGCTTGCGCCGCGCGGCACTGTTCGACGAGGACTTCGTGCCGCGATACCGTCGAACCAGGGCGTTGATGCTCTCGATCAGCATCAGCGTGCCGATCGTGCCGAGAAAGCCGACATAGCAGAGCGAAATGATCAGATCGATCTGACCGAGCGCCTGCAGATAGCCGAATATCTGGACACCCGCGAAGGCGCCCGCCATGCCGCCGACGAGCAGCAGCGCGCCCATCTTCATGTCGAGCGTGCCGCGCCGCCAGTGCGCGATGGCACCCGACGCCGATGAGGCCGCGATCTGGTTGGCCTGGGTCGACACGGCGACCGCTGGTGGAATGCCGATGAAGATCAGCAATGGGGTCAGGAGGAAGCCGCCACCGACGCCGAACATGCCGGAGAGAAATCCGACTCCGACACCAAGGCTCAACAATAGCAGAAGGTTTACGGAGATCTCGGCGATGGGCAGATAGATCTGCACCGCCCCTTATCCCTGACCGGCGCGCTCAAGCCGGCCGATCAGAACGGCATCGATCTGCCCGGTGGGCGTGATCCCCGCATCACGTTCGAAGTCGCGCACCGCGTTGACGGTCTGTGCACCGGCGACCCCGTCGGCGGGGCCGGGTTGATAGCCAAGCGCTGACAGGAGCTGTTGGGCCTGGCGGACCATGGCCGGGGTTGTCGACTGCGGCTGCCCCCAGGGAGTAGCGGCATAGTTGCCATTGGCCTCTTCATTGACCGGACGCGGTGTGAAACCGGCAATGACGGCGTCGGCCTCCTCGCGCGCGGCATCGGACAACGAAGCGCGGATCGTGTTGGCGCGGGCCTGTGCACCTTCATCGCCGCCGGCCGCGGCGATCGAATACCAGGCATAGGCGTCCGGCGCACTCTGCGGCACGCCAAGCCCGCGTTCATAGAGGACGGCGAGGTTGAACTGGCTGTCCGTCATGCCGTGAAGCGCCGCTTCCTCGAACCAGTGTGCGGCCTGGTCCCAGTCCTGCGGCGCGCCGGAGCCGGACGAATACATCACGCCCATATTGTGCATGGCGCGGCGATGCCCGGCATTCGCCGCCATCTCGGTCCAGCGCCGGGCTTCTTCGAGGTCAGCGGTCACGCCTTCGCCGCGTTCCAGCATCTTGGCGTAACGGTATTGCGCGGCCGGGACGCCCTGCTCCGCGGCGCGGCGCATCAGCACGGCGGCGCCGGCTTCGTCGCCGGCCTCGATCCGCTCCAGCGCGAGCTGGTAGCGGGCGACCGGATCGCCGTCCGCCGCCGCCTCGTCCAGCGTGCGCGGGCGGCTGGCCGGAATCGAATTGTTCAGCGACGCGACCTGGTTGCGCGGGGCGTCCTCGGCCGTCGCGGTTCGCGCCGGCGGTTCGGACGGCGCACTGTCCGGGGCCACGGCCCCCGGGGCAGCGTCTGGACCTGCGAGGTCCGGATCACCGGCCGGGTCCGGCTGCGAATCCGATTGCAGCGCGGGGGGCAGGCCGGCATCTGCGGCTGGGGCATTGATATCGGCAGGATTGTCGCCGGTCAGTGCTTCGGCGAGCGCGACCTCGTCAAGCGTGGCTTCGCGTGCCGGGCGATCACCGGTGAGGCTGTCGAACACCAGCACACCCGCGGCGCCCGCGATGGCGATGAAGCCGGCGACGCTCAGCGCAATGACCAGGGAACGGCCGCGGCCCCCGCCATTCTGCTGCGATCCGTAGTCGGAGAAGCCGGGATTGGCACCGACCCGGTTGCGTGCGGCCGCCAGGAAATCGGCATCGGCGGTGGCGCCGATCCGCGCAGGGCGGCGGGGTTCGGGCCTCGGCGCTTCCTCGACCGCAGCGGCCCGGTCTTCGCGCCGGGGCCGGGACTGACGCGGGGCCGGTTCTTCCCGCCATTCCGGTTCGACCGGTGCCTCGACGCGATGTTCACTGCGCGCTTCGCGGCGTGCCTCGGCCTGCGGTGCGGGTCGAGCTTCCGGCCTTGGTTCTGCGCGCGGTTCGGGTTGCGGGGCCGGTGCGGAATAGCGCGCGGCCTCGCTTGTACTCGTCCAGGCCGAGCCGGCATCCTCGGTGATCAGGAAGGGGTCTTCCTCATCTTCGCCGGCTCCCATCGGGGTCTCTGCTTCCGGCGGCGGGGCGAGCGGCGTATCGAAATCCGGAATCTCGCGTTCGGCGCGCGCCGGGGATGAGGCTGCCGCTGGCTCAGGCACCGGCGCGGGTTCCGGTGCATGGCGGGCTTGTTCGATTGCCTCGAGGCGGTCGGCGAGGGCGTTCATCGCCCGCTGGACCGGTGTCAGCGCTTCCTCGGTTTCCTGCCGGGCCGCGCTCAGACGCTCACCAATCCCGGCGAGGGCCTCCTTGATGCGCTCGGCGGTGCGTTCCTCGCTGCGCAGCAGGCGCGATTCAAGATCGTCCTCGGTGGACCGGGCGCGCTCGATCTTCTCCAGAGCTTCGGTCATGCGCTTGCTGGAGGCTTCGATGGCCGCGGCGGATTTCTGTTCGGATTCCGCGACCCGTTCGGTCAGGGACTGTCCGAGCCGGGTGATCTCGTCGCCCATCTGCCTGATGCCGGCGCGGCTTTCGTCGCGCACCGCGTCGAGCCGGCGGTCCAGCTCGCGTTCGCTTCGGCTGTCGCGTTCGCGGTCATTGAGCTGGCGTTCGTGATCGCGCAGCCGGTCGTCCATGACGCGGGCGAGGCGGGTGATCTCGATGCCGATCTTCGACAGCGCCTCGCTGTGGCGGGACTCGGCCTCGGAAATCCGGCGCTCGGTGGCTTTCAGTTGCTGCTCGAAGCGGTCGGGATTGCGGTCGTGTTCGAGGCGTTCGATCTGACGGGCGAAATCGGCGCGCGTGTCGGACACGATGCGGGCGACCTCGTCCGCGAACCGATCGAAGCGCTGGTTCAGCCCGTCGGGATCGTTCGAATTGGCGCGGGCCTCGACGGCGCGCAGCCTCGTGTCGAGCCGCACGACGGATTCGTCAATCGTGCGCGCGGCGTCGTGGGACAGGCCCTCGGTTGCTTCGAGCCGGCGGCGGAGCCGGTCGATTGCGGAATGCAGGCCGTTCAGCGCTTCGCCAGCGAGACGTTCCCGGTCGCCCGACCGCTTGAGGTCGGCGTCGAGCGCCTGGCTGCGCGCCTCGAGCGCGACGAGCTTTTCCGAAAGCGTGCGGGCGGTCTCGTCGGCGCGGCGCGCGAGTTCGCCGGTTTCGTGCAATTGCCGGCCGGTTTCGGTCTCGGTGCGGTAGAGACGGGTGGCCAGCCGGCCGAACGCGGTTTCGAGAGCCTTCGTCGTCTCCGGTGCGAGTTCGGTGCCGGTCTCCTCAAGCCGCTTGACGCGCATGGCGAGCGCTTCGGCGACCGAACGGGCGCGTTCAACCGCCTCCCGGGTCTTGCGGCTTTCCTCGCCATAACCCTTTTCGGCGGCGTCGAGCCGGTCGTTCAGGGTTTCGAGCGTGGTGTCGATGTCCTCCAGCGCCTCGGCGGAGGATTGTTCGGTCGATTCCAGGCGTTGCGAGAGCCGGTCGACCATGCCGCGCAGCAGGGCCTCGCCTTCGTCAGAACGCTGGGAAAATCCGGGAAAGGTCTCGAGACTTTGCTCCCAGGCCGGCGTATCCGGATCATCGGTGGGGCCGTCGTCAAGGATGACGCGATTGAGCCATTCGCCCAGCGTCATGCCTTCGCGCCGGGCGGCCGTTTTGGCCCTCGCGCGGGCGCGGGGATCAATCCCCTTTACGCTCCACGGTCCCCCGGACGACATACGAATCACACTCCCCGCCGTTTTGCAGACCGTATCCAGCGGTTAATTTAGTGTAAACCAACCGGGCTGCCCCAAGATGTGGTGTTTCCACACCTCTTTCCCGGGGCGGGTCCGCCGATAACTCCGCGCATCTTGGTTAATGACAATTGCGCCGGTTAACGTGCGGTAAAGCTCGGTTAACGCAGAGGGAAGAAATCCGGAGCAAGGCGCTGAAGCCGGATCTCGACCACGCCGGCCTGACGCAGCAATTCATGATCCGCGCCGCCCGGAATCCGGCGGCCGAGGTCGAGCATGGTCCAGGCCGCATCGGCGCGATTGGCCGCAAGGTGCGCCTGGGCGAGGTGCCAGTAGATGGCCGGCGCATAGGCATCCTTGTCGGCGGAATTCGCGAGCAGGACAAAGGGGTCGGTGTCGGGGAGGTCGGCTTCCGCGCCGGCGCTCGCAGCCCAGGCGATCAGCTCGTTTCCGGCGATCATGTTGGCGGCCGCTCCGCCAAAGCCCGGCGCGTCGAGATAGGGCAGGACCGCTTCATAGGCGGCCTCGGATTCGCCTGTCGACAGGCCGGCGAGCCCGGTAAAAAGCGCTTCGAATTCCGCATTGCCGAGGCCTGAAGCGACCAGCGAACCAAGCGCCTGGCAGGCTGCGCGCGAGGTGTCACCCATCTGGCATTGCCCGCGATGCGCGGAGTCCTGGTAGAGCGTCAGATAGGCCAGCGCGAGTTCGCCTTCCTGACGCAGGCGCTCCGCCGTGCCGGTGATGTCGGAACTGGCCGGCGGGTTGGCGTTGTCGATCGCACGCAAGGCGTCCGAGGCCGGGGCCGCGACGGCCGCCAGCGGACCGTCGAAGCCGGGTTCGAGACCGTCCGGCAGGGGAAAGACGGATTCGGGATCCCCGACCGACGTCAGGGTCCACACCTCGCGGCGGCCCTCCGGGCTGTTCGGACTGACGACAACGAAGCTGAATTGCTGCGGAATCGCCTCGGCGTCTGTGAAGGCTGCGAATGCATCGGGGTGCACCGGCAGCGCGTGGCGCATCCAGCCCCTGAACACGCGGACGAAGCCGGGCTGGTAGAGGCCGTAATGGCGGTCGTCCTCGGTAATGACCGGGGCCGGTTCGGCCTCGTCGTCCGCGGCCGGAGCCTCTTCGGTAGCGCCGGATTCATCGGCTTCGCCGGTGTCGCCGCGCAACAGGGCTTCGATGTCGTTCGTCGGCACGCCGGCGAATTCTTCCTCGATTTCCGTCGCCTCGTCTTCGGTCTCCGCTGCGTCTTCGTCGGTGATCCCGTCAGCAGCAGCGGCGTCGTCTGCCTGTTCGGCATTGTCGACCGCTTCTTCTTCGACGACGAAGGGATCGCCGCGCGTCGCGGACTCATCGAAGGAAAAGACATCAAGGCCGCCCGCGCGCAGCACCGAGATCATCCCGCCGGACTGCCGGACCGACAATTCCACCGGCGTCATCCTCAGACCCATCGCCGATTCCAGCCAGAAGCGGTCGAAGGCGCGGCCGGGGCCGAAGGGAATGTCCTCGAGCGTTCCGCCCCGCGACAGCGCCAGATAGGTGTCGAGCCGGCGGCGGACATCGCCATAGACGCTGGTGTTGCGATAGGTCCCGGATTCCGTGTTCGCGACCAGACGGCGATCATGTGCGAAGTCATAGAGCACGGGCGGGGTCTCGCCGGTGTCGTAGGCGAAATCGGGTCCGATCAGCAGCGTGCGGGTGAACGATTCGCCTTGCGCCTCACCCTCCATCGTCTCGACCTGGACCTGCCAGACCAGACGAATGACGGAGCCTTCCATCATCTCCGGGCGCGGATAGTCATCCGACATCAGCCACGGACCGGCTTCGGTGGCCGGGACCGGTTCCATCCCGGCCGGAGTCTCGACCGGCGCGTCGGTGTCGAGCACGAAGTCGGCCACCGCGTCCGCGGGATCGACCGCGCCCTCGCTGTCATCCTCTTCCTCCTGCACGTCCTCCGGGAAAGGAATGGTCACGCCGGGAATGGCATGCGCCGGAGCGGTGAGAAAGGCGATGAGCAGGGCAAGAATGAGCGCGCGCATGGACGAGTCCTGACGGTGGCGGATCCGGCGTGAGATGACCGGGGATTGCGGCGAGGGAAGGGCGGGGGCTGCGCGAGGTCAAGCCCATGTTTCCACAGGCGTCACCGGATTGTCGCTAAATTGACGTTGACGTTCGCGTAAACGTGAGTCAGGTTCACACACATGATCAAGCCGGTTTCACCCGCTTCATCCTTCACGATTCGCGACCTGTCGGCCGAATTCGGCGTCACGGCGCGGGCGCTGCGCTTTTACGAACAGAAGGGTCTGCTGACCCCCGACCGGAAAGGCGCCAAGCGCATCTATTCCGCTGCCGATCGTGCACGGCTTGCGCTCATCCTGCGCGGCAAGCGGGTCGGTTTCTCGCTCGACGAGATCAAGGAGATGCTGGATCTCGAAGCGATCGATTCCGGTGGCAGGGCGCACCTCCTGGAATCGGTCAAGCGGTTCCGGGAACGCATCGGCGACCTGGAACGCCAGCGCGAGGATATCGACGCGGCGATCGAGGAGCTCGAGGCCGGCTGCCGCTGGATGGAAGAACGCCTCGCCGACCGTGAACCTTCGGAAGACCTGCGCAAGCGTTTGCGTGCCTTTGAAGCCCTGGCCGAGGCGCGCATGAGCGCCTGGACAGGTGCCGCCCCCGAACCCAGCTAATCCCACTGCACGGAGACTTCTGATGCCGAGTTATTCCGCCCCCGTCCGCGACTACCAATTCCTCCTACACGAGGTTCTGGGCGTGTCGCAATACAGCAATCTTCCGGGCTTCTCCGACCTCGACAAGGAGACGCTGGACGCCATCCTCGAAGAGGGCGGCAAGTTCGCCAGCGAGGTGCTGGCGCCGATCAACCGGACCGGCGACATCCAGGGCTGCACCCGACATGACGATGGCTCCGTGACGACTCCTGACGGGTTCAAGGATGCCTACAAGCAATTCGCCGAGGCCGGCTGGATGGGCCTCGGACAGGACCCGGAATATGGCGGTCAGGGCCTGCCACACATCCTGTCGCTCGCCGTGGCGGAAATGACGTCCGGCGCGAACATGGCGTTCGGCATGTATCCCGGTCTGACGGGCGGGGCGGTGCGCGCGCTCGTCGCCGGCGGTTCGGAAGATCAGAAGCAGATGTATCTGCCGAAGATGATCTCCGGCGAATGGACCGGCACGATGAACCTCACCGAACCGCATTGCGGAACGGATCTCGGCCTTCTGCGCACCAAGGCGGTGCCGCAGGCCGATGGCAGCTACCGGATCTCGGGTCAGAAGATCTGGATTTCCTCGGGCGAGCACGATCTTTCGTCCAACATCATCCACCTTGTCCTGGCGCGCATCGAAGGTGCGCCGGACGGCGTGAAGGGCATATCGCTCTTCGTGGTGCCGAAATTCCTGCCCGATGCCAACGGTGATGCCGGTGAGCGCAACACGCTGCAGTGCGGCGGGCTCGAAGAGAAGATGGGCATCCACGGCAACGCCACTTGCGTCATGAATTATGACGGCGCGAAGGGCTGGCTGGTCGGCGAAGAGAACAAGGGCCTCAAGATCATGTTCGTCATGATGAACGAGGCGCGTCTGGGCGTCGGCCTGCAGGGGCTCGCGATCGCCGAGGCGGCGTATCAGAACTCGCTGGCCTTCGCGAAGGACCGTCTCCAGGGCCGGTCGCTGACCGGGCCGAAGAATCCCGATGGTCCGGCCGATCCGATCATCGTCCACCCGGACGTGCGCCGGATGCTGATGGACCAGAAGTCCTTCATCGCCGCGGCGCGCTGCTTCATCGCGTGGGCGGCGCTTCAGGCGGATCTCGAACACAATTCCGACGATGCCGATACGCGGGAGAAGGCGGGCGACTACATGGCGCTGCTGACCCCGATCGTGAAGGCCTATCTGACCGACAAGGGTTTCCTGTCGGCGTCGAATGGTCTGCAGGTGTTCGGCGGTTCGGGCTATGTCGAGGAATGGGGCATGAGCCAGTTCGTGCGCGATGCCCGCATCACGCTGATCTATGAAGGCACGAACGGCGTTCAGGCGCTCGACCTCGTCGGCCGCAAGCTGGCGATGAACGGCATGCGTCCGATCACCAGCTTCTTCGCCGAACTGGATGCCTGCGTGGCGGAAGGCGGCGACGAGACGGTGAAGCCCTTCCTCGACGCTGTTGCCTCGACCAAGGCGGCGCTGAAGGAAGCCACCGACTGGCTGGTCGAAAACGGCCTCAAGGACTTCAACAATGCCGGGGCGTCGAGCCACGACTACCTGCAGCTCTTCGGCCTGACCTGCCTGACCTATATGTGGGCGCTGATGGCCAAGGCCGCCGCGAAGAAGGCGGGCGATCCCTTCCACGACACCAAGCTGAAAACCGGGCGCTACTTCCTCGACCGCTGGGTCCCGGAAGCCGGAATGCACCTGGCCAAGGTCAAGGCCGGGGCGGCCTCGATGATGGCGCTCGAATCCGAGGAGTTCTGATCCATGCAAGCCGATCCGCTCAACGTCCCGAAACCGTCCTGGCTCGACCAGGAGGACGTGAACATGTTCGATCATGCCGTGCGCGGCTTCATCGAGAAGGAATGCGCACCGCATGGCGACCGCTGGGAGAAATCCGGCAAGGTCGACCGCGAAGTCTGGAACAAGGCGGGAGAAGCCGGAATTCTGGTCCCGGCCTGCCCGGAGGAATATGGCGGTGCCGGCGGTGACTGGCGTCACGACTACGTCTTCCACATGGCCGCCGCGGAAATGGGCGTCGATGGCTGGGGCGCCTCGCTGCACAACTCCATCGTCGCGCCCTATGTCTGGCATTACGGCACGGAAGAGCAGAAGCAGCGCATCTTGCCGAAAATGGTCTCCGGCGAATATGTCGGCGCCATCGCCATGTCGGAACCGGCGGCCGGCAGCGACCTGCAGGGCATCAAGACGACGGCGAAGAAGGACGGCAACGGCTACCGTATCAACGGGTCGAAGACCTTCATCACCAATGGCGGGACGGCGAATTTCATCATCGTCGTGGCCAAGACCGACCCGGCGGCCGGCGCGAAGGGCACCTCGCTCTTCATGGTTGAGACCGATGGCCTCGAAGGCTTCCGCCGCGGCCGCCTGCTCGACAAGGTCGGGCTCAAGGGCCAGGACACGGCCGAGCTGTTCTTCGACGACGTCTGGGTTCCCTCCGAAGCGCTGCTGGGCACGGAGGAAGGCCAGGGCTTCATCCAGCTGATGCAGCAATTGCCGCAGGAACGCCTGCAGATCGCGGTGCAGGGCGTGGGCATGATGAAGCGGGCACTCGACGAGACGATCCGCTACGTCAAGGAACGCCATGCCTTCGGCAAGCCGATCATCGCCTTCCAGAACACGCAGTTCAAACTGGCCGAGTTGAAGACCAAGGCGACGATCGCCGAGGTGTTCTGCCACCACTGCTCGGAGCGCCTCATCGAGGGCACGCTCGATGCCTCGACCGCCTCGATGGCGAAATACTGGGTCTCGGACATCCAGTGCGAGCTGGTCGATGAATGCGTCCAGCTGCACGGCGGCTACGGCTTCATGAACGAGTATCCGATCGCCCGCATGTGGCGGGATTCGCGCGTGCAGCGCATCTATGGCGGCACGAACGAAATCATGAAGCTGCTGATCTCGCGGACGCTTTAGTCCCTATCGATTTAACGGGAGTTACCCCCATGACCGAAGCCTATATCTACGACGCCACGCGCACGCCGCGCGGCAAGGGTAAGAAGAACGGCTCGCTGCACGAGATTACCGCGCTGCAGCTGGCCACCCAGCAACTCCAGGCGATCCGCGATCGCAACAATCTGGACACGGCCCACGTCGACGACGTGATCCTGGGCTGCGTCTCGCCGGTCGGCGAGCAGGGTTCCGACATCGCCCGCGCGGCGGTGATCAACGCCAACTACGCGGAGTCGACGGCGGGCGTGCAGATCAACCGTTTCTGCGCCTCGGGCCTTGAAGCGACCAACATGGCCGCCGCGAAGGTGATGTCCGGCGAAGCCGAAATGGCGATCGGCGGCGGCGTCGAGGCGATGAGCCGCGTGCCGATGGGTTCCGATGGCGGCGCGATGGCCGCCGACCCGGAAATGGCCTTCGACCATTATTTCGTGCCGCAAGGCGTCGGGGCCGACCTGATCGCCACGCTTGGCGGATATTCGCGCGACGATGTCGACGCCTATGCCGTGGAAAGCCAGAAGCGCGCCGCGAAGGCGTGGGAAGAAGGCCGGTTCAAGAAGTCGGTCGTGCCGGTGAAGAACCAGCTCGGCCTGACGCAGCTCGACCATGACGAGCTGATGCGCCCGGACACCGACATGCAGTCGCTGGCCTCGCTCAATCCGGCATTCAAGGATCTTTCGGCTTTCGTCGGTTTCGATGCGGTCGCGATCCAGAAATATCCGCATGTGGAGAAGATCAACTTCGTCCACCACGCCGGCAATTCCTCGGGCATCGTCGATGGCGCAGCCGCCATCCTCGTCGGCAACAAGGAGATCGGCGAGAGGCTGGGCCTCAAGCCCCGCGCCCGCATCCGGGCCATGGCGTCGATCGGGTCGGAGCCGACCATCATGCTGACCGGTCCGGCGCCGTCCGCGAAGAAGGCGCTGAAGAAGGCGGGCATGAGCGCGGAGGATATCGACCTCTACGAGATGAACGAGGCCTTCGCCTCGGTCGTGCTGCGCTTCATGGACGATATGGGCATTTCCCATGACCAGACCAACGTCAATGGCGGCGCCATCGCGATGGGTCACCCGCTGGGTGCCACCGGCGCGATGATCCTCGGCACGCTGCTCGACGAGCTGGAGCGCACCGGCAAGGGCACCGGCCTCGCCACGCTCTGCGTCGGCGGCGGCATGGGCACGGCCACCATCATCGAGCGCGTCTAGGATCGGACCGAAGGATCAAACAGATGAAACACTTCAAACTTGAAATCGATTCCGACGGCATTGCGCTGATCACCTTCGACAGCCCGGGCCGGTCGATGAACGTCCTGTCCGGCGAGGTGATCGCCGAGGTGCAGGAATTCACCAAAAAGATCGCCAGTGACGACGCCATCAAGGGCGCGGTCATCACTTCGGGCAAGCAGGGCAGCTTTTGTGCCGGGGCCGACCTGTCGGAACTCGGCGGCGGCATGGCCGACCTGAAGAACCTCTCCGAGGACGAGGCCAAGCAGAAGCTGTTCGACATGGCGTTCGCGCTCAACGCGACGCTGCGCCAGCTGGAAACCTGCGGCAAGCCGGTCGCCGCGGCGATCAACGGCATTGCGCTGGGCGGCGGTTTCGAGGTGACGCTGGCCTGCCATTACCGCGTCATGGCCGACCACCCGAAAGTCAAGCTGGGTCTGCCCGAATCCCTCGTCGGCGTTCTGCCGGGCGGCGGCGGCACGCAGCGTCTGCCGCGCCTTGTCGGCGTGATGAATGCCGCACCGATCATGCTGCAGGGCAAGCAGTTCGACGGCGCCACCGCGCTGCAGCAAGGCCTCGTCCAGGCGGTCGTGCCGATGGACCAGATCGTCGCCAGGGCGAAGGCGCTGGTGAAGGAAAACCCGCTTCAGTCGAAACAACCCTGGGACGGCGACAAGTTCAAGATCCCCGGCGGCGCGGTCTACACGCCGCAGGGCATGCAGGTGTTCGGTGCGGCCAACCCGATGCTGCGCAAGGAAACCTGGGGCAATTACCCGGCCCAGCGCTACATCCTGTCCTGCGTCTATGAAGGCATTCAGGTGCCGATCGATGCGGGTCTCCGGATCGAGAGCCGGTACTTCACCAAGCTTCTGATGCGGCCGGAAAGCCGCAACATGATCCGCTCGCTCTTCCTGTCGAAACAGGCGCTGGAAAAGGGCGGTCGCCGCCCCGCCGGACAGGAGAGGGAAGAGGTCAAGAGGATCGCCGTGATCGGTGCCGGCTTCATGGGCGCGGGCATCACCACGGTTTCGGCGCAGGCCGGGATCGAAGTCGTGCTGATCGATGTCAGCCAGGAAGGTGCCGACAAGGGCAAGAAGCACGCCACCGACTTCTTCGAAAAGGGAGCGCAGCGTGGCAAGCTGACCGCCGAGAAGGCGCAGAAGCTGGCCGACCTGATCACCCCGACGACCGACTATTCCATGCTGAAGGACGTCGATCTCGTCATCGAGGCGGTGTTCGAGGACAGCGAGCTGAAGCACAAGATCACGAAGATGGCCGAAGAGCACATGCCGGAAGGCGCGATCTTCGGATCGAACACCTCGACCATTCCGATCACCTCGCTGGCCAAGGCGTCGTTGCGGCCGGAGAATTTCATCGGCGTGCACTTCTTCTCGCCGGTGGAAAAGATGATGCTGGTCGAGCTGATCGTCGGCGAGAAGACCGGCGACCGGGCAATCTCGCTGTGCATCGACTATGTCGCGAAGATCAAGAAGACCCCGATCGTCGTCGCCGACACGCGCGGCTTCTACGCCAATCGCTGCGTCATGCGCTATATCGAGCAGGGCATGGCGATGCTGTCGGAAGGCTATATGCCGGCGCTGATCGAGAATGGCGCGAAGGCCGCCGGCATGCCGGTCGGGCCGCTCTCGCTGCAGGACGAGGTCGCCATCGATCTCGGCTACAAGGTGCTGCAGCAGACCAAGCGCGACCTCGGTCCGGACTACAATCCGGGACCGACCGAGGCGATCATCACCGGCATGTATGAGGCCGGTCGCTTTGGCCGCAAGAATGGCAAGGGCTTCTACGTCTATACCGACGCCGGCAAGCATCTGTGGGACAATCTCGGTCAGTTCGCGCTGAACGGCGTCCTGCCGCTGGGCGAGCAGCCGTCACTGCAGCTGATCAAGGACCGCATCCTCTATGCCCAGGCGATCGAGGCGGCGCGGACCATGGCCGAAGGCATTGTCGAAGACCCGCGCGAGGCCGATGTCGGCTCGATCCTGGGCTGGGGCTTCGCGCCCTATACCGGCGGTGTCCTGTCCTTCATCGATACGGTGGGCGTCGCGAATTTCGTGACCCGCGCCGATGAGCTGGCCGCCAGGTATGGCGACCCGTTCAAGGTGCCGGACCTGCTGCGCGAGATGGCCCAGAAAGGCGAAAGCTTCTACGGCCGCTTCGGCAAGGACAAGGCAGCGGCTTGATTTGAATACAATCAAGAGCGGTAAGGCGGGCGCCCGCAGGCGCCCGCCTTTCGTTAAAATTCGACGCTGAAGGCGCGGACGCAAATCAAAAAAATCAAGAAATTCTTAATGTTCAAGTCAAGTTAGAAGATTCTGCGAACAAGACTTGATTTCATGCTACATTCTCCCGCAGGAGCGACACTGCAGGAGGGGTAGATGGAATTCATGCTGCCGAACCGGGGACTACGCTGGATCCTGGCATTCCTGGTTTCAACTCTATTCTTTGTGGCAATCGGACCTGCCGCGTCGGCGCAGGTGATCTACCCGGCCGGCCAGTTCAACTGGGTGAACATCACGCAGGGCGAATGTTTCAATCGCGCCCGGCAGGCCGCCCGGCAGGCCAATTCCGCGTTCGGACTCGGCCTTACCATCGGCGACTATGACGGCTGGCTGGTCGGAAACAGCAACGAGCCCATCCACCTTCAGATTGCCTGTGTCGGTGACGACAACACAGAGCGCCTCGCGAATGCTGCAGCGCCGCGCGTGCTCATCGTCATCGAAGTCAATTCGCTGCAGCAGAATTCCGGAAACATCCGGAATTATCTGCGCGACTGCATGCTGAACGGTGTTTGTGCAGGACAAAATTCCGGTGGCGGCAACCCCGGCGGCGGAGGGGGCGGAGGCCCCAGCGACCCACGGGCCCGCGACGCCAATTGGGGAACAAGCGCCCGTGAATTTCGTGGTCAGGATAACATGGCCTTCCTGTTCCGGTGTCCCGAGCGGGGCAATAGCAGCCATGGGGCGGTCTGGGGATCGGGCATCTATACCGATGATTCCTCCATCTGCACGGCGGCGAAATTCGAAGGCTGGATCGGCGATGCCGGCGGGCTGGTCTGGATCCAGATCCTGCCTGGCCAGCAAAGCTACCAAGCTGGTTCACGCAATGGCCTGACGACATCGGCCTACGGCGCCTATCACGGCAGTTTCCGCTTCGTTCAGGTGGAGCGCTGAGCCATGAAAAAGGGAAAGATATCGAGACGGTCCTTCCTGCTACAGGTCTCGGGAGGTGCCCTGGCAAGCGGATCGCTTGGCGTCGTGACCGGCGAAGCCTGGGCCAGGCAGACGCCCTATGTCGACCGAGATCCCAACGACCCCGTGGGCCGGGGCCGCGGCGGGGCAGGAAGCTATGTCTATACCGGCATGACCGATGCCGATGGCGGTCCCAATGCCGACCCGGCGGGAGGGGGCACGGGCGGAACGCAGGCACCCGGGCGGAACTACACCGGGATCACGGACTCCGATGGCGGACAGAATGCCGATCCAGTCGGTCAGGGGCGCGGCGGCGGCACCGGGATCACCGATGCCGACCAGGGTGCTGGTGCCGACGCGGCGGGCAGGGGACGCGGAACGGTGCAAGGCGGCAACCGGCACTATACCGGGCTTACGGACCACGATACGCGTGACGAGCGCGGATATGGCGGCACGTTCAACGTTCGTGACAGTGATTTTCGCGATGGTGTGCGGCCTCCGGGAAGTCCGCAACGCAACCCGCGCACCGGATATTCCGATCAGGACCCGACCGATCTCTCGGGCCGGGGGACCGGCGGTCGGCTTCCGGGCGTCAGCGACAATGATACGCGTGATCGAATCGGTCAGGGACGATCGACCGGCCGATACACCGGCTATACCGACACCGATACCGGCACCAACGCCGACCGCGCCGGCTACGGGAATGGCGGCCTGGCGCAATACCGTCGCTATTCCGGTCTGACAGACTCGGACAGAGGGACGAATGCCGATGCCGCGGGCTATGGCCGGGGCTCGCAGTCCGGCCGAGGGAGTGGCGGAGGCAGCGGCTATACCGGCCTGACGGACGCCGACAACGGTGCCAACGCAGACACTGCGGGATATGGCCGTGGCAGCGGCAACCGGAAGCGCCGGTAATCCGATCACCAATTCCGGGTCGCGACACAAATGCGCTGGCCCGAAATATGGCGACCCGTTCAAGGTGCCGGACCTGCTGCGCGAAATGGCCCAGAAGGGGGAGAGCTTCTACTCCCGCTTCGGCAAGGACAAGGCAGCGGCGTAGGTCAACCGACATAGGGTCCCCGTGCAAACGGGGACCCGAATGTCCCGCCACACTTCGGACTCCCGCTTTCGCGGGAGCCCCATGTATTTATGACTCCACACACGAAGGCCTGTCTTCAGCCGCCACAAGGCGGTGTCTCGAAGGGCGGGCCTTTTTCATTGTGGCGGTGTTTCGCCCGCCTCCTCCTCATCGCGCAGCCTTGTGCGCTGCTTTCGAAGGCTGTGGGGATAATTCTCGGTGTCGCCGTATTCGAGGAAGGCCGGGTAGCGCTTGTGGGTGCCCTTGATGCGTTCGGCGTGCTTGATCGGGCACCAGTATTGCTCGGTGCGCGAGGCGATTTCCTGGACATAGGCCAGTACGCCGTTGGCGTAGGAGCAGTAGAGGCAGTTCAGCTTCTGCATCCAGTTGAGATAGGCCAGCCGGTGGCGGTCGAAGACCAGGTATTCGCGCCGTTTCACCTGCCGCAGCCCGTAAACCCGGAAGCAGATCGCCTGGAACAGGCTCGCCACCGCATCGAGCAAGGCAATCGGTACGAGGACGGCGTAGATGAAGGGCGCGGTGAGGATTTCGAGAAAACCCGACTGTGCCAGGAAGCGCCCGGCGGAAATCTTCAACTCCCGTTGCCGTTCCTTTACGGCCTCGGTGAAGCGGGCGCGGCCTTCGGTGAAGCGGTAGCCGAGTTCGCGCCGCCGCGCGATCAGCTCAGTCTCCAACTCCTCCTCGAGCGCCCGGATATGCGCGATCAGATCGTTGATGTCGCGAGCCATGGTGATGCCTCCGCCGTCGAACCGGCACGCCCATCATGGCATGGATCGCGACGAGGGAGCGAAGTCTTGTCCTTCAACCGGCGTGACTGCGCCCACTCGGGCTGACAAGATCGTGACTCCCCTTCCGCCGCCGCGGGACTAGTCTGGCTGTGCCAAAGAGGGGGAGCGCCATGATCCGTTTGACCACCATCCTGTCCGCGCTCGCCGTGCTGACCGGAAATGCCTTCGCTCAGGACGAAGCGCCGGACCTGTTCGCGTTGATCTCGGACCGCGACATGGCGGGTCTCGAAGCGGCGATCGAAGCCGGAGCGGACGTCAACCAGCGCCAGAGCGAAGGACTCGAAGCCACGCCGCTGATGTGGTCGACGGGGCGTGAGGCGAACTACACCCGGGTGCTGCTGGAGGCCGGGGCCGAGGTCGATGTGCGCGATGCGATGGGCGATCCGGCGATCAACTGGGCGGCTTATTACGGCAATACGGATGCGATCGCGCTGCTGCTCGCCGCCGGAGCGGATACCGATTTGATCGGGCATGGCACGCCGGTCGAGATCGTCATGCGACGCGGGCATGAGGCTTCGTTCGCGCTGCTGCTCGACCATCGCGGAGAACGCCCGGATCGCAGCGCGGCCGAAGCAGCACTGGAGGCAGCGGCTCTGGCGGGCGACGGAGAGTCCATTGCGGTGCTGGCGCCCTATGTCGATATGGCCACCGCCCGCGACTGGGCCGGGCGGCCTGTGCTGCACGCCGCGGCGCGGGCGAACCGCGCCGATGCAGTGACTGCGTTGATCGCGGCGGGGGCTCCGGTCGACGGGGAAGATTCGATCGGCTTTACCGCGCTGTTCGAAGCATCTCGGGACGGCGCGCTGGACGCGGTCGAAGCGCTGATCGCCGCCGGTGCGGACGTGAACCATGTCAGCAACGAGAATGCGCTGTCGCTGACGGCGCTGCATCTTGCGGCGATCGGCAATCATGTCGATGTGGTCGGAGCCCTGCTGGGCTCCGGGGCGGATACGGACGCCGTGGGCACGATGGGCGCGACCCCGCTGATGTGGGCCGCGTTCGAAGGCTCGCACGAGGCGGCACTGCGCCTCGTCGAGGCGGGCACCGATCTGTCGGTGGAAGGCCGGTTCGGCGATACGGCGCTTTCGGCTGCCGAAGCCTATGAATGGGACGATGTCGTTCGGGCGATCCGGGAAAGACTGCCCGAATAACGGAACAGGCATGCCGGGCCGGGCGTTTTCTCCTCAAGTCACAATGGAGGAGTGCCATGGCCGACCGATACGATGGCCCCGATGCCGCCCCGACTCCCGACGAATCGGAGATTTTCGATGAGGACAAGCATGGCGGGCGGGCCGATCAGCGCCGCCCCGACGCGGGCAAGGGGTTCGCTCCAGTCGATGAAAGCATTGCCGGTCGTCAGGGCGAACGGTTCGACGAGACCGTTCCCCAAGACGCCGCCGAACGCGCCGGACGTGATCGCGGCGTCGCAGCCGGCGAGGGCGCCGAGCTGAACGGCGTCCGGCCCGAAAGCGAAACCGAAGCAGCGCTCGAGCGGGCCGCGAACAACGATACGCCCGAGGGCAAGCCGAAGGATCCCAAACAGGATCGCGGTGATGTCGACGAGGCGCTGAAAGAGACATTCCCGGCATCCGACCCGCCGGCCTGGTCGCCGGGCACGGCGGACCCCTCGAATATCAAGAATCCCGAGGACGAGAAGAAAAAGAAATGAGTTGAAGCCCGCCATTCCGGCGGGCTTTTTCTATTGCGGCGGGAAGTCCCAGACATCCATCGCGAGTGCGGCGTGCGACCAGCTTTGGTGGAGCGGTCTGCCTGGGCCGCCCGTCGCGGCCATTGCCGCTATGAGCGGCAGAAAATGTTCCGGTGTCGGGTGATTGCGTTGCGCCTGCGGGGCCGACCGCCATTGCCGGATCGCATTCGAGTCACCGGACCGGAAGACTTCGCGCGTCCAGGCGGCAAAGTCTTCGGCGAAGGCCAGCGGGGTTTCGTCCTCCGCGGCTCCGAGCGCGTCGCGCAGGGAATGCGTCATCGACCCCGAAAAGATCAACTGCACGCCCTCTTTCGCCAGCGCGGCGAGGGCGCGTCCGAGCGTCACGGTGTCGTCTTCGCTGGCGTGCCGTCCCGGCAGTGAGACCTGCATGACGGGCGCAACCGGGTGCGGGTCGATCAGGGCCAGCGGAACCCAGACGCCGTGATCGAGGCCACGATTCGGGTCAGCGACCGCCTTCAGTCCCTCGGCTTCGATCAACTTGACGATCCTCTCAGCGAGCGCCGCGTCGCCTTTGGCATTGTATTGAAACGTCTCAAGCACCGGGCCAAAGCCACGGAAGTCGTGGATCGTTTCGGGGCGCTGTGAGGCCGTGACCCGGATCGGGCTGCTTTCCCAATGGGCGGAGACGACGACCCAGGCCTTTGGCTGACCGAGCGTCGGACCCCAGCTGCGCAGGAAGGCGTTGGCGCGCGACCGGTCAATCAGAAGGCTCGGGGCGCCATGCGAGAGGAATATCGGGTTTCGGACGGTCATCGGTTGCTCCCGTGGATCATACCGATTTCACATGACACGCTTTCCGGAATTCATTAATAGCGCGATATACGCCTTATCGTTTCCGGGATGACACAAATGGACCGAATCGACTCCCTGCGTCTGTTCGCCGCCGTCGCCGAGCTTGGCAGCTTTACCAAGGCGGCCGAACGCGAGGGAATGACGCCCGGTGCGGCCTCGAAGCAGATTACCGCGCTGGAGGCGCGCATGCAGGCGCGTCTGCTGGAACGGACCACGCGGTCCGTGCGCCTGACCGATGCCGGAACCGCACTGCTCGAACGGGTCAGGCCCTGGCTGGCGGAATACGAAGCGCTCGAAAGCGGTCTCGCGGAGGACAATTCCGCTCCGGTCGGCCTGCTGCGCGTGTCCGCGCCGGTCGATTTCGGGGCGCGGCGGCTGATGAAGCCGGTGTCCGACTTCATGGCGCAATGGCCGGGTGTGGAAGTGCGGATGTCGCTGTCGGACCGGATGGTCGACCTGGTCGACGAAGGTTTCGATGTCGCGGTCCGGATCGGCCTGCTGGCGGATTCAACCCTGATTGCCAAGCGCCTGGCGGCGGCCTGCATGACGATCGTGGCCGCGCCATCCTATCTCGAATCGGCGGGGTCACCGGAAACGCCGGACGATCTCACCCGGCATGACTGCATCATCGACCGCAACAAGCCCGCCCCGCAGCAATGGAATTTCACCCGCAACGGCCGGACGACCGAAGTCCGGATCAAGGGCCGGCTGACGCTGAACGGCGCGACAGCGGCCATCGAGGCCGCGGCACAGGGTGTCGGTATCGCCTGCTCGCCGGAATGGGCGGCGCGCGAGGCGCTGGACCAGGGCCGCGTGGTGCGCATCCTGCCGGACTGGGAGCCCGATCACCGCGATCTGTGGGCGGTCTACCCCTCGAGCCGCTACCTCGCCCGCCGGGTACGGTTGTTCGTCGATCACCTCGCCGCGTCGTTCGGCGACCGGGTCTAGCGGCGGTTTCCGCCCCAGGGCGGGAAGGCGCCCCTTCCGGTCAGTGTCGCGGCCATGATGTTGCGGATGACCGGCAGGCGGGAAAGCGGGCCGAACAGCAGATCGCGCCAGAAGGCGAGAAAGCGCGAGCGGCTCTGAAACAGCGGGGTCAGCGCCCAACTCGCCCAGCTGTAGAAGCGCACGGTTGGCCGCCGCCTGTTTTCGAACCGCGTGAGGACCGGATGCAGAAGCCGCCCCGGTTCGAGCGTGTCAGCCAGTGCGACCGCGTCGCCGAGCGCCAGATTGGCACCCTGTCCGAGTTGCGGACTGGTGCCGTGTGCCGCATCGCCAATCAGCACCGCCTGTCCCCGATGCCAGCGCGAGCAACGTATGTCGCGATAGGTCGCCAGCGAAAAGCCCGACAGGTCCGCCTCACCGTCGAGCAGCGTGGCGCTTTCGGGCCAATGCCGGTTGAGCTGACGGCGAAAGGCTGACAGGCCGTCGGTCCGCCAGGCCGGTTCATCGGCCGGGCGCAATGACCAGAACAGGCTGACCGAGGCGTCCCGGTCCGGATGAAGGGGGTCGCGGCCAACGGGCAGGATGCCGATCATGACCTCACAGCCGCGGTAGATCTGTGCCAGTTCGCCCTCGCGGGTCCAACGCCCGTCCCGGTCTTCAACCACCGCCCAGACCGCACCCCAGGGATAGAGCCGCTCGCGCGCGCCGGGGCAGATGGCGCGGCGCAGGGTCGAATGGGTGCCATCGGCAATGACGGCGAGATCGGCTGGAGGGGTTTCGTCTTCGTTCGCCAGGATGAAGCGCGGCTGGCCGCCTTCGGTGAGGCCTGCGATCTCCGCTCCGGTTTCGATCCGTGCACCCGCTTCGAGCGCCGAAGTGTGGAGCAGGCCGAACAGGCTGGCGCGGTGAATTCCGACACCATGGTCATCCGCCGCCGCCTCGGCGTAGCGCAGGTCCATCACCCGCCGTCCCGCGGGCGTTCGGCCGTACAGCCGTTCGATGCGCGCGCCCGCCTGACATGCGGCCGGTTCGAGCCCGAGCCAACGCAGCGCGGCCAGTCCCGATGGCTGGAGCAACAAGCCCGCACCGAGCGGACGCGGTTCGCTGAAGCGTTCGTAGAGCGTTACATCGTGACCGGCCCGGGCCAGCGCCGACGCCGCTGCCAGTCCGGCGATTCCGCAGCCGGCAATTGCTACCCTCACTGCAGACTCCCTGTGGAAAACCCTGTGAAGACGCGGTCGAAAAGCCTGGGGGAAGGCCGTGAAGGCGCGCGGGGAAAACTACTCCGCCGGCGGAGTCCACCGGATCTCGTAGATGACGGCGTTGGCGAGAATTTCGGCAGGCGGCAGTTCGCCGTCCGGGCCTTCATAGCCCTCCGGCCGCAGCCAGTAGCCGACGGCGCTGTTACGCGGATCGAGGCAGACGACATTGCCCGACCGTTCCTCGGCGCCGGGCCAGCAAGCCATGCCTTCGAATTGCGCCTCGCCGTACGTCTGTCCGATGCGGCCTGCGGGATTGGCGATCTTGTCGCGCTCGCGGACCGCAACCGCGAAGATCAGGTCGGATCCGGGAATGCCCGCGACCACGATCACCGGCTCGCTGGCGCCGCGAGGCACCGCCATCGTCACCGGATAGGGGCTGCCTTCGCTTTCCAGTTCGCTTTCCACGAGGTCATAGCCGGGCAGGGCGGCTGCGAGCGCCCCGGATGTGTAGGGCGTTGCCGGATCGAAGGGGCCGAATGCGCGCGCGGTGATTTCCCAGGCCCGCGTCGCGTCGGGATCAGGATCGTCCGACACTGCGCCGCCCTGCGGCTCCGCGGTTGTCGACCCGTCCGGCAGGCTGGCAGCGGGACTGGCTGCATCCTCGGTCTCGGGCGTGGCGGAATCGGAACATCCCGCTGCCATCAGGGCCAGCGCCGGGATGATCAGGTGCATGTGACGGTACTTCATGGCAATATCCTTCACGGCAGGGACTTCAGAGTATTCAGGGGGGACTCCATGAAACACGCAATTGCGGCAATTGTCGCGGGGCTCGCCGTCACGGCGTGCGCCACGACGGGATCGTCGACTGGCGACGGCATGGCCATGCCGTCCGCAGCGACCGCGGCGTTTGACTACGCCCCTTCGCGCGACGACGCACCGCGCATTACCTCTTCGCGCTTCGGCTATGACCTGGCGGGCGAAAACGGCTGGTCCGGCGAAATGCGCTTCATCGACGAGGGCGGCGTGCCGGTCATCGTGCTGACGCTGTACGGACCTGACGGCGCGCCGACGGCGGCCGAACTCAATATCGACATGCCCTATCTTGGCAACGGGATGCGCAGCTTCTCCGGCGAGACGAATTCCGGCGTGCCGGTACATGTCGCGCTGCAGGCCGGACCATGCAGCACCGCAGGTACCGAACCAACCCACTATGCCAGCATCGAGGTCGGCCCTTCGGCAATGCGCGGCTGCGCGTCCGAGAGTGCCGAGACCGAACGCTGGTCGCGCGGCCTCATGCGTTACCTTGCGGCGATCGATGCGTGTTCCCGCGAAGTGCCCGACGCCGAGCATGTCACGATGGCTCAGCCGAGCGGGGGCGGGACCGGCGTGCGCCTGTCCGATACGCAAGGCCGCCGCTGGGAGTGCACGACGCGCAGCGATGGCACGGTCAACGCGGTGCGGGCGCTGGATCCCGCTGACGTGCTTCTGGGCGAGGGCGACCCGATCTTCGTGCGCAGCGACCTGCCGCCGAACGGGGAGGGCTGTTACGCCTACGAGGCGGTGCGATTTGGCGATGGCCGTCTGATCGGGGCGTTCGGATACGATACCTGCGTCGGACCGGGTGGCGCGGTCGGCTGACGCCCGTTTAATCGGGTTTTAACCGGCGCAGCGCAGGCGAAGGCCATGCGCTGCGTCTCTGCCCTCGCCATTCTGTTCGCCCTTGCCGCGCCGGCGTCGGCCGATCTGCGCGACGTTGTCCTGTCGCGCGATGGCGAGACGGCGTGGATACAGCTCGTCTTCGACGCAGCCCCTTCCGACGGGGACGTGCTCACGGAACCGGGCGGTCTAGCCGTCGTGTTCAGTGCTCCCGGCATCATGCCGCCTGCGGTCGAAACGGCGTCCGGAGACGTCGTGCGTGCGATCCGCTTTTCGGACCAGGATGGCCGGATCCGGGCGGAATTCGACCTGGCCGTCGCGTGGACGGATGCCCGCCTTCGGATCGAGGGCAACCGGATCATCGTGCGTCTGTCCGGGCTGGCTGCATCCGGTGACGAACTGCCCGCGTCGCATCTCACAACCCCGCAGGCCGGCGGGGTCGCGCCCGATGCGCAATCGGGCACCGCGGCGGAAAGCGAAACACCGGATCCGGTACCCGGCACGGACATCCCTATCGCCACGGTCGAGGACGGTCGCCCGGCAGAGCTGACGCCCGGCGGTGATGCCTGCGACGAAGCAGACGCGCGGATCATCGACGACCCCTGGGATCTCGACGCGATGATCGTGCAAGCCGAGTGCGCGCGTTCCGACGGAAATGCTGCCGAAGCCGCAGCCCTGCTCGAACGGGTCACGGCGATGGATCCGGAGCGGTTCAGCGCGCTTTTGATGCTCGCCGAGATCGAAGCCGAATCCGGCGATCGCGATGCTGCACGCGCGTTTTACGAAATGGCGGCGCAAGCGGCCCGGACCGATGGCGAGGCCGCCGCCGCGATGGCGCGAATGCGGGCGCTGTCCGACTAACCCTTGAGACCGTCGCGGACGGCTTTCGCAATGTCCTGGAGTTCCGCAGGCGTTGCCGCCTCGATCCGGCGGGTGCGCAGGTTCAGCGTCGCGGCGATGCCTTCGACCGTCCACCACGGCTTGCCGGTCAGCGGATCGAGTACCCAGTGCACGATCTGGCGCACCTTGTCGGTGCCGCCGGACAAGGCTGAACGGACCGCGAATCCGTCTCCGGGCCGGGGATAGCGGCGGACACGGATACGGCATTCCAGCAGCGCTCCGCCTTTCGGATCAGCTTCGTCGTTCAGGCTGCGATCGGGAAAGGCCTGGACGAAATTCGCCACCGAATCGGAAACCTTGCCGATCAGGAATTCGGGGCGCATGCGACCGAACACGTCTGCGTCCTCGCTGCCAATACGGCCCAGCCCGATCGGAAACAGGCGCAGCGCTTCGGCGCGTTTCAGCGAGACCAGCTCGCTCCAGTCCGCGGGCGGCAGGCCGCGCGGCGCGCTTTCCGGAAGTGGTTCGACCATCAGCGCTTCGGCCGTGCCGCGAAACCGTGACGGCCAGGCGAAGACACGGCCCGAATCGGGGACGACATGCTCGACCCGGGCCGTCAGCGTGGCGGCCAGCCGGCCATCGCCGGAATGGCGCATGGCCAGCGCGATATCGGCATCGCTGTCGCCGATCCGGGCAACTCCACCCTCGATGAAAAGCGGCGCGCCGGGGCGCGCTTCGCCCAGAAAGCGGACATGCCATTCGACCGGGCGCAACGTCGCCATCGCACCCGCAGAAAAGGCACCGGCCAGTCCGGCCTGCTCAGTCAGGCGCGCGATCGCCTGCATGCCCTTGCCGAGATAGGCCTTCACATTGAGGTGGCCCATCTCGTCGCATTCCCAGGCGTTCGCATTGCCGCGCCAGAGTTCGTGCATCGTCAGCGGGTCCTGGAAATCAGTGAGAACAGCGGTCGCACACACCGTAATATTCGACGACCGAGCGGTCGATCTTGAACCCGTCCGGTGCATTGTCCGGACGCGGCATGCCGTGACGTTCCTCGACCGTGCCGCAATCGCCGCAGATATAAAGCTCGGCGCTGCAGCCATGGCCGACATGATCGTGTTCCACGCACGGAATGAAGGCGTTGAGCGCCTCCACCTTGTGGACCAGGCCCGCTGCCATCAGGAAATCCAGCGCGCGATACACGGTGGGGGGCTTGGCCTTGCCGTCGGGCCGGATCTGTTCGAGCAGGTCATAGGCCTTGATCGGACCTTCAGCCTGCAGAAGCAAGCCGAGCACGCGCCGGCGCGTCGGCGTCAATTGCTCGCCGCGCTTCCGGCACAGCGCTTCGGCGTGGTCGAGCGTTCTCTCGATGGAATCGGCGGTCATCATAATCTTCAATTCTAATCCCAAATGCGCGGGCAGGCGAGCGCCGCCGCCATTGCGATATCGGTTCGGCCCCGTTCCGTCGCAATGGGTGCGGCAGGCTGACGCGCGGCAAACCGCGCAGGGACAACAGGCGCAAGGCGGCGCATAAAGTCCCTATCTTTTCTGGGGATATGGAGAGATCCAATGAAAAAGACACTTCTTCTTACCGCTGTGGCCGCCTTCACGCTGTTTGGCGCGGGGGCGCACGCTCAGGGCGCCGAAGCCGGCGACTGGCAGTTCCGCCTTCGTGTCCTGAATGTAAGCCCTGACGAGGGGGCCACGATCACGCCGATCGGCGGCGATGTGGACATCGACAGCGGCATCGTGCCGGAGCTGGACATCAGCTATTATTTCGCACCGGCCTGGTCGGTTGAGCTGATCCTTGGCGTCACGCCGCACGACGTGATGGCCGTGAACACCGCGGCCGGCAATGTCGATCTCGGTTCGGTCACGCTGCTGCCGCCGACGCTGACGCTGCAATACCACTTCAACGCCAATGGCCGGGTGCGTCCCTATGTCGGGGCTGGCGTGAACTTCACGCACTTCTTCAATGAAGACCTGCCGACCGGCGGCATCGCGACCTCGATCCAGTATGACGACAGCTTCGGCCTCGCCGCTCAGGCTGGTATCGATTTCGACATCAACGATGTCTGGTTCTTCAACGTCGACGTGAAGAAGATCGACATCAATACCGACGTGACCATCAACGGCACCATCCAGGCGGATGTGGATATCGACCCCTGGGTGTTCGGCATCGGTTTCGGCCGCCGCTTCTGATATCCCCTGCAGGCGGCTTGCCTCGGCGCTCCGGACCCTCCTCCGGGGCGCCGAACTTCTTGCACTCCATTTCGCCTTGAAGCGGGTGCAGGCCCGCGTTGTCGTGTGTCGGGTCATGGGTTATCAAGCCGCGACTTGATTTTCGGGGGTAATGACCATGACTGACGCACCTGCGAACGGCCCGCGCCTGACCGGCAATGTGCCGCTCTACAAGGATCCGGTGCCGCTCAACAAGAACGATCACCGTTCGCTCGGCCTGAAGTCGATCGAAAAGCCGTATGAATTCGTACGTGAAACCCACTTCGTGCCAACGGTTGTGGGCGAGTTCGGCCTCGGCAGCGCCTACTATCCGATCATCTTCATCGGCGACCGCAAGATGCCGGCGCTGGTGATGGGCCTGCAGAAGGGCCAGAACCTGTTCATCACCGAGGATGGCCAGTTCGACAACGAATTCATGGTGCCGGCCTTCATCCGCCGCTATCCCTTCGTGTCGGCGTCCAACGGTCCGGACCAGCCGGCGACTTTCTGCTTTGACCGCGCCGCCGCCGTGATCTCCGACAAGCCGGATTTCCCCTTCTTCGACGAGACGGGCGAACCGACCAGCGTCACGCAGGAAGCGATCGACTTCGTCAGCGCCTTCGAGTCGGACTCGCGCGTCACCGAACGTTTTGTCGCCCGCCTGATCGAGCTCGACCTGTTCGAGAAGAAGGAAGTGAAGGTCGCCGACCCGAACGACCGCTCAAAGTCGATCAAGGTCGCCGATTATTACGGCGTGTCCGAGGAAAAGCTGCTCGCCCTGCCGGACGATGTCTTCCTGGCGGCGAAGAAGGACGGCCTGCTCGGTCCGATCTACGCGCACATGCTGTCGCTGTCTCGCTGGGAACGGATCCTGAACCGCTATTTCCGTGCGGTGGGTCAGGCCCAGGCCGCCAAGCCGGCCAACTGATTTCAGACACGATCCGTCTGACAAACGCCGGTCCTTCGGGGCCGGCGTTTTCCGTTTCAGGACACGCCTGATCACCTCTGCGGCAACGCCCTTCGACAATTGCCGTGCCGCGCTATATGTCATCGCGAGACCAGACACCGGACGGATGCCCGAGTGATGACACGCCTGCCAGAAATCGCGGGACTTGCCGCCGGCCTCCTGCTTGCGTTCACCGGGCGCGCCGAGGCGCAGATGCCGTGCCCTGCCGATCCGATGGTCGAGGCCAGCCTGATCGCTGATCACCAGAGTGTGGTGCCGGGCCAGACTTTCACCGCCGGGCTGCGACTGGTCATGCCGGAAGGCTGGCACACCTACTGGCGCAATCCCGGTGACAGCGGTGAAGCCACGCAGATCGTCTGGGACTTGCCGGAGAGTGTTTCGGCTGGCGCGTTCACCTGGCCGGCTCCGGAGGTCTTCCCCTTCGGACCGCTCGCCAATTACGGCTATGCGTGGGATGTCGTCTTGCCGGTCGAACTGACCGTCGCAGAGGATGCCCGGCCCGGCCCGCTGCTGATCAGCGGCGAGGCGCGCTGGCTGGTCTGTGAAGACATCTGCGTGCCGGAATGCGCGCAGGTTTCCGCCTTCCTTGAAATCGGGGACGAGGCCGCGCCGGACCGGCGCGGGGCGGGACTGATCGCCCGGGCGCTGGAGCAATCGCCACAGGCCGACGAGACGGTCGAGGCGGCACTCGAACGCGCCGGCGACGAGGTGATCGTCACCCTGACCGGGCTCGATACGGACGCGATCCGCAATGCCCGCTATTTCCCATACTCCGCGATGGTGCTCGATCACGCCGCCGCACAGACGGTCTCGACCGAGGCCGGCGGGATTGCGATCCGGACCGCCGTGTCCGGGCGCGGGACCGGCAATGAGAACGGTGAGGGCATTATCGCGTTCGAAACCCGCGTCGACGGGCGCTGGGTCCAAAGGGCGGTCGAGATCGACCCGCGCCGCGGACAATTGTTCGAGGTCGAGGGCGTGGTGGCTGCTGCCCCGGTGTCGCTCGGTGGCCTGGCCTGGTCGCTTGTCCTGGCCGTGCTCGGCGGGCTGATCCTCAATCTGATGCCGTGCGTCTTCCCGGTGCTGTCGATCAAGGCGCTCGGCTTCGTACAGCGCGCGCACGGCCATGAGGCAGAGTTGCGCCGGCACGGCCTGATCTTCCTCGCGGGCGTGTTGTCGGCCTTTGTCGGACTGGCGCTGGTCCTCGCCTTCGTCAAGGCGGCGGGCGGCACGGTCGGGTGGGGCTTCCAGCTTCAGTCGCCGCTGATCGTCGCCATCCTGGCCCTCGTCATGCTGGCGATCGGCCTCAACCTGCTCGGGGTCTTCGAAATCGGCACCAGCCTGCAGGGGCTGGGCGGCAAATGGGCCAGCGCGGAAGGCGATGCCGGGGCCTTCATGACGGGCCTGCTGGCGGTCGTGGTGGCGGCGCCGTGCATCGGTCCGTTCGCGGCCGGCGCGCTGGGCCTCGCACTGGCGCAGCCGGGCTATTTCATCGTCGCGGTATCGGCGGCCATGGGGCTGGGTCTCGCTTTGCCCTACCTCATCCTCAGCTTCTTCCCGTCGCTGCTGCGCTTCCTGCCCAAGCCCGGCGCCTGGATGATCCGGTTCAAGCAATTCCTCGCCTTTCCGATGATGGGTGCGGCGGTATGGCTGGTCTGGGTATTGTCCTTCCAGGCCGGGTCGGCGGGCGTGCTGTTCGTGCTGATCGCGGCGCTGAGCTTCGGCTTCATCGTGTGGGCGCTGAAGGAATCCGGAGTGCTCGGCAAGGTCGCGGCCGTGTTTGGTGCCCTGGCGCTGATTGGCTCGCTGGCCGCCGTCACGCAGGCCGACGTGCCGTCGATCGAACAGCGCGCGCAAGCCTGGTCCCCGGCGCGGGTCGCCGAGTTGCGCGCGGAAGGCACACCGATCTTCGTGGAGTTCACTGCGGCCTGGTGCGTCAGTTGCCAGGTCAACAAACAGGTCACGCTGAACAGTGGCGCGGTGCGTCAGGCCTTCGAGCGCACCGGCGTGGTGGAACTGGTCGCGGACTGGACCAATCATGACGACGCGATCGCGCGGGAAATCCGCAGCCACGGCGCGGCGGGCGTGCCGCTTTACGTGGTCTATCCCGCCGACGGCGGCGAACCGGTCGTGCTGCCGCCGGTGATTTCCCCCGACATGATCGTCGAGGCGCTGGAGACGGCGGCGGGTTAGCCTTCGCCGAGCGGGTCGCGGCTGGCCGGGCAGGCAAAGCCCGGATCGGGCTCGACCCGGGGCAGGTCGGCGTCGGCTTCCGGCGCGATCTCGGCGGCCTGATTGAAAAGATAGACATATTCGAGATAGACGCGCGCCGTATCGGCCTGGGTCTCGGCCTCGGCGAAATCGTCGAGACGAGCGCCGGCATCGGCGGACATGCCGCGGAAGATGCAACGCAGATCCTGCGGCCCGTCCGCGTCCTCGATCCGGCGCGAGAGGATGGCCGCCGCCGCCGCGAACTCTTCCACACGCACAACGAAGGCATCGTCCGCAGGCCCTGCCGGAGCCGCGGGCGCGGCGGCGAGCGCGTCCGCGCGGGACTGCGCCTCGTCACGCAGCGCAGCGGCTTCTTCGCCCAGATCAGCCCCCGGTCCGGCAAAGGCCGGCGCGGCAGAAACGGCGAAAAGCGCTATGACGAGCGTTCTGAACATGGTCTTTCCTTTTCCGACGCGATAGGCACGCAATAATCGGGCCTTGAAGGCGCGGACGAGGGACAAGGATGACAGACGGAGCTGAACAAGCCGTTGCGGCGCTGAAAGCGATCCGTGCGGCGACGTCCGGCCGCGATGCGCGCGACTTCCTGCGGACCGAGGACGGTCGCGCCGGGCGCTGGAGCGTGGCGGCCGCAGGTCTGTTCGCCGACTTCTCCAAGCAGAACATTCCCGCCGGGGGATTCGAGGCACTGATCCGGCTCGCGGACGATGCCGGCGTCGACGAAGCGATCGCCAATCTCGCCGCCGGGCATCCGGTCAATGTCACCGAGAAGCGGGCTGCCTCGCACATGGCGCTGCGCGGTGGTGGCCTGGACACGGCGGGGCAGGCGGCCGCGCAAGCAGAACTGACGCGCGCGCTGGCCTTCGCCGAAGACCTGCGCGCCGGCAAGCTGAAGGGCGCGACCAGCAAGCCGTTGCGCAACATCCTGCATATCGGCATTGGCGGGTCGGACCTGGGCCCGCGCCTGATCGTTAAGGCGCTCGGTCAGGCCGATTCCCCCGTGCGGGCGCGCTTCCTGGCCAGCCCGGACCCGGATGCTTTCGACCGCTGCGCCGCGGCCTTCGATCCCGAGGAAACGCTGGTCTTCATCGTGTCGAAGTCGATGGGCACGGCCGAAACGAAGGCCAATGCCGAAGCGGCGCGGGCGTGGCTCGAAGCCGGTCTCGGAACGATGGACGTGTCCGCGCATCTCGCGGCCGCGAGTGCCTCACCTGAAAAGGCGGCAGCCTTCGGCGTGCGGGCGGACCGTGTCTTCGAGATGTGGGACTGGGTCGGCGGGCGGTATTCGCTGTGGTCGGCCGTGTCGCTGACGGCAATGGCGGTTCTCGGCGAGACCGCCTTCCGCGCATTGTTGCGCGGCGCAGCGGCGATGGACGAGCATTTCATGTCGGCATCGCTCGGACAGAACATGCCCGTGCTGATGGCGGTCTGCGCGTGGTGGAACCGGGTGATTGCCGGCGGGCAGAGCCAGGGCGTGGTGCCCTATGCCACCCGTCTTGCCCTTGTCCCGGCCTGGCTGCAGCAGCTCTCGATGGAATCGCTGGGCAAGCGGGTCGGCCTCAAGGGCGACGACATGCGCGGCGAGACCGGCGCGGTGATCTGGGGCGCGGAAGGCCCCAACGGCCAGCACGCCTTCTTCCAGCTCCTCCATCAGGGCACGACGGTCGTGCCGGTCGACATCATGGCGGTGCGCGACGGGCACGGCGATCAGGTCCGCCACCGCATGATGCTGGCCAATGCGCTCGGACAGGCCGAAGCGCTGCTGACCGGACGCGACCTCGAGACGGCGAAGGCAGAGCTGGTCGCACGCGGAACGGATGCAGGCGAGGCCGAGCGCCTGGCCCCGCACCTCGTCATGCCCGGCGGGCGGCCAACGAATTTCGTGATGCTCGACCGGCTCGACCCGGAATGCGTCGGGGCGCTGCTGGCGCTCTACGAGCATGCGGTCTTCGTCCAGAGCGTGCTGTTCGGCATCAATGCCTTCGACCAGTACGGCGTCGAACTGGGCAAGACACTGGCCAGCGCGCTGGAACGCGAACTTGAAACCGGCGAGATCGCCGTACATGACCCCTCCACGGCGCAGCTGATCGCGCGCCTTGGCGGCAAGAAATGACATCCGGAGCGAGACAATGAGCGGCAAGAAGGCGTTCAAGCCCAAGGCAAGACGGCCGCGCGGCTTCGAGGACAAGCCGGCGAGCGTGCTGCGCGCCGAACGCCGGCTGATCGAGGCGGCGGTGAAGGTCTATGACGCCTGGGGGTTCGAGCCGCTGCAGACTCCGGCCTTCGAATATGCCGATGCGCTCGGGAAATTCCTGCCCGACGAGGAGCGCCCGAACGAAGGCGTCTTCGCGCTGGAGGACGATGACGGGCAGTGGATGGCGCTGCGTTACGACCTGACCGCGCCGCTGGCCCGCTTCGCGGCGGAGAATTTTCAGGATCTCGCCAAGCCGTTCCGCCGCTACCAGTACGGCGATGTCTGGCGCAACGAAAAGCCCGGCCCGGGCCGTTTCCGGCAATTCGTCCAGTGCGATGCGGACACCGTGGGGGCCGCCGGTCCGGCCGCCGATGCGGAGATGATCGCGCTGGCCAGCGAAGTGATGCGCGCGGCGGGCCTGAAGGACGGCGAGTACGTCGTCCGGGTGAATGACCGGCGGATTCTCGATGGCGTGCTGGTGGGTATCGGCGCGAGCGATCCCGACCTCCGCATGAAAGTCCTGCGCGCGGCCGACAAGCTCGACCGGCTGGGCCGCGACGGGGTCGCCGCTTTGCTCGGCGCGGGGCGCAAGGACGAGTCCGGCGATTTCACCGAGGGCGCGAAGCTGCCCGACGCCAGCATCGAGACTGTGCTCGCCTTCCTTGATTCGACCGGTGGCACGCGCGGCGAGGTGATCGCGCGCCTGGCGCCGCTGGTCTCCTCATCCGAAACGGGTGAGGCGGGACTGGCCGCGTTGACCGAAATCGATGCGGTCCTGACCGCGCTGAAGGTCGGCGAGGACCGGGCGGTCTTCGATCCGTCCATCGTGCGCGGGCTCGGCTATTACACCGGTCCGGTGTTCGAGGCCGAGCTTCTGGCGACGGCGAGCTATGCCGACGGACAACCGATGCAGTTCGGATCGGTCGGTGGGGGCGGGCGCTATGACGATCTCGTCGCGCGCTTCACCGGCCAGCTGGTGCCCGCGACCGGCTTTTCCTTCGGGGTCAGCCGATTCGCCGCAGCATTGGCGGCGCTCGAGCGCGGCGTGGCGGAGGGGAGCGAGCCGCTGGTCATCGTGCTCAATCTCGAAAAGGACCGCGCGGCGGACTATCTGGCGCTGGCCGCTGAACTGCGTGCCGGCGGGGTCCGGGCCGAGGCTTTCCTTGGCGGCGGCAATATGGGCAAGCAGCTGAAATATGCCGACCGGCGCGGCGCCGACATCGCTGTAATCATTGGCGAAGACGAGCGCCAGAACGGTCAGGCGACGATCAAGGACCTGAAGCTCGGCGCCAAGCTGGCGGCCGAAATCGAGGACAACCGCACCTGGCGGGAAGAACAGCCCGCGCAGGAGACGGTGGCGCGCGGCGATCTGGTGAAGGCGATCCTTGGACGGATCAAGGGCGCTAACGGTTGAGGCGGGATTTGGGCGCTTGACGTCCCCCCTTTCGCCTGCTTCATTAACTGCAGGACAGGACCTGACCGTTCAGTCCTTCGGCGTTTCGGGGAGGAGACGCCTCAATCGACCAACCGATTTAACGGGCCGGCGTTTCGCCGGCCCGCTTTTTTTGTTCAATCGGATCAATAGAAGCCGCTCGGCACGCGCGGCTGTTCACGCTCGCTGCGCTCGGCACGCGGAGCATCGTTGTCGTCAGACATGTTGCTGGTTGAAGCACAGGCCGACGCCGCAAGTGCGGCAGTGGCCAGAACCAGCATGGTCACGAAAGATTTGATGCGCATTGGGTATCCCTCTTGATTGAAGCGCGGATGCCCCCCGGCAGTGGTGGTCTCCGTGACCGGCTGCGCCCCGGCAGCCGGTCACGGTATTCGCTGATCAGTCGTCGCCATCGAGGCGAGGTTCGTCGCCCGGCTCGATCTCGATCAGACGGCGCTCGCCGTCATTGTCGATTTCGACAATGACCCGGCGGCTGCGCAGGACTTCGGTCCCGCCGTCCTCATCGGTGAAGACCATGACGCGGGGTTCGCCGCCGAAATGCATTTCTGCGAGGCGCTCATTGCGCGCTTCCATCCGGTCGAGGAATTCCTCGAGTTCGGCGCCTTCGAGTTCGCGCTCGTCGAGCCAGACCCGGGTATTGCCGTTCTCGTCCTCGATCCGGATCTCGCTCGCATCGCCCATGCCGCGAAATTCCCAACGCATGTGATTGCGGGCTTCGCGGGCCGCATGTCTCGCCTCGTCGCGGGCGCGGCGCACTTCGACCCGGGCAAGACGGCCCTGGTCTCGGGCCGATCGCAGCGCGTCACGGGCGGCAATTCGCGCTTCGGCGATTTCCTCGCGGATCTCTTCCTGTTCCTCCGGCGACAGGTCGCCGAAGCGCAGCCGCTCGCCATCGCGGTGGATCCAGGTGTCCTCGCCGGGTTCGTCGATATCGATGTCGATATCGATATCCTCGATCTCGGCCAGGGCCTCCGCCAGCGCGCCATCGTGGGTGACCCAGTCGATCGAGTCGATTTCCGCCATGGCGCGTTCGACTTCTTCCATCGCGCGGGCGATCTCGACGCGGACATGACCGTCATCGTCTGACCAGGCCCAAGTCATGTGCGGGCCGAAACCCTCGCTGACATGGACGTCGTCGCCGTCGATCACGATGCGGCCGCCGTCGAAGTCGTGGCGCTCGCCGTCGACGATGACGGCACCATCCACAACCTCGATGCGCCGGCCATTGACGCTGATCACGCTGGTGCCGTCGCCGGACACGACATGAACCGTGCGGTCGCCGCGGTCACCGACAACTTCGACCACGCGGGCATGGCCGCCATGGTGCATGTCGCCGGAGCGCACAACGTGGACGCGGTGTTCGGTGCGGACCTGTTGCGGCTCGTCCGCAGAGGTGGCGGCGCAGGCGGTCAGTGCCAGCGCGGATGCCGAGAGAAGAAAGGCTTTCATTCGGAGTCCCCTGTGAAGTGTGGAGGTCAGACTGCGGCTGTGCGGATTACGTGGCGCGTGCGGCGAACTGAACTTTTCGTCATGCCGCGCCGGTCAAAAGTTCCGGCGGCGGCCCCGTTGGGAAGACAGGGACCGCCGCCGGGCAGGGTCTCAGCAGCCCGGACAGCATCGGTTCACCGGCGTTACGCAATACTGGCGAGGGCATGAAATGCCGGACAGGTCTCGTCCACTGCGGCGCAGGCCTTGCATCGACGTCGCCGGTCTTCAATCGTGATGCCGGGACGGACGGGAGAGAGTGCGTGACAGTGAATCGCCGACACATTCTGGCTGGCGGGGCGGCGAGCCTTGCCTTTCCGTCCATTGCCCGGGCCTCGGCCCGGATGACCGCGGCCCGGGCGGCACGAATGCTGCTGATGGGATTCATCGGTGACAATCCCGATACCGATGGCGCGGATATCGTCGCGGACCATCTGGCCAATGGCCGGATCGGCGGCGTCCTCTTCCTGCGCCACAATGTTCGTTCGCGCGAAGGCGCCGAAGGTCTGGCCGCCCGCTTCCGTGAGATCGACCCGGACGTCTTCCTGGCGCTCGACCAGGAGGGCGGCGCGGTCCAGCGCCTGTCCGGCGATCTCGGCTATACGCCGATCCCGCGCGCGCATGTGCTGGCGCAAGGCCAGTCGCCGGAGGAGGCCCGCGAGACCTATCGTGCCGCGGCGCGCGAATTCGCCGCCGCCGGCTTCGACATGAATCTCGCGCCGGTCGCAGACGTCCAGGACGAAGCCAATGGCGTGATCGGGCGCTGGGGTCGCGGCTATGGCACGGACGGTGAGACGATCGCTGCCTATGCCGGGGCCTTCATCGACGCGTTCGAAGCCGAGGGTGCGGTCTGCGCAATCAAGCACTTCCCCGGTCATGGCCGGTCAACAGGCGACAGCCATGAGGGCTTCGTGGACATTTCCGAGAGCTGGAGCGAAGCCGAGCTGTCGCCCTTCTCTGAACTGATCGAGCGCGGCAAGGCGCATCTGATCATGGGCGGGCATCTGATCCATCGCGGGCTTGATCCGAGCGGCGATCCGGTGACGCTGTCGCGGCCGATCTTGCACGAGCTTCTGCGCGGCCGGATGGGTTATCGCGGCGCGGTGATCACCGATGATCTCGACATGGGCGCGATCCGTGACCACTACCCGCAGCGTGAGGCGGTGATCCGCTCGCTGGTCGCCGGCAACGACATCATCATGATGTCGAACTCGGCCGCGCCGGATCCGGCCCTGCCGCAGAAATTCGCCCGCTGGGTGGAAGAGGCGGTCGAGGAGGGCCGATTGAGCGAGCAGCGGGTGAACCGCTCGCTCGCCCGGATCGAAACCCTGCGCGGCCGGACGGGCTAGTTCCCGCCTTCGCCCCGCAGATGCGCATTCAGGAAGTCGAGATAGGCCTCGGACGCGGTGATCCGGTTGTCACGGCGGCGGAAGCCATGGCCCTCGTCGGGGAAGAGGACATATTCCACCGGCACACCATTGGCTTCGACGGCTGCGACCAGCTCGTCGCTTTCCACCTGCAGCACGCGCGGATCGTTGGCGCCCTGGATGACCAGAAGCGGCTTTGTGATCCGGTCGGCATGGAAGAGCGGCGAGATGGCGTGGTGGCGATCGGCATCGGTCGCCGGGTCGCCCATCTCGTCGTAGAGCGCCTCACGGAAGCTCTCCCACCAGGGCGGGATGGAAGCCAGCGTGCGTTCCCAATTGGTGACGCCGAAGATGTTGATGCCGACCTCGAAGGCGTCGGGGTGGAAGGTGAGCGCGGCGGCGGTCATGAAGCCGCCATAGGACCCGCCGATCACGCCGACCTGATCGGCATTCACCCAGTCCTGCTCGCGCAGCCAGTCGCCCGCGGCGACGATGTCACGCAGATCTTCCTCGCCATGGCGGCGGTCATCCATGTGGAAGAAGGTTTTCCCATACCCCGACGAGCCCCGGTTGTTCGCCGCGTAGACGGCATAGCCATGGTTCACGAGGTGCTGGATGGTCGCCGAATAGCCGATCCGGCTCTGTCCACCCGGACCGCCATGCACCCAGACGAGCGCCGGCACCGGACTGTCGGCGCTGGCCCCGTGCGGGCGGTAGAGAATGCCGGGAATTTCCAGCCCGTCGAAGCTTTCGAAGCGGACGACTTCCGCGTCGACCATCTCGTCTTCGGAGATGGCGGGATTGAGCGCATTGGTCAGCTGGGCGTGAGCCTGACTCTCGAGATCCACGACATGCAGGTTGGACGGCGAGGTGGCGCTGTCGATCAGGAAGGCGATCCGGCCTTCGTCGCGGGAAAAGCGGATCGAGCCGATATCGCCGGCTGGCAGTTCAGGCAGGCCGAGCGCCTCCCCGGTGGCTGTGTCGAGGATCGACACCTCGGTCCGTGCATCGGCGTTGATACCCGACACCCGGTACCGGCCCGAAGGTGAATAGGTGACGAAGGAGACGTCCCAGTCCGCCTCGATCAGCGGGGCGGTCTCGCCGGTTTCGAGGTCGTAGGTCCAGGCCTGATTGAACTCTCCATGTTCGTTCGTGGCATAGACCAGCGCCGAGGAATCCGGCGTGAAGGTGTAGACGCCGTAGGCGATATTGCCTTCATGCTCGGTGATCAGCGTCGGTTCGGTCTCACCGGACCGGAGATCGAGCAGGAGGATGTCGCTGTCGGCCGAGGTGCGATTGCGCACCAGCGCCAGCCAGCGGCCATCCGGGCTGACATCGCCGATCTCCAGCGAGTCGTCGTTCTGGAAGACGGTCTGGCTCTCGAAGCTGACCGTGTCGTAGGCGTAGATGTCCATCGAGGCCTGATCGCGCTCATTGGTCATCACCCACATGTCGGAGCCGTCCGGCGACCAGCCGAGGAATTGTGCGCGCGTCTCCTCGCCCGGCGTGATGTCGTAGAGCTGGCCGTTCTCGTCGCGGATGTAGAGATGGCTGAGCTCGTTGCCGCCCTGGTCGGCGGTCACGACCACGCGGTCGTCATTCGGGAAGTAGCTGACGGCGAAAGTCGCGTTGGTTTCGGACTCCGTCAGGGCCGTGCGCTCGCCGGTGTCCGGATCGACGGCATAGGCGTTGAACACGCCGGTCTCGTCGCTGGAAATCAGTATGCGGCTGTCGTCGGGCGAGAAGGCGAAGCCGGCGCTCGCGGCCATGCCGAAACTCGTCGTCATGTGGAAGGTCGCGGCATCATGTCGGACGGGTTCTTCCTGCGCACTGGCGGGCAGGGTCAGCAGCAGAGCTGCCGGCGCGGCGGCGAAGGCAAGGCGCAAGGACTTCATGTCATTTCTCCCCATGAGTTGGCGCTGACTATAACGCCGGGCCGGGGGAAGGCAGCAACCGAAACCGGCTATCGACCGGCCGGCAATGCCGGGGATCCGGCGAGTGTATCGAGTACTCCGCCATAGAAGGCGATCAGCGCCTCTTCATCCTCGCTGTTGATGTGGAGGACAATGCGCACGCCGCGCTGCGGGTCATGGACCGCGATCGTCAGATAGCCGTGGATGCCGCCTGTGTGGCCATGGAATTCCTCGCCCGTGCGGCGGCGTTTCAGGATGGAGACGCCCAGTCCGTAATCCTCGGATCGTGACGCTTCGACCCGCTGCGACAGCATGGCCGCGCCGATATCGCGCAGGCTGCCCGTCTCGGTGAAGAGGGCGCCGAGGAGCGCCGAGATGTCTGCCGTCGTGGCCAGCATGCCGCCGTCAGGACCGGTGTTTTCGAGCCAACGGTAGTGGTCGGTCAGCGCGCCGACGTCACCTGAATAGCCATGGATGCGGTCGGTCTCGGTAAAGAGGGTTTCATATTGCGTGGCTTGCAGGCCGGCGGGTTCGAAAACGTGGCGCCGGTAAAGAGCGTCCATCGCTTCGCCGGTCACCGCTTCAGCGACGAGTGCGAGGATGTGATATCCGGTATTGGAGTAGTGATAGGCCTCGCCCGGTGCGTTCGTCGCGGGCTCGCCGCGAACCGTCTCAAGGACAAGTTCAGGGACGAGAGGCGTGTGCGCCAGGTCGAACGGCGTGTGTCCGTCCTCGTCGTAGAAGTCCGGAACGCCGCCGGTGTGATTGAGCAGCTGGCGCAGGGTGACGGTGTCGCCATTGGCGATCCCGTCTAGCGTTGCGGCTGGGAGATAATTCGCGGCCGGGCAGTCGAGATCCAGCTCGCCCTCGCCCACGAGCGCGTGGATGACGGCGGCTGTGTAGAGCTTGGTCACGCTGCCCATGCGGATCAGGTCGCTCGCGCGGATCGGTTCGCCGGTCTCCAGATCGGCGACGCCCCTTGCGAATTCCAGCACGGTGGTCTCGTTTTCGATGCGCAGGATTGCGCCTGGAACACCGCGCTCGATGACTTGGCCCATCAGCGCGTCGAATTCGGGTTCGAGGTCGGTCAGCGCGGTCTGGGCGGCGGCTGCGACCGCGAAGACACAGGCCCAGGCTGAGGCCAGAAGCACGAGAAGAGTGCGGGTCATGCTCGATATCCGGTGCAACAGTCGAAATGACGATAGGCGGTATTGCTCGGCGAGGGTGATCGATTTTCGTCGCCATTGCGACGAATTTCGTTGCACAAGGTTCGATGAATGACCAAGCTCATTCGATGGAACTCGACGATTTCGACCGGAAGATCCTGCGCCTTGTCCAGGCGGACAACCGCCGGACCAACACCGATATCGCGGAAGCCGTGCACCTGTCCGAACCGTCCGTGCGCCGCCGCCTGGACCGGCTTCGAAAGGCGGGCGTGATCCGAGCCGACGTGGCGCTGCTCGACCGGGCCCGTCTTGGCGTCACACTGATCGTCACGATCACGTTCAAGGACGACAGTCCGGAAGCGTACCGGGCATTCGGCGCACGCATGCAGACCGAGGACTGTGTCAGCGCGTGCTATTCCGTCGCCGGTCCGGCGGATTTCATTGTGATCGCTCATGCCGCCAGCCCGGCCGAGTTCGAGCGCTGGGCGCACGAAGCGATCATGTCCGACCCCGCGATCCGGCGCTACGACACGGCGGTGGTCTATTCGACGGTCAAATACGAAACCGCGATCCCGGTCTAACGACCAACAAAGCTTGCTGTGAGGTTCTCCGAGCGTCAGTCAGACGGCTCGATCCAGGATTCGAGATTGGTGATCAAATTGTCCAGCGCAGCAGCTCGCGGATCTTCGTCCGCAATAATCGAGCGCGCCGTGCGATAGGCACCAAGCGCGCGCGAAAGCAGCGGAGAATCAGCGGCCTCGCTTCTCTGCTCGTGCAACAGCAAAAGTGCGAAACCAAGATCGACCTGTGTCCCTGCCCAATCGACCGGCATGTCGTTCAGAGTGTAGATACTCAACGCTGCTTCGTGGGCTTCGACAGCACGCTCCAGCAGTCTCACTCCAGCCGCGCCGCCGATTCGCTCGCCCAGTGATGAACGTGCCAAACCGAGATTGTTCTGCGCCATTGCCCAATTGGCCGGCATGGTCTCGCGTGTGAACACCGTGAGCGCAGATTCCTGGGCTTCGACTGCGCGCTCGAATAGCGCGACCCCCGCAGTTCCACCGGTCTGTCTGCCCAGTGCCACGAGCGCATTACCGAGATTGGTCTGACCAGCCGCCCAGTCGGCGGGCATCGTTTCGCGCGTATGCACCGTCAGTGCAGCCTCAAATGCATCAACGGCTCGCTCGAGCAACGCTGTTCCTGCTCGCCCGCCGGCGCGCTCTCCGTGCGTACGCAGGGCTATGCCCAGATTGTTCTGGGTTCTCGCCCAGTCGACCGGCATGGCCTCGCGCGTTCGCACTTCCAATGCTTTTTCAAAGGCCATGACCGAGCGGGCAAGTAAGGCAGTGCCTGTCGATCCGCTCGTTCGCTCCCCCTGGGTATGCAGCGCAAGTCCAAGATTGTTCTGCGTCCTCGCCCATTCGGTCGGCAGGCCTTCGCGTGTATATTCGCCAAGCAGTGCCTCAAAGACTTCAACAGCACGTGCGAGCAACACTGTGCCCTCAGCTCCCTCGGACCATTCACCCTGGGACCGCAGTGCCACGCCGAGATTGTTCTGTGTCATTGACCAGTCAACCGGCATGGTTTCGCGTGTGAACACGGTCAGGGCAGCCTCGAAGGCTTCGACGGCGCGCGCGAGCAGCGCTGCACCCTCTGCCCCACCGACCCGTTCGCCTTGGGATGAAAGTGCATTGCCGAGATTGTTTTGAGTGATTGCCCAGTCGACCGGAGTGTCAACGCGAGTTTGTACCGACAGTGCTTGAACATAAGCACCGACCGCGCGAGCGAGCAAACGTGCTCCCTCTTCTCCGCCTGTTCGCGTACCGAGAGACTGGAACGCATTACCGAGAGCGTTCTGCGACCAGGCCCAATCGGCTGGCGCAACGTCGCGTGGCGCCAGCGGCAATACGTCTTCCTCAAGAGTGTCGACGCCAAGTTGGAATAGATCGAGACCGGGAAGTCGTTCCCCTTCCGTCAGCGCATCAAGCACCGCCTGCGCCATCAACTGGAACTGCGACCGCCGCGCCAGTTCCGCGATGGCGCGGCTGGCCTCGCGCCGGAAGCGCACAGACTCTTCGACGCGGCCGTCGATAACCATGACCCGGGCGCGGGCTGCAACGACCTCCTGCCATTGGTCGATACCGATCCGCAGACTGTCGGCACGAAGCGGGGCGAGTTCGGCGAGCAGCGCATCGGCAGCCGCAAGGTCACCGCCGTCAAAGGCGAGCTGCGCTCGGGCAAGCGCGTCCTGGGCTGCATCTCGATCCGGCTGAGCGGCAATGTCCTCGAACCGTGTGCGCAGATCGGCCAATTCTGCGCGCAGAGCTGCGGCTTCTTCGGCGCGGATTTGGATCAGTTCTATCAGTTGCGCGAAGGAGGTCTCGCCAAGCGATACACGCAGGCGCGCCGCGATGGTCATCAGCGTCGCTTCGCGGACGTCCCGTTCCTGCGTCAACCGCTCGATCGTGAGGCGAAGATCATATGCCTGGGACGCGGTCAGCCCGGCATAGGCCGGATGCAACGTGCCTGCTTCTTGCGCCAAGACTGGCGCCGCGGCAATCCAGGCGGCGGGAACAAGAGCGAGTGCAAAACTGACGATAGGCGCGATTTTCATCGCGCGGGTTCCTGACAGGGTTCCAGAAGTAGAGGCGCTGCGCGTGACCGGTCCATCCAGCTCAGGCGGGGTATGGAGCCGGATTCATCGAGCGTGAAAGTTGCCGCCATGCCACGCGCCTCGATGGGCTCTTCACCCGTAACATCGAGCCGATGATCTTGCGCCGCCGTTACCGAGGCCAACATGCGATAGGGCGGCAGTCCGGGGAGCGTTTCCACGATTTCCGCCGTCAAAGTGTTTTCCAGCAACGTGAAACGCCAGACAATCCTGCACCCAGGTTCGCCCCAATAGCCGGGGATTCGTTCGACGATCCGTGCGGTTTCGGGAAGCTGTGGCAGGCGGGCAAGAATGTCTTCCTGACCTTGCGCGAGGTTTCGAAGTGCATTTTCAACGCGTGCTGTTGCACCTTCCGGGATAACTACAAAAGCCGACCAGCCGGCAAGCAAACCGGCGAGCATTGCCTGGCTCAGATTGGTGACGGCTGCGCCATTCGACCAGCCTCGCCGTTTCAAGATGCCTTCGACTGTCGTTCGCGCCAGCAGGGCGGCGACTAGCGTTGCGAACCCGCCGATCACCAGCACGATGAACCGGCCTGTCCAGCTCTCTGTTCCGACGAGGGTGAAAGCCCAAAGGCCAATCGGCACAGTGAACAGTGTGCCCGTCAGCCAGACCGGGAACGGTCGCGGTGTTTGCTGCCGTCTTGCCCTTGTCATGGGCGTCTCCCATCAACCGTCAGAACGGAGCCTAAAATATGCCGACTGAACAATCTCCGCGACAAAAAAGGGCGGCCCGGAGGCCGCCCTTTCGCATTTATCAGGCTTGGGTCCCGGATCAGGTCCGGGACGCTTGGCACCTTGCGGTGCCGAGCGACTAGAAGTCCATGCCGCCCATTCCGCCCATGCCGCCCATGTCGGGCGCGCCGCCGGAGTCCTTCTTAGGCTTCTCGGCGATCGCGGCTTCCGTCGTGATCAGCAGGCCGGCGATGGACGCCGCATCCTGAAGCGCGTGACGGACGACCTTGGCCGGGTCGATGACGCCAAACTCGAGCATGTCGCCATACTCTTCGGTCTGGGCGTTGTAGCCGAAGGTCGGGCTCTTGTTCTCGAGCACCTTGCCGACCACGATCGAGCCTTCCACGCCGGCATTTTCGGCGATCTGGCGGATCGGAGCCTGCAGGGCGCGCATGATGATGCCGATGCCCTGGGTCTGGTCCTCGTTGTCGCCCTTCAGGCCTTCAAGACCCTTGATGGCTTTCAGGAGCGCGACACCGCCGCCCGCGACAATGCCTTCTTCAACCGCGGCGCGGGTGGCATTGAGCGCGTCATCGACGCGGTCCTTCTTTTCCTTCACTTCGGTTTCGGTGGCACCGCCGACCTTGATCACCGCAACACCGCCGGCGAGCTTCGCCAGGCGCTCCTGCAGCTTCTCACGGTCATAGTCCGAGGAGGTGTCCTCGATCTGCTTGCGGATCTGGCCGACACGCGCCTCGATGGCGGACTTTTCGCCCGCACCGTCGACGATCGTGGTGTCGTCCTTCGTAAGCGTGACCTTCTTGGCGGTGCCGAGCATGTCCAGCGTGACGTTTTCCAGCTTGATGCCGAGGTCTTCGGAGATGACCTGGCCGCCGGTCAGGATGGCGATGTCTTCCAGCATGGCCTTACGGCGATCGCCGAAGCCCGGAGCCTTCACCGCCGCAACCTTCAGGCCGCCGCGCAGCTTGTTGACCACGAGGGTGGCGAGCGCTTCGCCTTCCACGTCTTCCGCGATGATGAGCAGCGGACGCGAGGACTGAACCACGGATTCGAGCACCGGCAGCATCGCCTGCAGCGAGGACAGCTTCTTCTCGAACAGCAGGATGTAGGGATCTTCGAGATCGGCCTGCATCTTTTCGGCGTTGGTCACGAAGTAGGGCGAGAGATAGCCGCGGTCGAACTGCATGCCTTCGACGACGTCGAGCTCGGTCTCGAGGGATTTGGCTTCCTCGACCGTGATCACGCCTTCATTGCCGACCTTTTCCATCGCCTTGGCGATCATGTCGCCGATCGCGGTCTCGCCGTTGGCGGAAATGGTGCCGACCTGGGCAATCTCGCCCGAACCCTTGATCGGGGTCGAGGAGGCCTTGATCGATTCCACAACCTTGATGACGGCCTTGTCGATGCCGCGCTTCAGGTCCATCGGGTTCATGCCGGCCGCGACGGACTTCATGCCTTCGCGGACGATGGCCTGAGCCAGGACGGTGGCGGTGGTGGTGCCGTCGCCGGCCTCGTCATTGGTGCGCGAAGCAACTTCGCGGATCAGCTGGGCACCCATGTTCTCGAACCGGTCGGTCAGTTCGATTTCCTTGGCGACCGAGACGCCGTCCTTGGTGGTGCGCGGTGCGCCAAAGGACTTTTCGATCACGACATTGCGGCCCTTGGGACCGAGCGTGACCTTCACGGCATTGGCGAGGATGTCGACGCCGCGCAGCATGCGCTCGCGGGCGTCGGCGGAGAATTTCACGTCTTTCGCAGCCATGGCTGTAGATTCCGTTCTTTCGCTATGTGTTCAGATCGTTCGGGAGGCGCTGAGGGACTATTTCTCGAGGATTCCGAGAATGTCCGACTCCTTCATGATGAGGAGGTCTTCGCCATCGACTCGGACTTCGGTGCCCGACCACTTGCCGAACAGGATGCGGTCGCCGGCCTTCACGTCCAGCGGACGGACCGAGCCGTCTTCCTTGATCGCGCCATTGCCGACGGCGATGACTTCGCCTTCCTGCGGCTTTTCCTTGGCGGTGTCCGGAATGATGATTCCGCCCTTGGTCTTGGCTTCTTCTTCCACGCGCTTCACGAGCACGCGGTCCTGCAGCGGACGAAAGTTCATGTGAGTTCACCCTGTAAATTCGTTGATCGCATCAGCCGGAGGTCGCGTTAGCACTCGACCGGCACGGCTGCTAACGGCGCGGAGATAGGCATGTGCCGCAGGGGCGTCAAGGGGCTGCGGCGCGCTGTCAGGAACAATTCACGGAGATGGGCGTTGAGCGGATGACGCACGCAGCGCTATGCTGTGCGCGGTCGAGGGTGGCTGAACGGAGAAATTTCCCGATGAAGATGCGTATTTTCGCAGTGATTGCCGCGGCACTGACGCTGGCAGCCTGCACGACAACTGATCCCTATACTGGCGAGACGCGCCCGAACTACACCGGCCGCGGTGTGCTGATCGGTGCCGCCGCCGGCGCCGCGCTCGGCTATCTCACCAATACGAGCAATTCCGAAGAGGGCCGTACCAACGCGCTGATCGGCGCGGGCGTCGGTGCGCTCGCCGGCGGCGCGGTCGGCAATTACATGGACCGCCAGGAACGCCAGATGCGCGAAGCGCTGCGCGATTCGGGTGTCGGTGTCCGCCGCGAAGGCAATGACCTGCGCCTGATCATGCCAGGCGACATCACCTTCGATACCAATTCGACCGAGATCAAACCGCAATTCTACGCGGTGCTGAACGACGTGACGGGCGTGCTGCAGCAGTATCCGGCGACGTATGTCGATGTGGTCGGCCATGCCGATTCGACCGGCGATGCGGGCTACAATCAGCGCCTGTCGGAGCAGCGGGCCCAGTCGGTGGCCGGTTATCTGATCGCCCAGGGCGTGATGCGCGACCGCTTCTATGTCGGCGGCCTTGGCGAAACCTCGCCGATCGCGTCGAACGAGACACCGCAGGGCCGGGCGCAGAACCGCCGTGTGGAAATCGTCATCCGTCCGCACACGACCTCGTAAGACGTCTGGCGGACTGAATGCGAATGACGGGGCGTGCCCATTGGCGCGCCCCGTTGCCTTTTCCAGGGCACGGTGAATTCGTTAACGATCTGAAAACGCCCCGCGGGGAGAGTGGCAGGCGGGTTAACCTTTGGTGATTCGTCAGCCACGCCTCCGGGGGGCATCTTGATCCGGGCCACGGACATACTCATCGTCCTGACCTACGCGATGATCGCGATCGTCGCGGCGCTGGCGTTCGAGCGTTTCGGCCTGATGTCGACCAGCTTCGCCTGGCTGATGGGGGCGTTCGTCTTCCTGATCGCCGGGCAGGCGCACTCCGCCGCCGCGCGTTCGATCGAGCGCAAGGCGTTTGATGACCAGATCCACGAGCTCAAGGCGTCGAACCTCTCCCTGCTCGAAGAGGTCGAGGCCGCCAATGCGCGCATCGACACGATCACCGAGACGATCCGCGCCGAAGCCAGCGAACGTGAAGCGACGCTGACCGGCGAAGTGCGCATGCTGGAAGACCTGGTCAAGCGTATGGGCAATGGACGCACCATCGCGCCGGCGGCCAATGCCGCGCCGCAGCCGCGCCAGTCCAGCGTCGATATCGAGACCGTGCGCGATGCGCTCGCCAACAACCGGATCGATCTTTACCTGCAGCCGGTCGTCTCGCTGCCGCAGCGCAAGATCTATTTCTACGAAAGCTATTCGCGCCTGCGCGACGCGGCCGGCCAGGTGATCGCCCCGGCCAGCTTCATCCACGCTGCCGAAGAAGCAGGGATCGTGGCCGAGGTCGATAATCTCCTCCTGTTCCGCTGCGTTCAGATCGTGAAGCGGCTGACCAAGTCGGACCGGCGGATCGGCATCTTCTGCAATCTTTCGCTCCGTTCGCTGGCGGACGAGAACTTCTTCCCCGCCTTCCTCGATTTCATGCGCCGGCACAGCGAGCTCAGCGGCTCGCTGATCTTCGAGATTCCGCAGGGCGTGTTCGAGTCGCGTTCGACCGCCGCCGCACGCAACATGGCGCGGCTCGCCGATTACGGCTTCCGCTTCTCGATCGACCAGATCCGCGACCTCGATGTCGATATCGCCGAAATGCAGCGCGCGGGCATCCGCTTCGCCAAGATCGAGGGCACCCGCCTGATCGACACGATCCGCAATGGCGGTGCGATCGGCGGTATCGAGGCCGGCTCGATCGAGCCGCGCGACATTGCCGGCCTGTTCGCCCGGCACGGCATCGACCTGATCGCCGAAAAGGTCGAGGACGAGGCGACGATCGTGGAAATCCTCGACATCGATATCGCCTACGCGCAGGGCCATCTGTTCGGGGAGCCGCGGCCGGTCCGCGAGGATGTGCTCGACGCGGCGTCCGAACCGGTGCGCATGGCCAGCTGACACCTTGTCAGCCCCGGTCCGACCCGCCACAAGGCGCGGCATGGAATATGCGCCGCACCTGTCCGAAATCGCCGACCGCTATGACGCCATCCTTTGCGATGTCTGGGGCGTGATCCGCGACGGCCGGGCCTTGCTGCCCGAAGCCATCGAGGCGCTGCGGCGGTATCGCGCGGACCACGGACCGGTCGTGCTGATCTCGAACTCGCCCCAGCCCGCGCCTCGGGTGGCGGCGCAGCTCCGGTCGATGGGCGCTCCGGACGATGCCTGGGACGATATCGTGACCTCCGGTGACACGACGCTCGCGGCGATCCGCGAGCTCGGACCCGGTCCGGTCTTTCATATCGGTCCGCCGGGCTATGACGATGCGCTGTTCGAACATGCCGAACTCGACTTCGCGCCGCTCGAGGACGCGGCCTATGTGGTCTGCACGGGGCTGAAATTCGATCGCCGCGACGAACACCCCGACGACTACCGCGAGATGCTGGCGGCGATGAAGGCGCGCGGCCTGCCCATGGTCTGCGCCAACCCCGACATCGTGGTGCAATGGGGCGACGACCTTCTCTGGTGCGCTGGCGCGCTGGCGCGGCTCTACCGGGAGATGGGCGGCGACACGGTGATATCCGGCAAGCCGCACCGGCCGATCTATGAACTGGCCTTCGAGACACTCGCCGAGGCTGGCCATCATCTCGACCGGTCGCGTGTCCTTGCCATCGGCGACGGACCCGAGACCGATCTGATCGGCGCGGAGCGCAACGGACTGGATGGTTTCTTCGTTGCGGGCGGCATTCTCGGCGGGGATATCGATCTTGACACGTTCGACCTCGACGCGGTTCGCCCGGCGATCGAGGAATACGGCACGTCCTGCCGCTGGGCCGCCGCACAACTCAAATGGTAGTCCGGCGCGCCGATCGGGCTGGACAAGCCCGCCGCAACTCCGCTTAAACCGTCACCAGATTTCTGGAGAGACGCCCCGACATGAGCGTGAAAGACCCCATCCCGCTGGAAGACCTGCATATCGGCCGGTCCGCCGAAGTCACCCGCCTTGTCGACGATGCGGCGGTCAGGGCCTTTGCCGAGGTGTCGGGCGACTTCAACCCGCTTCATCTCGACGAGGAATATGCCCGGCGCACGCCGTTTCGCGGCCGGATTGCGCATGGTGCGCTGATCGCCTCCTACATTTCTGGCGTGCTGGGCAATGAATTGCCCGGACCGGGAGCGATCTTCGTCAGCATGGACATCCGCTTCCAGCGTCCGGTGCGGATCGACGACACGATCACTGCAAAGGCGACGGTGCTCGAAGTCGATCTGAAATCGCGCATGGTGACCATGGATTGCGTGTGCACGGTGGAAGGCGAGATCGCGATGACCGCCACAGCCACCGTGATGGTGCGCACGCGGCGCAAGAAGTCGGCGGAGTAGCGCGTCGTATGGATCTGGTTCGCGGCTTTTCCGGTCTCGACGCCGCCCGGAAGGGCGGGGCGTTCGCGCTCGGAAATTTCGACGGCGTCCATCGCGGACACCAGGCGCTGATTGCCCAGATGAAGGCGTTCGCCGCCGAGCACCGCATGAGCGCGAATGTCATCGTGTTCGAACCGCATCCGCGCGATTTTTTCCGGCCCGACGGCCCGCCCTTCCACCTGATGAGCCAGGCGCGCCGGGCGAAGACGCTGGCCGCGCTCGGGATCGACCGGCTGCACGTCCTGCCCTTCAATGACGAGATGAAGGCCCGCGACCCGGGCGCTTTCGCCCGTGAGGTATTGCATGACGGGCTCAGGGCCGATGCGGTCTTCACCGGCGCGGATTTCCACTTCGGCACCAATCGGGCGGGCGACACGGCCACGCTGAAACAGCTGGGCGAAAGCTATGGGTTTTCGGCGCATGCCGCCGAGTTGCTGGCGGGTGGTTCCGACATCATCTCGTCCTCGCGTATTCGCGAAGCCCTGTCGGACGGCCGGGTGGACGAGGCCGAAACGCTTCTCGGGCGGCCTTGGGTGATCGACGGCGTGATCGAGGAGGGCGACCGGCGCGGACGCACGATCGGTTTCCCGACGGCGAACATTCCGCTGGCGCGCTACCAGCGCCCGAAATTCGGCGTCTATGCCGTCACGCTGCAGCTGGGTGGTTCCGGCGAATGGCTGAAGGGCGTCGCGAATGTCGGCATTCGTCCCACGGTCGCCGGCCAGGAAGAACGGCTGGAGGTTCACCTGTTCGACTTCGCCCGCGACATCTATGGCGAACCGGCGGCAGTCGCCTTCCATGCCTTCCTGCGGCCGGAACAGAGATTCCACGGCCTCGACGCGCTGAAGGATCAGATCGCGAAGGATGCCGAGGCGGCAAGCGGCATCCTGGCCGCCAGCGTCACTGGACCGTCTGCATAGCCTCTGTTACAGCCTCACGCATGGTCCTCGCGCTTCTCATACATCCGGTCATCGGGCGAATTACCGGCCCGGTCCTCGCGCGCTGAATCGCGCCGGGGAGCCGGGAGACATGCGCAACCCGTTTTTCCAGACCACGATACAGACAAGGACCTGAACGCGATGACGGATTCCCCGAACGGAACCGGCCGCGACTATCGCGAGACGCTATTCCTGCCGCAAACCGATTTCCCGATGCGCGCCGGCCTGCCGCAGCGCGAGCCCGAATGGCTGAAGCGCTGGGCGGAGATGGACATCTATGGCCGCCTGCGCGCGAAGTCCGAAGGCCGGCCGCGCTTCAACCTGCATGACGGCCCGCCCTACGCGAACAATCACATCCATATCGGCACGGGGATGAACAAGATCCTCAAGGACTTCATCGTCCGTTCGCGCCAGATGCTCGGCCACGATTCGCCCTACCGTCCGGGCTGGGATTGCCACGGCCTGCCGATCGAGTGGCAGGTGGAGAAGGAATACCGGGCCAGGGGCAAGTCGAAGGACGAGGTGCCGCTGAGCGAATTCCGTGCCGAATGCCGGGCCTATGCCCAGAAATGGCTCGACGTGCAGCGCGAGGAATTCCAGCGCCTCGGCGGGATCGGCGAATGGGCCGAGCCTTACACGACGATGGACTATCGCTCGGAAGCCGTGATCGCGTCGGAATTCCTGAAATTCGTCAGGAACGGGCTTGTCTATCGCGGCTCGTCGCCGGTGATGTGGTCGCCGGTGGAGCGCACCGCGCTGGCCGAAGCCGAGGTCGAATACCAGGACAAGGTGTCGTCCACGATCACGGTCCGCTTTCCGTTGCGCGGTGTGAAGAAGGACGGGTCGGGCATCCCGCACGCACTGGCCCATGCCCATGTCCTGATCTGGACGACGACGCCGTGGACGATCCCGGGCAACAGGGCGATCTGCTTTTCCTCGCGTGTCGCCTATGGGGCGTACAAGGTCATCGCCGCCGACGCGGAGAAATTCACGCCGTGGGCGCGGCCGGGCGACCTCCTGATCTGCGCCGATGCGCTGTGGGAAAAGGTCGCCGGCGAGGCCGCAATCACCAAGTGGGAACGCGTCAGCGACGTGAACCCGGAAGGCTTCGTCTGCTCGCACCCCTTCGCCAGGCTGGACAAGTACTGGGATTATCCGGTGCCGCTGCTGGACGGCGATCACGTCACCGACGAGGACGGCACCGGCTTTGTCCACACCGCACCGGGACACGGCGCGGAGGACTATGTCGCCTGGATGGGCGCGAAGGAGTGGCACGACAAGGGTGAACCGATCCCGCACACGGTGGGCGAGGGCGGCGAATTCCTGCCGCACATCCCGATGTTCGCGGGGCTCGAAATCATCCGCACCTCCGGCAAGAAGACCGGGGAGGACGGCCCCGCCAATGGCGCGGTGATCGAGAAGCTGGTCGAGGCGGGCCTGCTGCTGGCGCGCGGACGTCTGGCGCACTCCTATCCGCACTCCTGGCGGTCGAAGGCGCCGGTCATCTTCCGCAACACGCCGCAATGGTTCGTGGCGATGGACACGCCCTTCCTTGACGGCAAGACGCTGCGTGACCTGGCGCTTCAGGCGATCGACGATACCGAATGGACGCCGTCGACCGCGAAGAACCGGATCCGGTCGATGGTCGAGGGGCGCCCTGACTGGCTTGTGTCCCGCCAGCGCGCCTGGGGCGTGCCGCTGACCATCTTCGTCAACAAGTCGACGGGCGAGATCCTCGACGACGAGGCGGTGCATGCCCGCGTGATCGACGCCATCGCGGCGGACGGCGCGGACGCCTGGTTCGACCGCCCGGCGGAGGATTTCCTCGGGTCCGAACATAATGCCGGCGATTGGGAAAAAGTCACCGACATCCTCGATGTCTGGTTCGATTCCGGGTGCACGCACGTCTTCACGCTGGAAGGCGCGGATAGCCAGAAATGGCCGGCCAGCGTCTATTTCGAAGGCTCCGACCAGCACCGCGGCTGGTTCCAGTCCTCGCTGCTGGAATCCTGCGGCACGCGCGGCCGCGCGCCCTATGATGCGGTCGTCACGCACGGCTTCGTCATGGACGGCGAAGGCCGCAAGATGTCGAAGTCGATGGGCAATGTCGTCGCGCCGAACGAGGTCGCCGACAAGTTCGGGGCGGAAATCCTGCGCCTGTGGGCCTCGTCCCAGGAATACACCGCCGACCTGCGCATCAGCGACGCGATCATCAACACCTCGGTCGATGCCTACCGGAAGATCCGCAACACGATCCGCTACCTGCTCGGTGCGCTCGACGGGTTCGGCGAGGAAGAGCGTCTGCCGGAGGCCGAGATGCCGGCACTGGAACGCTTCATCCTGCACCGTCTGGCCGAGCTCGACCGCACGGTGCGGCAGGGCTACGAGACCTACGACTTCAAGCGGGTCTATGCGGCGTTGTTCAATTTCTGCATCGTCGATCTGTCGGCCTTCTATCTCGATATCCGCAAGGACAGTCTTTACTGCGATCGTCCGGACTCGAACCGCCGCCGCGCCTGCCGCACGGTGATGGACGCGGTGTTCGACCGGCTGGTGACCTGGCTCGCGCCGATCATGCCTTTCACCATGGAAGAGGCCTGGGTCAGCCGCCATCCGGGCAAGGACAGCTCGGTCCATCTGCAGGACTTTCCCGCAACGCCCGCCGGCTGGCTCGATGCCGATCGCGCCGCGCGCTGGCAGACGATCCGCCGTCTGCGCCGCGTGGTGACGGGGGCGCTCGAGGTCGAGCGCCGCGAAAAGCGCATCGGCTCGTCGCTCGAGGCGGCTCCTGTCATCCATGTCTCGACCGGTGACTACCGGGCGGCGCTGGAAGCGGAAGCACCGGGCGGGGTCGACGATTTCCTCGCGGAGATCGCGATCACCAGTTCGGCGCATCTGGTCGAGGGCACGCTCCCGGTTTCGGCCTGGCGTCTCGAGGACGTGACCGACGCTGCGGTCGAGGTGAAACCGGCCGAAGGGCGGAAATGCGCACGCTCGTGGAAAATCTCTCCCGACGTGGGCCGCGATTCGCGCTATCCTGAATTGAGCCCGCGCGACGCCGATGCCGTGGCGTGGTGGGATTCCCGCAAGGAGCGTGTCTGATCCATGTTTCGCCGCCGCTCATCCTCGACGCTGGCCATCATCGGCTTTGCCTTCGCGTTTCTGATCATCGCGCTCGATCAGGCGTCGAAATACTGGATCCTCTACATCCTCGATCTCGACGCGGGCGGGGCGGGCAGTTCGATCGAGGTGCTGCCCTTCTTCAACCTGACCATGGTGTGGAATCGCGGCATCAGCTTCGGTCTGTTCCAGGCCCAGGCGCTTTGGCAGAGCCTGATCCTCATCGCCTTCTCGCTCGCCGTGTCCGGGCTCCTTTGCGCCTGGATGATGCGCGCGGAGCGGCGGCTGCAGGTGTTTGCCTATGGCGCGATCATCGGCGGCGCGATCGGCAATGCGATCGACCGGGCCATCTATGGAGCAGTGGCGGACTTTCTCGACTTCTCCGACCTCGGATTCAGCTGGGTTTTCAACGTGGCCGACATGGCGATCAATATCGGTGTCGGCCTGCTTCTGCTGGACCTCGTGCTGAACAGCGAAAAATCGAAATGAGCCAGAGGCTGGCAAGGACGGGCCGGCTTCGTTAAAACTCCTGTCCGAACGACAACACCGGAGCGTAACACCATGCGTCAACGCGCCCTCTTCATAAGCCTCGCCATCGCCGCCGTGGCGGTGACCGGCTGTTCCAATGTGCGCCAGGCGCTCGGTGCGGAAAAAGTCACACCGGACGAGTTCCGGGTCGTGACCATCGCGCCGCTGACCGTGCCGCCGGAATACAATCTGCGTCCGCCGCGGCCGGGCGAGCCCCGCCCTGAAGACGTCTATCCGGATCAGGCGGCGCGCGCCGCTCTGTTCGGCCAGCAGGCCGACTTCGCGGGAAGCGACGGCGAAGCGCTTCTCGTGGCCCGCGCCGGTGCCAGCGAAGCCGACCCCTTCATCCGCGAGATCGTGGACGGGGAGACGGCCGGTCTCGTGCGCAAGACGCGCAGCTTCACCGACCAGATCCTGTTCTGGCAGGGTCCGGGCACGACCTATCGCGATGCCGAAACCCCGATCGACGCCGACGAAGAGGCCGCGCGCCTCGCCGAAGAACAGGCCCGGATCGAAGCCGTGACGGGTGGCCAGCCGGTCGAGATCGAACGCGACCGCAGCCGGATCGGCAAGCTGCCGGGTCTCTGATCCACAGACTGTTCGCGATCAAGGCGGCGCGGCTTCGGCCCGCCGCCTTTTTCATTTCTCGCCAGACCGCGTGCGCGGCTTGACCGACTCGCCCTGCGGCGAAAGGCTGGACCCATGAGCGTGATCCGCCGCCTGTCCCCGGGAACCGTCAATCGCATCGCCGCGGGCGAGGTGATCGAGCGACCGGCTGCGGCGGTGAAGGAGCTGGTGGAAAACGCGCTCGACGCCGGAGCGCGGCGGGTCATCGTCACGGCCGAGGGTGGCGGGCTGAACCGGCTCGTCGTCGATGATGACGGACGCGGCATGGATGCGGAAACGCTGGCGCTGGCGGTCGAGCGACATGCGACGTCAAAGCTCCCCGTCGATGCCGCCGGCGAGGACGATCTCCTCCACATCACCACGATGGGGTTCCGCGGCGAGGCGCTGCCCTCGATCGGCTCGATCTCGCGCCTGACGATCACCTCGCAGGCCGAGGGCGAAGGCGATGCCTGGACGATCGCGGTCGAAGGCGGCGAGACGTCGCAGGTTCGCCCCGCCCCGCCGCTGGGGCGGCCCGGCACGCGGATCGAGGCGCGGGACCTGTTCTATGCGACGCCGGCGCGGCTGAAATTCATGAAGACCGAGCGCGCCGAGGACAACGCCATCGCCGACATGATGAAGCGCATCGCGCTGTCGCGTCCGGATGTGGCCTTCCAGCTGATGCTCGACGGGCGCTCGCGGCTGAATCTCGCGGCCGAAGCGGGCGAGGAGGCGCTGGCGCGCAAGGCCCGCATGGCAGCGATCCTCGGCCGCGATTTCGGGGACAATGCGCTTGAGATCGATCAGGAGCGCGAGGGGGTGCGGGTGTCGGGCTTTGCCTCGCTGCCGACCTTCAATCGCGGCTCGGTGATGCACCAGTATCTTTTCGTCAATGGCCGGCCGGTGCGCGACAAGTTGCTCAATGGCGCGGTGCGCGGGGCGTATCAGGATTTCCTCGCTCGCGACCGGCATCCGGTGGTGGCGCTGTTCGTCGACCTCGAAGGCGGGCAGGTGGATGTGAACGTCCACCCGGCCAAGGCGGAGGTGCGCTTCCGCGATGCGGGCCTGGTGCGCGGTCTGATCGTCGGGGCGCTGCGCCATGCGCTCGCCGGGGCGGGGCACCGGGCCTCGACGACGGTGTCCGGTTTCGCGCTGGGCGCGGCGCGGCCGCAGGGCAGTCAGCCCATGCCGCCGAACTACCGCCCGATGCAGAGCTGGGGCGCACTGCCGCGGTCGCAATTCGCCGAGGCCGCGTCCTCGCTGCTCGGCGGGCATTCCGCCCGGGTCGAGCCGGACTGGCAGCCGGGGCCGGAGGCCGAATTTGCCGCGCCGGAGCCCGACCGTCCGCTCGGCGTGGCGCGAGCGCAGCTGCACGAAACCTATGTCGTGGCGCAGACCGGCGACGGCATCGTGATCGTCGACCAGCACGCCGCCCACGAACGCCTCGTCTACGAAAAGATGAAGGCGGCGATGGCGGACCGCGGCGTGCCGAAGCAGTCGCTGCTGGTGCCGGAAATCGTGGAACTGGACGAGGCCGATCTGAAGCGCGTGCTCGAACGCGCCGGCGAGCTGGCCGAACTCGGCCTGGCCGTCGAGCCCTTCGGCCCCGGCGCGCTGGCGGTGCGGGAGGTGCCGGCGCTGCTCGGCAAGCTCGACGTCCAGGGCCTCATTCGCGACCTCGCCGACGAGCTCGCGGAATATGACGCGGCGCTGTCGCTGAAGGAAAAGCTGGAAGAGGTCGTCGGCACGATGGCCTGCCACGGCTCGGTGCGCTCCGGCCGCCGCCTCACCGGCGAGGAGATGAATGCCCTGTTGCGCGAGATGGAGGCGACGCCCCACTCCGGCCAGTGCAATCACGGCCGCCCGACCTATGTCGAGCTGAAGCTGAAAGACATCGAACGCCTGTTCGGGAGGCGGTAGTCCGCCGTCATTCCGGCGTACGCCGGAATCCAGTCCCAACAGCACCGGGGTTCCCGCGAACGCGGGAATCCGAAACTAGGTGCTTGCTTCGGGTCCCCATTTTCATGGGGACCCCAGTGTCCTCTGGATCCCGACTTCCGTCGGGAAGACGCTGAAGCGACGTCACCCCGCCTTCAAAAACAACACCTTCGCCTTGCCCCATTTGCGTTCGTCGAGGACGGTCCAGCCGCTCGTGTCGGGGGTCTCGTCCTCGCCGACTTCGAGCACGACGAGGGCTTCGGGTTGCAGCCAGCCCCCCTCCTTCAGCGTCCGCAGCGTCTTCGGGCCGAGATCGTGGCCATAGGGCGGGTCCATGAAGGCGATGTCGAATGGCGGGCCGACACCGGCCGGCTTCGTCCCGAGCGCGGTGGCGTCGCGGCGGTGGATGCGGGTGATGCCGAACAGCTGGAAGGCCTCGGCATTGTCGCGGATCGCGCCGCGCGCGGCGGCGGCGGTCTCGACAAAGAGGCAGAAGCTGGCGCCGCGGCTGATCGCCTCGAAGCCGAGCGCGCCCGACCCGGCATAGATGTCCATCACCCGCGCGCCTTCGAGCGGCGGGGTCCAGTCGGCATGTTCCAGCACGTTGAACAGGGCCTGACGCGCCTTGTCCGAGGTCGGGCGCGTGCCCGATCCTTTCGGCGCGGCGAGCGGGCGTCCGCCAAAACGTCCGGCGACAATTCTCATCGGCTGCGGGTACCGCGCGGACCGGACGGTCGCTCACCGGAGCGGGCCGGCGGCTTGCCGCGCGGCGCGCCCTGTGGCTTGCCGGCCCCGGGCCGTTGCCCGGCGTCCTGTGGCTTGCCGGAGCCTTGAGGCTTGCCCGAATCCTTCGGCTTGGCCGGGCCCGTCCGGGCCGGACGTCCGCCGGTCTTGCGCGAGTCGCCCATCGGGGGCTTCTTGCGCGCCGGGGCTTTTGCCCGGGCCTGGCCGCTGGCCGGGTCGTCGCCGGTCTGGTCCTTCAGCTTGGGCAGAAGGTGGCCGCACTGGTCGACCAGCACCCGGTTGTTGACCGAGGCGACCTCGCCCTTGTCGAGACTGCCGAGCTGGAAGGGGCCATAGGCGGTGCGGATCAGGCGGTTCACGGTCAGGCCGACCGCGTTCAGCGCCTTGCGGACCTCGCGGTTCTTGCCTTCCTTCAGCGACACCAGAAGCCAGACATTGCCGCCCTGCTTGCGCTCGACCTCGACCTCGATCGGACCGTAATGGACGCCTTCGGCGGTGATGCCCTTGCGGAGTTTGGCGATGCCGTCATCGGTCAGATCGCCGAACGCCCGGCAGCGATAGCGCCGCGTCCAGCCGGTCGCCGGCAATTCCAGCGCGCGGGCCAGTTCGCCGTCATTGGTCAGCAGGAGCAGGCCTTCCGAGGTCAGGTCGAGGCGTCCGACCGAAATCACCCGGCCCATCTCCTTGGGCAGTTTCTCGAAAACGGTTTCGCGGCCCTGCGGGTCCTTGTGCGTGGTCACCAGGCCGTCGGGCTTGTGATAGCGCCACAGCCTTGTGCGCTCGGCCTCGCCGACCGGCTGGCCGTCGACCGTGATCCGGTCCCGGTCCGTCACCTTGACGGCGGGCGTTGTCAGGGGCTTGCCATTGAGCGTGATGCGCCCGGCCTCGATCATCGCCTCGACCTCGCGGCGGCTGGCGACGCCGGCGCGTGCCAGCACCTTGGCGATGCGTTCTCCGTCTTCCGGCATATCGTTCAAGACTTGACCCTTTCGCGGGCGCGCCGTACCGCCCGGACATGGACGAGGCGCGCGACAACCGGTTTATGCGGGCAGCCCTGCACGAGGCGCAAGCCGCCGCCGCTGCAGGCGAGGCGCCGATCGGGGCTGTCATCGTCGATCCGGCGACGGATAGCATCATTGCCGCGGCAGGCAATGCGCCGATTTCCACCCATGATCCGAGCGGTCATGCCGAGATCCGCGCGATGCGCCTGGTAGCGGAAAAACTGGGCAATTACCGCCTGACGGGGTTGGAGCTGTTCGTCACGCTCGAGCCGTGCGCGATGTGCGCCGGGGCGATCAGCCATGCCCGCATCGGGCGCCTCGTCTTCGGCGCGACCGACCCGAAGGGCGGGGCGGTAATCCACGGCCCGAAATTCTTCGACCAGCCGACCTGTCACTGGCGGCCGGCGGTCGAACACGGCGTCATGTGGGAGGAAAGCTCGGCGATGCTGAAGGATTTCTTCAGGCAGCGTCGCGGGAAAACGCGCTGAGCCGCGCTTCGAGCCCCGCTTTCACCCCGGGCCATTCCTCGGGCAGGACCGAGAAATAGACCGTGTCGCGGCGTTCGCCGCGCCAGGTGTTGAGATGGCTGCGCCAGGTGCCTTCCCGCACGAAGCCGGCCTTGGTCATCGCGCCCTGGGAGCGCAGATTCTTCCCGCCGGTCTTCAGTTCGACGCGCTGCGCCCCGCTGTCGAAGGCATTGCCGACCAGCAAGAGCTTGCAGGCCGGATTGACCGCCGTGCGGCGGGCCTCGGCGGCGTAGAAGGTCCAGCCGATCTCGACGCGTTGATGCGCCGGCGCGATGAGCAGATAGGCGGAATGCCCGACCACCTTCCCGTCGCTCTTGCGGTGGACGACATGGCTGATCTGGTCGCGGTCCTGCGCCGCCAGCATCATGTCGAACCAGGTGTCGAAATGCGGCCCGAAGCCCGGCAGCGTCATCAGCGTCCAGATGTCCTCGTCGTCGGCGACCGGGCGCAGCGGTTCGCGGTGGCGTTCCTCCATCGGCTCGAGGCGGACGAATTCGTTTTCAAGAACCCTCGGACGCAAATCCATGCCGGTCATCCCGTGGTGAGGAGGAGCACGCCCCTTACCACGTAGATCGCGCCGATCACCGTCACGATCCATTTCGTTGCATTGCGGAACTGGATGTCGCTCATCCGCTTCAGGACCTGCCCCCCGAGCGTGGTGCCGAGCATGGCCAGCGGGATGGCGGCGAGCAGCCAGTATGGTTCCGCCAACGCACCGGCGGCCAAGGCCGGGACGATGTAGTAGGCAATCTTGAAGCCGTGCGCGATCACCTGGGTTGCGGCCTTGGTCGCCACCACGGTGCGCCGGTCCATGTCGGTGGTGACGTAGAAGACGTCGAGCAGCGGGCCGGACACGCCCGCCACGATCCCCAGCCCCGTCACGCCGATGCCGGATGCCACGGCGTGCGAGGTCTTCCGGGCGTCGAGGGCGAAGCGTTTCAGCGGCAGCCAGAGCAGGGCGGGCACGAGCCCCAGCACGATGAAGAGCCAGGCTTCCGGCAGGCGAATCATGAAGGCGAAGAGAAGGGCAGCCGCGGCCGCCGACCCGACCAGGTAAAGCCCGAGGTTGCGCCAGTCGATCCAGCGGTGCCACAAAATCGCACGCCATCCATTCGAGACCGACTGGATGGCCCCGTGCACCACCATCGCGGCTGAGACCGGAAGCAGAAAGGCCAGCACGCCCATCAGAATCAGCCCGCCGGCCATACCGAAAATTCCGGAAATGAAGGAGGTGACGAGGGCTGCGACAATAATGATCGGCCACGTCATGCGAATCCCCTCCCTTTTTCGTCAGGAGGTTTATAGTCGCGTCCAAACGCTGGCCATACGGCCGCCACGAAACTGAAGGGGACGACACATGGAATTTGCCTATTCGCCGCGCTGTCAGGACTATCTCGACAAGGTTCGCGCCTTCATGGACGCGCATGTCTACCCGAATGAAGCGACCTATGCCGCACAGCTGGCCGCGAACGGGCTGGAGCGCTGGCAGCCGCTGCCGATCATCGAGGAACTGAAGGAAAAGGCGAAGGCGGCGGGCCTGTGGAATCTCTTCCTGCCGGAATCGGAAGACGGGGCCGGGCTGTCGAATCTCGACTACGCCCCGCTGTCGGAAGAGATGGGCCGAGTGCTGTGGTCGTCGGAAGTGTTCAACTGTTCCGCGCCGGACACCGGCAATATGGAAGTGCTTGCGCGCTATGGCACGGCCGAGCAGAAGGAGAGGTGGATGAAGCCGCTTCTCGCCGGCGAAATCCGCTCCGCCTTCCTGATGACCGAACCGGACGTGGCGTCGTCCGATGCGACGAACATCTCCTGCTCGATCACCCGCGATGGCGACGAATACGTGATCAATGGCCGCAAATGGTGGTCGTCCGGCGCCGGTGATCCGCGCTGCAAGATCTATATCCTGATGGGAAAGAATGATCCGGACGCGGTACGTCACCAGCAGCAGTCGATGATCCTGGTCCCGGCCGGAACACCGGGCATCACGGTCGTGCGGCCGCTCAACGTGTTCGGTTATGACGACGCGCCGCACGGCCACATGGAAGTGCGGCTCGACAATGTCCGCGTGCCCGCATCGAACATGCTGCTGGGTGAAGGGCGCGGGTTCGAGATCGCCCAGGGCCGCCTCGGACCGGGCCGCATCCACCACTGCATGCGCACAATCGGTGCCGCTGAACGGGCACTCGAACTCATGGTGCGCCGCGCGATGAGCCGGGTCGCCTTCGGCAAGCGGATCGCCGACCAGTCGGTGTGGCACCACCGCATCGCCCGCGCCCGGATCGACATCGAATCCTGCCGCCTGCTGACGCTGAAGGCGGCGTGGATGATGGACACGGTCGGCAACAAGGTGGCGCAGAAGGAAATCGCGATGATCAAGGTCGCGGCGCCGGCCATGGCGCTGAAGGTGATCGACGACGCGATCCAGGTGTTCGGCGGCGCGGGCGTGTCCCAGGACACCCCGCTGGCCAGCGCCTGGGCGGGCATCCGCACGCTGCGCCTGGCCGACGGCCCGGACGAGGTACATGAGCGCGCCATCGCCCGAATGGAAATGAAACGCCTGTCGAACGAGGGCTAGGCCCGATTTTCCGGGGGGGAGCAGATGGATATCTTCACGATACTGGCGGTGATCGCCGCCGTCTTCGGCGCGGGGCTCGGGGCGTATGCTCTGGTCCGGCCCGAATTCGGGTCGAACCTGACACGGCTGAAGGCCGACCCGCTTCGGCCCGGCGGCTATGCCGAGTTCCGCGCCACGCTGGGCGGGATGATGCTGCTCCTTCACCTCGCCTATATCGGGGCCGCCGTCACCGGGTTCGGGGCGATCGGCGCGGCGGCGGTGCTGGCGGCCGGCTGGGGCGGTGCGGCGCTCGGCCGCGTCGTCTCGCTTCTTCTCGATGGCGACAAGGGCGTGCGGGTTCAGCACACCTATGTCTCGGTCGCGATCGAAATCGTGATGACGGCGATCTTCGCGGCACCGGTGGCGGCCTTCGTCCTGGCTGGACGGCCCACGCCCTGAACCGGGATTTGACGCAGGCGGTCCGGGACCGCCAAGGTGCGCCGGTTGTCACGGAGTTGCGTCCATGCCCCTAGCCAGTCTGATCGCTGCCGCCGTTTTGCAGGGCATACCCCTGAGCGAGGACCCCGAAGTCCTGCACGGCTACATGGCGCATGCCTGCCGCGTGCAGCAGGCCAGCAATCAGGGCGGCATGCCCGAGGACTACGCCGGGTTCTGCGACTGTCTCAGCGCCGACTTGGCCGAGAACTCCAGCGAGGCCCTCTATCGTTCAATGGCGCTCGGAAGCCAGGGCGCGCTGCAGGACAATGCGATGGTCGACGACTGGGAAGCGGCGCGCGAGGAGAGCGAACGCGTCTTCGGCGGACTGGAGCCGGAAGAACAATTGTCGGCCGCGAACGTGATCCAGAACGGGTTGATGGCCTGCATCGCCCTGGCACCGGCGCAGAGTGAGTAGCGTGGCAGGCGACACGCTTCAGGTCGATCTGGTCGTCGACTTTGTCTGCCCGTGGTGCTGGCTGGGTCATCGCAACTGGCAGAAGGCACGCGAGATGATGCCGGAGGTCGCGACCGAGACGATCTTCCGTCCGCACGAACTCGATCCGTCCATCCCTCCGCAGGGTCTGCCCTACAAGGCGTATATGGAGGCGAAATTCTCCGGCACGAACCGGGAGCGCTGGCAGCAGATGCGCGAACATCTCGAAACCGCCGCGCCGGCCGCCGGGATCGAGTTCCGCTTTTCCGAAATCGAACACCGGCCCTCGACGGTCAATGCGCACCGGCTGATGCGCTGGGCGCGCGGTCAGGACAATGATGCGGCCGAGACGATCGCCGACAAGCTGTTCTCGGCCCATTTCAAGGAATTGAAGGATATCGGCGACCCGGAGGTTCTGATCGGGATCGGCGTGGAAGCGGGACTCGACCGGGCAATCCTGACCGACCTGTTTTCCACCGACCGCGATGCCGCGGCGGTGCGCGACGAGGCGATGTTCTTCGCCCGGCTCGGGGTGAACGGCGTGCCGACCTATATCTTCAACGGCAAGTTCGCCGTCCCCGGCGCGGTTGCGCCGGAAACACTGGTCGAGGCGGCGCAGGAAGCCCTCGCCGACGGGGATTAAATATTTTCAGCAGACGACCGGATTTCGTCCTAGTCTTCCCCGAAATCTTTTCCGGGGAGGAAGAAAATGAAGTCTTTCGTTTCGATTTTCGGGGCCGCGGCGATTGCGCTCGTGCTGGCCGGTTGTGGCGGTTCGGACGAGCCGGCCGATGATGCGCCGGAAGCGGTCAACGGCCAGATGGATCATCAAGACGGCAATGATGCCAGTTATGATGACGAAGATGCCGGCAATGATGCCGTAACGTCAGGCGGTGATGAGCCGATGAATTCGGCCGGGACGGACCCGGAATTCATCGATGGCTGTCTCATGTCCTCGAACATGTCGCGCGAAATGTGTGTCTGTCTGGCGGCTTCGGCACGCGAGCAGCTGAGCGAAAGTGCGCATGATTTCCTCGTCGCCACGCTCAACCAGCGCGCCGATGAAGCCACGGAAATCCGCGCCCGCATGTCAATCGAGGACGTGACCAGCTCGGCCATGTTCATGACGAACGGGACGCGCGACTGCGCCGAACGCGGCTTCAACCAGTAGGAATCGAGCATGACCGCGATCGAAGCGGCCGCACTTTATGCGGCGATCAACATCCTGATTCTGCTGGTTCTTGGCCTCGGCACCGGGCTTGCGCGTGGCCGCCACAAGGTGAATTTCGGCAGTGGCGGCGTCCCCGACATGGAGCTCAGGATCCGGGCGCATGCCAATGCGGCGGAGTGGATACCGGCCGCCCTCGTCGGCCTGGTTATCCTCGCCCTGATCGGGGCGCCAGCCTTCCTGATCCACGTACTGGGCGTCGCCTTGTCCCTCGCCCGCGTGGCCCACGCCTTGACAATGGGGCTCGGCAAGCAGTCGGGTCCGGGGCGGACGATCGGCGCGCTTCTGACGGCGCTGGTCTATCTCGTGATGACCGGAGCCCTGTTCTGGTATGCGGTGATGTAGACACCGCGTTGCCTGAATCCCGGGCGGGGGCTAGGCATGCGGCATGAGCCAGCACACTGACGCCCCCGATCCCGCACGCCTGCAATCCATCGCCGACGAGCTCGTCGCGCTCGCCCGAATGGGCGGGGCTGACGCCGCCGAGGCTGCGGTGATCGAATCCCGCTCGACCGAAGTCTCCCTGCGTGACGGGGAGCTGGAGGACATCGAGCGCTCCGAATCGCAGGACGCCGGTTTGCGCGTGCTGATCGGCAAACGCCAGGCGGGTGTGTCGTTTTCCGACCTCTCGCCAGACGGACTGAAAACCGTTGTGGAGCGGGCGATCGCGATGGCGCGCATCGCGCCTGAGGACAGATGGGCCGGGCTCGCCGAACCGGGACAGCTGTGCGAACACGCGCCCGGCATCGCCATGTTCGAGGACGGTGAGTGGAGCCCCGAACATCTCGAAGCCCTTGCCGCGGAAGCGGAAAAGGCCGGCCGCGCTGTCGACGGCGTCACCATGACGGAATCCTCGACGGCCAGCCGGGGAACGGCCACCGGCGCGGTGGCCGCATCGAACGGGTTCGCCGGCAGCTGGCGGAAATCCACCATGGGCTATGGCGCGGTGATGATCGCTGCGCGCGACGGCGCGATGGAGCGCGACTATGCCTTCACCCAGGCGCGCCGCGAAGCCGATCTGCGCTCCGCCGAGGAAATCGGCCGGGAGGCCGGGGAACGCACGGTCGCCCGTCTCGGCCCGAAAACCCTGCCGTCCGGCAAGCGGCCGGTCGTGTTCGACCGGCGCGTGTCGAGCGTCTTCCTGTCCTCGCTGTGCGGTGCGATCAGCGGTCCGGCGGTGGCGCGCGGCGTGTCCTTCCTGCGCGACAAGCGCGGTCAGAAAGTCTTCGCCGACGGCATCCGCATTCTCGACGTGCCGACCCGCGACTGGGGGCTCGGCTCCCGTCCGTGGGACGGGGAAGGCCTGCCGGCGCGGGACTGGGCGGTGATCGAGGACGGCGTTCTGACCGACTGGTTCCTCAACCTCCCCGCAGCGCGGCAGCTTGGGCTCGAGCCCAATGGCTGCGCGTCGCGCAATCTCGGCGGGCCTCCGGGAGCGGGGCCGAGCAATCTGCATCTTGAACCGGGAGGATCATCACCCGAGGACCTGATCGGCGGGATCACGGACGGGCTTCTGGTAACTGACATGTTCGGACCGTCGCTCAATTCCAACACCGGCGACTGGTCGGTGGGTGTTTCGGGTTTCCGGATCGCGAGCGGGTCGGTCGATCATCCGGTCAGCGAGATCACGGTCGCGGGCAATCTGATCGATATCTTCGCCCGGCTGATCCCGGCCAACGATCTTCTGTTCCGTCATGCGGTGAATACGCCAAGCGTGCTGGTCGATGACCTCTCCGTTGGCGGATCCTGATCGCGCCCTGATCCGCGAGGCGGCCCGCGCGGCGGGCGAGGTTCTTGCGGACTTTTTCCGGAGCGGCGCCGAGGCGTGGGAGAAGAGCCGCGGCAATCCCGTTACCGAAGCCGATCTGGCGGCGGAGAAGACCCTCGAATCGCTTCTGAAATCCGCGCGTCCGGACTATGGCTGGCTGTCGGAAGAAAGCGTCGATGACGGCTCCCGCCTGACCGCACAGCGCAGTTTCGTGATCGACCCGATGGACGGCACGCGCGCCTTCATCAAGGGCAAGCCGCATTTCACAGTGTCGATCGGCGTGGTCGAGAACGGGCGGCCTGTGGCCGGCGCGATCTTCAACCCGATCACCAGCGAGATGTTCGACGCCGCCAAGGGGGAGGGGGCGACGCTGAACGGTGACGCGATCCACACAAGCGAACATGCGACGCTGGCTGGCGCGCGGTTGCTGGGCGATCCGCATCTGTCGCGAGGCCTGCTCGAACAGGGCGCCACGATCGAATCGCGCAATTCGATTGCCTACCGGATCGCGCTGGTCGCTGCCGGACAGTTCGATGCGTCGGTCTCGCCGCGACCGAAATCGGACTGGGATCTGGCGGCGGCGGACATCATCATGTCGGAGGCGGGCGGGCTTCTGACAGACCACGCCGGACAGGTCTATCGCTACAATACGGACAGTGTGCTGTGCCGACCGCCACTGGCGGCTGGTCCGAGGCTTCACGCATTGCTAAGAGACCGGCTTCAAAACACGGCCTAGAGATCTACCCAACGGAGCCCCCATGCCCGACCGTCAGCTGCTTCACCTCGTCATTGGCGGCGAATTGTCCGAAGTCAGCCCGCACGCCAACCAGTTCAAGGATCTGTCCAAGGTCGAATTCGTCGGGGCCTTTGCCAATTACGACGATGCGCGCCGCGCCTGGAAGCAGGCTGCACAAGCGACAGTAGACAATGCGCACATGCGCTATTTCATTATTCACGCCCACAAGCTGCTCGATCCGTCCTCGGATCACCACTGATCAGCGGGCGGGAAAGAGGTCCGATTGAACGCGGAAACGCCCCGCGCCCGTTCCACAGGTGAACTGATCGCCCGATTGTGGCGCGACTGGCTGGCGCATCGCTGGCCGCTGGTCGCACTGGCGGTTTTCCTGTCGGCGCTGACTGCGGCTTCGGTCTCCAGCTACCCCTTGGTGGTGAGCTGGGCCGTGCAACTGCTGGAGCGCAATGACGCGCGGGTGATTTGGATCGCGCCCATTGCAATCGTTGCGATGACTGCGGTTCGCGGCCTGTCCCTGTTTGCGCAGACCGTCCAGACCAACCGTCTGGCGTTGAAAGTCATGCAGGACCTGCAGGAACGGATGTTCGTGCGTCTGGTGCGCGCCGATTTCGCGCGCCTCCTTGCCGAGCCGGTCGGATCGCTCGTGTCCCGCTTCACCAACGACATCACGCTGCTCCGCGAAGCGCTGATCCGTGCGGCCAACAATCTGTTGCGCGACACGCTGACCGTCGTTGCCATGGTCGCGGTGATGTTCTGGCTCGACTGGATGCTCGCAATCCTGGTCCTCGTCGTCTACCCGATCGCGGCCCAGCCGGTGATCCGCATTGGCCAGAAGCTCAGAAAAACCTCGAACGAAGCGCAGCAGCAGATGGGCGAGGTCACGAGTTTCCTGGAGGAGAGCTTCTCCGGCGCGCGGATGGTGAAGACCTATCAACTGGAAGCGTACGAGGAGAAGCGCTCGTACGTGGCTTTCCTGAAGCGTTTCCGGCTTGCCCTTAAGCTTGCGGCGTCCAAAGCGCGGGTCGACCCCATCCTCGAAGTTGTCGGCGGCATTGCCTTTGCCGGCGTTCTGGGGGTTGCCGGTTGGCGGATTTCGCAGGGACAGGCCACCATCGGCGACTTCGTCGGTTTCATCGCCGCAATCGGCGTCATGGCCCCTGCCGTGCGCGCCCTCGGCACGTTGAATGCCGTCGTTCAGGAGGGTCTGGCTGTTCTCGACCGGGTTTTCACCGTGATCGATACGCCCGATGCGGTGACGGAGGCGGTGGACGCCAAGCTTCTGAAACTCACCGGAGGCGCGGTTGAGTTCGACAACGTCTCCTTCTCCTACGGCGAGGACGCGCCAGCACTTAATGGTATCTCTATTAAGGCCGAGCCGGGGCAGACGATCGCTTTCGTCGGCCCGTCCGGGTCCGGCAAGACCACTATCCTCAACCTCATTCCACGGCTCTACGACCCGACCGAAGGCCGGGTGCTGATCGATGGGCAGGACATCAGGTCCGCGACGATCGCTTCGGTGCGTCAAGCCATCGCGTTGGTCAGCCAGGACGTGACGCTGTTCGACGACACAGTACGAGCGAACATTGCGTTTGGACGGCTGGATGCGAGCGACGAGGAGATTGTCGCGGCGGCGAAAGCGGCCGATGCGCACGAATTCATCACCGCTCTGCCAGGCGGGTATGACGCACCGGTCGGGCCGCGTGGCGGGCAATTGTCCGGCGGCCAGCGCCAGCGGATTGCGATTGCGCGCGCCATCCTCAACGACGCGCCGATCCTGCTGCTCGACGAGGCGACCAGCGCGCTCGACGCCGAAGCCGAAGCGCGGGTGCAGGAGGCGCTGTCGCGCCTGACCGAGGGCCGGACGAGTTTCGTGATCGCCCACCGGCTGGCCACCGTGCGCAATGCCGACTGGATCTATGTGCTCGATCAGGGCCGCATCGCCGAACAGGGCCGCCACGACGATCTCGTCGCGAAGGACGGGCTCTATGCCCGGCTTTCGAAGCTGCAGTTCGCGGCAGGCTGACGCCTATTCGCGGCGCAGGAGTTTCTCGGTCAGGAAGCTGCCCCACCAGCTGGCCATGAAGCCGTCATGGGTCGCCTGTCGGTCATATTTCGTGCGCACCCATTCGAGAAAATCGATCGGCTCGGCCTCGTTCGCCAGCCGGTATTGCTCGAAGAAGTAGTCGAGCATGCCGGTCTTGCCCTGTTTCACGTGCAGGTATTTGAACGAGAGGTGGTCGATCGCTTCCTCGAAGGACGCACCCTCGTGCAGCAGCATGTACATCACCGCGACGATGCCCGCCCGGTCCGCGCCGGACTTGCAGTGCATCATCGCCGGATACTCGATCGTGTTGAACACTTCGATCAGCGTCTCGATCCGCTCCACAAAGGGCGCCTCGCGAGAGCCCCAGGGCAGGTCGATGATGGCGAGGCCATGGCGCTCGCAGGCCTCGTGTTCGAGGTCGTAATAGGGTCGGCCCGGCTGGGTGCCGCGCAGGTTCAGGATCGTCCTGAAGCCGTTGTCAGCCAGCCACTTGATCCTGTTGGGCGAGGGCTGGTTGGCGCGCCACATGCCCTTTGAGCCAACGGGGTGCATGTTATGGAAATTCAGGCGCAGAACGCCGTGATCCTTCCACAGATAATCCTGCCAGGCGCGTTCCCGGTCCGCCGCGTTGGTCAAATCGTAAGCCATCAGGCGCAATCGTCCCGTTAAAACCCTTTCGCGGGGGTTTAGGCGGGCTTATCTCCCCTCGCAACTCCCGCCCGGACTTGACCCGCAAGCCGGGCATTGCGAGCAAGGTGAACATGGTAAAACGTCTGACCCGTTCTGCCCCCTTTCAGATTGCGGTATCGTGGCTTCTGGCGAGATACATGCAGCTGTGCGCCGCCACCACGCGGTGGGAGTATCGCGGCCGCGATCACATCGATGCGCTGACCGAACGCGGCGACGGGATCGTCGCCGCGTTCTGGCATTCGCGCATCGCGCTCAGCTTCATGGCCTGGCCGCGGTCCGCGCCGCAGAAGCCGGCCATGCTGATCTCGCGCTCGAAGGAGGGCGATTTCATCGCCCGTTTTGCCGGCCATCTGGACATCGCGACCGTGCGCGGGTCTTCGCGCAACCGGCGCAAGGACAAGGCGAAGGGCGGCGTCGCTGCCTTCCGCGACATGGACCGCTGGGTCGATGACGGCAATTGCATGGGGCTGACGATCGACGGGCCTCGCGGTCCGCGTCAACGTGCCACGCTGGGCGCGCTTCGTCTCGCCAAGGCGACCGGGGCGCCGATCATGATCTTTTCCTGGTCGGTGACGAACAAGCATGTCGCCAAATCCTGGGACCGTTTCATCCTGCCGCTCCCCTTCGGTCGCGGTGTGGTGGTCTGGGGCGAATCGATTGTGGTGCCGGACGATGCGACGGCGCAGGAGATGGAGCGTCTGCGGCAGGTGCTGGAAGACCGGCTGAATGCGATCACCCTCGAGGCCGACCGGGCCTGCGGCGGACCGGTCAGCGAGCCGGAGCCACTACCGGACGCCGCCGGGGCGGCGTCATGAGTTTGCCGCCCGGCCTCTTCGTCTATCATTGGGCGACGCGACTGGCCGGGCCGCTGGCGCATCCGGCGCTGCACTACCGGGTGAAGCGGGGCAAGGAAGATCCGCTTCGCCTTGATGAACGCCAGGGGCGCCCGTCGCGCAACCGGCCGAACGGGCATCTCGTCTGGCTGCACGGGGCGAGTGTCGGCGAGTCTCGCGTGATCCTGACCCTCGTGCGGGCGTTGCTGAAAGAGCATCCGACGCTTCACTGCCTCGTCACAACCGGAACGACGACGTCGGCGCAACTGATGAGCGAGAAGCTGTCGTCGCGCGCGATCCATCAATATGTGCCGATCGACCGGCCGCGCTATGTCCGCCGCTTTCTCGACTACTGGCAGCCTGATCTCGGGATATTCGCCGAGTCCGAGCTGTGGCCGAACCTGCTGCTGGATGCGGAGCGGCGCGGCATTCCCATGGCGCTGGTGAATGCGCGGATGAATTCGAAATCAGTGCGCAACTGGCTCGCCAATCGCGGCAGTGCCAGGCGTCTGCTGCGCTGTTTCGCGTGGATCGGGGCGGCCGACCGGCGCACTTCGGAAGGCCTGTCGGCAATCCTCGACGATGACGTGCCGATGGTCGGCAATCTGAAGATCGATGCCGAAGCCGATCCACCAGACGCCGAAATCCTTGAAACATTCCGCGCGGCGATCGGCGAGCGTCCGGTCTGGCTCGCCGCCAGTACGCATCCGGGCGAGGACGAGATCGTCCTGGCGGCGCATCAGAACCTCCTGATGAGCCATCCCGGCGCCCTGCTGATCCTGGCGCCGCGCCATCCCGAGCGCGGCGACGCGATGAGCGACAAGCTGGCCGCCGGAGATTTCGGCCATGCCAGGCGGTCGGCCGGAGAAGTGCCCGGTCCGGAGCATTCGGTCTGGCTCGCCGACACGATGGGCGAGATGGCGCTGTGGTTCGCGTTGTCGCCCGTCGCCTTTGTCGCCGGCAGCCTGATTGACGGGATCGGGGGACATAATCCGGTAGAGGCGACCCAGGGCGGCGCCGCCGTGCTGACCGGACCCTTCACCGCCAGCTTCGACGATGTCTTCGCCGCCTATGAAGCCCATGACGCCGTCACGCGCGTGGCGCATTCCGATGCGCTGTCCGCTGCGGTCGCGGCGATCTGGAACGGGCAGTCCGATACTGTCCCGGCGGCGCGGCAAGCCGTGAAGGACCTGTCGTCCGGTGCGCTGACGCAGACGATGTCAGCCCTGCGCCCGATGCTGACCGGAACGCTCGCATGAAACCGCCGGCCTTCTGGGCTGGATCGGCGGGACCGGCCGGCCGGCTTGCGCAGGCGCTGCTTTCTCCATTGTCCGCGATACAGGCGGCTGCGACCGCGCAGCGCGTGGCGAAGCCCGGCGCACGGGTTGATGCCGCCGTTATCTGTATCGGCAACCTGACGGTCGGCGGAACCGGAAAGACACCGGTCGCTGCCGCGGTCATGGATCGCCTTGCGGCCCGCGATGTCACGGTTCACGGCCTGTCGCGCGGCTATGGCGGTCGGCTGAAGGGTCCGGAACGGGTCGACCTTTCGCGACACAGACCGGATGACACGGGTGATGAGCCATTGCTGCTGGCGCGGCATGCCCCGGTCTGGATCAGCCGCGACCGGGGAGCGGGCGCGTTGCGCGCCGTTGCCGCGGGTGCCGAGGCGGTCGTCATGGATGACGGATTCCAGAACCCGGCCCTGTACAAGGATTTGTCCCTGGTTGTCGTCGACGGAGAGACCGGCTGGGGCAATGGCCGTGTCTTTCCTGCCGGCCCGCTGCGCGAGCCGGTCGCGGCGGGGTTGAGGCGCGCCGACGCGGTGGTCGTGATGATGCCCGGCCCGGAAGACATGCCGGAATTCGAAGCACTCGGTCTGGCCGATCTCGAAATGCCTGTGCTTCGTGCCTGGCTGGAACCCGCCGAACCGCCGCCGCCGGGGCCGCTCGTGGTTTTCGCGGGTATCGGGCGGCCGGAGAAATTCTTTGACGCGATCCGCCGGCAGGGCGGGGATGTCGCCGGGTCGGTGTCCTTTCCGGACCATCACCGCTTCAAGCCCCTCGAACTCGACCGTCTGGAAGACCTTGCCGGGACTGACGCGACACTGGTCACGACCGAGAAGGATGCGGTCCGGCTGCCGGCCGATTTTCTTTCCGATGTCTTTGTCAGCCGCGTCACGGCACGCTTCGCTGATGAGGGCGCACTTGACGCAATCTTGCAGGCCGGTCTGGACGCCGCCGCTGCGCGCGGGGTAAAGGCCGCGGCACGATGAACGCACCGTGGCAACAGAGACTGGGTTGGCGCGCCGAAGCGCTCGGCTGGGATACCTATGAGGGGATTTTCCGCTCGATGGGGATCGACCGGGCGGGCGATGCCGGGGCCGCCATCCTGCGCCGACTGGGACCCATGGCGTCAGTTCAGAATGTCGCGCGCATCAACATGCAGCGTGCTTTCCCGGAAGCGACAACGCCGGAGCTCGACCGTCTGCTGACGCGGATGTGGGACAGTTTCGGCCGATTCCTGGGCGAGAATCCCAACATGGCGGTGCTGGCACCGCCGAAGACGCGCGAACGCGTCGAGGTGCACGGCGAGGAACTGGTTTTGAAACTGACCCGCGAGAACAAGCCCTATGTTCTCGTCTCGGGGCATTTCTCGAACTGGGAGGTGATGGGGGCGGTGATCGCCGATCTGGGCCTCAATTGCCGGGTCACCTACCGCCACGCCAACAACCCGATCATCGACGAGCGCATCCTGTCGACCCGCGCGGCCTATGGTCTGAAGATCATGACGGCCAAGGGCGGAGCGGGTGCGAAAGAGCTGCTGAAATGCCTGTCGGATGGCACGGCCGTGGCGCTGATGAACGACCAGAAGATGAATGACGGTATCGCCGCGCCCTTCTTCGGCTACGAGACGATGACCGCGCCGGGGCCGACGAAGATGGCGATGCGCACCGGCGTGCCGCTGATCCCGATCGTCACGCGGCGCCTCGAAGGCGCGCATTTCCGGGTGACCTTCTACGACCCGATCGAGCAGAGCACCGCCGCCGACAAGGTCGAGGCGGTACGCGACACGGTGACCAACATCAATCGCTGGGTCGAGGACCGCATCCGCGAGGCGCCCGAGCAATGGTTCTGGGTGCATCGCCGCTGGGACAAGGCGGTCTACCGCAAGGATGCGGGATCGACCTCCAGCACCAGCGCCGGATCAATGTAGCGGTTCCGCCACTTGATGCGCCAGTCGAGATGCGGACCGGTCGCGCGGCCACCGGCGCCGATGGCGCCGATCTGGTCGCCCTGCGCGACGACATCACCCACTTCGACCGTCACTTCCGACATGTGCAGGAAGGCGCTGGTGAACCCCTGGCCGTGGTCGATGAAGACCAGGCCGCCTTCATAGAACATGTCCGGATCGGCCAGTACGACGAGGCCCGCCGCCGGGGCCACGACCGGCGTGCCCGGATCATTGGCGAAGTCGAGCCCGTAATGCGGGCGGCCCGGCGTACCGTTGTAGACGCGCTGCGAACCGTAGACGCCGGAGATGATGCCTTCGGCAGGAGCGATGAAGCCGCCCGCGAAGCCGGCGCCTTCCCACCGCGAGGTGTAGGCGGCTGCCTTGCGCTGGCTCTCCGCACGGATGCGGATCAGGTCCTCCTCGGAAGGCGTGACCGTTCGCTGCGGTACGCCTTCAACGACCTGGATATTGTATTCGCGCTGGGTGACGGAATGGGTCTGCAGGAATTCCGTGCCGTTGGGCAGGCGCGCCGACAGCGTGATTTCTTCGCCCTGGTCGCGGTCGAGGCCGAGCACGGCCCAGCCCTCGCTGTCAGCCGTCGCCGACTGGTCACCGAAGTCGATCCGTGTGCCCGGAGCGGTGCGGCAGACCAGCATCGCGCCCTGGATGAATTCGCCGGCACAGTGCACGGGACGTTCGCGCGGCTCCGGCGCAGGCGGGATTTCCGCTTCCCGTCCCGCGCGCGGCATTTCCGCGTCGGCTTCAAGCAGGTCGCCGATCGGGTCCGATGTCTGAAGCGCGAGGGCGAGGAGGAGATCGATCATCGGCTGGCTCCCTGTGTGTCCTGCCAGCGCTTCACCGAGACATAGGCGTCCTTGTAGGCCTCCTGCAGTTCAGCGCTCCAATAGCGCAGATCGCGCAACGGAATCGGGTCGCCGGTCACGGCGCAACGCACGAAATTGCCCGGCTTCAGGATCATGAAGTCGGAATCGGAGAATTCGAGAACGGCTTCGCCCTGGAATTCGCTATCGAAGGCAGAGGTCATGAGGGAGGTCTCTAGCACGAGGCGGGCCAGTCTAGAACAGGCTGCCCTGCTTTGGTGAGGGGTGTTTGGGAGCGGGGGCGCGCTTCTTCGCCGGCACAGGGGATGGCGTTGCCGAATGACGGGTGCCATCGACCACGGCGTCGCGTCTGGTGTCCGAGAATTCGATCTCGATACCCTGTCCGGGTTGCAGGCTTGCGCCGGCCCGCACGAGCGCGCCATCGCCGTCGCGAACCAACGCAAAGCCTCGACCGAGGACGGATTTGAAGTTCACCGAGTCCAGGCGGGCAGACAGCGCGGCGAGGTCCTTGCGCCGTTCACGCGTCCGGCTTTCGGCACAAATCGAAAGGCGGCCCACGAGTTGACCCAGATTGCGCCGTTCGCGCTGCAATTCGCGTTTCAGCGTGGCGGGCCGAAGCCCGGCCATGACGGTGTTCAGCCGTTCCCGGCGCGAGCGCGTGAGTGAGCGAAGTGCGGGCGCGAGCCGGTCTTTCGACCCGGCATAGCGCTGTCTGGCCATCGCGATCAGCGCTTTGGGGCTGTGCAGGCTGGCCGAGGCGATGCGCAAACGGTCCTTGCGGCGCTCGACCAAGCGGTTGAGCGCGACCGGCAGGCGGTCGGCGGCCGAATCGAAACGCTGCCGGGCCAGGCCGAGCAAGGTTTCCGGCCGGGGCAGTGCGCGGGCGGCGGAGCGTAGCTCGGTCTTGCGGCTGTCGACGAGACGCAGGAGGCCGCGCGTCAGGCGTTCACCCCAACTGCCGGTTTCCTCCATCAACTGGGAGCGCACGGGAACCGCCATCTCGGCGGCGCCGGTCGGGGTCGGCGCGCGCCGGTCGGAGGCATAGTCGATCAGCGTGGTGTCGGTCTCGTGACCGACGGCGGAGATCAGCGGAATGCCCGACGCCGCGGCGGCGCGCACGACGATTTCCTCGTTGAACGCCCAGAGATCCTCGATTGAACCGCCACCGCGCGCGACGATCAACACGTCGGGGCGCGGGATCGGCCCGCCCGCAGGCAGGGCGTTGAAGCCCTCGATCGCGGCGGCGATCTGCGCCGCGGCGGTCTCTCCCTGTACCACGACGGGCCAGAGCAGGACGTGAACCGGAAAGCGGTCCTCGAGGCGGTGAAGAATGTCCCGGATCACCGCGCCGGTCGGCGAGGTGACGACACCGATCACCTTGGGCAGAAAGGGCAGGGCGCGCTTGCGCTCGGCCGCGAACAGGCCTTCGGCGGCGAGTTTCTTCTTGCGCTCCTCGAGAAGCGCCATCAGCGCGCCCGCGCCGGCGGGTTCGAGCTTCTCGATGATGATCTGGTATTTCGACCGGCCGGGATAGGTCGACAACCGGCCCTCGGCGATGACTTCGAGTCCTTCCTCCGGGCGGAAGGACAGGGCGGAGACCGGTCCCTTCCACATCACGCCGTCGATGACGGCCTTGTCGTCCTTGAGGTCGAGATACATGTGCCCCGACTTGGCCAGTGTGACGCGCCCCAGCTCGCCGCGCACCCGGACATGGCCGTAAACGTCCTCGACCGTACGCTTGAGCGAAAGCGCCAGTTCGGAGACGGAAAACTCGTGGGCGTTGGAGGCGTCCTCGGACATGACAGATAGGTAGTCGCGCTCTGGTCAGGGGCGCAAGTCCGGTCTAACCCTGCGGCGCACAACACTACCCGGAGGCAGGCATGCGGATACTGGTGATCGGTTCGGGCGGGCGCGAACACGCGCTGGCATGGAAGATCTCGCAAAGCCCGCTGGTCGACGAGATCTGGTCCGCACCCGGGTCCGTGGCGATGGACAAGCTGGGACCCTGCTTCGACGTGAAGGCTGACGATGTCGCGGGCCTCGAAAAGCTGGCGCTGCAGCTTGAGCCCGACCTGATCGTGATCGGACCGGAAGCCCCGCTGGCGAAGGGTCTGGCCGACCTTCTGCGCGCGCGCGGCTTCGACGTGTTCGGCCCGTCCGGGCAGGCCGCGCAACTGGAAGCCTCCAAGGGCTTCGCGAAGGACCGGATGCGCCGCTATGGCGTGCCGACGGCGCGCTATGGCCGCTTCACCGACGCCAGCGCGGCCACGGCCTTCCTCGACACGCTGCAACCACCCTACGTTCTCAAGGCGGACGGGCTGGCGGCCGGCAAGGGCGTGGTCATCGCTGAGACCCGTGCCGAGGCGGAAGCCGAGATCGGGGAGATGCTGTCGGGCAAGTTCGGCGAGGCCTCCGCCGAGCTGGTCATCGAGGAATTCATGACCGGTGAGGAGGCGAGCGTCTTCGTCATCACCGACGGCACCAACATCATCACCCTGCCGCCGGCCCAGGACCACAAGCGGGTCGGCGACGGCGATACCGGCCCGAACACGGGCGGGATGGGCAGCTATGCGCCGGCGCCGATCATGACACCGGAGCTGATGCGCTTTGTCGAGGACAAGGTCACGCGTCCGATGCTGACCGGCATGAAGTCCGACGGGATGGCCTATCAGGGCGTGCTCTATATCGGGCTGATGATCACGCCCGAGGGGCCGAAAGTCGTCGAGTTCAACTGCCGCTTCGGCGACCCGGAATGCCAGGTTCTGATGGCGCAGATGGACGAGGACATCGTGCCGGCCCTGCTGGCGTCGGCGACGGGCGGGATGAACCAGCGCGACTTTGCGCGGCTGCTGCCGGTGCCGGAGCGTCCGACGCCTTGCGTCACCGTCGTGATGGCAACGAAGGGTTATCCGGGCCCCTATGAGAAGGGCAGCGTCATCAAGGGGCTGAAGGAGGCGTCGGCGCTGGAGAATGTCACGATCTTCCACGCCGGTACGGATGTGAATGGCGCGGGTGACATTGTCTCGGCGGGCGGGCGCGTGCTCAATGTCACGGCGACGGGGGAGACGCTCGAAGCGGCGGTGAAGCGGGCCTATGAGGCGGTCGACCTGATCGACTGGCCGGAGGGCATTTTCCGCCGGGATGTCGGGTGGCGCGCGCTCGGCAATTCCCGCTAAGGTCGGGGCAAAGGGGAGGACATCGATGATCCGGATTCTGACGGCTGCCGCGGCAGTCCTGATCTCCGCGTCTGCGGCATTTGCGCAAGATGAGGACGTGACGGTCATTCACGCCGGCTGGCTGCTGGCCGTGCCGGGCGAACAGCCCGAACGCGAGCAGTCCATCATCATCCGCGGCGAGCGGATCGAGGCGGTGGAGGACGGCTATGTCACGCCCGAAGGTGCGACGGTGATTGACCTGACCTCGTCATATGTGATGCCCGGCTTGATCGACAGTCATGTTCACCTTCAGCACGAACTGAGCCCGACCCGGCGGCTGGACAATGTGACCCGTTCGAGCGCCGACGACGCGCTGCTGGGCGCTGCCTATGCCCGCACGACGCTGATGGCCGGTTTCACCACGGTGCAGGATGTTGGCGGGGATCTGGAAGCGTCGGTCGCCCTGCGCGATGCGCAGCGCAATGGCTGGATCGACGGGCCGCGCATGCGTGTGTCCGGCCCGGCCGTCACGCCGACCGGGGGCCATGCCGACGTCAACGGCTACAATCTCGATGTGATGCATGCGCTGTCGAGCCCGGCGGCCTGCAACGGTCCGGACGATTGCCGCCGTGCGGTGCGCGAATTGATCCGCGCCCGGGTCGACGTGATCAAGATCACGGCGACGGGCGGGGTGTTGTCGCAGACCGCGGCGGGCACCGAGCAGCAATTCTTTCCCGACGAACTGGCCAGCATCGTCGAGGCGGCGCACATGATGGGCCGCCAGGTCACCGCGCACGCGCATGGCGTGTCGGGCATCAACGCCTTCCTCGAAGCGGGCGGGGATTCGATCGAGCACGGCACCTATCTTGACGATGAAAGCATCCGCCTCTTCCGCCGCACCGGGGCGTATCTGGTGCCGACCGTGATCGCAGGCGTGACCGTCGCCGAGCTGGCCGAAACCGCCGACTGGATGACGCCGGAAGTGCGCCAGAAGTCGCGAGAGGTCGGGCCGAACATGCTGGCCATGCTGCGCCGCGCCCATGCGGGCGGGGTGCGGATCGCATTCGGGACCGATTCCGGCGTGTCGGCGCACGGGCAGAATGCCCGGGAATTCCAGCTGATGGTCGAGGCCGGGATGTCGCCGATGGAGGCGATCACCGCTGCCACGGTCAACGCGGCCGATCACCTGCAGATGGCCGACGACATCGGCACGATCGAACCCGGCAAGTATGCCGACATCATTGCCGTGGCGGAGGACCCGCTGGCGGATGTCTCGGTGCTGATGGACATGGCCTTCGTGATGCAGGGCGGCGAGGTCTATCGCGACCAATGAGCCAGATGGACGAAACCTTCTCCGGCACGAAGGATGTTGCCGACGCTCTGCGCTTCGACGAGGCGGGCCTCGACCGCTGGATGCGCGCGAATGTCGACGGCTTTGCCGGCCCGCTGAGTGTCAGCCAGTTCAAGGGCGGGCAGTCGAACCCGACCTACCGGATCGATGCGGGCGGCAAGTCCTATGTGCTGCGCCGCAAGCCGCCAGGCAATCTTTTGCCTTCGGCCCATGCGGTGGACCGCGAATTCCGGGTGATGAGCGCGCTCGGAACGACCGGGTTTCCGGTGCCGCGCATGCACGGGCTGTGCGAAGACCGGGATGTGATCGGCACGGAATTCTACGTCATGGATTTCGTCGACGGTCGCATCTTCTGGGACCCGTTTCTGCCCGACCTGCCGAAGGACGAGCGCGGCGCGATCTATGACGCGATGAATGCCACGCTGGCGCAGCTGCACGGCGTCGATCCCGCCAAGGCCGGGCTCGGCGATTATGGCAAGCCAGACCATTACATCGCGCGCCAGATCGCGCGCTGGTCGAAGCAGTACAAGGCGTCGGAGACGGACACGATCGAGTCGATGGACCGGCTGATCGAATGGCTGCCCGGCGCGACGCCGGAGCAGGAACGCTCCGGCATCGTCCATGGCGATTTCCGCCTCGACAACATGATCTTCCACAAGACCGAACCCCGCGTGATCGCGGTCCTGGACTGGGAGCTTTCGACGCTGGGCGATCCGCTGGCCGATTTCAGCTATCAGCTGATGCAGTGGCGCGCGCCGAAGGAGATGCGCAACGGCTTCCTCGGATCGGACCTGAAGTCGCTCGGCATCCCGACCGAGGACGACTATGTCCGCGCCTATTGCGAGCGTACCGGGCGCGACGGCCTGCCCAAGCTCGACTTCTACTTCGCGTTCAACCTGTTCCGCTTCGCCGGCATCGTTCAGGGCGTCTATCACCGCTCGCTGCAGGGCAATGCCTCGAACGCGAAGGCGCGCGAATACGGCGCGATGGTCAAGCCGATGGCGGACTATGCCTGGACGTTCGCGGAGCGGATGGGGGCGTGACCCGTCGGGTTTAGCCGCCGATATGCCTCAGCCAGGGCGCCCACAGAGCCAGACCCATGGCGATCTCGAAACCGGTTGAGAAGAGGTTGTAGGACGTCCGTGTCTGGTACGCCTTGCCGTCGGCCAGCATCGAAACCGCGCGCCCGATCGCCATGCCCAGCCAGAGCGCACCGACCGCGAAGCCGGCGGCGACGACGCTGTTGCGGCCCGCCTGTGCCATCATCGCGAGGGTCAGCAGCACGCTGCCATGCGCCATCAGGAAGCCGCCGCCATAGAGGGCCCGGAATTCCGCCCAGCCGCCGGGCCAGCGCGGGTCCGGCATCAGGCGGACGACGCTCGCCCCCCAGCGCGGGACAAGCAGGCTGGCCCCGCCCATCAGCGCGCCGATCCCGGCCGCGACGCCGGTCAGAAGAATGGGTGTGTCCATGGCGATCTCCCGTCACCGCACGGATGTATTCCGGCGGGCGTTCAAGTCACGGGGCCAGGACGCGGGGAGACCGGTTTTCAGTATTCAAGCGCGGCTTCGAGGACCGGGTCGCGTCCGGCGACGTAGTCGGCGAAACGGTAGGGGATCGCGATATCGGGATCGCGCCAGCGGCGCGCATCGTCCGGCGTCGAGGTCTGCCAATAGATGCTGGAATGCACCCAGGCGAAGCCCAGATTGGGCGTCATCGCGAAATTGGTTTCACCATAATGGTTCGGCCGGTCGGCAGTGTGCTGACCCACGAAGATCGCTGATGTGCGCTGTTCCAGTTCGGAAACCAGCATGATGGCCGCGGAATGGGTCTGGCGGCTTGTAAGGACAATGATACCGCCCGGACGGTTCAGCGCGGCCGAATTGGCGAGCGCGTCGACGAAACCGGAATTCAGCGACCCGTCACCGCCCCGGCAGCGCCGCAGATCTATGATGACACGCGGGCGGTCGAAAGCTTCTCCGGCCGCGGCAAGCGCCCGTCCGGCGGCATCAAAACCGTCCTCGCCTGCGCGAATATCCCAAATCTGCAAATAGGCGGCACCGCCGACATCGGTGTCGAGCGACCGAAGCTGATCGGACGGATCGAGGAAGTCCGGGCGGTCGGGCGATGCCGTCACCCAATCCGCCACGCCGTCGGGTCCCCAGGGACCGGTATCCATGTGGTTCATCCACTCGTAGTTCCACCCGTGCGGCAGAGGCGCGAGGGCGACCTCGACGGTTTCACCGTTGCGGCTGACGACCAGATCGATCCGTTCCGGTGTGTCCGACAGACCGACCGCGGCAGCGATCTCGGCCAGCATCAAGGTTTCCGGGGCCAGTTCCCGGGCAATGCCGACCGCGTCGCGCGGCATCAGCACGAGAATGCGGCCTACAGCCTCGTCGGGCGGCAGGCCGCCGAAGCTCTCCACGCGACCGCCGACGAGACCGGCATGCGCGGGTGTCGCTCCGACGATGTACAGACCGTCGTCAAACAGTTCGAACCGCACGGGCAGAAGCCGGAAACCCGGTCCCATCGTATTGTCGCCGTGCGACAGGTCATGGAGAAGGAAGGCGGTATGCCCGTCGCCGACCAGGCCGACGATTCGGGCCATCCCGGCAATGCGCTCAGCGCGGTTCATGCCGGGCAGATCGCGACGCCAGGCGGCGACCGCAGCATCGAACTCGGCTTTGGGCGTCAGCCAGTATGGGTTCGGGTGCTCGGCTTCCAGCGTGGCCACGATGGAGTCCATGTCGGCATTCCAGTCGGCGTCGCCTGTCTGGGCAAGCGCGGTGGCACCGAAGCCAACCAGGCAGGCGAGCGCGCTCATCGCGGCGCAAAAACATCTGAGTGACATGAACCGGACCCCCGTTTGCCAACGCCCCATGGCGTGCCTCTCGGGAGTGGATGCCTCGACGCTCCAAAATGGATGCAAACAGGGTCCGCCTTCCGGCCGCTCAGGGGAGAGGTATCGGCCGGAAGGCGGGGGTGTCGCCTCGAAGGAGTTCAGGCGAGGATGTCGAGAACGCGGTCTTCCATCTCCGCGGCGGTGCGGGCGATCGCGGCGGCGGCGGAGTGGGTGGCCTCCGCCTGCTTGATCGCCACCATCGCCTCGATCACGCCGGTCTCGTCGGCACGCGGATTGGCCACGGCACGGGCCGCCTGCGCGACCTGTGCCTGAGCCGCCGTCATCGCGGCGAGCGAGGTGGAGGACACACTGTTCATGACGGCAGAATGGTGCGGGCGCGTGGCGCGCGCGAGGGAAAGTGGCGCGGAGGGTTAAACGAGCGTTTCCGTCACTCCCGCGCAGGCGGGAGTCCAGATTGACCGGGGTTCTGGATTCCGGCCTTCGCCGGAATGACGACTAGAGCCCCAACCTTCCCCACATCTCCGTAACACGCTGTTTCGTCGCCTCGTCCATGTCGAGCTTCTCGCCCCATTCGCGGTTGGTTTCGCCGGGCAGCTTGTTGGTCGCGTCGAGGCCGATCTTCGAGCCGAGGCCCGAGACCGGCGAGGCGAAGTCGAGATAGTCGATCGGCGTGTTCTCGATCACGGTGATGTCGCGGCCCGGATCCATGCGGGTCGAGACCGCCCACATCACGTCCTTCCAGTCGCGCGCGTCGATGTCATCGTCCACGACGATGACCCATTTCGTGTACATGAACTGCCTGAGATAAGACCACACACCCATCATCACGCGCTTGGCGTGGCCGGCATAGGCCTTCTTCATCGACACCACGGCGATGCGGTAGCTGCACCCTTCGGGCGGCAGCCAGAAGTCGACGACTTCGGGAAATTGCTGGCGGAAGAGCGGGATGAAGACCTCGTTCAGCGCCTCGCCCAGCACGCTCGGCTCGTCGGGCGGGCGGCCGGTGAAGGTCGAGAGGTAGATCGGATCGCGGCGCATCGTGATGGCGCTGATCTCGAACACCGGGAAGCGCTCGACCGAATTGTAATAGCCGGTGTGGTCGCCATAGGGGCCTTCCGGCCCATCCTCGTCGAGGAGAACATGGCCTTCGAGCACGATTTCCGCCTCGGCGGGGACTTTCAGCGGCACGGTCTTGCAGTCGACGAGCTCGGCCTTCTTGCCGCGCAAGAGGCCGGCGAATTGGTATTCGCTGAGCGTGTCCGGCACGGGCGTGACGGCGGCGAGGATGGTGCCGGGATCGGCGCCCAGAACGACGGCGGCGGGCAGGGGGTCGGGCTTGGCCTTCTTCCAGCGCTGATAGTGCTGCGCCCCGCCGCGATGCTTCAGCCAGCGCATCAGCGTGCGGGTCTTCGACAGTTTTTGCATCCGGTAGATGCCGAGATTGAAATCGTCCTCGCGATCGGCCGACGGACCCTTCGTCACGACGAGTGGCCAGGTGATGAGCGGGGCCGGCTCGCCGGGCCAGCAGGTCTGGATCGGGATGCGGTCGAGGTCGATCTGATCGCCGGTCAGGACGATGTCCTGGCAGGGCGCCTTCTTCACCGTCTTCGGACGCATCGCCATCACGTCCTTCGCGATGGGCAGCATGGCGATGGCGTCCTTCAGGCCGCGCGGCGGCTCGGGCTGGCGCAGGAAGGCGAGGAGTTCGCCGACTTCGCGGAGTTCCTTTGCCGTAGTGCGCGGTGTGCCGCCGAGCGTGACGGCACGGGCGACGCGCTCGACCGTGCCGAACAAATTCACCAGCACCGGCATTTCGGCCTTGCGGCCGTCCTCGTGCACCGCGTTCTCGAACAGCACGGCGGGACCGCCCTCGGCGAGAAGGCGGCGCTGGATCTCGGTCATTTCCAGCGCGGTCGAGACCGGTTCGGTCACGCGTTTCAGAAGGCCGTCGGCCTCCAGCATCTCGATGAAGTCGCGCAGCGATTTGTAGGCCATGCCCTGCCTCTTCCTGGTGCGCGGCTCAATCTGCCCCTTTGACGCTTCAAGTCCAGTCGCGGAGGCTGCGGCGGAACCGCGCTTGCCGTCATTCGTTAGCCAGATGAGCCACGCATCTGCCTGCCATGTCGACCGTCTACAAGCTGATGGGAATCCTGCTGATCTTTGGCGGGGTCCCGTTGTTCTGGACTCCCGTACCGGTGGGCCTGATCATGATCGCGGTCGGACTGTCGCTGATCATCGCGAATTCGGACACGGCGCGCGGTGTCGTCCGGCGCGAGCGGGAAAAACATCACGGTTTCAATCGCTGGCTCTTGAAGGCGGAAAAGATCGTGCCGCATCCTTTCGACCGGATATTGAAACGCACGGATATTCCACCGAAGTCCTAGTCTTCCGAAATCTCCTGGGGTCGCATGGCTGCGACGACTGCGACGGCGAGGTCGCGCGAGCCTGTGCTGACCCAATACGTTGCGCCCATGCGGATGACGACCAGGCCGCGTTCCGGAATGGCGTAGCCGTACTGGCCCTGGAAACCCTGCGCGTGGAAGCTGCCATCGGGCAGATAGTCGCCGTCCAGCCAGACGCCGGAGCCGTAATCGCCTTCCGAACCGGGTGTCGGCGTGGTCACGTAGTCGTCCCACCAGTCCGGGATCAGGCGCTGTCCTGACCGCGTCAGGCCATCGTCGACATAGAGCTGCATCATCCGCGCCCAGTCGTGAGGCGTGGCGTAGAGGTAGGACGAGCCCTGGAAGGTGCCGGTTTCGTCGGGTTCCAGGATCGCGGAATGCATGCCGAGCGGTTCGAAGAAGAGGTCGCGCAGGGCGCGCGCCTGTTCGGCCAGCCCGTCGCCGAGGCGCTGCTGCATGGCATGGGTGGCGAGGATGGTGTTGCCGCTCATGTACTGCCAGTGCTCGCCCGGCGGGTGAAGGCGTTCGCGGGTTGCCGCGAAGCGCGCCATGTCGGACTCGGTCATCAGCATGTCGGAGTTGGGGTCGAAGCCGTTGTTGATCTCGGCGATGGCCAGGCCGCCCGTCATGCGCAGAAGCTGGTCGATCGTTGTGGCCTCGGCGTCTTCGCCGCGGCCCTGAAGCGCCGGAACCTGACCCGGTTCGAAGGCATCGATTTCGCCGCGCTCGGTGAGGATGCCGGCCAGCGTCACCATCGCCGTCTTGGTCATCGACCAGCCGTGCAGACGGTTTTCGCGCGTCAGGCCTTCGGCATAGCGCTCGGCGACGAGGCGGCCGTCGTGCAGGACGACGACAGCCAGCGTGTTGCGCGTGCCGTTCGGGTCGTCGAAGGCGGCATCGACCGCAGCCTGCAAGGCGCCGGTGTCGAAATTGGCATCGCGATGGACGGTGTCGAGGTCGAAATAGACGGGGGCTTCGTTCTCGATCGCGAGGTCGGGATCGAAATCGCCGGTGCCGTGGACCAGCGTGCAGCCGAGCCCGTCCCGCCAGACGGCGCGCTGACGCCAGAACACGCCGAGCACACTTGCCGTGACCTCGCGCTCCTCCCGGTTGATCTCGTATTGGATCAGGCTGGCCGCGTCGCCGAGGAGCGGCGTGATGTAAAGCGTATTGGCCTGCGCCTCCTCCATCCCCGAGACGAAGACGAGCGAGCAATTCTGCTTGGCGACCAGACCGGTCCCGGCCCAGAGATAAATCCGTCCCAGCGGCGACACGTTGAGCGCAATCAGCGCAATGACGATCACCGCGGCGAATCCGCCGCCGATCCACGCGAATATCCGGCCCATCGATTTCCCCTGTCGCCGTTCAGACAGGGCTCAGTGTGAGGCGGCGGGAAGCCGGGTCAAGCCTGTGCGGAAAATTCAGCAGACTTCCTGACGGGCCGGAGCCAGGGTTCAGGCGACAAGATCCGCTTCCTCGGGGTGTTTGCGGAACCAGGCGGCAACATAGGGGCAGAGCGGGACGATCTTCACGCCCGCCGCGCGTGCTTCGCGCACCAGTGCCCGGGCCAGTTGGCCAGCGATGCCGCGGCCGGCATAGGCGTCGGGCACACCGGTATGGTCGGCAATCCACTTGGTTGCGCCAGCGCGCGAATAGGTCAGTTCAGCTTCTGCGCCATTGTCCAGATCGATGACGAACCGCCCGCGCGTTTCCTGTTGTTCGTGGCGGACATCGTGAATCTCGGACATGGGTTTGTTCCTCAACTGGCCTGAACCCCATGTAGGCGTTGCGGCGCGCTTTGCTAGCGCCTCGCGATCAGCATTCGCCGGGTCAGGTCAGTTTCATGTCACGCATCGCCTCGAAGTGCGGGCGGCATTCGGCGACAACCGGTTCAAGGCTGTCGGGGAAGTCGTGCGGGCTGGTGCGTGGCGGTTCGAAGCCTGTCGAGGTTTCGACGCGGCCATACCACCACGGCGCCCACGGCCCGTCGCTGTCGCGTTTGCCGGCCGGCCAGGACAGCATGTGTTCGTCGAACGGCACGTCGACCGCCGCGCAGATCCTTCGCAGCATGCCCTCGGGATCGCGCAGCACGTCGATGCCCTCCACAACCGGCCAGGCATAGCCGCTGAGAGCGCAGGCGACGTCGTAGAGTTCGCGCTGCACCGCCATGCCGAGATCATCGGCGGTGACGCCTCCGGCCGCGGCATTGAAGCTGGCGGCGACTTCGGCAGGGTCGCGGATCAGGAAGATGTGGCGGCATACCGCCATCCAGTCGCGCCGGAAGCCGGGCAGCATGTGCTGGGCCATGTGTTTCTGGAAGAAGAGCGGACTGCCGCCCGGCGCGTCACCGGCGCATTCCGACGCGATCGTCAGCGCGTCGAGCGGCACCGATTGCAGGATGTGATCGCGGCCAGGATGGTCGAGGCCGGTCTGGAGCAGATAGGGGCCGTAGAAGGGTTCGTCCCACACCTCGCAGTCGGGCCGGTTCTCCCACGACCGCATCGTTGCGGTGGAGATGTTGCGCGGTCCCGACCACAGGCAGATGCGGATCGTCATCCCCGCGACTCCCGTTCGATGCGCTCGCGGTAAAGGCGCTGCAGGCGTTCAACGATCGGACCGCGCCCGGTGCTGACCGAACGGCCATCGATCTCCGTCACCGGGACGACGCCGGCGAAGGTGCCGGTGGTGAAGGCCTCGTCGGCACCATAGACATCGGTGAGCGAGAAATTCTTCTGGAAGACCGGAATACCCGCCGCCTCGCACATTTCGATCACCACACCGCGCGTGATGCCACCGAGGCAGAAATCCCCGGTCGAGGTCCAGACCTCGCCCTTCCGGACGATGAAGAAATGCGTCGAGTTGCAGGTCGCCACGAAGCCGTGCGGGTCGAGCATCAGGGCTTCGTCGGCACCGGCCTTGGTGGCCTGGATACAGGCCATGATACAGTTCAGCTTGGAGTGCGAGTTCAGCTTCTGGTCCTGCACGTCCGGATATCCGCGGCGGACATGGACGGTGAAGAGTTTCAGGCCGCGCTTGGCGACCTCGGGGTCCGGGGTCTTCCATTCCGGCAGGATGACAATGGTGGCCGGACCGATGGTGACCCGGGGGTCCTGATACGGCGTCGCCTTGACCCCGCGCGTGACCATCAGGCGGATATGGACGCCCTCGCCGGACACCATGTCATTGGCCTCGAGCGTGTCGCGGATCGCGGCGGTGAGTTCGTCCCGTGACAGACCGATGTCGAAGTCGAGCGTCTTCGCGCCTTCGTAGAGCCGGTCGAGATGGCGGCCCAGAAAGGCGACATGGCCGTGATGGACACGCAGGCCCTCCCAAACGCCATCGCCCAGCACGAAGCCGGAATCGAGGACCGAGACCGTGGCTTCGGCGCGCGGCTTCAGCGTGCCGTTGATCCAGACCTTCACCGCCTCGTTGCGCGGATCGGGCAGATAGGTGTGCGCGCCGGTGCCCATCAGCCGAACTTCGAGAAGTCGGGCTTGCGCCGCTCCATGAAGGCGGTGGCCGCTTCTGCGAATTCCGGCGATTGCAGCATTTCAGCGAAAAGCTGGCCTTCCTTCAGAATTCGCGCATCGACCGATTCCGGTTCGGCATTGATGAGCGCCTTGGCCTGGCGCACCGCACCCGGCGATTTCGCCGCCAGGGCAAGGGCGCGCTGGTGGACCTCGTCAGCCAGCGTGCCCGACGGGAAGATGCCGGCGATCATGCCGGTCTGCAGTGCGCGTTCGCTGTCCCAGACCGAACCGAGCAAAAGCAGGTCGGAGGCCGGAGACCGGCCCAGCCGGGCCGGGAAAAGAAGGCTGGAGGCATATTCCGGGGCGAGGGCGAGATCGACGAAGGGCGCCTTGAACTGCGCACGTTCGGATGCGTAGGCGAGGTCGCAATGCATCAACAGCGTGGTGCCGATACCGACCGCGACTCCGTCGACTTCGGCGATCACCGGCTTTTCGACGTTGAGCAGGGCGCGCATGAAGCGCTCGACCGGCGGCATTTCGGCCGCGCCGATATGCGGCGGTGCCTCCATGAAATCCATCAGGTCATTGCCGGCGGTGAAGACGCCCGGTTGACCGCCCAGCACGAAGACCCGGACCGACTTGTCGGAGTCACCGGTTTCCAGCGCCTCGGCGGCAGCCGAATACATGGCGCGGGTCAGGGCATTCTTCTTGTCGGGCCGGTTCCAGCGGATGGTCCGCACACCGCCTGAGTTCTCGACCGTCACCAGATCCGTCATCGTCATCCCTCGCATGGTTCGGTGCGGAGACTAACGGGAGTTGCGCGAAGCGAAAACGCCTATTCCGCCGTGCGGGTAACGATCGCCGTCAATGCGTCGTGAAGCGCGTCGGCAGCGTCCTCGCCGAGCGCTTCCTCAAGCTCGGCATTGAGTGCCTTGAGCGAGGCATCGGCCTTTTCCCCGGCGTCCCGCCCTCTGGGGGTCAGGGTGACGAGCGCGCCGCGGCGGTCGGAGGCGTCGGTCCGCTTGGCTACCAGACCGGCCTTTTCCATGCGGTTGACGAGTCCCGTCACGGCGGGCGGATTCAGCGACAGGGTTTCACCGATCGCTCCCATGCGACGATCGCCGCGCCGGAGCAGCAGGAAGAGCACCGCGGCCTGCGACGCGCTGACACCAGCCTCGGTCTTCAACCGGGCGTCGGCATCCCGGCTCATGCGCCGGGCAGCGATCTCGATCAGGAGGAAGAGCCGCCGATCGACGGCGCGTGCCTTTGCCATGACGGGAAATTGCGGCGATTCCTTCGCCTGCGAAAGAGAGCTCAGGCGAAATAGCGCCAGACCTTGGCGTGACGAATTTCGCGGTCTTCGAGATCACGGGTCACCGGGACGTCGTATTCGGCGAGCTTCTCCAGCCTGCCGGTTGGCAGGAAGCTGCGTCCGGGATCGCCGATCAGGACCGTCGCCCCGCGTGTGTGCTGTGTCGAGAGCCAACGGTCGATGCGCTCGGCCGGTCCCTTTTCGTAGAAGACGTCACCCGCGAGAATGACATCCCAGTGCCGGTCCAGTTGCGTCACGTCACCCAGGACGGTTTCGACTGCGCAGTCGTTGAGAGCGGCGTTCAGACGGCAGGCTTCGATCGCGAAGGCGTCGATCTCGCTGGCCGTGACCGTGCTGGCCCCGGCGCGCGCTGCCGCGATGCCGGCCATACCGCCCCCGGCGGCAAAATCAAGCACGCGCTTTCCCGCGACGATCTCCGGCCGGTCGAAACAATAGCGACCGAGCGCCTGCCCGCCCGCCCAGGCGAACGCCCAGAAGGGGGGCGGCAGTCCCTGTTCCTGCAAGGCCTCCTCGGTCTGGTTCCACAGGGCCACGGTTTCCTCGGCAAGGTGGAAACGCAATTCCGGCAGCAGCGGCGGCGAGAGGATGCCTGTCACGCGCGCAATGAACGCTGCCGGGGTTTCGCCGTGCTTCAGGATCACGCCGGGTCTCCCATGTGAAACGGCCGGATCCGTTTCCGGACCCGGCCGCCATCCCGATCGCAAGGGCGATCAGTCCTCGATGAATTCCGCGCCGGACAGGGCCGGGAGGAGGTGGATTTCGTCCGAGACCGATGCCTCGTCTCCGACGACGACAAGGACGAGATTGTCCGTATCGAGATATTCGTTGGTGACGCGGGCGATGTCTTCACGTGTCACAGCCATGACGCGCGGGACATAGGTCTCGAGATAGTCGTCGGGCAGGTCGTAGAAATCGCGGAAGGCGATCTGGTTGATCAGTCCGCCGGTCGAGGCGTTCTGCAGGATGAAGATGCCCGAAATCCAGGTCTGCATCCCCTGCGCCTCGGCTTCCGGCACGAGATCGATCTGCATGCGGTTGATCTCGCCGAAGGTCTCCGCGAGTGCCGGAGCGGTCTGGGCGGACTGGATGTCGGCGTTGAATGTCCAGTAGCCCGAGCCCGGGCGACTGGTGATTCCGGAACCCGGCGAGTAGGTCCAGCCCTTGTCCTCGCGAAGATTCTGCGTGAGGCGCGAGGTGAAGGATCCCCCCAGGATGGCATTCATCACGGCGAGCGGGATCGCGTCCGGGTGATCCGGTCCGACGGCCGGGAAGCCGACGCGGATGGTGGATTGCGGTGCGCCGGGACGGTCGATGATGCGAACCACGGGCCCGGGTTGCGGCGGGATCGGCTCCGCCGTGCGCTCACTGCCTTCTTCCCAGTCGCCGAAGGCTTCGCGGATCGCGGCCTCCATTGCAGCTTCGTCGAAGCGTCCGGCGACGTAGATCCGGGTGCGCGCGGCGGCGAAGTTTTCGTCGTGGAAGCGAACAATATCGGCCATCGTGTAGCTGTTCAGCTGCTCGGTCGTCGGCAAGGTGTGACCATAGGGGTGGTCGGTGCCGTACAGCAGTTGGGCATAGGCCTCGTTGGCAATCGGCTGCGGCCGGGAACGCGCATCGGTCACGTTGCGGATGAGGTTCTGGCGGACGCGGTCGAGTTCCGATTCCGGCAGGTCCGGACGGCGCACGACATCGGCCAGCAGCGCCACGGCTTCCGGACCGTTCTCGGCGAGCACGTTGAGCGCCAGCGTCGTCTCATGGATGCCGACGCCGACATCGAGATTTCCGCCCATGGCGGCAGCGGCGCGAGCGATCTCGTCGGAGGCGCGACCGGCGGCACCTTCCTCCATCATCGCGCCAGTGAGGTCGGCGAGCCAGGTCTGCTCGCCGTCATCAATATTGCCGGCATCGACGCGGACCTGGATGTTCACCATCGGTGCGAGACCGAAGTCGATGAAGGTCATCTCCAGGCCGTTGTCGAGCGCCACGGTCCGGGTGTCCGGCAGGTTGAAGGGGCGCGGCTCGCCGATTTCCGGACGCGGCGGCCCGGACTGTGCGAAGGCGGGAAGCGCGATGCAGACGGCTGCCGTCAGCCCGGCAATCAGGATGGAGCGGTTCATTGCGCGTCCTCCTCTTCACCGGCCTGCTGCGAGGGGGCCGGGACGACTTCCAGAATGGAGCGATTGGTCGGTCGCAGATATTCCTGCGCCGTCGCCAGAACGAGTTCGGGCGTGACCTGGTCGAAGCCTTCCTCGATGCGGTTGATGCGGGAGGGATCGTCATCGAACAGGGCAAAGGCGGCGAGCAGGTCGACAAGGCCGAAGCGCGTACCGGAATCGACGATTCCGTAGAAATCCGAACGCAGCTTGGTCAGCGCGCGGCTCAATTCCTCGTCGGTGATTTCCTCGGTGCGGACACGTTCGATGACGGTGTCGACCGACGTCATGATCTGTTCGCGGCTGTTTTCGCTGCCGTGGATCATGCCGACCGTCCAGAGCATCGGTCCGTTGTAATTGTAGATATTGCCCAGGAGGTTGATGCCGCCGAACACGTCCGACGTGTAGCCTTCCTCGACCACGAGCTCCTGGCGCAGAAGGCTGTCATTGCCCTGCACCAGAAGCTGATCGAGCACGGCCATCGCATAGTATTCCGGCGTGCCGCGATCGGGCATCTGATAGCCGAAGGCGAGGGCGGGCTGCGGCGCGAGCGGGTCCGGGTTCACACCGAACTTCTCTTCCTCCTGGCGCGGTTCCGTAACGTCGATTTCCGGTAGGGGATTGCCCGCCGGAATGTCCCCGAAATAGCTCTCGACCCATTCCAGCGTGGCGGCAGGGTCGATATCCCCTGCCACGACGACGACGGCGTTCGACGGGCTGTAATAGTTGTCGAAGAAGGTCTGGGCGTCCTCGAGCCGGGCGGCCTGGAGGTCGCTTAGATCGCCATAGAAATTGTGCGCATTGTGCCAGTTCTCGAAGGCGAGCATCGGCAGGTCGATCCAGATCCAGCCGCCATAGGGTTGGTTCAGGACGTTGACGAGCACTTCGTTGGTGACGACGTCGCGCTGATTGTCGAGGCTTTCCTGATCGATGATCGGGCGGGCCATGCGATCGGCCTCGGCCCACAGGATCGCCTGGAGCGCGTTCGAGGGAACGACTTCATAGTAGTTGGTGAAATCAAAGCGCGTGGAGCCGTTGTTCACGCCACCGGAATTGTAGATGAGCTGATCGAACTCGCCGCCCGGGAGATTCTCCGAGCCCTGGAACATCAGGTGTTCGAACAGGTGGGCGAAGCCGGTGCGTCCCTGCGGTTCGTTGCGGAAGCCGACGCCGTAGTAGACCGCGACGGTCGCCGTCGGAATGGTGTGATCTTCCGACAGAACGACGCGCAGGCCGTTGTCGAGCGTGTGATAGCTGACATCGATCTCGATGCCGCTATCCATCGCGCCGCCCGTCTGCGTGCCGGTGTCCGTGGTATTCGGATCGTCTGCAGGCGGGCCGTCAGTTCCATTGCCGCAGGCGGCGAGCGTCAGCGCGCCGAGTACGGCAAGAAGCCGGATTCGCATAATTCAGTCTCCCCAGTGACCGCCGCCACCCTCAAGACGGCGGAGATGAAGTCCCATCACGCCATGCCGGACCCCAAGCGTCAAATGAACGCTGCGACAGACAATGCCAAGGCCAGTAACAGTCCGGTGAGCTGGTTGGATTTGAAAACGCCGAGGCATTGATCGCCGAAGGCCGGATCGACCCGGCGGATCTGGTCGAACAGGTGCCAGGCATAGATCGCGAACGGGATCACGAACCAGGGCGAGGCGCCCGCCAGCAGGGCTGCGAGGCCCGCAAGGGCCGCCGATGCGCCGTAAAAGCCCCAAAGCCAGAGATACAGATTCGGTTGCAGCGCCCGTGCGGTCGACCGCACCCCGACCAGGGCGTCGTCTTCCATGTCCTGGCAGGCGTAGATCGTGTCGTAGCCGAGCGTCCAGAAAAAGCCCGAGGCGTAGAGCGCGATCCCGGCGGCATCGATTAGGCCGGTCATTGCCGTATAGGCGACGAGCGCGCCCCAGTTGAAGGTCAGGCCAAGCCAGGCCTGCGGCCACCAGGTGATGCGCTTCATGAAGGGATAGGCGGCCACCAGCGCGAGCGATCCGAGCGCGATGCCGATCGCTAGCGGCGGCAGCTGGAGCAGGACCACAAAGCCGACAAGGCCCTGGGCGAGAATGAACAGCCAGGCAGCCCGCAGGGTCACCGTGCCCGCCGCGAGCGGGCGATCGCGTGTGCGCGCGACCTGGCGGTCGAGTTCGCGGTCGACGATGTCGTTGTAGGTACAACCCGCCCCGCGCATCGCGATCGCGCCGACCAGGAAGAGGAGCGCGAAATAGGCGTCATTGAGTCCAAGCCCGTTTCCGACCGCGGCGAGCGCGATGCCCTGGAAGCAGGGAATCGCCAGCAGCCAGAACCCGGCCGGCCGGTCATAACGCGCCAGACGCAGGAAGGGCCGGACACGCGCCGGCATCCGGTCGACCCAGGTTTTCGGAGCGGAATCCGCCACGCGGCGGTCTGAGGCGAGTGTCATCGCGTGCAGTGTTAACCAATGCCCGGCGGGGCGGAAAGTTACTTAATCGCCACAGCCTTGCGGTTGGTGAATTCGAGCAGGCCCTCTCGCGCCAGTTCGCGGCCATAGCCGGACGCTTTCACGCCGCCGAACGGCAGTTCCGGGGTCGAAGCGACTTTCTGGTTCACGGAGGTCGCGGCGGCATCACGTTCCGCTTCGCCGCCATCCGGGTTATGGATCGCGCATGAACATACCGCGCCTCCATCTCGATCAGCCGCTGCGCGAAGGCGGCGAGCTTCGCCTCGGCAAGGAGGACACGCACTATCTGGTGACCGTGATGCGGAGGGGCGCGGGCGATCCGGTCCGTGTGTTCAACGCACGCGACGGTGAATGGCAAGCGGAAGTCAGAGAGGCGAGCCGCAAGGCGGCGGTGCTCACGCTGGGCGCGCAATTGCGCGCCGCGCAGCCCGTCCCCGATCTCGACCTGCTGTTCGCGCCGGTGAAGAAGGCGCGGACGGACTTCATCGTTGAAAAGGCCACTGAGCTGGGCGTCCGGCGCATCCGCCCGGTGATGACCCGCTTCACCCAGGCCGAACGGGTGCGGACGGACCGCTTTCAGGCGCTGGCCAAGGAGGCGGCGGAACAGACCGAACGGCTGGATATCCCGGAGATTTGCGACGCCGATACCCTGGACCGGGTTCTCGATAGCTGGGACGAGACACGCGTCCTGTTTTATTGCGACGAGGCGGGCGACGATCCGGACGCGCCCTGGGGTGGCGATACGGGCCGCGCCGGTCCGGCGATTGAGGTGCTCCGCTCGCTTCACCCTACCCCGACCCTCCCCTCAAGGGGAGGGAGTCAGGACGGCGCTTCACTCCCTCCCCCATCGGGGAAGGGCCGGGGTGGGGGGCGACCGCTCTCCGAAACCCGGACCCTCGCCCAGGCAAAGCGCCTTCGTGAACGACCGACCGAGGCCGAACACGCGCTTTGGGCCATCCTGAAACAGCTCAAGAGGCCGGGGTTGCATTTCCGGCGACAGGTCGCCGTCGGGCCTTACATTGCGGACTTTGCGTGTCTCTCGGCACGACTGATCGTTGAAGCCGACGGTGGCGGTCACGGTAAGGAATCCGACTTCAAGCGAGACTGTTGGTTCCACGAGAACGGCTATCGAGTGTTGCGGTTCTGGAACAACGAGATTTCGAGCAATCCTGAGGGCATTGCCGAGCGGATCGGTGCGGAGCTTGAAGTCCACCCCACCCCGGCCCTCCCCTCAAGGGGAGGGAGTCCTGACAGCGTTTCTCTCCCTCCCCCACCGGGGGAGGGAAGGGGTGGGGGGCTAAGGGCAGCCATCCTGATCGGGCCGGAGGGCGGGTTCTCGCCGGAGGAACGGGCACGCCTGCGCAGCCTGCCTTTCGTGCGCGTCATCAGTCTCGGGCCGCGCATCCTGCGAGCCGATACAGCCGCGGTGGCGGCGCTGACGCTGTGGCAGGCGGTGTGCGGCGACTGGGCGTAAATCCGTGAACAGTGTTCAATCGCGCGTGAACCGCCCTTGCCGATCCCGTGTTGCGCGCATAACTGACACGCGGGCAAGCGAGGGCAGGCTTTGAGCGGAACCTACGGACAAGGCGGCGAAGGCGCACCGGTCACCACGATCGAGGACCTCGCGGGCCACCTCGCAAGCGGTTGCAAGCCGCGCGCGGCATGGCGCATCGGCACCGAGCACGAGAAGTTCGGCTTCACGCTCGATGGGCATCATCCGCTGCCCTACGAGTCCGACGGGCCGAGCGTCCGCAAGATGCTGGAAGGCCTGACCCGGTTCGGCTGGGAAGAGGTCCTCGAGAATGGCAAGCCGATCGCGCTGAAACGCGACGGGGCGAGCGTCAGTCTCGAGCCCGGCGGACAGTTCGAACTGTCTGGCGCGCCGCTGGAAACCCTTCACCAGACCTGTGCCGAGGTGAATGGCCATCTCAAGGAAGTGAAGGCGGTCGCCGACGAGATCGGCGCGGGTTTCCTCGGCCTCGGCTTCTCGCCGAAATGGTCGCTGGAAGAAACGCCGATGATGCCGAAGGCCCGCTACAACATCATGAAGGCCTACATGCCGAAGGTGGGCACGCTGGGCCATCAGATGATGTTCCGCTCGTGTACCGTGCAGACCAATCTCGATTTCTCGAGCGAGGCAGACATGGTCAAGAAGCTGCGCGTCTCGCTGGCGCTGCAGCCGATCGCGACCGCGTTGTTCGCCAATTCGCCCTTCTCTGACGGCAAGCCGAACGGCTATCTCTCCTATCGCGGGCACATCTGGACCGATACGGACAACAACCGGACCGGCCTGCTGCCCTTCGCCTTCGAGGACGGGATGGGGTTCGAGCGCTATGCCGAATGGGTGCTCGACGTGCCGATGTATTTCGTGAAGCGCGGTGGCCAGTTCATCGACGCGTCAGGCCAGAGCTTCCGCGACTTCATGGAAGGCAAGCTGCCCGCCCTGCCGGGAGAACGTCCGGTGATGAGCGACTGGGAAGATCATCTCTCGACCATCTTCCCGGAAGTGCGCCTGAAAACCTTCCTGGAAATGCGCGGCGCCGATGGCGGGCCGTGGAACCGGCTGTGCGCCCTGCCGGCCTTCTGGGTCGGGCTGCTCTATGATGACGCCGCGCTCGACGAAGCCTGGCAGCTGGTGAAGGACTGGACGGCGGAGGAACGCACCGCGCTGCGCGAGGGCGTGACGCGAACCGCGCTCAAGACACCCTTCCGGAACACGAATGTGCAACAGATTGCGCGCGACGCACTGGCGATCAGCCGCAGGGGCCTGCGCGCCCGCGGCGAGCAGAACATGCACGGCGAATACGAAACCCTCTTCCTCGACGACCTCAACGAGATGGCCGCGACGGGAAAGACGGCGGCGGACGACCTGCTCGAACGCTATTACGGGCGCTGGAACCAGTCGGTCGAACCGGCCTTCGAAGAGTGCGCCTACTGACGAAGTGTTGAAACATTGCAGGCTTGAGCCTGCCTCCCCCGCGTGATCAAGTGCGCGCCGACCTAAACGGCTCACCGGCGACACAAGCCGGAAAGGGGAGATCAACTTGACCGATACACCAGTCGGGGCGCGGCCCGATCCGTCGCAGGACACGAGTTTCTTCGGACATCCGAAGGGGCTGGCCATCCTGTTCTTCACCGAGATGTGGGAACGCTTTTCCTATTACGGGATGCGCGGCCTGCTGATCATCTATCTGACCCAGCACTTCCTGTTTTCCGATGAGCGTTCGACGCTGATCTACGGGGCGTATACAGCGCTGGTCTACGTGATGACGATCATCGGCGGCACACTGGCCGACCGATATCTCGGTCAGCGAAAGGCGGTGACCTTCGGCGCGATCCTGCTGGTGCTCGGACACGGCATGATGGCCTTCGAAGGGGCCGGATCGCGTGAAATCCTCACATTCGAGGGAACCGAATACGAGCTGACTCTCGATGGGCGAGGCGGCGACGCCAACCAGATCATCGTTCTGGGAGAGGCGCAGTCACGGATCGAATTTGCCGAAGGCGGTACCGTCATCACGGTGGCTGATCCTGACGCCGTCGGCCTGCCGGCCGAAATTCCCTTCTCGAGCGACATGACGCGTACGGTCCAGGAGCCGCTTTACGTCAACATTCTCTATCTCGCTCTCGCGCTGATCATCGCCGGTGTCGGCTTCCTGAAAGCCAACATCTCGACCATTGTCGGCACGCTTTACGGGCTGGGCGATCCGCGGCGCGATTCCGGCTTCACGCTGTTCTACATGGGGATCAATCTCGGTTCCTTCCTGTCGTCCGTGATCATCGGCTATATCGGCATTGCCTACGGCTGGGCCTGGGGTTTCGGCCTCGCCGGTATCGGTATGCTGGCCGGCCTGCTGACTTTCCTCGTCTTCCAGGGCTGGCTCGAGGGCCGGGCCGATCCGCCCGATGCAGAGAAGCTGAAGCAGAAGGTTTTCGGGCCGATCAATGTGGAATGGGCCTGCTATCTCGCGGGTCTCGGCATCATTGCGATCTCGATGCTGGCCGTGATGAACCCGCAATACATGGGCGGGATTCTCGGGCCGCTTGGTCTCATCATGCTGATCTTCTTGGCAGGTTATGCCTTCCTGAAAACCAAGGGGATCGAGCGCCGTCAGATGTTCGCGGCGATCTATTTCGTCCTGGCGCAGATTCCGTTCTGGGCGCTGTTTGAACAGGCCGGCTCGTCGCTGAACCTGTTCACCGACCGCCTGGTCGACCGGACCATGTTCGGCTGGTCGGTTCCCGCTCCGGTGTTCCAGAGCCTCAATGCCGGCTTCATTTTCATATTTGCGCCGATCATGGCCTGGCTCTGGATCTACCTGGCCAAGCGCAACCGCAATCCGTCGACGCCGGTCAAGTTTGCACTCGGCGTGCTGATGGCGGGACTGGGCTTCTTCGCGCTGGTCGGCGGCATGGGGATGAGCGGTGAAGCGGGGCTGACGGCGGTCTACTTCATCTTCCTGATCTACTTCATCCACACGATGGGCGAACTCATGCTCTCGCCGGTCGGCCTGTCGGCGGTGACCAAGCTGGCTCCGGCCCGGGTCGTCGGCATGACGATGGGGGCCTGGTTCCTCTATTCGGGACTGTCGAACTTCCTGGCGGGCGTGATCGCGTCGACGACCGGTGCGGAAACGATCGGCGGACAGTTGACCGATGTCGCCAGCGCAAAAGCGACCTACATCGACGTCTATACCCAGGTGGGCCTCATCGCCGTGGGGATCGCGGTCGTGATGCTGCTGATCTCGCCCCTCATCAAGTGGCTGATGGCGGGTGCGGACCAGCGCATGGAACCCCATCCCGAGGACACCGAGGCGGGCGGTCCGTCGATGGACCGGTCCTCCGGCGCGCCATAACCGGCGTTCCCAAGGGAGTAATGAAGAAGGGCCGCGGAGTGTGATCTCCGCGGCCCTTTTCATTCTGACCGTGTCGCGTCGGAGGGGGCGGGGCGGGTCAGAATGTTCCACGCATCTCGATATAGATCGTCGCGCCTTCGCTGGTATTGCGGTCCTCGATGAAGTCGACCACACCGCCCTGACGCCCGCCCTGGTCCGGGTCGAAGATGAAGCGGCGCAAATCCTGGCCATTGTCGAAGACGAAATCGGCGCCGACGCGGGTGGTGACGCCCAGAAAGCGCGTGGTTTCGACATAGATGTCGAAATCGCCGTCGACGAAGCCCTGCTGCTGCAGTTCGTTGGCGCGGAACACCTTGCCGTTGGACAGCCAGTAATAGTCCCAGCCCCAGGCCCATTGCTGCTCGGGGAAGGTCTGGCGGAAGTCGAGCCGGGCTTCCCATTCGCGGATGCCGGTGAAGACGCGGTCGCGGCCGGTCAGCGGGTCGGTGATGCTGGTGCCATACCATTCCAGGAAGGTCGTCAGCACGGCGTTCGACAGGCCGATCCGGTCGAGCGGGGTGGTCGCATTCAGCGTCACCCGGTCGATCGTGCCGTCGCCGATATTGCCGGGCACGTCGAAATAGCGCCCGGTGACAAGGTTGAGGCGCGGTTCGAAATCGTCGAGGCCCTCGATGAAATCGCGCCCGACCTTCAGCGACACGGTGGCGTCTTCGCCGAAGGTGCGGGTCCATTCCGCCTCGACCGTCCAGGTGCGCTGCGGTTCGTAGTCCGGATTTCCGAAGGTCGAGTTGTTGTTGTCGAGATCGACCGAGCTGGCGAACTTGTCGAATTCGAGCTGCGCCACGTCCCGGATCACCGCGAAACGCAGCCGGTTGGCGTCGTCGAGGCGCCAGTTCAGCGTGACGGACGGTTTCGGATAGAAGAAGGTCCGCGACTGTTCGACATCGCCGGTCTGGCTGATCTCGGAAAATTCCAGCCGCAGACCGCTCTCGATGTTCACGTCGTCATTGAGGGTCCAGACGTGGCGGCCGAACACTTCGGCGCGGCGCTCCTCGACCCGGGCATTGGCGACAGGCAGGTCGATCGGGGTCAGCGTGGTGCCGTCGTCATAGGTCAACGCAACGAAGGAATCGCGCGCGTTGAAGGCACCCTCGGCACCGAATTCAAGCGTGTGGACAGGGTTCGGCGTCCAGGTGAAGGCGTGACGCAGGGCGAGTTCGGTGGAGTTGCCCTCGGCTTCATAGATCACGGCTTCGACGAAGGCGACGGGATCGTAGACCTCGAACGGTTCGGGACCGTCTTCATACTGCTCGTACGAGACAAATCCGGTTGTGGCCGAGGCGAGCGTGTCCGACCAGTCGCGGCTCCAGGTGACCGATCCACGGCCACCCATGCCGTAGTTGAAGGTTTCGGAGCGTTCGAACCGGATCGGCGCGAAACCGCCGCCGGGCTGGATGCCGTCGACATAGCCGACATTCTGGCGATGCCATTCCCAGATCCAGCCCCGGCCGTCGAAGCGAAGCTCGGATCCGTCGCCGAGCGTGGTGTCGATCGAGAAAGTCGGGTTGATCTCCCAATAGCCGCGCTGGTCGCTCTCGCTGCGGCGTTCGAGCCAGTTGCCGGCCCCGTCATAGAGCGCCTCGCGCCGGTTCAGACGGCGGCCCGAAAGTTCGCCTTCGACACCCAGTGTGATTTCGGTGAGTTCCCCGATCCGGCGCGACATCGAGATCGATCCCGATGGCGTCACGCGTCCGTTGTCCCAATAGGACAGGCGCAAATTCCACGACGTCGATTCTCCCGCACCCTCGCGCAGGATGATGTTCGCGAGACGCGCATGGCCGCGCATTTCGAATTCGCCGGCGGAATCGCTGATCAGCTCGATGCTCTGCACATCCCCGGCGGGAATGCGTTGCAGAACCGTGTCCAGCGAGATCGACTTGTTCGACGGCCGCCGGCCATTGATCAGCAAATTCCCGAAGGAATCACCCAGACCACGGCGTTCGGTATCCCCGCCATTCAGTGAGAAGCCCGGCAGGCGCGTGATCATGTCGAGCGCGGTGACCGGTGAGAAGCCGATGAAGAAGTCAGCCGGATAGGTCTGCCGGCCGTCTGTCACGGCGGCAGCATCCGGCTCGATCTGCCGAAGCGCGGCCTCGCCCTCCTGGGCGTCCGCCATGCTGAAAAATGCAAAGATAACCGTGGCCGCACCTGTCAGTGCGGCGACCCTGATTCCTGTCACGCGCGTCTCCCTCGCGAACGCGCCCATCCCTAGCCGCCGCCGACATTAGTCCGCATTCGCAGTTTGGTGCGTTACATGTCCGTAAGGGCCTTCACGGCTTCGTCAGGCCACGCCGCCGACGGTCAGACCGGTGATCTTCAGTGTCGGCTGGCCGACACCGACCGGCACGCCCTGGCCGGCCTTGCCGCAAACCCCGATTCCGGGATCGAGCGCGAAATCATTGCCGATCATGGAGATCCGGGTGAGGGCGGTCGGCCCGTCGCCGATCAGGGTGGCGCCCTTGACCGGGGCGACGATCTTCCCGTTCTCGACCTTGTAGGCCTCGGTGCACTGGAAGACGAACTTGCCGGAGGTGATATCGACCTGGCCGCCGCCGAAATTCACGGCGTAGAGTCCGTCCTTGAGGCTGGCGACGATCTCCTGCGGATCGTCCCGGCCGCCCAGCATGTAGGTGTTGGTCATGCGCGGCATCGGCATGTGGGCATAGGATTCGCGTCGGCCATTTCCGGTCGATGCGACGCCCATCAGGCGGGCGTTCAGCCGGTCCTGCATATAGCCCTTGAGAATGCCGTCCTCGATCAGCACCGTCCGGTTGGTCGGCGTGCCTTCGTCATCGACGGTCAGAGAGCCCCGGCGTTTCTCGATCGTGCCGTCATCGACCACGGTGACCCCCGCAGACGCCACGCGCTCCCCGACACGGCCGGAGAAGGCCGAACTGCCCTTGCGGTTGAAATCGCCCTCAAGGCCGTGCCCGACCGCTTCGTGCAGCAGGACGGCCGGCCAGCCCGGACCGAGCACGACGTCGGCCTGTCCGGCGCGGGCATCGATGGCATCGAGATTGACGCGGGCAATGCGCAGCGCCTCGTCGGCGAGACCTTTCCAGCTTTCCGGGGTGATCCAGACATGGAAGGCATCGCGCCCGCCGGCACCGGCCGAGCCGGATTCGCGGCGGCCGTCGCGCTCGACCGTGACCGAGACATTGATGCGCACCAACGGGCGGTCGTCGGTCTTCAGGTCGCCGTCGGCGCGGAGAATGCCGATAATGCGGCGCGAACCGGCGAGGCTGGCCGACACCTGCACGACGGACGCATCCTTCGCGCGGACATAGGCATCGATCTCGGCCAGGAGTTTCACCTTGGTTTCGAAATCGGGTTCGCTGACGGGGTCGATCGAATCGTACAATCGGCGATTGGTTCCGGCCGGCGGTTCGGCCAGGACACCCGAGCGGCCGCGCTTGGCGGCGGAAGCAGCTTCTCCGGCGCGGTCGAGCGCAGCGAGCGTGGGATCGGAGGTGTGGGCGTAGCCGGTGGATTCCCCGCTGACGACCCGAAGACCAAAGCCGCGCAGCGCATCAAAGCTCGCCGACTTCAGCCGGCCATCGTCCCACACCAGCGATTCGCTGACGCCGTGCTCAAGGAAGAGTTCGCCGTCGTCGGCCCCATCGAGCGGGCCGGCGATCCGGGCGCGCGCGGAGTCGGCATCGAATTCAAACGGGGCGAAGGGGTCGCCGGTCATGGAGCCTCACTGTTGTCGCATGAGGCTCCATGGATAACCGACGCATGGCGCAGGCGCGAGGCCTGCGTGTCAGTCAGCTGTTGTTGACGACGCGAAACCGGTCGAGTTCACGGCGCACCGCGGTCCAGTCCGGGTCGAGTTCGAGGGCGGTCAGATAGTCCTGATAGGCCGCCACGTTGTTGTCCATCATCTCGTAGGCGATGGCGCGGTTCACATAGGCCCGCTCGGGACGTTCGATGCCGGCCTCGATCGCGGCGGTGGCCGCATCGACCGCGTCCTGCGGACGGTTCAGCCGGACATAGGCGGCGGAGAAGTTGAGCTGGATTTCCGGAGCCTCGAAGCCCAGGCCGACCGCATCTTCGAGATCGCGAAGCGCGGAGAGGGGCTGACCCATATTCATCAGGATCACGGCCCGGTTCACATGGGTCCGAGCCCGTGTATTCCGGTCCATCATGTTGTGGTCGAAGGCGGCGTTGCAGTCGCGAAGGGCCGCCATGTCATACTGGTGCAGGGCCGCATTCTGGTAACAGCCCGCAGCGGCGCTGCGGCCTACCACCACCATCGACTGGGAAAAGGCCGGAGCCGACAGGGCGGTCGCCGCGGCCAGCGACGTGATTGCGATAGCGAGTTTGATCTTCATGGCGTTCCTCCCGAAAGCCGGTCCAGTGGCGTCAGGGCTGTTGCCAGCCGGACCATGATGCGCACCACGCTAGCGCTGCAGTGGAAGAACGGCACTCAGGCGGGTCAACTCTCACGCCGAAGTGATTGTGATCACACGGATCAGGACAGAGAGTGAACCTGGAAGCGGTCGAGCGCCTCGCGGGGGCGTGACCAATCCGGTGCGATCTCGGCAGCGTCGCGGTAGCTTTCATAGGCCGCGCGGATATCGCCGAGCAATTCCAGGGCAACGCCCCGGTTGAACAGCGCATTGGCGCGGGAATTCGTGCCGGACGCCACGGCATAATCCGCCGCCTCGACGGCTTCGGCGTAGCGCTCGAGCAGGATCAGGGCGGCCGACCGGTTGGTCGCTGATTCGGGCATCAGCGACGGATCGATCTCGTCGGCGCGCCGGAAATCGGCCAGGGCATCGTCGGCATGACCGATATTGATCAGGATGATGCCGCGGTTGATGTGGGTCTTGGCCAGTTCGTGCTGGGTCAGATTGGCGCGAGCGATCGCCCGGTCGCACTCGTACAGCGCCTGACGCTGGGCGTTGATCTGCATCGCGCCCTCGAAGCAGTTGCGGGCGGGGCTGCCAGCCAGATAGGCGGTGTAGACCTGTGCATTGGCAGGTGCGGACAGTCCGATCACGGCAGCCAGAATGGCCAGTCTGAAGACCATGACTCCCTCCCTTGAAGCCATATTTCGATTTCACACTAGCAAATTCGGACCGCAGCAAAAAGCCGCCCGTTGCTTCACCCGGCCATCGACAAGCGCGGCGTGACGTCTTATTGCGACAAAACAACGCTGTTAGCGGCCTGACAGGACCGTCTCACGGCTCTATATTCCGCCGCGCCTGGCGAGGGGGTTCGCTCCCGCTTAGCCGAATTGCACCTGGGGAAGACATGCGATTCTTGACCGCGATACTTGCCACCTGGACCGCCGCCGCATCCGGCGCGCTGGCACAGGCCGGACAGCCGCACGATGGCGGCATCGGGCTTCAACGCTCTGTCACGTCGATGATGGACGGCATCACCAATTTCCACACCTTCGTGCTGATCATCATCACGGTGATCGTGCTCGTGGTTCTGGCCCTGCTGATCTATGTGATGATCCGCTTCCGGGCCAAGGCGAATCCGGAGCCGAGCAAATTCAGCCACAACACGCTGGTCGAGGTGATCTGGACCGGCATTCCGGTGCTGATCCTGTTCGTCATCGCGATCCCGTCCTTCCGCCTGCTCTACCATAATGACGTCATTCCCGAGGCGGACATGACGATCAAGGTGACCGGCTACCAGTGGTATTGGGGCTATGAATATCCCGACCAGGAAATCGGCGAATACCTGTCGAACATGATCCCGGACGAGGAGATCGATCCCGCCGCCGGTCAGGTCCGCCTGCTGTCGGTCGACTATCCGATGGTGATCCCGGTCGACACGACGGTGCGCGTTCAGGTGACCGCCGCCGACGTGATTCACTCGTTCGCGATGCCGTCATTCGGCAACAAGATCGACGCGATCCCGGGCCGTCTCAACGAGACCTGGATCAATGCGCGCGAAACCGGCGTGTTCTACGGCCAGTGCTCGGAATTGTGCGGCCAGTTCCACGCCTTCATGCCGATCGAGATCCATGTCGTTCCGCAGGACGTGTTCGAGCAATGGTCGGCCGCCGTCGCGGAAGACCCGGACTCGGGCAATGCCATTCTCGCCGAATTCCAATCCGCACAGCGCGACACGCGCATGGCCGCGCGCTGAGGAGCTGACCCATGACTGAAGCTGTCGCTCATCACGAAGACCACGACCACAAGCCGGGCTTCTTCACCCGCTGGTTCTTCTCCACGAACCACAAGGATATCGGCACGCTCTACCTGATCTTCTCGATCGTGGCGGGCGTGATCGGTTTCGTCATGTCCGGCGTGATCCGCTGGGAGCTGGCGGAGCCGGGCCTGCAATTGTTCGGCGGCCAGATCGGCAATGAGCACATGTACAATGTGTTCGTGACCGGACACGGCCTGATCATGGTGTTCTTCGTCGTCATGCCGGCGCTGATCGGCGGGTTCGGCAACTGGTTCGTCCCGATCATGATCGGGGCGCCGGACATGGCCTTCCCGCGGATGAACAACATCTCCTTCTGGCTCCTGCCCTTCGCTTTCACGCTGCTGCTGATCTCGGTCTTCGTGCCGGGCGCTGCGGGCGGAAACGGCTTCGGCGGGGGCTGGGTGATCTACCCGCCGCTGTCGACCACCGGCCATCCCGGGCCGTCGATGGACTTCGCGATCCTGTCGCTGCACCTCGCCGGTGCCTCGTCGATCCTGGGGGCGATCAACTTCATCACCACGATCTTCAACATGCGCGCGCCGGGCATGACGCTGCACAAGATGCCGCTCTTCGCCTGGTCGATCCTGATCACCGCCTTCCTGCTGCTGCTGGCGCTGCCGGTGCTGGCCGGCGCGATCACCATGCTGCTGACGGACCGCAATTTCGGGACGACCTTCTTCGACCCGGCCGGCGGCGGCGACCCGGTGATGTTCCAGCACCTGTTCTGGTTCTTCGGTCATCCCGAAGTCTACATCATGATCCTGCCGGGCTTCGGCATTGTCAGCCACATCGTGTCGACCTTCTCCAAGAAGCCGGTCTTCGGCTATCTCGGCATGGCCTACGCGATGGTCTCGATCGGCTTCATCGGTTTCATCGTCTGGGCGCACCACATGTACACCGTGGGCATGGACGTCGACCTGAAGGCCTATTTCGTCGCCGCGACGATGATCATCGCCGTGCCGACGGGCATCAAGATCTTCTCGTGGATCGCGACGATGTGGGGCGGTTCGATCGAGTTCAAGACCCCAATGGTCTGGGCGATCGGCTTCATCTTCCTGTTCACCGTCGGCGGTGTGACGGGCGTGATGCTCGCCAATGCGGGCGTCGATAACGCCCTGCACGACACCTATTACGTGGTGGCGCACTTCCACTACGTGCTGTCGCTCGGCGCGATCTTCACCATCTTCGCGGGCTTTTACTACTGGCTCGAGAAGATGAGCGGGTACAAGTATTCCGAATTCCTCGGACAGACCCACTTCTGGATCACCTTCATCGGTGTGAACCTGGTCTTCTTCCCGCAGCACTTCCTCGGCCTGCAGGGCATGCCGCGGCGCTATGTGGACTATCCGGACGCCTATGCGCTGTGGAACATGGTCTCGTCGATCGGCTACGTGGTGACCATGGTGGGCACGGTCGTGTTCTTCGTGATGCTGGCGGACGTGTTCATCCGCCGCCGCAAGGGGGTCGCCAATCCGTGGGGCGCCGGTGCCACCACGCTGGAGTGGACGCTGTCCTCGCCGCCGCCCTTCCACCAGTTCAACGAACTGCCGAAGATCGAGCCGGACCAGCATCACTGACGGAAGATCAGCGAACCCCGGCCCGGTCCGGGGTTCGCCTCTTCCGGTCTAGGAAAAACAGGCCTGAACTGACATGACTGCCCCGCGTCATACGTCCGCAGCCGAAGGGGTGCGGAGCCTGCCCGCCGAATGGCGGGATTATCTCGCGCTGATGAAGCCGCGGGTGATGACGCTCGTCGTGTTCACGGCTTTTGCGGGCTATGTCGCCGCGCCGTCGGGCATTCACCCGGTGATGGCGGCGATCGCGATCTTCGCCCTGGCGCTGGGCGCGGGAGCGGCCGGCGCGCTGAACATGGCCTATGATTCCGACATCGATGCGACGATGCGCCGGACCCGCAAACGCCCGGTTCCCGCGGGCAAGGTCAGCCGGTCCGATGCCTATGGGATGGGACTCGTCGGGTCGGGCCTGGCCGTGATCCTGATGACGCTGTCGGCGAACTATGTCGCCGCCGGCCTTCTGGCCTTCTCGATCTTCTTCTACGCCGTCATCTACACGATGGTATTGAAGCGCCGCACGCCGCAGAACATCGTGATCGGCGGCGCGGCAGGGGCTTTCCCGCCGATGATCGGCTGGGCCATCGCGACCGGCGGCGTGTCGCTCGAAGCGGTGATGCTGTTCGCCATCATCTTCCTGTGGACGCCGCCGCATTCCTGGGCGCTGGCGCTCTACAAGTCCGGCGACTATGCCGCTGCGGGGGTCCCGATGATGCCGGTCGCCAAGGGCCCGGCGCGCACCCGGCTGGAAATCCTTCTCTATTCGCTCATCCTTGTGCCGTTCGCGACACTGCCGGTCTTCACCGGTCTCGGCGGCTGGGTCTATGCCGCCGCAGCGTTTGGCGGCGGCGCGCTGTTCCTGGTGCTGGCCGCCCGGGTCTTCCGGTCGCGCGCCGGCGAGGCTGGGTCGGCGGAGGACGGTGAACTTTACGCCGTGCGCGCCGGAGACAAGGTCGCCCGCGACCTGTTCGCCTATTCGATCGGCTATCTGGCGCTACTCTTTGCCGCACTGATCGCCGAACACGGGCTGGGCGCCTATATGGGTGTGATGTGATGAGCGGTATACCGACACCCCCCCACCAGAAGCCGACGGTATCCGAGGGCAAGACCCCCGGTCCGGACGAGCGCGGCGCGCCGCGCAACATGTCGCCGGTCGAGCGCGAGGCGTTCATTTCCGCACGCAAGCGGCGTAACCGGGCGATCGCGCTCGGCCTGATCGGTTTTGCCGTGCTGGTGTTCGTGATCACGGCCCTGCGTCTGATGCAGAATATTGCCGCGGGGCAGGCAGGATGAGCTGGCTTCCGAAGAACCGGAACACCCGCCTCCTGGCGATCTGCGCGACGGTCGCGGTGTCGATGGTGGGTGCGGCCTATGCCGCCGTTCCGCTCTACGACCTGTTCTGCCGCGTGACCGGATATGGCGGCACGACCCAGGTTGGCGTGGCAGCAGCAGACCGTGTGCTCGACCGCGAGGTGACGGTTCGCTTCGATGCCAGCCGCAATGCCGGACTGCCGTGGGAATTCCAGCCGATCGACCGCGCCATCACCGTCAATGTCGGGGAAAGCGCGCTGGCCTATTACCGCGCGACGAACACGTCCGACCGGCCGATCACCGGCGTGGCGACCTACAATGTCACGCCGTTCAAGGCGGCGCCGTATTTCGTGAAACTGGAATGTTTCTGCTTCACCGAGCAGACGCTGCAGCCCGGCGAGTCGATCGACATGCCGGTGCTGTTCTTCGTCGATCCCGAGATCGAGAACGATCGGCGGGCCGACGACATCACCACGATCACTCTGTCCTACACGTTTTTCGAGGCGGAGACTTCCGAGCCGGGCGCGACCTCTGGCCGCGACACGGCACCATGACGTTGATCCGGGGCTGGGCCACGGGTATCAGGAGCATCTGACCGCCTGACTGGTTGGGGAATCGCAGGAGACGCGCGATGGCTGGGCAAGCCGTAAAGCATGACTATCACCTCGTGAATCCGAGCCCGTGGCCGCTCGTCGGCTCGTTCTTCGGTTTCGTTCTCGCCATTGGCGCCATCGTCATGATGAAAGGCCTTTCGGACGATCCGTCGAACGTGTTCTTCGGCGAAGGTCAGCCCTGGCTGCTTGGCCTCGGTTTCCTCGGCGTGTTCTACACGATGTTCGGCTGGTGGTCCGACGTGGTGAAGGAAAGCCGCGGCGGCGATCACACGCCCGTCGTTCAGATCGGCCTGCGCTACGGCATGATCCTGTTCATCGTGTCGGAAGTGATGTTTTTCGTCGCGTGGTTCTGGATCTTCTTCGAAGGCGCGCTGTTCCACGAAGTCCGCATGATCGAGGGCTGGGACGCCTGGCCGGTGACCGACCCGTCGACGGGCAGCGTGATCGAGACCTTCGATCCCTGGCATCTGCCGCTGATCAACACGCTGATCCTGCTGTTGTCGGGCACGACGGTGACCTGGGCGCACCACGCGCTGCTCCATGGCGACCGTGCCGGCGCGAAGCTGGGTCTCCTGTTCACCGTGCTGCTGGGCCTCAGCTTCACTGCGGTGCAGGTCTACGAATACTCACACGCCACCTTTGCCTTCTCGGGCAATCTGTATGGCGCCAGCTTCTTCATGGCGACGGGCTTCCACGGGGCGCACGTCATCATCGGGACGATCTTCCTGGCGGTCTGCCTGTTCCGACTTCTTGCGGGCCATTTCACGCCGCAGAAGCATTTCGGCCTCGAGGCCGCAGCCTGGTACTGGCACTTCGTCGATGTGGTGTGGCTGTTCCTGTTCGCCTTCGTCTACGTGACGTTCCAGTAGCGCCGTGACCCAGATCTCGCCCTTCGCCGCAGGACTGACCGGGCGTTGCCCGCGCTGCGGCGAGGGCGCGATGTTCTCCGGCTTCCTGAAGATCGCTCCGTCCTGCGACGCCTGCGGGCAGGATTTCAGAAACGCCGATATCGGCGACGGCGCCGCCGTCTTCGTCATGTTCATCGCCGGTTTCGGCGCGGTGATTCCGGCTCTGTTGATCGACGTCGCCTACCGGCCGCCGATCTGGGTGCATTTCGCCTACGGCATCCCGGTCATCCTGTTCCTGAGCGTGTTTCTGCTGCGCCCGGTCAAGGGCCTGCTGTTCGCCTACCAGTATCACCACAAGGCCGAAGAAGCGCGCTTCCCGCCCGGCCGCGAATAGGCACCAGCGGTGTATTTCCGCCCCTATCCCGTTCTCTCCATCCTGACCCTTCTGGGCCTCGGCGTACTGATCTGGCTCGGCCAGTGGCAATGGTCGCGCATGGGCGAGAAGGCCGAGCAGATCGCCGCGTGGGAGGCTGTCGCCAACGCTGCTCCGATCACATTGACCGAAGCGATCTGCGGGACACCCCGGCCGGGCGTACCGGTCGAGCCGGCTGCCGGATCCGGTTCCGGCATCCGGGTCTGGGGCCGCAATGAGGACGGGCATGGCGGCTGGCGGCGATTCGTTGCGGTCGAACCGCCGGACTGTGCCGAGGGGGGGCATGTCCTGCAGGAGGTCGACTTCACGGTGTTCGGCGGAGACGAGCCCACGAACGCCGGACCCGATTTCCGTATCATGCCCGTTCCCGCTCACGGCCTGTTCGATGCGGCCAACAATCCCGAAGCCAATGAATTCTATCGCTTCGATGCGGAGCAGATGGCCGAGGTTGCCGGAGTCGATTCGCTCAATGCCGAATACTGGGTCGTTGCCGACCGGGGACTGCCGCCGGAACTGGCCGAAGTGCCGCCCTCGCGGCATCTGGGGTATGCGCTGACCTGGTTCGGTCTCGCGGCAGTGCTGATGGCTGTCTTTCTGGCGTTTCACGCTGCGCATGGGCGGTTGGGCTTCACCCGGCGTTAGGCGCTTTGTGCTAGCGTCCTTCTCCCTTGGGCGTCCATCGGACGCGCGACCCTGTTGAAGACCCGATGGCGCTCTGGCGAGACGACACCCCCGATACCGAACTTCGAGACCGCTCGGTTCTGATGCGCCCGCCGCGCATGGATGATTACGATTCGTGGGCGAAACTGCGTTCGGCCAGCCGCGAGCACACCAGTCCATGGGAACCGCTCTGGGCCCCCGACGAACTGACCCGCGCCGCCTACAAGCGGCGCATGCGGCATTACGAGACCTGCTGGTCGGACGGCAGCGGCTATCCCTTCTTCGTGTTCCGCAGGAAGGATGGCGTGCTGATCGGGGCGTGCAATCTCAACAATGTCCGGCGCGGCGTGCTTCAGGCCGCCGATATCGGCTACTGGATCGGCCGTCCCTATATCCGCCGCGGTTATGCGCGGGCCGCGGTGAAGCTGATCTGCGGCTTTGCCTTCGAGACTGCCGGGCTGCACCGGGTCGAGGCCGCGTGCCGGCTGGAGAATGACGCGTCACAGTCGCTGCTGCTTTCGCTCGGCTTCCGGCATGAGGGCGTTGCGCGCCAGTATCTGCGGATCGCCGGTGAATGGCGTGACCACGACAAGTTTGCCCTGCTTGCAACCGATCCCCGGCCATGACCCCCGACGATTACGCCAAGAGTCTTGATTCCGCGCATGCCGTGATGTTCCGCGCCGATTTCGAGTGCGTGAATTTTGCCGGAGATCTCAACCGCTTCGGGCTCCATGCCGACCGTTACGAACTCGCCGACTTCTTCGCCCGGATCGCCCCGACCGACCGCGCCGCGGTCGAGCGCGGATTTCTCGATGTGGCGATCGATGTCCGCGTCCGGCTGATCGGTGACGACAACGGGGTTCGCTATGTACGTCTGATCGGACGGCGCCGTGACAGCGGCGCATTCCGCGGCCTGATGCTCCCCGCCGGTGCGGCCCATGCCGGCGCAAAGGGCCGGATCGACGACGAGAATTCGCTGACGCGAGGGGTCGCGAAGGGCGAGGTGGTTGCCCACTATCAGCCGATCATTGCCCTGGAGACCGGCCGGGTTGCGGGTTTCGAGGCGTTGGCGCGCTGGGTCTGTCCCGGCCGCGGGATTCTGAGTCCGGACGATTTCCTCGATCTCGCCGAGGACATGAAGCTGATCGGGGCGATCGGCGACCAGGTGCGGGCGCTGGCGGTGCGCGATGTCGCGGCGTGGCGGACGGCCGCGCCGGATGCGCCGCTTTTCGTTGCCGCCAACGCGACGGTCAGCGAGCTGGTGTCGCCGGGTTTTGCCCGCAGGCTGGCCGACGAGGTCAGCTTTGCCGGCCTGCGCGCGGGCAGTTTCAAGCTGGAGATCAACGAGACCGAGATCATGCGCGACCCGGACCGGGCCGAAGGTGTGATCCGGGACCTGAAATCCGCCGGCATTGCGATGGCACTCGACGATTTCGGGACGGGCTATTCCTCGCTCGCCCGGCTCGACCGGTTCAATTTCGATACGGTGAAGATCGACCGCTATTTCGTGCGCGCGCTGGCCGCCGGAGAGAATGCGGCCAAGGTCGTCGAGTCGGTGCTGCAACTCGCGCGGCATTTCGGGATGACGGTCGTCGCCGAAGGCGTGGAAAGCGAGGACGTCGCCGAGCGGCTGGCCGAGCTCGGCTGCGACTATGTGCAAGGCTTCCGCTATTCCGGTGCGCTGGAGCCGGACAGCGCCGCCGACGCGGCACTGAACGGCGTGAAGGGCCGGTTTCTGAGGGCGGTCTGATCCCGACCGTTGAAATTCCCTCCCCTTGAAGGGGAGGGACGCGAGCGTCGCCCATCTAGGCGACGGGAGCGGGGTGGGGTGAACTTTCCTATAAAACACCCCCACCCCGGTCGGCTGGCTGGCGCTCAGCCTCCCGGCCCTCCCCTCAAGGGGGAGGGCGAGAGCACAACCCGATAAGTCAATTCACGCATGCCCCGACTGGCCGGTCAGGTGCTGCGGATCGACGCCGAGCGATTTCAGCGCGCGTTCCCACTTGTCGGAAAAGTGCTCATCGAACAGCAGGGTCTCGTCCGCATCGGCGACCAGCCAGGCATTGGCCTGAAGCTCGTCATCCAGCTGGCCCGCGCCCCAGCCGGCATAACCCAGCGCAAGGACGGACCGGCGCGGCGGATGTTCGGACGCCATCGCATCGAGCACTTCCTTGGTCGCGGTCAGCGCGAAGCCGTCGCCCACAATCAGCGTCGCATCGTCATCGCCGAATTCACCGGTATGCAGGACGAATCCACGGTCGCGATCCACCGGGCCGCCATCGAGCACGGCGCGGTCGGGGACGCGAATCGCCCCTTCCACGCCGAGCTGTTCCAGGAGGATGGGCAGGCGCAGGTCGCGCATGGGCTTGTTCAGCGTGATGCCCATCGCATGCTCGTCGCTGTGGTCGACGATATAGATCACGGCGCGATCAAAGCGTGGATCGCCGATCGCGGGTGACGCGATGAGGATTTTTCCGGTCATATAGCCGTCAGCAGGCATGGGCGTGTTCCGATCTTTCGGATAACAATCATGCCGCCAAGCATGGGGACACGTCCAGATCGCATCCCGCTTCCCTCCTGCAAGGCAACAGGGTCTAATCCTCTCAACATGCCGACAAACGGAGCCAATCCATGACGATTTCCACCGGCGACCGCCTTCCCGACGCCACCTTCACCGTGATGACGTCCGACGGTCCGACCAAGATGACGACGCAGGACGTGTTCGGCGGCAAGACGGTCGCCCTGTTCGCCGTGCCGGGCGCCTTCACGCCGACCTGTTCGGCCAAACACCTGCCGGGCTATGTCGAGAAGGCTGCCGAGCTGCGGGCCAAGGGTGTCGACGCGATTGCCTGCACCTCGGTCAACGACGTGTTCGTGATGGGCGCCTGGGGCAAGGACCAGGGCGTGGGCGAAGACGTGATCATGCTGGCCGACGGCAATGGCAGTTTCGCGGAAGCCACCGGCCTGGTGATGGACGGTACCGGTTTCGGCATGGGCAAGCGCTCCAAGCGCTATTCCATGATCGTCAAGGACGGCGTCGTCAGCGAGCTCAACATCGAGGAGCCGGGCGACTTCAAGGTCAGCTCTGCGGACTTCATGCTCGGCCAGCTCTAGCGCGGCCACGGTTCGGAGGAGGGACGGATATGGGCGGATTCATTCTGGTCGGGGTGGTCGTTGTCCTGGCACTTCTGATCGTCTCGATGACGATCAAGGTCGTGCCGCAGGGGATGGAGTTCACGGTTGAGCGCTTCGGGCGATATACCCGCAAACTCTCGCCCGGCCTTCATTTCCTGGTCCCGTTCTTCGATGCCGTGCGATACAAGATCAGCATGCGCGAGCGCGTGCTCGACGTGCCGAAGCAGGAAGTCATCACGCGCGACAACGCGATGGTCTCGGTCGATGCGGTGGTGTTCATCCAGGTGATGGATCCGGCGCGCGCGGCCTATGAGGTCGACAATCTCGACTTCGCGATCATCAACCTCGCCATGACCAATGTGCGGACCGTCGTCGGTTCGATGGACCTCGACCAGGTGTTGTCCAACCGCGACGACATCAATGCCCGCCTGCTCTCGGTGATCGACGCGGCGACCAATCCCTGGGGCGTGAAAGTCACCCGGATCGAGATCCGCGACCTGTCACCTCCGCCCGACATCACCGAAGCGATGGCCCGGCAGATGAAGGCGGAACGCCTGAAGCGCGCGGAAATCCTCGAGGCCGAGGGCCAGAAGCAGTCACAAATCCTGAAGGCCGAAGGCGAGAAGCAGTCGCAAATCCTGCAGGCCGAGGGCCGCCGCGAGGCAGCCTTCCGTGACGCCGAAGCGCGCGAGCGCGAAGCCGAGGCCGAAGCGCGGGCGACCGACATGGTCTCCAAGGCCATTGCCGAGGGCGATGTCAACGCCATCAACTACTTTCTCGGCCTGAAATATGTCGAAGCCTTCGGCAAGCTGGCCGAAAGCGAGCAGCAGCGCACCGTCATCGTGCCCGCCGATTTCGCCAATCTGACGGGGATGGTGGCCGGGCTGAAGACGCTGGTCGAGGATCCGGGCGGCAGCGGCCGGACGGGCGGCGGCGGATCGTCCACGCCTCCGGGCGGAGGCCGCAAGCCGGCGCCGTGGGGCAAGGAGTAATCCCTCATGGATGCAGTCATCACATTCCTTGAAGGATTGAATCTGTGGTGGTGGTTGGGGCTGGCCGGCCTGTTACTGATCGGCGAACTGATCACCGGCACGACCTATCTCCTGTGGCCCGCGGCGGCCGCCTTCCTGGTCGGCTTGCTGACAATGATCTTCGCCTCGCTCGGCTGGCCATGGCAGTTCGTGATCTTCGCGGCCATCGCCCTTGCCTTCCTGTGGGCCGGGGACCGCTGGGTCCGTCCGCGGCTCAAGGCGGGAAGCGATTCCGGTCTGAACACAAGGGCGACCTATCTGGTCGGGCAGCGCGCGACGGTGGTTTCCGCTTCGGGTGCGACGGGCCGGGTCCGGGCCGGCGACACCGAATGGCCGGCGGAAAGCCTTGACGGCAGTGCGCTGGAAGTCGGCCAGTCGGTCACGGTGTCGGAATTGCGCGGCACGACGCTGGTGGTGCAGCCGGGCTGAGTCCTACAGCTTCGCGGCGTCGCGCATCTGCGCGATGGCGAGGCGGGCCAGCTCGTCAGCCCGGTCATTTTCGGGGTGGCCGGAATGGCCCTTGACCCATTCCCAGGTCACGTCGTGCTGACGGGCGGCCTCGTCGAGCTCCTTCCAGAGATCGTCATTCTTCACCGGCTTCTTCGCGGCGGTCTTCCAGCCATTCCGCTTCCAGCCGTGAATCCACTTCGTCACGCCATCGCGGACATAGACCGAATCGGTGACCAGGCGCACGCGCTTGTCCTTGCCCCGGATCGCCTGCAGGGCGCGGATCGCGGCGAGCAGTTCCATCCGGTTGTTGGTGGTGTCGGGTTCCGCGCCGGACAATTCCTTGCGGTGACCCTTCCATTCCAGGATCGCGCCCCAGCCGCCCGGTCCGGGATTGCCGGAACAGGCCCCGTCGGTGTGGATCAGGATTTCCGAACTCAACTGGGTTTCACCGGGTAGATTTTCGACAGGTCGCGGACGCCCGCGGCGATCAGTTCGGCCAGCACGCCCAGATCGATGTCCTCGAGCTTGTTGACGTAGAGGCAGGACTTGCCGGTCGAGTGCTTCCCGAGCCGGGAGAGTATCTCCGAATAATCCTGATATCCGGGCAGGATGTAGATCGAGAGTCTGGCCTTCCGAGGGGAGAAGCCGGTGGCCATGAAGTCACCTTCGCGGCCGCTGTCATACATGTAGTGATATTCGCCGAAGCCGATGATGGACGGGCCCCACATTACCGGCTCCCAGCCAGTGACCTTGCGGAACAGGGCGAGCAGAATCTGCGCCTCGGCGCGGCGCTTTTCCGGCTCGACCGTTGCGATGAAATCCTCGGCGCTCTGCCGGGTCGCCTGCGTCTTGTTCTCGGCCATACGCCCCTCCGTCAGGCGGCGTCTTCGCTGAGGATGCGCGGCAGTTTGAACACCACGTCCTCGTCGGTCACGCGCAATTCCTCGACTTCGAGGTCGAAGCGGTTGCGGAAGGCCTCGATCAGGCCTTCGACCAATTCCTCCGGCGCGGACGCCCCGGCGGTGATGCCGACCGAACGCACGCCCTCAAGCGCGGACCAGTCGACACCGCTCTCGTCATCGACCAGCCAGGCCTGTTTCGCACCGGCGCGCAGCGCGACCTCGACGAGGCGGCGGGAATTGGACGATGTGGGCGAGCCGATCACCAGGACGGCGTCGCAATCGGCGGCCATCGCCTTGACCGCGGCCTGACGGTTGGTCGTCGCGTAGCAGATGTCTTCCTTGTGCGGCGCCGCGATCTGCGGGAAGCGGCGCTGCAACTCGGCGACGATCGCCGCCGTGTCGTCCACCGACAGAGTGGTCTGGGTCACGAAGGCGAGGCGGGACGGGTCGCGCGGCTCGTAGGTCGAGGCGTCCCCGACCGTCTCGATGAGGCTGATCGCGCCATCCGGGAGCTGGCCGAGCGTGCCGACCACTTCGGGGTGGCCGGCATGGCCGATCAGAACGATTTCCTTGCCGGCGTCGAAATGGCGCTGGGCCTCGACATGGACTTTCGACACCAGCGGGCAGGTGGCATCGACATAGAGCAGATTACGCGCGGCGGCCTCTGCCGGAACCGACTTCGGTACGCCGTGCGCCGAGAAGACGACCGGGCGGTCGTCCGGGCATTCGGACAATTCCTCGACGAAGACGGCGCCGAGGCGTTCAAGGCGTTCGACCACGTGCCGGTTGTGCACGATCTCGTGGCGCACATAGACCGGCGCGCCGAATTTCGCGAGGGCGCGCTCGACGATCTGGATTGCCCGGTCGACCCCGGCGCAAAATCCGCGCGGCGCGGCGAGGGTGAGGCGCATTTGAGGCTGCTTGGAAGACACGAAATTACCACTCCTGCGGGCCGACCGTTGCGGCCCGGCGATGTGCGTCGTATGACCCTTGCCTATCTAAGCCGATGGCGGGCGAAATGCACGCCGGGCACTCACCAGGTCAGGTCTTCGCCGATGTTCAAGCGTCTCGTCCTTCTTGCTCCCGTGATCGCCCTTGCCGGTTGTTCCTCGTTGCGCGATGCGCCGGACAATCCGGGGCCGTGCCCCTCGGCGCTGACGCTCTATGACGCGTCGCGCGTGGTGAATCTTCATGGTGAAGCCGTGTACGACAATGTCGGCTTCACGGGCGAGATCATGGCCGTGCGTTCGCTGTGCCGGTATTACGAAGACCGCCCGATCGTCGCGAGCCTCGAGCTCGACATGGGTTTCGGCCGTGGCCCGGCCGCGACCGGCTCGACGCACACCTACCAGTTCTTCGTGGCTGTAACCCGCCGCGACGTCGCCGTGATCGAAAAGCAGGTCTTCCCGATCGAGGTGACCTTCCGCGCGGGCGAAGACCGGATCTATCTGCAGGAAACGATCGACGAGATCACGATCCCGCGGGCCTCAGCCGAGACTGCAGGCGACAATTTCGAGATCATCGTCGGCTTCGAACTGACCCCGGAGCAGCTGGCCTGGAACCGGACCGGCCAGCGCTTCCGCGTCGATGCGGGACAGGACGACTAGGCTCGTGGCGTCCATTGCAGACATCCTGACGCGCCGGGCCGGAGCGGCCTTCGCTGCGCAAGGCCTGCCGGACTCGCTCGGCCGGGTCGTGGAATCCGGCCGTCCGGATCTCGCGCCCTATCAGTGCAATGGCGCGATGGCAGCCGCGAAGATTGCCGGCAAGCCCCCGCGCGCGATCGCCGAGGCGGTCGCCGCGGCGCTCGAAGGCGACGACCTGATTGAGGCGGTCGAGATTGCCGGGCCGGGCTTCATCAATCTGACGCCGAAGACGCATGTCTACGCGATGCGCGCTGCCGAGATCGCGGGTGATGCGCTGGCAGGTGCGGAGCCGGTTGCGGTGCCGCGCGGCGTGGTGATCGATTTCGGCGGACCGAATGTCGCCAAGCCGATGCATGTCGGACACCTGCGCTCGTCGATCATCGGCGACAGCCTGCAGCGCCTGTTCCGTTTCCGCGGCGACCGGGTGACCAGCGACGTCCATCTCGGCGACTGGGGCCTGCAGATGGGCCAGCTGATCACCGAAGTCGCACGCGTGATGCCGGACCTGCCCTATTTCGACGCCAGCTTCACCGGGCCCTATCCCGACGAATCGCCCGTCACGATGGACGATCTCCAGCTGCTCTATCCGCGCGCCTCGGCGGCGTGCAAGGAAGACAAGGCGCGGCTGGAAGAAGCGCGCCAGGCGACCCGCGAACTGCAGGCCGGCCGGGCCGGATATGTTGCGCTGTGGCGGCATTTCGCGGCCGTTTCCAAGGCGGCGCTCGAAACCGATTTCGCGGCGCTCGGCGTGCATTTCGACCTGTGGAAGGGCGAAAGCGATGTCGATGCGCTGGTCCCCGGCATGGTCGAGGATCTGAAGTCGCGCGGCGTCACGCACGAGGACCAGGGCGCGTGGATCATTCCCGTTGCCCGCGAGGACGAGAAGCGCGAGCTGCCGCCCTTCCTGCTCCTGAAATCGGACGGAGCCGCGCTCTACGAGACGACCGATCTCGCGACCATTCTCGACCGCAAGAAGGAGCAGGATCCCGACCTGATCCTCTATGTCGTCGATGCGCGTCAGGCCGATCATTTCGAGAAGGTTTTCCGCGCCGCCGACAAGGCCGGCTATTTCGACCGCACCCAGCTGGAGCATATCGGCTTCGGCACGATGAACGGGCCGGACGGCAAGCCGTTCAAGACGCGCGAAGGCGGCGTCCTGAAACTCTCCGACCTGATCCGCATGGCGACCGACAAGGCGCGCGCGCGCCTCGAGGAAGCCGGGCTGGGCCAGGAGGGCGACGCCGAGGAGCGCGAGGCAGTGGCCCGGGCGGTCGGTATCGCGGCGATCAAGTTCGCCGACCTCTCCAATCTGCGGACCACGAACTACATCTTCGACCTCGACCGCTTCGTGGCGTTCGAGGGCAAGACCGGCCCCTACCTGCTCTACGCCGCGGTGCGTATCAAATCGATGATGCGCAAGGCGAAGGATCAGGGCGTCGCGCCGGGCGAGATTGTCATCGGCGCCGATGAGGAAGCCGCGCTGGTCCGCGCGCTCGACGGTTTCGCGCTCGCGGCTTCGGAAGCTTATGACAAGCGTTCGCCCAACTATCTGTGCGACCATGCCTTCACGCTGGCGCAGGCGTTCTCGAAATTCTACGCCAACTGCCCGGTGCTCGGGGCCGAGGACGAGGCCGTGAAGGCCTCGCGCCTGGCGCTGGCCGCGCTGACGCTGAAGCAGCTCGAAACCGTGTTTTCGCTGATCGGGATCGACGCGCCGGAACGCATGTAGGGCGGCATATCCCGCGATTGACTCCTATACGCCATGCCGTAAACGTGGCGCCTCGACCGCCCCCGCGGGAGAGACCGGCAAAAAAGGCCGGCGCCGAAGGCGCAACCGCCCCGGAAACGCTCAGGCCGAAGGACCGCGGGACGCGTAAACGCTGGAAAGCGGGTGCGGGCAACCGCATCCCACCGACGGAGCAAGCGGGCCGGGTTCGCCGGGCGCCGCGGAATCTCTCAGGTCATGAAGACAGCGGGGGCGGCTTGGGCTAACCAAGCGCGCCGTAACCCGTCTGGAGACCTGAATGTCCGACGCCAACCTTCATCACACGCCGCTCGACGCGCTGCATATCGAGCTGGGTGGACGCATGGTGCCCTTCGCCGGCTATTCGATGCCGGTGCAGTACGAAGGCATCATGGCCGAGCACAATCACACGCGTGACGCTGCCGGCCTGTTCGATGTCTCGCACATGGGCCAGGCGCGCTATACCGGCGACGAGAGTGCGCTGGAAAAGCTGATCACCGCCGATCTGACGGCGCTGCAGCCGGGCGAACAGAAATACACGCTGCTGCCGAACGAGCAGGGCGGCATCCTCGACGATCTGATGGTCTCGCGCCCCGACGCCGACGGCGTCTTCCTGGTGGTCAATGCCGCCACGAAGGAAGCCGATTTCGCGCGAATCGCGAAGGCGACGCAGGGCAAGGGCACGCTGGAAGTGCTCGCCGACCGCGCGCTGCTGGCGCTGCAGGGCCCCAAGGCGAAGGACGTGATGGCGCGCCTCGCTCCGGACGCCGCCAATATGGTCTTCATGCAGTGCGGCCATTTCGACCTTCTCGGCACCGGCGCGATCATCTCGCGCTCCGGTTATACCGGCGAGGACGGGTTCGAGATTTCCATTCCGGCCGCCGAAGCCGAACGCGTTGCTCGCGCGCTGCTGGCCGAGCCGGAAGTGAAGCCGATCGGTCTGGGTGCGCGAGACTCGCTGCGCCTCGAGGCCGGGCTCTGCCTCTATGGCCATGACATGGACGAGACCAAGACGCCGGTCGAGGCCACGCTGATGTGGGCGGTCGCCAAGCCGCGCCGCGAGCGCAAGGACTTCCCGGGCGCCGATACGGTCATGGCGATGTTCGCCGATGGACCGCAGCGCAAGCGGGTCGGCTTCACCATGGCCGGTGCGCCGGCGCGCGAAGGCGCGGAAATCGTCAAGGACGGCAACACGATCGGTGTTGTCACCTCCGGCGGGTTCGGCCCGACGGTGGGCGGACCGGTGGGCATGGCCTATGTCGACACCGAGTTCGCCGCGCCCGGCACCGAAATCGAGATCCTCGTGCGCGACAAGGCCCGTCCGGCCACGATCGCGAAAATGCCGTTTGTCGAACAACGCTATTATCGCGGCTGAGGGGCCGCATCAGGGAAGGGAAGATCATGAGCACCCATTTCACCAAGGACCATGAGTGGATCCGCGTCGAAGGCGACGAGGCCGTCGTGGGCATTACTGCCTATGCTGCCGAACAGCTGGGCGATGTCGTTTTTGTGGAGCTGCCGGCGACCGGCAAATCCTTCAGCCAGGGCGACGAGATGGCCGTGGTCGAGTCCGTGAAAGCCGCCTCTGAAGTCTATGCGCCGGTCTCCGGCGAGGTCGTCGCGGTCAATGACGCGCTCGAAGACGCACCGCAAACCGTCAACGAAGCGCCGGCCGGCGAGGGCTGGTTCGTGCGCATCAAGCTGGCCGACAAGTCCCAGCTCGACGGCCTGATGGACGAAGCCGCCTACAAGCAGCACATCGCCTGAGATTGACCCGCCGACCGGTTTCCTCCCCTGCGAAGCGGGGGAGGGGGACCGCGAAGCGGTGGAGGGGGCAAGCCCCCTCGGCCCTCCGGGCCACTCCCCCCGTGAACGGGGGGAGACACGCGAAAAGGACAGAGCCCTAGCCCGATGCGTTACCTCCCGCTGACTCCGCAGGACCGTGCGGACATGCTTGCCAGGATCGGCGTCAAGTCGATCGACGACCTGTTCACCGACGTGCCGCAGGCGGCGCGCCTCGGCGGCACGGTCGATTTGCCCAACCACATGACCGAGCTCGAGGTCGAGCGGCATGTCTCGAAGCTGGCGGCGAAGAACACGCCGGCCTCGTCCGTGCCCTTCTTCGTCGGCGCGGGGGCTTACAAGCACCACGTTCCGTCGACGGTGGATCACCTGATCCAGCGCTCGGAATTCCTCACGGCCTACACGCCGTACCAGCCGGAAATCAGCCAGGGCACGTTGCAGACCCTGTTCGAATTCCAGACCCAGGTCGCGCTCCTGACCGGCATGGATGTGGCCAATGCCTCCATGTATGACGGCTCGACAGCGTGCGGCGAGGCCGTGGTGATGGCCAGCCGGGTGACGAAGCGGAAGAAGGCGGTGCTCGCCGGTTCGCTGCACCCGCACTATGCCGACACCACCAAGACGCTGTGCAAGTATCTCGACATTGACGTCGTGTCCGAGCCGGCCCGCCATGACGGGCTGGGCAAGCTGCTCGACCACATCACCGAGGAGACGGCCTGCGTCGTCGTTCAGACGCCGGACGTGTTCGGCCGCCTGCACGACCTCGAACCGGTTGTGAAGGCTGCGCACGACAAGGGCGCGCTGGTGATCGCCGTCTTCACCGAGCCGGTGTCGCTCGGCCTTGTGAAGTCGCCGGGCGAAATGGGCGCGGACATCTGTGTCGGCGAAGGGCAGGGGATCGGCGTCGGCCTCAATTTCGGCGGACCCTATGTCGGCCTGTTCGCGTGCAAGAACGACCGCAATTTCATCCGCAACCTGCCGGGGCGTCTTGCCGGCGAGACCGTCGATGCCGATGGCCGCCGCGGTTTCGTTCTGACCTTGTCGACGCGCGAGCAGCACATCCGCCGCGAAAAGGCGACGTCGAACATCTGCACCAATTCGGGTCTGTGCGCGCTGGCCTTCACGATCCACATGACGCTGCTGGGCGAGAAGGGCCTGAGGCAGCTGGCCCGTCTCAATCACGAGACGGCCTGCGACCTTGCCGACCGGCTGACCTCGGTCCCGGGTGTCGAGCTTTTGACCGACCGCTTCTTCAACGAATTCTCGCTGAAGCTGCCGAAGCCCGCCGCGGGCGTCGTCGATGCGCTGGTGGAAAAGGGCGTGCTGGGCGGGGTTCCCGCGAGCCGCCTCTTCCCGGGCGCGCTTGAAGACGTGCTGATCGTGGCTGCCACCGAAACCAATACCGAGGCCGATCTCACGGCCTTCGCCGATGCGCTGAAAGAGGTGCTGTGATGAACGCAGCAACCGCTTTCTCCCTCCCCCCGCGGGGGAGGGACGGGGTGGGGGGCGTTCCGGAGTTCGCCATCACCACCGGTTCTGAAGTCGTTTTACACCCCACCCTGACCCTCCCCTCAAGGGGAGGGAATGGCGCTGGCGCAGTCATCGAGGACGCGACATGCCTTTGAACACCCAAGGACGCCCGACCCGCATGGCCGAGAATCTCTCGACCGGCGGCTATGCCGACACCTTCTCCGGCTCGCGCGGTCTCGATCAGTCCGAACCGCTGATCTTCGAACGCGGCCGCACCGACAATACCGGTGTCGACCTGCCCGAGCCGAAGGGCATCAAGACCCGCCTCGGCGGTCTCGACCGCACGGCGGCGATCGGCCTGCCGGGCCTCGCCGAGCCGGAAGCGATGCGCCATTACGTCCGCCTGTCGCGGAAGAATTACGCCATCGATCTGGGGCTCTACCCGCTCGGCTCGTGCACGATGAAGCACAATCCGCGGCTGAACGAGAAGATGGCGCGCCTGCCGGGTCTCGCCGACATCCACCCGATGCAGCCGCAGCAAACGGTTGAAGGCGCGATCGAGCTGATGGGCGAGCTGGCCCACTGGCTGATGACGCTGACCAACACGCCCTGCGTCGCCCTGTCGCCGAAAGCCGGCGCGCATGGCGAATTGTGCGGCATGATGGCGATCCGCGCTGCGCTCGACGCGCGCGGCGAGACCAAGCGCCGCCGCGTGCTGGTGCCGGAATCGGCCCACGGGACGAACCCGGCGACGGCCGTGCAATGCGGCTTCACCACCGACGAGATCCCGGCCGATGCGACGGGCCGGGTCGATCTGGAAGCCCTCAAGGCCAAGCTGGGCGACGATGTGGCCGGCATCATGCTGACCAATCCGAACACCTGCGGCCTGTTCGAGCGCGACATCAAGGAAATCGCCGACCTGATCCACGAATCGGGCGGCTATTTCTACTGCGACGGGGCGAATTTCAACGCCATCGTCGGCCGCGTCCGCCCGGGCGATCTCGGCATTGATGCGATGCACATCAACCTGCACAAGACCTTCTCAACGCCCCATGGCGGCGGTGGCCCGGGGTCCGGCCCGACCGTCTTCTCCGAAGCGCTGGCGCCCTATGCGCCGGTGCCGCGGGTCGAGCAGACGAGCGAGGGCTGGCGCCTGATCGAGCAGGAAGCGGACGCCGATGGCGAACCCTTCGGCCGCATGACGGCCTTCCACGGCCAGATGGGGATGTTCTCGCGGGCGCTGACCTACATGCTGTCGCACGGCTCGGACGGGCTGAAGCAGGCCTCGGAAGACGCGGTGCTCAACGCCAACTACATCCTGGCGCGGCTGAAGCACGTCATGACGCCGGCCTTCGACGGCACCTGCATGCACGAGGCGCTGTTCGATGATCGCTTCCTGAAGGACACGGGCGTGACCACGCTCGACTTCGCCAAGGCGATGATCGACGAGGGCTATCACCCGATGACGATGTATTTCCCGCTCGTCGTCCACGGCGCGATGCTGATCGAGCCGACCGAGACCGAATCGAAATCGGGTCTCGACCGGTTCTGCGACGTGCTGGAAGCGCTGGCTGAAGCCGCCAAGGCCGGCGAGGCGGACCGATTCCGCAGCGCGCCGGTCCACGCCCCGACCAAGCGTCTCGACGAGACGCTGGCGGCGCGCAACCCGGTGCTGCGCTGGACTCCGCCTGTGGCCACTGCGGCCGAGTAGGCCCGAGCGAAACCGGAGCGGCTGTCTTTCCGTTCCTTCTTCACGGGAGGGACGGAGAGACGCCGCAATCCCGTCTCTTTCCCGGCCGATGTTGCAGTAACGTCCTATCCGCGGACGGTCCGGCACCCTATCTCAGGGACCGGTTGGAAAGTTGAGACGATGAACGAGACGCTTCGGCGCATGAATGGCCACCCGATCGGCAGCGCGATCGTCACCGTGTTCCGGATGATCGGCGCGGCGCTCGGCCTTGCGCTGGTGATTATTTCCATCCCGTTCGCGATCACGCCGATCCCGCTCGGCCTGCCGCTCTTCATCATCGGGGTGCTGCTGCTGGCCGGCAGTTCGAAGACGGCGCACCGGCACATCACCAATTTCCTGAAGCGCCATCCGGCGATCTGGAACCGCGTGAAAGGCCTGTTCGGCGGCGACAAGGACGAGGCCGAGACGCAGCGTCAGGCCGCAGAATAAGGTTCCGCCGATACGGCAAAGAAAAAGGCGGCCCGTCGGGCCGCCTTTCGTGTTTCAGGACTGAGGCCTGCGCCTAGTTGAGGCGCTGTTCCAGCGTTTCGAGATCAGCCTTGATCTGGTCGGAGATCTGCTTCTTCGACAGCTTCTCGCCGAGCAGCTTTGCCGCAGCGTCGACCGCGAGGTCGGCGGCCAGGGCGCGAATTTCCTGGGTGGCATGCACCTCGGCCTGAGCGATACGCTGTTCGGCCATGGCCGTGCGGCGGTCGAGGCGTTCGGCAAGTTCCTTGCGGGCTTCCGCGCGCATGGACTTCGCGTCCTTCTTGGCCTGGGCGACGATGGCGTCGGCTTCGGCCTCGGCTTCACGCTGCTTGCGCTGGAAGGAGGCGAGAAGCTCCTGGGCTTCCTCGCGCAGGCGCCGGGCCTCTTCAAGCTCCTTGCGGATCGTGTCGGCCCGGTTGTCGAGCATCTTGGCGATGGCACCCGGCACCTTTTGCCAGACGAGCACGCCGAAGAAGAGCACCAGGCCAACCATGGCCCAGAAAGTCGGATCGGAAAGTAGGTAAGCCATGTCGATCCTCCTAGCGGGCCGATGTGTCGGGCAGGGCGGCTTCGGCGTCGGCTTCGCTCACCGTCAGACCCGACAGGTGTTCGGCGATCTGCGCGGCCGTCGAAGCGGCAATGCCGCGCACTTCGCCGAGCGCCTTCTTGCGGGCCTTGTCCAGCGTCTTTTCCGATTCCGCGGTGCGTTCGGCCAGTTCGGCCTCGAGCGCAGCGGTTTCCTCGGCAATCTCGGCGGAGACCTTGGCCTTGGTTTCCACGGCCAGGGCGTGCGCCTTGGCCCGGGCATCGGCCAGCGACTTCTCGTAGGCGTCCCGCGTCTCGTCGGCCTGGGCCTTGAGTTGCTGGGCGGTGTCGAGATCGTCGGCCACGCGGTCGCGGCGTTCCTCGATGATCGAGCCGATCCGGGGCAGGATCCAGCGCGACATCAGGACGTAGAAAATCGTGAAGAAGATCGCCAGCCAGAAAAGCTGGGAGGCGAAATAGGTCGGGTCGAACGGCGGGAAGGCGCCGGAAGCGCCGTGTTCCGCACCGTGCTCGGCTGCCTGTTCGGCACCCGGGGCGGCTTCGATGACCGTTTCGATGAGCGTCATGGGACGTCTCTTCTATGGCTCAAGGCCGGCGGAACGCGTGCGTTCCGCCGGCAAGACCGTCAGTTAAGCAATGCCGTCCTTAGACGACGAACAGCAGCAGCAGGGCGATCAGCAGCGAGAAGATGCCCAGGGCTTCCGTCACGGCGAAGCCGAAGATCAGGTTGCCGAACTGCTGCTGGGCAGCGGCCGGATTGCGCATGGCGCCCTGAAGGAAGGACCCGAAGATGTTGCCCACGCCGATGGCGGCGCCCAGCATGCCCAGGCAGGCCAGACCGGCACCGATGAATTTCGCGGCTTCCGCTTCCATGTGATTGCTCCTCTTGGATGGATTGCGGTTGAAGAAGAAACGTCCCGTCCGGATCAGTGTCCCGGGTGCAGGGCGTCGTTGAGGTAGATGCAGGTCAGGATCGCGAAGACATAGGCCTGCAGGAAGGCGACAAGGAATTCGAGTGCGGTCAACGCCACGACCATGAAGAGCGGCAGCGCGGCTCCGAGGAAGCCGAGCACGCCGGCCGTGCCCATCATGATGACGAAGCTGGCGAAGACCTTCAGGAGGATGTGGCCCGCCAGCATGTTGGCGAACAGACGCACGGAGAGGCTGAGCGGACGCGAGAGGAAGGAAATCACCTCGATCGGCGTCACGATGGCATAGAGCGGAAGCGGCACGCCCGACGGTACGAAGAGCTTCAGGAATTTGAAGCCGTTCTTCCACACGCCGTAGCCCACGACGATGACCATGACGAGCATGGACAGGGCAAACGTCACGATGATGTGGCTGGTCACCGTAAAGCCATGCCAGCCGGGGGCCGGCATGTAGTGCATCATGCCCAGCATGTTCAGCGTCAGGATGAACATGAAGAGGGTGAAGACGAAGGGGAAGAAGCGCAGGCCTTCGGTGCCCGCCGTCGAACGGATCATGCCCGCGACGAATTCGTAGAGCAGTTCTGCGATCGACTGGCCGCGGCCGGGAACCAGGGCACGCTTCGTGGTGGCCAGTGCCATCAGCAGGGTCACGCCCGCGACGGCCAGGAACATGAAGTAGCTGGAATTGGTGAAGGACAGGTCGATGCCATTCACTTCCATGGGAAGCACGGGATGGACTTCGAACTGTCTGATCGGGTTGGTGTCTGCCACGCCCGGCCCCTTCTGACCTGCGAAGAACGCGCGCGTTCTTCCTATTTTTTCGCGCCGGTGTCGCCACTGGCGTTGATGTCACGTGCGGCCCGGACGACATTCAGCGTCCCCGCCGCAAAACCCAGTAACAGCCCGACGATCAGCCCCCAGGGCGTCCAGCCGAGCAGTCTGTCCACGACCAGACCGCCGCCCGCTCCGACCAGAACCCCGGCGAAGAAGTCGCTGCCGTAGCGCAGTCCGATGGACCAGCCGCTGCGGCTCGGGTTCCGGCGCTCCTCCTCGACGCGTCTGGCTTCAAGCTTGGCGTTGAGACGCCGCTCGAAATCCGAGGCCTTGTCGCGGGGATCGCTATGGTTCGATTCGTCTTGGTCAGACATGATATTCCGTACCCGCCAGGCCCCCCGGCGAGCGCGCGCAAGCTAGACAAGGGGTCTGCCCAAGTCAAGCAATGCGCATGCATAGCTAAATTCTTGAAATGCTGTGCCTTTTATTACTCAGCGGCGATCAGTGTCTCGGCCTTCCGGAGATCGACCGAAACCAGCTGCGACACGCCGCGCTCGGCCATGGTCACGCCGTAGAGGCGGTCCATGCGCGACATGGTCAGCGGATTGTGGGTGATCACGAGGAAGCGCGTCTCGGTCAGGCGGCGCATTTCGTCGAGCATGCGGCAGTAGCGATCGACATTCGCGTCATCAAGCGGCGCATCGACTTCGTCGAGTACGCACACCGGAGCCGGGTTCGACAGGAAGACGGCAAAGATCAGCGCCGAGGCCGTCAGCGCCTGCTCGCCGCCCGACAGAAGCGCCATGTTTTCCAGCTTCTTGCCCGGCGGGCAGGCGTAGATTTCAAGGCCGGCTTCCAGCGGATCGTCGCTTTCGGTCAGGCGCAGTTCGGCACGCCCGCCCTCGAACAGGGTCTCGAACAGCTTGCGGAAATGCCCGTCGACCCTCTCGAAGGCTTCCAGAAGGCGCGCCCGGCCTTCGCGGGACAGCGCGTCGATACCCTTGCGCAGCCGGTCGATCGCCGCGAGCAGGTCTTCGCGTTCCCTGGTCAGCTCGGTGCTCTTTGCCTGCAGCTCCTGCGCTTCCTCGTCGGCGCGCAGATTGACCGCACCGAGGCGTTCCCGGCTCTGGCGCGCCGTGTCGAGCCGGCGTTCGAGATCGTCGAGGTCGAGTTCGAGATGCTTTTCCTCGACCTGTTCCTTCAGGGCTTCGGGTCCCGCGCCACAGGCGTCGCTCAGGCGATCGGCGGTCTCCTCGAGGCGTTCGCGGGCGCCGGTCAGGCGGGCTTCGTCGGCGGCGCGGGCTTCGCGCGCGGCGGAGGCTTCGCGCTCGGCGGCGCGGGCCGCGGCATCGGCGCCGCGGGCGCCATCCTCGGCACTGAGCACGGCTTCGCGGGCGTCATTCGCCTTGCGCTCGGCGCGTTCCAGCGCGTCCGACAGCGTATCGAGTTTGGCTTCGATTTCCGCCGGGCGGTCCTCAAGCGCGGTACGGGCGGTCTCGGCCTCGGTCACTTCGCTGCGCAGTGCGCCGATGCGGTCGCCTGCCGCGGCGGCACGGCGGGTCCAGTCCTCGCGTTCGCGGCGCGCGGCGTCGAGTTTCTGCTTGCGTGCGGTCGCCTCGCGATGGGCGACGTCATAGGCGGTGCGCGCATCATCGGCGGCGCGGCGGGCACGTTCGGCTTCGTCACGCGCCTTCACCAGTTCGGCTTCGGCTTCGGTATTGCCTTCGGCCGCAGTGAATTTGGCCTCGGCCTCCGCCAGTGCGGCTTCGGCCTCCTGCTTTTCACCGGTCAGGCGGGTGATTTCGGCATCGAGCGAGGCTCGGCGTTCGGCTTCGCGCGCAGCGGTTTCCCGGGCGCGTGACAAGGCCGTCATCGCCTCGCGGGCCGTCCGGTCGGCCGGGCTGATCGCGGCGCGCGCCTGGCCTTCGGCGTCACGAGCCGTGCGCAGGGTTTCGGCGGCGGCCTCGGCAATGCCCAGCACTTCGGCCATGCGGGGCTGGAGCGTTTCCAGCTCGCCGCGGGCCTCGTCGAGCCGGTTGCGCTGTTCGAGACGGGCTGCGGCCGCGGACGGTGCGTCGGCGCGGGCAGCATAGCCGTCCCAGCGCCAGACATCGCCCTCCCTGGTGACGAGGCGCTGACCGGGTTTCAGCTGCTTCGCCAGCGCTTCGGCCTTGCCGGCGTCCACGACACCGATCGCGTCAAGACGGGCGGCGAGTTCTTTCGGCGCAGTGACATGTTTCGACAGCGGCGCCGCACCGGCGGGCAGGGCGTCGGCGCGGATATCCGAGACAGACCAGTGGCGGCCGGCAAAGGGATCGAGCGAAGCGTCGAGATCCTCGCCCAGCGCTGCCCCGAGCGCCTTTTCGAAACCGGGGGCCGCACGAATCGCGTCGAGGGCGCGATTCTCCACTGCTTCCTGCGCCAGCATGCGTTCGAGCGCAGCGATCTCGCGTTCCAGCGCAGAGCGCTCACCCTCGGCTTCTCGGCGCGCGTCGATGGCGGTGCGCTCGGCATCCTCCGCCTCCCGGCGTGCCGATTCCGCGGCTTCAAGCGTTTCGCGGGCGGCGGCGAGTTCGGCTTCGGCACTTTTCAGTGCGGCCTCGGCGGTTTCGGGCGCTTCGCCGAACATCTCGCCGAGGTCGGCGCGGGCGGTTTCTGCGGTTTCGAGCTGGCGCGTCAGCTTTTCGAGGCGCTGACGATGCGTCTCGACATCGCGCCGCGCTGAATCGCGCGCGGCATGGAGCGCGGCGACGGTGCGAGAGGCGGCGTCGAGCGCCTCGTCCTTCTTGCGGCGCCGGGCCTCGGCATCGCCGCGCACCGCTTCGGCACCAGCCAGCGCCGTCTCCTCGTGTGAGGCGGCGTCTTCGAGCGCCTTTACGTCGGCGACGGCCCGTTCGGCAGCGGCCAGGGCGTCCTCGTGCAGCGCTGCTTCGCGTTCGATCGAGGCGGCGAGATCCTTCAGGCGCGAATCGAGGGCTTCGATATTCCGGCTGACGTCCGCGGCGTCGCGCTGGAGCGTATCGCGTTCGCGTTCGAGCCGACGCAGCGCGGCGCTCGCCTCGGCTTCGGCGGTACGAGCGGGTTCGAGCGAAGCCGCGGCGGCTTCGGCGGCGGACAATGCGGCAGCGGCCTTGCGAATCGCTTCTTCGGCAGCCGATCGGGTTTCGGCCATGCGCGCTTCGGCCGTGTTCACCGCGTCGCGGGCGTCCTGCCAGCGCTTAAGCCACAGCGCGGCTTCGAGTGCGCGGATGTCGCCGGAGAGATTGCGGTAGCGGGCGGCCTGGCGTGCCTGTCGCTGCAGCGCTTCGTGACGCGCTTCGAGGTCGTCGATCACGTCCTGCAGCCGGTCGAGATTCGATTCGGCCCCCTTCAGGCGCAATTCCGATTCGTGGCGGCGGGCGCGCAGGCCTGCGACGCCGGCGGCCTCTTCCAGAACGCGGCGGCGATTCTCGGGCTTGGCGGCTATCAGTTCGCTGATCTGGCCCTGGCGTACCAGAGCCGGAGAATTTGCGCCGGTGGAGGCGTCGGCAAACAGCAACTGCACGTCCTTGGCGCGGACTTCCTCGCCATTGACCTTGTAGAGCGAGCCCGCACCGCGCGTGATGCGGCGGATCACTTCCAGCGAGGCATGGTCGTTGAAACGGGCCGGGGCTGTGCGGTCGGAATTATCGACGGTGAGGACGACCTCGGCCCGGTCGCGCGAGGGGCGAGCGTCGGTGCCGGAGAAGATCACATCTTCCATGCCCGAGCCGCGCAGTGACTTGGCCGATGTGGCCCCCATCACCCAGCGCAGGGCTTCGAGCAGGTTGGACTTGCCGCAGCCATTGGGCCCGATGATTCCCGTGAGGCCCGGCTCGATGCGCAGCTCGGCCGGGTCCACGAAGGACTTGAATCCAATGAGTTTGAGTGCCGTGAACTTCACGGTGCCTCCGCCGGACCCCGGGCGGATGTCACCACCCGTCCCTTACACATCACTGCCCTTGGCGGATGTCATTCCCCCGCCTGATTCAGGAAGTGAAGAATGATTCGGCGGAAAGAGTCTGCATCGCCATTCGTCGGGATGATCTCGCCGTCGATTCGCAGCGGCTCTCCGTCGGCATGCCAGACATAGCCCTGACCGTCCGGCGCGGCGCCGGTGGCGACAAGCACGCCGTTGAAAAAGAAGGACGGGGTGCCATTCACGCCGTCGGTGATCGCCTGTTCGTGCTCGGCCACGACGGCTTGCAGCACGTCCTGATTTTCAAGGCAGGCGTCGAACGCCGCTTCGTCCATGCCCAGCGCGCTGGCGATCTGGAGATATTGCGGACGCGGCCCGCCATTGCGCGCGGCTTCGAAGATGGCGTGCTGTTCCTCGAACAGCAGGTGGATGGCGTCGAAATAGAGATCCGGGTCGGCGCAGCGCGCGGTCATGAAGCCAGCCATCGCCAGCCGCGGCTCGCCGGTCAGCATTTCGCGCAGGATGAAGCGGACTTCGCCGGTCGCGATGAACTCGTCCGACAGCATCGCCCAGTTGTCTTCGTACCAGTGCGCGCAATGCGGGCAGGCGACCGAGGCGTACTCGATCATCAACAGCGGAGCGTCTGCGTCGCCAAGCGCCCAGTCGCCCTCTCTTTCCATGCCGGGATTCCCGGCCGGAGCGGCGGTGTCGTCCTGGGCAAGGGCGGGGGCGGTGAAGGTCACCGCGCCGGCGATTGCGGCAATCTGCAGAAGCTTATTCACCGGTGACACCCTCGCCTTCGGTTTCTGCTTCGGCCTCTTCAGCGGGGGCCGGAGCGGACCCACCGACTTCGGCCAGCATGTAGTTCAGCAGGCTGCGGAAAGTCGCCTCATCGACGCGGCCCGGAACCGGTTCGCCATCGATCAGGATCAGTTCGTCGCCCCAGAAATAGACGTTCTGGCCATTGGAGCGGCGGGCCTCGAGCATTTCGCCATTGATCACGAAGAGCGGGGTCGAGTTGATGCCGTCCTCGATCGCCTGATCGTGAGCGTCACGCACCGACTGGCGGTGTTCCTCATTGTCGAGGCAGGCGTCGAATTCGGCTTCGCTCATGCCGGCGGTGCGTGCGACCGACAGGAGTTCTGCGCGGGCACCGCCCGGCTGGCGGGCCGACTGGAAGATCGCGATCTGCTGCTGGAACAGCAGGTCGATCATGCCGAAATACTCTTCTTCCGGCACGCAGCGCGTCATCATGAAGCCGGCCATGGCGATCGGCGCGGAGCCGGTCAGCATTTCGCGCATCACGAAGCGGACTTCCCCGTCCTCGATGAATTCCTCGCGGATCATCGGAAAGACTTCTTCGTGGAAGTCGCGGCAATGCGGGCAGGCGACGGAGGAGTATTCGACCACGGTCAGCGGCGCATCGGCGCTGCCGATCGCACGGTCGCCGGCGCGCTCATACTGGGTGCGCGGCCCGGACGTGCCCGATGCACTGCCCGGGTCGTTTCCCCCGCCACAGGCGGCCAGAGCGGTAGAGGCGGCGAGTGCCGCGATCGTGAACAGCCGTCGATTGGCGAACATGGTCATGCTTCCTGTCCTGTCAGCTTTCGCGGGCGCGTACACCGCGCCCGAATTTTTCCAAGGCGGAGTTTAGCCGGGCTTCGGCATCCGTCTCCACCCCTTCTCGCACGGTTTCTGCCTTGTGTGGCGTTGTTGCGGCAGATGCCGCGGCCGGACGGTTCGGACGGCCCTGCCGGATGCGGATCTTCACCGGGGCCGATTTCCCCGCGAACTGGGCGACGCGCTGAAGGATGCGGCGCGATTCCGCCTCGATCACGGCGGCGGCGGGGCCGCGTGCGGTGACATAGAGCGTGCCGCCGCGAACGGAATCGGGCGAACACCATTGCGCCAGCGTCTCGCCAACAATTTCCGGCCAGTGCCGCGCCAGGGCATCGGCGCCGGGGCCGAATTTCTCCGACAGGGGTTTCAGGATCTTGCCGGCGGCCCGTCCGGCGCTCGGCGGTCCGGAAAAGGCCGCCTTGCCGCGACGCTGTGCCAGATAGCGCGCGGCGGCGGATTCCAGGCTGATCGAGCGGGGCGGCGTTTTCATGCACACCATCCTTGTCCGGGAGCGGGGGTCCGCACAAGTTCTGCGGCAATGACAAAGCTGTCACGGGACACCATCCGGCGTCTGCGCCGCGAGCTGCTGGACTGGTATGACCGGTCCGGGCGGAGGCTGCCGTGGCGGATCCGTCCGGAAGACCGGACCGCGGGCCGCGTTGCCGACCCTTATGCGGTCTGGCTGTCGGAGATCATGTTGCAGCAGACGACCGTGCCGCATGCGACGCCCTACTGGCACCGATTCCTGCGGCGCTGGCCGAGCGTGGAAGCACTGGCCGCCGCGCCGGACGATGACGTGCTGACCGAGTGGGCGGGGCTCGGCTACTACGCGCGTGCCCGCAATCTGATTGCCTGCGCCCGTCAGGTCGCCGAACAGGGGGGTGCGTTTCCCGCCTCGATCGAGGGACTGAAGGCTCTCCCCGGGATCGGGGATTATACGGCGAACGCGATCCTGGCGGCCGCATTCGACAAGCCGGCAAGCGTCGTCGATGGCAATGTCGAGCGCGTCATGACGCGGGTCTTCCGGATCGAGACGCCGCTGCCCAAGGCCAAGCCGGAAATCACCGAGATCGCCGCGGAAATCGCCGACCCGGACCGGCCGGGCGACTACGCCCAGGCGATCATGGATCTGGGTGCGACGATCTGCATGCCGCGCTCACCGGCCTGCGGTCTTTGTCCGTGGCGCCCCGATTGCGCGGCGCAGTCCGCCGGGGTGCAGACGGACTACCCGAAAAAGATCGCGAAGACAGCCAAGCCGGCTCGGCGCGGGATCGTCTGGCGGATCGAGCGCGATGGCAGGGTCTGGATCCGGAAGCGTCCCGAATCCGGACTGCTCGGCGGCATGATGGAAGTGCCGGGTTCGGACTGGACGGCAGAAACGCCCGAGGCGGATCCGCCGGTTCCGGCGATATGGGAAACATTGCCCGAAGTACGGCATGTCTTCACGCATTTCGCGCTGACGCTGGAGGTGCGCCGGGCCGTGGCGCCGGAGGGGTGGGAGCCGGCCGAGGGTATCTGGGCCGATCTCGACCGGCTCGATTCCTACCCCCTGCCGAGCGTGTTCCGGAAAGTGCTGGTGCTTTAAACCATGGGGTTCCCGCGAAAGCGGGAATCCGAAACGAGGTGCAAGCGTCAGGTCCCCATTTTCATGGGGACCCCAACAAGATCACACCGTCATCGTCTCGCGGATCTGGGCGCGCAGCGTGTCGAGCGGCTGGAAGCCGCCGCGCACGCGGACATGCCAGAAGGTCCAGCCATTGCAGGACGGGGCTTTCTGGATTTCCGCGCCGACCTTGTGGATCGAGCCTGTGGACCGGCCGGAGATCAGCGTGCCGTCGGCGCGGACGCGGGCGGTACGTTCGCCGCGCGGGCAGTAGAGCGTGTCGCCCGGCTTGACCATGCCGCGCTCGACCAGGTTTCCGAACGGGATGCGCGGTTCGGCGCGTTTCGACTGCGTCACCGTGAGGACTTCGCGCGTCGCCGGCGAGATCGACGCGATGCGCTCGCGGGCGATGGCGGCATAGTCCCTGTCGCGCTCGATTCCGATGAAATGGCGGCCGAGGCGTTTGGCGGCCGCACCCGTGGTTCCGGAACCGAAGAAGGGATCGAGCACGAGATCGCCCGGATTGGTCGTCGCCAGCAGGACGCGGTGCAGCAAGGATTCGGGCTTCTGCGTCGGGTGCGCCTTCTTGCCGTCGGCCAGCTTCAGGCGCTCGCCGCCGGAACAGATCGGCAGCGTCCAGTCGGAGCGCATCTGCACGCCGTCATTGAGCGCCTTCATCGCGGCATAGTTGAAGGTCGGCTTCGCATCCTTGGTCTTGGCCGCCCAGATCAGCGTTTCGTGGGCATTGGTGAAGCGGGTGCCCTTGAAGTTCGGCATCGGGTTCGACTTGCGCCAGATCACGTCATTCATGATCCAGAAGCCCATGTCCTGCAGGAAGGTGCCGAGCCGGAAGATGTTGTGATAGGTGCCGATCACCCAGATACCGCCATCGGGTTTCAGAAGGCGGTGCGCCTCTTCCAGCCAGGCGCAGGTGAACAGGTCGTAGTCGTCGTGATTGCCGATCTGGTCCCATTCGGCATCGACCGCGTTCACGCGGGAATTGTCCGGGCGGTGCAATTCCCCGCCGAGCTGGAGATTGTAGGGCGGGTCGGCGAAGACCAGGTCCACGCAGGCGTCCGGCAGGGCCTGCATCGCGTCGACGCATTCCGCTTCGATAATCTGGTCAATCGGAAGATCGTCCCGCATCGGCCCCGCTCCATCCCGTTTTTTCTGAGGGGGCAGAATCCGGCGGTTATGTCTAACGCGGGGTTAAACCGAGTGCGCGCTGGGCGATGGGTGCAAAGCTCATACGGTGAATCGGGCAGGGGCCGTTCCGGGCAATCGCCGCCATGTGAGCGGCCGTGCCATAACCCTTGTGAGCGGCAAAACCGTAGCCCGGCCAGCGATGGTCGGCCCGCTGCATCAGGGCATCACGCAGCGTCTTGGCCACAATCGACGCCGCCGAAATCTCGGCGATGCTGGCATCGCCGCCGATAATCGCCTCGCCGTCGCAATCGAGCCGGTCGGGCACGCGGTTGCCGTCAATGAGCGCGCGGTCAGGGCGAAGTGGCAAGGACCAGAGCGCGCGGCACATCGCGATCATCGTCGCCTGCAGGATGTTGATGCGATCGATTTCCTCGGGCTCGGCAATGCCCACCCCGATATGGGCTGCCTCGCGGATCAGAGGAAGAAGCGCATGGCGCCGGGCCTCGCTCAACGTCTTCGAGTCGCCGAGTCCCGTCACCGAGTGACCGGGCCTGAAGACCACGGCCGCAGCGACCACCGGTCCCGCGAGCGGGCCGCGCCCGGCTTCGTCAATTCCGGCGATGAGGGAGTATGTGGGCATGCAAATTCCCTCGCCCAAGCGGCGGGAGTGTTCAAGTGGGAGGGGCAGAGGGCTGCCCGCGCAAGTGTCAGCCGTTCGGCGACAAAGGCGGGGAAGACTGAGGCGGCCGGTCTGCCGGCTCCGGTGGGCTTGTCACCTCGGGCTTTCTCGCAATGCCCCCGGTCAGATATCGCAGCCAGAACCAGACTGCCCCCAGCGGTACGCCAAGGGTGACGATCCATGGCTGGTAGATTCCGATTCGTGTGACTTCGACACCGGTCGCGACCCAGACCATCAGCTGCATCGACCAGCTGCCGCCGCCACCGTGTATTGCGGGCGCGAGCCAGGCGAACTGACCGAATGTCCAGCCGAACTGCACGGTTGGAACGGTAATGATCGCCGCGATCACCCATAGCCAGCGCCGTTTGATGCGCCGGATCCGGAAAATCGCCACGAGCGTCACGAGAATGATGAGGGGGAAGGCGATCCCGGCGGCAATCACGGCGAAGTGCGCCGGCGTCAGGCGTTCGGGCGGTGCCCAGGCGGCCGGGTTGGCCTCGGCATAATTGTAGCTCTCGATGTGGAGCGGTTCGCCGTCGCCCGTGACCAGCCGGATGAACACCGATATGACCTCGCCATTCTCATAGGTGAGGGCCCACTGGTTGGTGACGGTCCGCCGGGTGTCTCCCGTCGAAGCGGTGACTGTGTTCAGGTGGAAGGTGATGCGGTCGCTGCGGACCGGCGCTTCGTCGGGAAAGGCGGTCGCCATGTCCTCGAGCATGATCAGGCTGGCATCGGTCTGAAGGTGGGCGGCCAGCGAATCGAACACGGTTTCCGGCTGACGCGACAGCAGGGCCTCATAGGCTTGCGTGACCAGTGCCGATTCCTCGGCGGTCATGCTGCGATCGGCCATGTCCTCGATCTGCTCGGGAGATGCGCCCGGGCTGAATGGCTGGATGCGAACGCTGCAGGCGGACACGGCCAAGCCTGCCACCAGGACCAGAAACGCCCTCAATATCATTGCGATATGCCTCCCCGCGGCGACGCTAGAACGGCCGCGTCACGAGGGCAATCAGAACAGGGCCGCCTGATTCTTCGAGCCCAGCGGACGTTGGAAGAGATCGACGCGCAGGCCGGGGGCGGGGCGGTTCAATCCGATCCGCTCCACTGTGGCGCGGAAGCGGCGCGCGATGATCTGCGCGTAGGGACCGTCGCCGCGCTGGCGCTTGCCCCAGGTGGAATCGTACTCCTTCCCGCCGCGCGTCTGGCGGATCAGGCTCATCACATGGCTGGCGGAATCCGGCCGCGCCGTGGCCAGCCATTCCTTGAACAGATCCTTGATCTCCTGCGGCAGGCGCAGCAGCACATAGCCCGCGCTTCTCGCCCCGGCCTCGGCGGCGGCTTCGAGGATTTTTTCGAGTTCCCGGTCGGTCAGGGCCGGAATGACCGGCGCGGCCATCACCGTCACGGGGATACCGGCCGCGCTGAGGCCGCGGATGGCGTCGAGCCGTTTCGAAGGTGTCGCAGCGCGCGGCTCCATGTCGCGCGCCAGTCGGCGGTCGAGCGTTGTCACCGAGATCGCGGCCCGCACCAGGCCCTTCGCCGCCATCGGGGCGAGGATGTCGAGATCGCGCAGGATCAGCGCCGATTTGGTAATCAGGCTGACCGGGTGGTTGAAGCGGGAAAAGACCTTGAGGAGTTCGCGCGTGATCTGCTGCTCGCGCTCGATCGGCTGATAGCAGTCCGTATTGGCACCGATCACGATGGGTTCGGGCCGGTATTTCGGGTGGAGGAAACGCTCTTCCAGAAGCTTCGGCGCGTCCGGCTTCACGAAGAGGACGCTTTCGAAGTCGAGGCCGGGCGAATAGCCCCAATAGGCGTGGCTCGGGCGGGCATAGCAGTAGATGCAGCCATGCTCGCAGCCGCGATAGGGGTTGATCGACCAGTCGAAGGAAATGTCCGGGCTGTCATTCCTGTTCACGATCGTCCGGGACGTGTCCTTGATCGTGACCGTGCGCAGCTGGCGCGGGACGGCATCATCGTCGGTCCAGCCATCGTCGAACGGCTCATAGGCGAATTTTTCGTATCGCCCGGTGACGTTCGACCGCGCGCCGCGGCCACGGATCAAGGGCTGGGACGTGCCGGTGAAGAAGGCCGTGCCGCCGGCATCTTCCATGCCGGCGGGCGGGCCTTCCGCCTCGGGGAGGGGTTCATAAACAGGGTCTTTCCGGTCCTCGCTCATGGGCAAGGACTATGTTCCTAGAGTGGGAACAATTCAAGAACAAAAATCGGAACGGCGATGTCAGATCGGCAGGCCGTAGCGGGTCGAATACTCCGCCTCCAGCCGTTCCAGCGTGGCCCAGAAGGGGAGTTCGGCTTCACCCGTCAGCACCGAGCGCAGCAGGTTGAGGTGGGCGTGCCACCCGGCCAGAACGCCAGCCTGGGAATCGACCTTGGCGAGATCGGTGTGGATCAGGACGAGGCGAACGCGGTCGCCCTCCTCCTCGAGTGAGAAGGTCACGTCAGACCAGTCGTCATTGCCTTCTTCCCACTTGAACCGCAGCAGGCGCGGGGGGATGGCCTCGACGATCTCGGCTTTCGTCGGGATCTCCGAATTGCCTTCCTTCGCATACTTCGCCGGCGGCCGGTCGTCGGGTCCGGTCAGATCGCCATTGCGGAAGATCAGCTGGGCTTCGCCGCCGGGTTTCAGATCCATCTTCCCCGCCGCAAGCCATTGTGCGCGCAGATCCGGTTCGACCAGAAAGGCCCAGACCTTCTCGATCGGGCCGGGCAATAGGCGTTCGAAACGCAGCGTCCCCGGCGGGGTGAAGCTGCCATTGTCGAGATGGGTGTCGGTCATTGCTTCGCTTCCTCGCTGAGCAGGGCTTCCAGCCGGTCGAGCCGGCCATTCCAGAGCGCGCGCTTCTCCGTGATCCAGCGCGCGAGCGCGTCTAGAGGTTCCGGGGAAAAGGCGATGCGGTGTTCCTTGCCTTCCCTCCGGCGGGTGACGAGTCCGGCTTCTTCCAGCACGCGGATATGCTTCGACACGGCGTTCAGCGACATGTCGAAGGGTTCGGCGATCTCGGTCACGCGCGCCTCGCCGCGCATCAGCCGGTCGAGAATCGCGCGCCGCGTCGGGTCGGACAGGGCATTGAAAGCGGTGTCGAGCGCTTGCATGTCGTCATTCAACTTAATGGTTGAATGAGAGTCAAGCGACGATCGAATCGAGTCGCCAGCCGGAAAATTCGGACTTATTATTCTCGCGTTCTCTTTCAGGGGGAGGGCTCTCCACATGTTGCGTATGACAATCGCGGCTGCCGTGCTGGCAGCGGTTTCCTTCAGCCTGGCCCAGGCGCAATCGTGCTGCGAACCGCCGAGCTGGGACTGGATCGAAAATGCAGAGACGGCTTCAACCGGCGTGACACCGCCGGCGACGGCCATGCTGGGTGAATTCGAAATCACCTTCGAAACGACAACGCTCGCCGAAGTGGCGGCATTCGCGGGCGGAGACGTGGCTCATGCGGGCGACGCGGCGGCCTCGCAGTACTGGCTTTGCTATACGCTTCCGGAATCACGCGTATGGGTGATTTCGAACGGCGAGATGGGCGGAACCAACCATGTCGTTACTGGCGTGGCGGTCGTATCCGACCCCTCCGGGGCCGAATTCGACGGCTGCCCGGCGGCGGAGTTCGAATCTTTGACCGTGTCCGGCGTCGGACTCGGCTCCGATGCGGCAGCGCTTGAGGCCGCCTTTGGTCCGGTCGCCGCGCAGACGGATCGCGGGTCGGTCTATTTCTCGATGGTGCCCGCCGCGATGGCAGATTTCACGATCGTTTTCGCCGCCGGCGCGCAGTTCGAGAATGACACCGTGCTGACGCTGCAGGTCAGCCACATCACGGCGAACTGACTATTTCTCCTCGCCCTTTGAGGCTCGCCGGACGATGTCCGGAAATTGATACCCGGGGTTCCCGCGAAAGCGGGAATCCGAAACCGGGTGCAAGCTTCAGGTCCCCATTTTCATGGGGACCCCATGAACTTTGTCATGCTTGAGGTGCCTGCTGCGCTGAATTCAGGCCTTCGCCGGAATGACGCCTAACCCGTTTCCTCCAGCCGCTTTTGCAGCATGAGGAGGTCGCGCCAGGCGAGCTTCTTTTCCTGCGGGCGGCGGAGGAGATAGGCGGGGTGAAAGATCGGCAGGGCGGGGATGTGTTCGCCGGGTTCGAACTTTTGGTCCTTGAGGCTGTATTCGGCCCATCGGCCGCGCAGCCGCATGATGCCCGCCGAGGCGCGCAAGAGGGCCTGCGCCGAGACGCCGCCGACGCAGACGACGAGTTTCGGCTTCACCAGTGCGATATGCCGCTCGATGAAGGGCAGGGCGAGGGCGATCTCTTCCGTTGTGGGATTGCGGTTTCCCGGCGGACGCCAGTTGAGGATGTTCGAGATGTAGACATCTCTCTCCCGATCAAGGCCGATCGACGCAAACATGCGGTCGAGCAACTGGCCGGACTTGCCCACGAAAGGTTCGCCCTGTTCGTCCTCGTCCTTGCCGGGCGCCTCGCCGACGATCATCAGACCGCTGCCGGGATTGCCGCGGGCGAAGACCGTGTTGCGTGCGGTGCGCTTCAGCGGGCTGCCGTCGAAGCTCTCGATGGCGGACTTCAGTTCGGCGACCGTCCTGGCCTTCGCGGCGACCTTGCGCGCCTCGGCCTCGTCGGCGGCCTTCTCGCCAAAGCCGGCGGCACGGGCGGCGGCGGCCGTTGCAGGTGCCGCCTGCATGGCGGGTGGAGGCGAACGCTTCGCGGCCGGTTCCGGCACTCGCGGGCGCGGCTTCGGAGCGCTCACCGGCATATCCGGCTCGATACCCATATCGGCCCACCAGGCGGTGAGGCTTTTCAGGGCGGTTTCGCGCGGATCGGCGGCGGGCGGCATGGTCACAAGTCCGGATTGGTCGCTTGAGGCCTTGCGGCCTAGATGAAGGCGGAAAGCTAAGCTAAGACGGGCCAACGGCAAACCGTGCCATCACTGAAGAGGGAGAGCGACATGGCCGACACCGGCGTTGAACGCGAGTCGATGGAATATGACGTCGTCATCGTCGGCGCGGGACCGGCCGGCCTTTCCGCCGCCATCCGCCTGAAACAGCAGGCGGAAGCGGAAGGCCAGGAGATCAATGTCGCGGTCATCGAGAAGGGCGGCGAGGTCGGGGCGCACATCCTGTCGGGTGTGATCATGGACCCGAAGGCGATGAACGAGCTCTTCCCTGACTGGAAGGAGCGCGGCGCGCCGCTCGAGACTGCGGTCACCGACGACCGCTTCTACTATCTCAATGACAAGGGCGGTTTCCGCTTCCCGAACTTCATGTTCCCGCCGCTGATGAGCAATCACGGCTGCTATGCCGGCTCGCTTGGGAATATCTGCAAATGGCTGGCCGAGCAGGCCGAGGCGATGGGCGTTGAAATCTATCCGGGCTTCCCGGCGGCGGATCTCGTCATCGAGGACGATGTCGTGAAAGGCGTCGTGACCGGCGATTTCGGCGTGGCGCGCGATGGCGGCCAGAAGGACGGTTACCAGCCGGGCATGGAATTGCGCGGCAAGTACACGTTGATCGCGGAGGGCGCGCGCGGATCGCTCGCCAAGGTGCTGCTCGAGAAATACGGACTCAACACCGACAGCGAACCGCAGAAATACGGGATCGGCCTGAAGGAGCTGTGGCAGGTGAAGCCGGAGCATTTCAAGCCGGGCCTAGTTCAGCACACGATGGGCTGGCCGCTCGACAACAAGACCGGCGGCGGCAGCTTCCTCTACCACTGGGGCGACCATTTCGTGTCCGTCGGCTTCGTGGTGCACCTCAACTACAAGAATCCGTGGATTGCGCCGTTCGAGGAGTTCCAGCGCTTCAAGACGCACCCCGATATCCGCGGAACCTTCGAAGGCGCGGAGCGCGTTTCCTACGGCGCGCGCGCGATCACCGAGGGCGGTTATCAGTCGGTGCCGAAGCTCGCCTTCCCGGGCGGTGCGCTGATCGGCTGCTCGGCCGGTTTCGTGAACGTGCCGCGCATCAAGGGCAGCCACAACGCGATGAAGACCGGCATGATGGCCGCCGAAGCCGCCTTCGCGGCGATCAAGGCCGGCCGTCAGGGCGACACGCTTACGGCTTATGAAGAGGCGTACGAGACTTCATGGGTTGCGAAGGATCTGAAAAAGGTTCGCAACGCCAAGCCGCTGTGGTCGAAATTCGGCACCTTCATCGGCGTGATGATGGGCGGGTTCGACATGTGGACGAACACGCTGTTCGGCTTTTCCGTCTTCGGCACGATGAAGCATGGCGGCACTGACGCCGCCGCCCTCGAACCGGCCGACCAGCACCAGAAGATCACCTATCCGAAGCCCGATGGCGTGCTGACCTTCGACAAGCTGTCCTCGGTCTTCCTGTCCAACACCAATCACGAGGAGGACCAGCCGGTTCATCTCAAGGTGAAGGATATGGAGTTGCAGAAAGCGAGCGAGCTTGAAGTCTATGGCGGGCCGTCGGCGCGCTATTGCCCGGCCGGTGTCTATGAATGGGTGAAGGACGAAACCTCCGGCGAGGAGCGTTTCGTGATCAACGCGCAGAACTGCGTCCACTGCAAGACGTGTGACATCAAGGACCCGAACCAGAACATCAACTGGACGACGCCGGAAGGTGGCGGCGGGCCGATCTACGTCAACATGTGAGGAGGGCGGCTTGCCGCCCGGTTCCGGGCGGCGCAGCATGATGCCCATGACACTTCGTTTCCTGACCGCTCTGACCGGTGCCGCAAGCGTGCTGGCCGCCTGTGCGACCACCGGCGACCATGCCGAATCCGACAATCCGGCCGAAGAAACCCAGTCGGCCTATGGCGCCTTCCTGGCGGCCCGCTTTGCCGGGACCTCGCAGGATCTCGGCATCGCGTCTGACTATTTCGCCGCGGCGCTCGAGCATGAGCCCGGCAGCGTCTTTCTCGCCGACCGGACCTTCCTCGCCGCCACGATCGCGGGCGACATGCAGCGATCCGCGGATGCGGCGCGGCTGGCCGTTTCCGGAGCGGACGAAAGCGGCCTGGCCCGATTGCATCTTGCCGCCGAAGCGATCCGGGCCGGACGCGGAGCCGAGGCGGAGAGCTGGCTGGCGGACGGCAATTACGGTCCGTTCAACCAATTGCTTGCCGATATGCTGAGGGGCTGGGCACTGGCCTCGACCGGCGACTTCGATGGTGCGCTCGCCAGCGCCGACACGATGAATGCGCCGGGCTTCTCCGCCCCCTTCGTGACCATGCACGAGGCATTGCTGCTGGATCGCGCCGGGCGGAACGAGGACGCGGAAGCGGCCTATCGGGACGCGATGGCGGGCGCGAGCTACCGCCGTGTCACGGTGGAGCTCTACGGCGCGTTTCTCGAACGTCAGGGCCGCCGCGGCGAGGCCGAGGCGCTCTATGTCGCCTCGCTGGCCGAAGCGCCGGGCGATCCGGGTATCGAAGCCGATCTCGAACGCGTCCGCTCGGGGGGCCGCGCGCCGCGTTCCCTGAGCCTGTCGCAAATGGCGTCGCGGGCCATTCTGGGGCCGTCGGCCGCCGTGGCCGCGCAGGCCGACATGGAAATCTCCATCCTTTATCTGCGCCTCGCGCAGCGGCTCGACCCGGATTATGCGCCGACCCTGATCCTGATGGGCGGCTCGCTCGACCGCATGGGGTTCAGCGAGGCGGCGCTCGATGCGTTCGACGCCGTGCCGCGCGGCCCGTTCTGGATGAGTTCCCGGATCGAGCGGCTCTGGCTTCAGGCCCGCTCCGGCGATCCCGACGGGGCCCGCGCGGACGTGCGTCGTCTGGCCGAAGAGACCGGCAATCTCGAAGCGCTGACCCTGCTGGCCGACCTGTCGCGCGCCAATGGCGAACTGGAAACGGCCGCCACGCTCTATGAAGAGATCGCCGCGCGCTACGAAGCCCAGGGCGATGCGCCTGACTGGCGTTACTACTTCTTCCGCGCGGCCGTGCTGGATCAGCTCGGGCGCTGGGATGAAGCCGAGGCCCTTTTCCTGCGCGCGCTCGAGATCAGTCCGAACGAGCCGGATGTGCTCAATCATCTCGGCTATGTCTGGGTGACGCAGGGGCGCAATATCGAGGAGGCGTTCTCGATGATCCGCACCGCGGCGGCACAGGAGCCGGACGCGGGCTATATCGTCGACAGCCTGGGTTGGGCGCACTATGTGCGCGGCGAATATCAGGAGGCCGTTCGGCATCTGGAACGCGCGGTCGAACTCGACCCGGCCAGCCCGACCATCAATTTCCATCTCGGTGATGCCTATTGGCAGGTCGGACGCGGTGTCGAAGCGCGCTACCAGTGGCAGCGAGCGCTCGAACTCGATCCCGACCCGGACGAGATCGAAGCGCTGAATGACAGGCTTGCGACCGGTATCGTGCCGGATCTGCCGGAAACCGCGATGGCGGAGGGGCAAGAGGCCCCGTGATCCGGGAATTCGCGGCGGCGAAGATCAATCTGACGCTCCGGGTCGGACCGGTCCGGCCGGACGGATACCACCCCGTCGACAGCCTTGTCGCGTTCGCCGACTGGGGTGACCGTTTGAGTTTCGAACCTGCCGAAACCCTGTCGCTCGACATGACGGGCGAAGGGGCGGACATCCTCCGCGCGGAAGACGGAAACCTGATCCTCAAGGCCGCCGAAATCCTCGCGGGGGCAGCCGGGATCGTGGAACCGGGCGCACGCATCCGGCTGGAGAAATCCATTCCGCTGGGCTCGGGCCTCGGCGGCGGATCGGCGGATGCGGCCGCGACATTGCGCGGTCTCAACCGCCTTTGGGGAATGGACTGGCCGGACGACATGCTGGCCGGACTCGCCGCCGAGATCGGGTCCGATGTTCCGGCCTGCGTCCTCTCCCGGCCCTTGCGCATGCGGGGCAGGGGCGAAATTGTCGAACTGCTGGAACACTGGCCTGCGCTGAATGCGCTATTGGTCAATCCGCGCGTGAGCGTGCCGACGGGCCGGATCTTTGCGCTTTACGACACCGATCCTCAGCGCATCGGAGTGATGCAAAACCCTGTCTGCTTGGCGAGTGGCCCAGCGGTCGCGGTCATCGCGTCCGGCCGGAACGATCTTCAGCCCCACGCGGCCGGCGCGGTCGGCCTTGTCGCTGACGTTCTGGCAGCGCTCGGGGAATTGCCCGGTGCGCATCCGGTCCGTATGACCGGGTCGGGTTCCACCTGTTTCGCCCTGTTCGAGTCCCAGGCCGCGGCGGTTGAAGCCGGACGTCAGCTCGCCGCCGGTCATGCCGGATGGCTGATCCAGCCCGCGACTCTGGGTGGAACGGAGACCGCATGACCGCTTACGCCTTCATCCTTCCGTTCGGATTCGCGATCTCTTTCGCGATGGCCTGGCTGGTCCGGCATGCCGGCATTCTCGACCATCCCAATAACCGGTCGAGCCACTCCAGTCCGACTCCGCGCAGCGGCGGCCTGGCGATCATCGCCTCGGTGGCCGCGTGCGCGATCGGGTGGACGGTCCTGACCGGGGCACCACCGGGCGTTGGTGTGGCTCTGTCCGCGATGGCGGCAGCGGGATTGCTCGGCTTCATCGACGACCTGATTTCGTCCGGGCCGGCGGAGAAATTCCTGGCGCTGATGGCGATTTCGCTGGCCGCCGCATTCGCGGCCGGTCCGGTCCTGGCACTCGATTTCGGCTTCGCCACCCTCGCTCTGCCGTTCGCCATCGGCCTTGCCGGAACCGCGCTCTGGGTCTTTACCGCCATCAATGTTGTCAATTTCGCCGACGGATCGAACGGGCTGGTGGCCGGATCAATGGCGATGGCGGGGCTGGGCCTGACGCTCGTTTCCGGCGAGCCTGCCGGGCTGTTTCTGAGTGGGGCACTGCTCGGCTTTCTGCCATGGAACGCGCCCAGAGCGCGGCTCTTCCTCGGCGATGTCGGAGCGCTGGCGATCGGCGGATGGTTTGCCGTAGCGGGGCTGAATGCCGTAACCGGACCGGAGGGAATCAGCGTGCTTCTGGTTCCGCTTTTGATGCTGCCTCTGCTCGTCGATATCCTGCTGACCCTGCTGGCGCGCGTGCGGGCCGGGTTCAGCATCACCCAGCCGCACCGCAGCCATGGCTACCAGATCCTCGTTCGGATGGGGGTGCCGCACTGGCGGGTGGCGCTGATCTATGGCGCGGTGACAGGCGGGTGCGCGATCCTGGCGCTGGTCGCCCATGCGCAGGGCGGTGTGTGGCCCATCGTGTCGCTGCTTCTGATGAGCCTGGTCCTCGGAGTTGCGCACACGCGCATCCGCTCCGGGGCGAAGGTCAAGGGTCTCGATCTGGGGGAATGATCCCGCGTTAGTGCGCGCGTTCGACGACGAAGTCGGCGAGATCGGTCAGTGCGGTCTTCCAGACATTGTCGGGGAAGCCGGAAAGCGCCTCGCGGGCATTGGCCGCATGCGTGCGGGCGGCTTCGAGCGTGGCCTGCAGCGCGCCATGCTTCGTGATCAGGTCCAGCGCGTGTTCGAAGTCGGCGTCCTTCTGGTCCTTGTCCGCAATGACGCGGGTCCAGAAGGCGCGTTCCTCGTCATTGGCCGCCGCGATCGCGATGGTGACGGGCAGGGTGACCTTGCCCTCGCGGAAATCGTCGCCGGTCTTCTTGCCGAGCGTGGCGGACAGGCCGCCATAGTCCAGCATGTCGTCGACCAGCTGGAAGGCGAGGCCGATTTCCCGGCCATAGCGGTCGAGCGCGGCGATCTCGTCTTCGGTGCGGTTCGCGACGATGCCTGAGACTTCAGCAGCCGCGGCGAACAGGGCCGCAGTCTTGGCCTCGATGATGGCGCGATAGGAGGCTTCGGAGACGTTCACATCGCCGGTCGCGGCAAGCTGGCGCACTTCGCCCTCGGCGATAACGCTGGCGGCGCGCGACAGCGAGTGCAGGGCGGGAAGCGATTCGGCGTCGACCATCAGCATGAAGGCGCGCGCGAACAGGAAGTCACCGACCAGCACGCTGGGCGCATTGCCCCAGACGATGTTGGCGGACTTGCGGCCACGTCTGAGGTCGCTTTCGTCGACCACATCGTCATGCAGCAGGGTGGCGGTGTGGATGAATTCGACGGCGGCGGCGAGTTTCAGCTGGGCGTCGCCCTGGTAATCCAGCATGCGCGCGGTCGCGAGTGTGATCAGCGGGCGGATGCGCTTGCCACCGGCCTCGACCAGATAGCGGGCGAGTTTCGGAATCAGCGGAACCGGGCTGCCCATGCGGTCGAGGATGAGCGCATCAACGCGCCGCATGTCGGCGGTCGCCATGTCGGCGAGCCGTTCGGCCGCGTTCAATTCGGCGGTGGGCGCCTTGCCCGCTTTCACGCTGGTGTCCAAGCTCATTCCCCTGCGGCGCCCCGCGGTTTCGTGCCAGACAATAGGAATGGCCCCGTCCGGCGGCAAGCGGCGCATGCGGCGCGTTTTCGTCGCATGCGCGTGCGAGTGAAATACAGTACGCAGCCGAGGAAGAAAGGTTCGCGCATGATCGAAGTGCACAGAACGAATGACCCGGTCGAGATGTCCTTCGCACAGGCGGTGCTGAAGGAGGCCGGAATTGCGGGCTTCGTGACGGACGACCAGACGTCGAGCCTTTATGGCGGCAGTCTGAAACAGCTGCGCCCGCGCCTGCTGGTCGCCGACGACGATGCTGACGAGGCGAGGCAGCTGCTGGAGGAGGCGTTTGCCGAAATCGCGAAGGGCGATCGGGAGTGAGCGAAGACCGCTTTCTCGACAGCCGCATTACAGTCACCCAGCCCGATGACGGCTTCCGGGCCGGGATCGACGCCGTGCTGCTGGCGGCGGCCTTGTTGGCGAAGCCGGGCGAACGGCTTGTCGAGCCAGGCTGCGGGGCCGGAACGGCGAGCCTGTGCGCAGCGTCGCGGCTGACGGGCTGCCACTTTGCCGGTTTCGACATCGACCCGGACATGATCGCTCTGGCGCAGGGCAATGCCGCGGCGAACGGCCTGGCGGACCGGGTGGGTTTCTCGGCTGGCGATGTCGCCGATCCGGCAGGCTGGGGACCGGCCGACCAGGTCTTCTTCAACCCGCCCTTCTTCGACGATCCGAAGTCGATGCGCGCGCCCAGGGCCGGGAAGACGCGCGCCTATCTGACCGGCGAGACGGTGCTGGCGGACTGGATTGCGGCGGCGCGCAAGACGCTGAAGCCGCGCGGTCGGCTGACCGTCATCCACCGGGCAGACCGGCTCGGCGATCTGCTCTTCCTGCTGAATGCCCGCTGGGGCGATGTCGTGGTGAAGCCGGTGCATCCGCGTGCGGACGCGCCGGCGAAGCGGGTGATCGTTGCCGCGACCCGCGACGCCAAAGGCCCGCTCGTCCTTCTGCCGCCTCTGGTGCTGCATGACGGTGAAGGCGGGCAGTATTCCGCAGAGGCGGATGCGATATTGAGGGGACGGGCGGGGCTTCAACTCTGGAAAGACCCCTCACCCTAACCCTCTCCCTGCAGGGAGAGGGAATCAGGTTCGGCGTTTCTTCCCCTCTCCCTCGAGGGAGAGGGTGGCCCGAAGGGCCGGGTGAGGGGGAAGTTGGAAATTGATGCTGCGCGCGCTAATCCACTGCCATGCTCGGGATCACGCTGCTCCTCATCGTTCTGGCCGCCTTCCTGTGGGGCGTGTTCCGCACGCCCGTGCGGCGGCGGAGGAACCAGGCGGCAGAGGCCGCCCGGCGTGCCGTCGAGAGCCGCTTTTCGCCGCAGGACAAAGAGGATTCCTCTGCTTGATCGGGACGGGCTTCCTGCCTAGGGTCCGCGCGCCTTCGCGCCGGGCTTGCCCGGCGGTGTTTCTTCAAGCATGACCGGACCCATGGCCGCGCCCTCCTTCCAGGACCTCATCCTCACCCTGCAACGCTATTGGGGCGAGCAGGGCTGTGCGATTCTCCAGCCCTATGACGTCGAGGTCGGGGCCGGCACGCTGCACCCTGCGACGACGCTGCGCTCGCTCGGTTCCAAGCCGTGGCGCGCGGCCTACGTCCAGCCCTCGCGGCGGCCCTCGGACGGACGCTATGGCGAGAACCCCAACCGGCTGCAGCACTATTACCAGTTCCAGGTCCTCCTGAAGCCGTCACCGGCCAATCTGCAGGACCTCTATCTCGGTTCGCTCGACGCCATCGGAATCGACCGCGACCTGCACGATGTGCGCTTCGCCGAGGACGACTGGGAAAACCCGACCGTCGGGGCCTGGGGCCTCGGCTGGGAGGTGTGGTGCGACGGGATGGAAGTCAGCCAGTTCACCTATTTCCAGCAGGTCGGCGGGCTCGATGTCGAACTCGTCTCCGGCGAGTTGACCTACGGGCTCGAACGCCTCGCCATGTATGTGCAGGGCGTGGAGAACGTCTACGACCTCGACTTCAACGGGAAGGGCCTGAAATACGGCGACGTTTTCCAGGAGGCCGAACGGCAGTATTCGGCGTTCAATTTCGAGCATGCCGATGTCGACATGCTGATGCGCTGGTTCGCCGACGCCGAAACGCAGTGCAAGGCGCTGCTGGCGCTCGACCCGCCGCTGCCGCTGCCGGCCTATGACTACTGTCTCAAGGCCTCGCACCTGTTCAACCTGGTCGATGCGCGCGGCGCGATCTCGGTGGCCGAACGCGCCAGCTGGATTGCGCGGGTGCGCGAGCTGGCGAAGGGCTGCGCCGAGGCGTGGGTCGGGCTTGAGAAGGGGGCGGCGTGATGAATTTTTTCCACTCTGCTGAACTGCCCCCCACCCCAACCCTCCCCCGTGGGGGGAGGGAGGAATACGCCAGCGCCACTCCCTCCCCTGGAGGGGAGGGCCGGGGTGGGGTGAAATTCAATCCGATGGAGGCGTCCGCATGAGTGTACAGCTTTACCACAACCCGCAATCGCGGGCGGCGATGATCCACTGGCTGCTCGAGGAGCTCGGCATCGATTACGCGCTGAAGCGTGTCGAATACGAGGACGGCTCGATGCGGACGCCGGAATTCCTGGCGATCAATCCGATGGGCAAGATCCCGGCGCTGGTCGATGGCGACACCATCGTCACCGAGTCCACGGCGATCGCGATCTATCTGTGCGACAAGTACAAGACGCCGAACGATCTCGCGCCGGGCATCAATGATCCCCGCCGCGGCGATTATCTGCGCTGGGTCTGCTTCCAGGCCGGCGCGATCGACCCGGCGATGATGCAGGCCAATACCAAGGTGAGCATCGACCGGCGCATGGCGGGCTGGGGCGATGTCGACCTGGTCGTCGATGTGCTGGAACAGCGCCTGTCCAAGGCCAACCCCTATCTTCTCGGCGACTGGTTCACCGCCGCCGACCTGCTCGTTGGCGGTTCGCTCGGCTGGGCGACGCAGTTCGGCCTGTTCCCCGCCAAGCCGGCGATCAAGGCCTATGTCGAGCGTGTCCAGTCGCGCCCCGCCTTCCAGAAAGTCTTTGCCGGTTAGGATCTGACGCACTCGTGGCCCAGCTGCTTCTCGAATTCTTCTCAGAGGAAATTCCGGCGCGCATGCAGGCGCGGGCGGAAGCCGATCTCGAACGCCTGCTGTCGGCTGCGCTGAAGGAGGCCGGCCTCGGCTGGGAGAGCTTCGAGACCTTCTCCGGTCCGCGCCGGCTTGGCTGCGTGATCGAGGGGCTACCGCTCGAGACTGAAGCCGTGCGCGAGGAGCGCAAGGGCCCGCGCACCGACGCGCCGGAACAGGCGCTGCAGGGCTTCATGCGCGGGGCGGGTGTCGCCAGCCTCGACCAGTGCGAGGTGCGCGAGGACAAGAAGGGCAGCTTCTACGTCGCGATCATCGAGACGCCGGGGCGCAAGACGGCGGACGTCATCGCTGCCGCCATTCCGCAGATCGCCAAGGACTTCCCCTGGCCGAAATCGATGAAGTTCGGCGAGGGCGAGAAGACGCAGCGCTGGGTCCGCCCGCTGCAACGTGTCCTCTGCCTTCTCGACGGGGATGTCGTGCCGTTCGCCGTGTTCGGCATCGCCACGGGCAATGAGACCGAAGGCCACCGCCGGATGGGCCGCGGTCCGTTCACGGTCAAGGATTTCGCCGACTACGAAAAGACGCTGCGCGAAAAGGGACGGGTGGTCCTCAAACGCGCCGACCGCATGGCAATCATCGCCGAACAGGCGGCCAAGGTCTGCGCCGATGCGGGCCTCGAACTCGTCGAGGACGAGGGGCTGCTGAATGAAGTCGCGGGTCTCGCGGAATGGCCGATCGCCATTCTGGGGCAGATGGACCCCGACTTCCTCGACCTGCCGCCGGAAGTCATCCAGCTGACGATGAAGACGCACCAGAAGTATTTCGCGGTGGCGCGGGCCGACGGCTCGCTCGCTCCGAATTTCGTCGTCGTCGCCAACCAGGACGCGCCCGATGGCGGCAAGGCCATCGCGGCGGGCAATGCCCGCGTGCTGTCCGCGCGCCTCAGTGATGCCCGCCACTTCTGGGACAAGGATATCGCCCGGGGCCTCGAGGACATGGCGACCGACCTGTCCAAGGTCACCTTCCACGAGAAGCTGGGGACGGTCGCCGACAAGGTGGAACGCGTCGCCGCGCTGGCCCGCGAACTCGCGCCGTCGGTCGGCGCGGACCCGGATCTGGCAGAGCGCGCCGCGCGCCTCGCCAAGGCCGATCTGGTCAGCCAGATGGTCTATGAATTCCCCGAACTGCAGGGGGTGATGGGCCGGTATTATGTGCTGGAGGCTGCCCGGTCTCACCCCACCCCAACCCTCCCCTCAAGGGGAGGGAGTGAGGTTGGCGCTTCCAGCGCTTCTCCCTCCCCCTCGGGGGAGGGAAGGGGTGGGGGGCTTTCCAGCCTCACCGAAGACGAGGCCCGCCAAATCGCCGATGCGATCCGCGATCACTACAAGCCGCAAGGGCCGTCCGACGCCGTGCCGGACGCGCCGGTCAGCGCCGCGGTCGCGCTCGCCGACAAGCTCGACACGCTGGTGGGCTTCTGGGCGATCGACGAAAAGCCGACCGGATCGAAGGACCCATTTGCGCTGCGGCGCGCGGCGCTGGGTGTGATCCGGGTCGTGCTCGCCGGTCATTTCAGAGTGTCGACGGAACGATTGCTGAAGTTTGCCTACCTACAAATTCTTCGAAAGGTGCTCGACAACCCGTTCTTCCTTTTTGGTGCCGATCCAGACAACCTTGAAGAGCTATTCGTGGAAGTTGGGCCTGATCGTTGGGATTACGACTTCTCTAACGAGATTGAACCGCACCACGACATCTATGAGTGGGTCCATTATTCTGAAGATGAACGTGAGCTTGTTCGGAGTCACCCGTCGCAAAACGCAATTGCGGAAGCGCTTCTCGCCTTCTTCGCCGACCGGCTGAAGGTCCATCTGAAGGACGAGGGCGTGCGCCATGACGTGATCGATGCCGTGTTTGCCCTCGGCGATGACGATCTCGTCCGCGTCACCAATCGTGCCCGCGCGCTGCAGGCCTTCCTCGACAGCGAGGACGGGGCGGCGCTGCTCGCCGGCTATCGCCGCGCGGCGAACATATTGAAAGCGGAAGAGAAGAAGGATGCGGGCGGTTTCGCCGCCGATCTCGGCGACGGTGCGCTCGAAACCGCCTATCTGAACGGTGATCTCCAGGCCGAGGAATCCGCGCTGATCGCGGCGCTGGAGACCGCCTCGAACGATGTGAAAGCGGCTGTCGAAACGGAAGATTTCGAGGGCGCGATGCGCTCGCTCGCCGTGCTTCGCGGGCCCGTCGATGCCTTCTTTGACAAGGTCACGGTCAATGCCGATAACGCCATGTTGCGGCGCAACAGACTCCGTCTGCTGGCGCGCATCAGGTCGGACGCGCATGTCGTGGCCGATCTGGGAAGAATTGAAGGCTGACTTTCATGGGTTTCCCGCGATCCCCGCCTTTGCGGGGACAGGCCTTGGGAACCCGAAACGGGGTGCAAGCTTCAGGTCCCCATTTTCATGGGGACCCCAGGATGCTCACTGAAGCAGAACCTGGGGCAGACAAGAGATTTTCCCTCCCCTTGAGGGGAGGGCCAGGGTGGGGTGAGACACCTTCGAATTCCCCCCACCCCGACCCTCCCCCGATGGGGGAGGGAGAGGGAATTCAACCGCCCACCAAACCGGGCGGAAACACTCCCGCCGGGGTTCCCGCGATCCCCGCCTTTGCGGGGACAGGCCTTGGGAATCCGAGGCCGGATTCGAAATTCAGGTCCCCATTTTCATGGGGACCCCATGATTGATCCCATCCGTCCGGACGGGATCGAGAAGGAAGAAGAGCATGAGCGGCACCAAGTGGGTCTATGCGTTCGGCGGGGGTGACAGCGAGGGCGAGGCCTCGATGCGCGAACTCCTGGGGGGCAAGGGCGCGAACCTGGCCGAGATGGCCAAGCTGGGCCTGCCCGTGCCGCCGGGCTTCACGATCACGACGTCTGCCTGCAACGCCTATTACGATGGCGGCAAGCAATGGCCGGGCGGACTGAACGAACAGGTCGAGACCGCGCTGGCAAAGCTCGAAGGTGTGACCGGCAAGGCGTTCGGCGATCCGAAGAATCCGCTGCTGGTCTCGGTGCGCTCCGGCGCGCGCGCCTCGATGCCGGGCATGATGGATACGGTGCTCAATCTGGGCCTCAATGACGAGACCGCGGAAGGCCTGGCGCAGCTCTCCGGCGACCGCCGCTTCGCCTATGACAGCTATCGCCGCTTCATCCAGATGTATTCCGACGTCGTGCTCGACCTCGATCATTCGATGTTCGAGGAGATCCTGGAGACGTTCAAGGAAGAGAACGACTTCACACTCGATACCGAGCTATCGGCCGAGGACTGGGAAGAAATCGTCCGCGATTACAAGGCCGCCGCCGCCAAGGCGCTCGGCCGCGAATTTCCGTCCGATCCGCGCGAACAGCTGTGGGGCGCGATCGGTGCGGTCTTCGCCAGCTGGATGAATGACCGGGCCAGGACCTATCGCCGCCTGCACGACATTCCGGCGAGCTGGGGCACGGCGGTGAATGTCCAGGCGATGGTGTTCGGAAACATGGGCGAGACGAGCGCCACCGGCGTCGCCTTCACCCGCGACCCGTCGACCGGCGAGAACGCCTTCTATGGCGAATTCCTGGTCAATGCGCAGGGCGAGGACGTCGTCGCCGGCATCCGCACGCCGCAATGCCTGACCCAGGAGATGCGCGAGAAGATGGGCGACAAGGCCCCCTCCATGCAGGAGGCGATGCCGGACAGCTATAATGAACTGGCCGAGGTCTTCTCCAGGCTGGAGCGCCATTACCGCGACATGCAGGACATCGAGTTCACGGTCGAGCGCGGCCGGCTCTGGATGCTGCAGACCCGCAACGGCAAGCGCACCGCCAAGGCGGCGCTGAAGATCGCCGTCGACATGGCGAAGGAAGGCCTGATTTCCGAAGAAGAAGCCATCCTGCGCGTCGATCCGGCGCAGCTGGATCAGCTGCTGCACCCGATGATTGACGACAGCGCCACGCGCGACGTGCTGGCCACCGGCCTGCCGGCTTCGCCGGGCGCCGCGGCGGGCGTCGTCGTGTTCGACAGCGACGAAGCCGAGACGATGGCCGGGCATGGCGAGAAGGTCATTCTGGTGCGCATCGAGACCAGTCCGGAAGACATTCACGGCATGCATGCCGCACAGGGCATCGTCACCGCGCGCGGCGGCATGACCAGCCACGCCGCCGTCGTGGCGCGCGGCATGGGACGGCCCTGCGTGTCCGGCGCGGGTTCGATCAAGATCAGCTATGCCGACAAGTCCTTCACCGTCGGCGGCCGCACCGTGCGGCAGGGCGATTTCATCACCATCGACGGCGCCACCGGCGAAGTGCTGATGGGCGCGGTGCCGATGATCAAGCCGGAGCTGACCGGCGATTTCGCGGCGCTGATGGTGTGGGCTGACAAGGCAAGGCGCATGAAGGTGCGCACGAATGCCGAAACCCCCGCCGACGTCCAGACGGCGAAGGAATTCGGCGCGGAAGGCATCGGCCTGTGCCGCACCGAGCACATGTTCTTCGATGCCGACCGTATCGCGGCGGTGCGCGAGATGATCCTGTCGGAAGACCGGGCGGGACGTGTCGCGGCACTGGCGAAAATCCTGCCGATGCAGCGCCAGGACTTCGAAGAGATTTTCACCATCATGGAAGAGCGGCCCTGCACGATCCGGCTGCTCGACCCGCCGCTGCATGAATTCCTGCCGCACACCGAGGAAGACGTCGATGCGGTGTCGAAAGCGACCGGCCTGTCGGCCAGAGCGCTGATGGAACGCGCCGCGGGCTTGAGCGAGACCAATCCGATGCTCGGCCATCGCGGCTGCCGCCTCGGGATCACCTACCCGGAAATCTACGAAATGCAGGCGCGCGCCATTTTCGAGGCGCAGGTCAATGTTCAGAAGAAGACCGGCGTGCGCCCCGTCGCCGAGGTGATGATCCCGCTGGTCGCGATGGCCAAGGAATTGTCTATCCTGAAGGCCCGCATCGAAGGCGTGGCCAAGGCGGTCGAAAAGGAAAGCGGCACCGCGCCGGTCTATGTGATCGGCACGATGATCGAATTGCCGCGCGCCGCGCTGCGCGCCGACGAGATCGCGGCCGAGGCGGAATTCTTCTCCTTCGGCACCAATGATCTCACCCAGACGACGTTCGGCCTGTCGCGCGACGACGCCGGCAAATTCCTCGGCGACTACATCGAGGCCGGGATTTTCGAGAAGGACCCCTTCGTCACGCTGGATCAGTCCGGCGTCGGCGATCTGGTTCGCATTGCGGCGGAGCGCGGCCGTTCGGCTCGCCCGGGTCTGAAGCTGGGGATTTGCGGCGAACATGGCGGCGATCCGGCCTCGATCGCCTTCTGCGATTCGGTCGGGCTCGACTATGTGTCCTGCTCGCCTTACCGGGTGCCGATCGCGCGTCTTGCCGCAGCGCAATCAGCGCTCAAGAACAGTCGATAAAGTCTTGAATCGACTTGCGCTTGATTGTCTCGGCTTGCCAATTGCAAGGCAGTTACCCATATGCGGGCAACAGTCCCGCTTGACCATGCATTGAGGGTCATTTAGACGGGCCCGCTAATTTCATCATCTGTTCAGCGTCTCGTGGTAAATGCCAGAGTAAGGTTGAACGGTGATTCGACGGGACGGAGTTACATGACCGCCACGCCGATTTTGAAAGACCGGCCGCGACTGATCGCGGGCCTGAAGACCCTTGCGGTCTCGGTACTCGCCGCGAGCCTCGCGGCGATGTTCCCGCTCGCCGGCGTCCGTATCCAGCAGCAGGAAGATGCCGCCCACTGGCAGAACCTCGCCTCGCGCTATCTCGAAGCCGAGGATGCGCTCGACTGGTCCGCGCCGAGTTCGCTTCGGCTCGCGGCCCTGCGTGTGGATTCGAATGCGGAAACCGGTGTCGCGCGCGTCGCGTCGCGCCCGCTGGCCGAGCTGCGCACCTTCGACCGCACCCATATCGAACGCGCCCGGCTCGAGGCCGAACAACTCGATTGCCTCGCGACCGCTGTCTACTACGAAGCGCGCGGTGAAGGCTTCGCCGGCCAGGTTGCCGTTGCCGAAGTGGTGATGAACCGGGTGGCGCATTCGGCCTATCCCGACACGGTTTGCGGCGTGGTCTATGAAGGTTCGACGCGTGCATCGGGCTGCCAGTTCAGCTTCACCTGCGACGGTTCGATCAACCGCAGCCCGCGCGGCCGTCCCTGGCGCCGGGCCCAGCTCGTTGCCGAGCACGTCATGCTCGGTTTCGCGCCGCCTGTGACGCGCAATGCCACGCACTACCACACGGTCGCGATCGATCCGCACTGGTCGAGCTCGCTGGTGCGCACCCGCACGATCGGCGAGCATATCTTCTACCGCTTCCCGAGCCGCCGCGAACGGGCCGAGATGGAGCGCGATCTCTAAAGGCCGCGCACCTGAATAACGAACACGAACGCCGCCGGTTCCCCCGGCGGCGTTTTCTTTTGCCGTCAGGAATAATTTCTCGTCAGGCGCGAAATGCGTTAACCTTTTCCAACATTGTCCGGGGAGGTTGCCATGCGCGCACTGTTTATCATGGCGTCGGTACTCTTGGTTTGTGGATGTGAGGAACTGTTTTCCGACCGTCCCGAAACAGCCGGGACGGGACCAAGCGGCCCTGCCGTCTTTACGGAACCGGTGACGCAAACGGTCGTGTTCAGCGATCTTGCGCCCGGGCGAGACATGGGTTTCCGGCTCGACAGCGAGATCACCTTCGGACAGCGCCAAGCCTATCAGGTGGTGATCACGATCCCCGCCGGATACGCCTTCAACGGTTTCACGGCTCTGGGTCCCGCGGGCACCCGGATCGGGGCCTATGGCTTCGAATTCAATCCCGGTTCGCCCGGCCCTGATCGGCTGTTCCCGGTCTATTCGATCGACGCCGACAGTGCCTGGGTCGATACCAATCTCGACGGCAATACGAATCCGCTGAAGCCGACGATCGAGTATTCGCAGGACGGCAGCCAGAACCATATCCTGACGATCACGCTGCCGCGCGGCGGCGACGGGCTGACCGGGACGCAGACGGCCGGGTTCAGTTCCGACGTGATGGCCTTCCTGCGGACCGGCATCTTCTCCAACCCGGCCACGGGCGGTGCAGTGCCGATCACGGTGACGCTGACTTCGGTCGACCCCGACACCGGCGACGCGACCGACAATGCCGGCAGCCCGCCGGAGACGTTCACGGTCAACGACAACGTCACGATCACCCAGACACAGCTCTCTGCGGCCGTGCTGCCCACCAGCCGTTCGGTGACGTTCGAAACCCAGGCGACAGCCTTCGCGACCATCGTCAATGGCGGACAGGCGACGGCCGAGAATTGCGCGATTTCACTCCTGAACGTGATCAAGGGCGGTTTCGGCTATCAGACCACCGACCCGAACACGAATGCCCTGACCGGCACGCCGAACACGCCGGTCGACATCCCTGCGGGGCAAAGCCAGAGCTTCGTGATCTCGTTCACGCCGGTGCAGGAATTCTATCAAAGCCCGATTCCGTTCACGACCGAGCCGCTGGAACTCGCATTCCGCTGCTCGACCGGCCAGGCGGCGCAGATCGCCGGAGTGAACCAGCTCGTGATGTCGTCCGGCACGACGGCGACCGCCGACGTGATCGCGATTGCCGCGACCACGACGAATGATGGCATTCTCTTCCTCGGCGGAACCGAAGGGCGCGGCGCGATCGGTACGGCAGCGGTGAATATCGGCGCCAGCGAGCCGCTGACGCTACGGAGCGTGGCGTCGGATGTAACCGTCAGCCTTTGCGAAACCACGGGCAATGCGAACGGCGCCTGTCTCTCCGCTCCGGCGGCGACGCTGGATTTCACGCACGATCAGAACACGGTCCGTACCTTCACCGTGCTGGTGCGGGGCAGCGGTCAGGCGATCGCCAACGATCCGGCGCGAAACCGGATCCGGCTGGAATTCGTCGATGCGGGCGGAACGGTGCGTGGATCAACCTCGGTTGCGGTGACGACGGCGAACGCGCCGACCTAGCGGGTCAGCGCCTTTGCCAGAAAGGGCAGGACTTCGTCGAGCCGATAGTCGATCGATGAATGGTTGTCGGGAAATTCCCGATATTCGTGCTCGATCCCGATGGCGGTCAGGCGTTTCGTCATGATGCGCGCGCCGTAGAGCAGGTTGTACTGGTCGACATCGCCGCACTCGATCCACAGCGCCTTGAGCTTCTTCAGCCCCTCGCCGTGCTGATCGAGCATCTCGATCGGGTCCCACTTCATCCAGTTGGCCCAGCGCTTCTCGATGCGTTCGCACGTGTCCATCGTCACGGGCAGGCGGATGCCGAGATATTCGTCCGGAGCGGGGTCATAGGTCGCGGCCATGGCGAGGATCATCAGAACATGAATGTCGTCGCCGGATGGCTTCGGGTTGGATTCCAGCTTGTCGAGGAAGGACTTGATCGACCCGTCATGCTTGGCCAACGCGCGCAGCGTGGCGGCGAAATCGGTCGCGAACATCAGTTCGAACCCCATATCGCCGGACATGCAGGCCGCGCCCGACCAGAAGTCGGGGTGGAGCAGGGCATGGACCATGGCGCCATAGCCGCCGGACGATTTGCCGAACACGCCGCGCCGGCCCGCGCCGCCGCAGCCGAACTCGGCTTCGATGGCCGGGACGGCTTCGGTCAGCAGGAAATCGTCCCAATTCCCCATCGCGGACGAGTTGATGTACTGGTTGCCGCCCAACCGCGTGAAACAGTCCGGGAAGGCCACGACGACAGGCGGCATGGCGCCCGACCCTATCAGCCGGTCGAGGCGTTCGGGCGCATTCTCGCCGAAGCTTTTCCAGTTGGTGTGGGCCGGACCGCCGCCGGTGAAACCGACGAGGTCCACGAGCAGCGGCAGGCCCGCGCCGTCAGACCCGTGCGGGATATAGACGTCGATACGCCGCCGCGTCGGGTCTCCGAGCACATTGTTGGCGACGGCCTGGCTGTCGACCCGGATCGTCTCCACCCGGCCTTCGGGATGGTCGTGGCGCTTTCTCATCTCGCTCTCCTCGCGTGTTCGCGGGGGAGGTTAGCGGGGTTTTCCGAGGGGTTCGAGGCCTGCTGACGCGGCTCAGGACAAGCGGGTGCTTTGGAATGAGACGAAAAATGGGGTCCCCATGAAAATGGGGACCTGACGCTCGCACCCGGTTTCGGATTCCCGCTTCCGCGGGAACCCCAGGCCTTGAATTGAAAATTTTGACGCTCCCCGGTTTCGCGAAGCGAAGACCGGGGCCCAGATTGCAGCCCGCATGGATCCCGGACCGGCAGCGCCGTCCGGGAAACGTCAGTAATGACCTGAAACGCTCGCGTCCCTTTCCTTCGAGGGGAGGGAAAGGGCCCTGTCAAACCGCGTCCAGCCCCAGATCGAAATTGGGGGCGGAGTGGGTGAGGGCGCCGACCGAGATGATGTCGACGCCGGTCTCGGCGATGGCGCGGACGGTCGTCAGATCGACGCCGCCGGAGGCTTCCAGCACCAGCTTGCCCTTCGCCTTCGAGACCGCGGCGCGCATGTCGTCGAGCGAGAAATTGTCGAGCAGGACCACGTCGGCGCCGGCCTCGATCGCTTCGGCCAGCTGGTCCAGCCGGTCGATCTCGGTCGAGATGCGGACCATGTGGCCGGCATGGGCGCGGGCCGCACGGACCGCCGCGCCTACGCCGCCGGCTGCGGCGACGTGATTGTCCTTGATCAGGATGGCGTCGGCGAGGTTGAAGCGGTGCGCCGCGCCGCCGCCCGCGCGGACGGCCTGGACTTCGAAGGCGCGCAGGCCCGGCGTGGTCTTGCGGGTGTGGACGATGCGCGCGCCCGTGCCTTCGACGGCCTTCACGTATTGCGCGGTCAGCGTCGCGATGCCGCTCATCCGGCCGAGGAAGTTCAGCGCCGTGCGTTCGGCGGTCAGGATGGGCTGCACCCGGCCGTCGATGGACAGTATGACCGCGCCTGTCTCGAGGTCTGCGCCGTCGGTCAGGCGGATATCGATTTCGAGATCGGGGCCGCAATGCCAGAAGGCTTCGAGCGCCGGTTCGAGACCGCACAGGACGCCGGCCTTGCGCGACCGCAATTCGTAGCGGCCTTCGGTCTCTTCGCTCAGGGTGGCGAGCGATGTGATGTCGCCGGCGCCGCCGAGATCCTCGGCCAGGGCGCGGCGCACCGCGTCTTCCACGATATGGCGGGGCAGGGGCGGGATCATCATGCGGGGCGGGCCTCGGTCGTGTTGGCGGGCGTAGCGATGTCTTCCAGTGCGAGGCGCGTGTGGCGGGCGCTCTCGGCCTTCGCCGGGTAATCGAGCCGCCAGTGCGATCCCCGGCTTTCCTGCCGCCGGAGCGCGCCCGCGACCACGAAGCGCGCCGCCAGCAGGGGGTCGGCCTCGCCATAGCGCGCGGCCAGCCCGTCCAGAATGCCGAGGAGGCGTTCAAGGCCCGCGCCTGTGCGTTCCACGCCGCATTCCGCACCCATCGCCTGTCTGAGGCGCGTCAGCGCCAGAAGCGGCAGAACGGGCGCCGCCTCGGCCCGCAGAGCGATGCGGTCGGGGCCGGGGCGCATGCGGATGGCGTGTGCGGCGCGCGCGCCGAAGACGAGGCCTTCGGCCAGCGAATTGGAGGCGAGGCGGTTCGCGCCGTGCAGGCCGTTCGCCGCGCATTCCCCCACGGCCCACAGGCCGGGGAGGCTGGTTTCGCCGTCCATGCCGGTGAAGACACCGCCCATGTGATAGTGCGCCGCCGGAGCGACCGGGATGGGCGTGGTCCGCGGATCAAGTCCGGCGTCCATGCAGGCGGCGAAGACGGTCGGGAAGCGGTCCGGGAAGGCCTGCCCGATCGCCTCGCGGGCATCCAGGAAAGCCTTGCGGCCCGTCTGCCGGGCGCGGTGGACGGTACGGGCGACGATGTCGCGCGGCGCGAGGTCCAGCGCGTCATGCACGCCGTCCATCAGGGCTTTGCCGTCGCGGTCGATCAGGACGGCACCCGCGCCGCGCAGCGCCTCGGTGGCAAGGGGGGCGGGGTCACGGCCCAGATCCATCGCCGTCGGGTGGAACTGGACGAATTCGGGGTCGGCGATTTCCGCGCCGATGCGGGCGGCCATGGCGATGGCCTGACCGAGCGCGCCGGCCGGGCTGGTCGACACCTGCCACAGACCGCCCGCGCCGCCCATGGCGAGCACGGTGTCGTTTGCCTCAACGGTTTCGGTCTGGCCGTCCGGGCCTTGCAAGAGCGCACCGGCACAGCCGCCATCGCGCGACGGCAGCAGTGCCACGGCGCGCCAGCTCTCGCGGATCGTGATGTGGTCCGCCGCGCGCACCGCGCGTACCAGCACGTCCAGGATCGCCGCGCCGGCGCGATCGCCGCTGACATGGGCGATGCGGGGGCGGGAATGGGCGGCTTCCAGGCCCTGGGTGAGGCGTCCCTGGGCGTCCGTATCAAACGGCACACCCAGCGCCCGCAGCGCCGCGACTTCCTCCGCGATGCCGGAGGCCAGCAGGCCCGCCGCCCGGACACAGGTCAGGCCGTCACCGGCGCTGAGCGTGTCCTTCACGTGCAGGGCCGGGCTGTCGTCCTGCGCTAGCGCCGCGGCGATGCCGCCCTGCGCCCAGCCGGTTGCCGCGCCGAATCCGAGCGGCGCGCCGGTGACGAGCGTGACCGGGCGCGGCGCCAGCTTCAGCGCGGTCCAGAGACCGGCAATCCCGGCACCGAGGATGAGAACGGGGCGGTCTGCCACCTTCGTTGCTCCTAAACCGTCACGAGTTCGATCGGGCCGGCCTCGCGGGCCGGATCGAAGCGGGCGGGTTTGTCAGGCTTCGGCAGGTCGAGCATGCGCTGCACCGACTGGCGGGCGCGTTCGGCGATGTTGGGATCGACCTCGACGGCGTAACGCTCGTATTTCAGCGCCTCGTAGATATTGCGCAGATTGATCCGCTTCATGTGCGGGCAGAGATTGCAGGGCCGGACGAATTTCGTTGCCGGGGCCTCGACGGCGACATTGTCGCTCATCGAGCACTCGGTGAGGAGGACGGCGGTCGCCGGCTTTTCGCGCTTCACATAGTCGGCCATTGCCGCGGTCGAGCCGGCGAAGTCGGCCGCCTTGACCACGGCGGAGGGGCTTTCCGGGTGGGTCAGGATGATGACACCGGGATGGGCTTCGCGCAGCGCCGCGACATCTTCGGCGGTGAAGCGTTCATGCACTTCGCAGGCGCCCTTCCAGGACAGAATGCGGACGCTGGTATTGGCCGCGACATTGCGCGCCAGATACTCGTCCGGGATCATGATGACGGTGTCGGAGCCCCACTCCTTCGCCGCCCATTCCACGACCTGGACTGCGTTCGAGGAGGTGCAACAGACATCGGCCTCTGCCTTCACATCGGCGGACGTGTTCACATAGGTGACGACCGGAATGCCGGGGTATTTCGCCTTGATCAGCGCCACATCGCGGCCGGTGATCGAGGCGGCGAGCGAGCAGCCCGCTCGCATGTCGGGGATCACCACGGTCTTTTCCGGGGCGAGGATTTTCGCCGTCTCGGCCATGAAATGCACCCCGGCCTGGACGATGATGTCGGCGTCGGTCTTCGCCGCCATCTGGGCGAGGGCGAGGCTGTCGCCCATCAGATCGCCGACGCCGTGGAAGATTTCCGGCGTCATGTAGTTGTGGGCGAGGATGACGGCATTCTTCTGCCGCTTCAGGTCGTTGATGGCGTGGATCAGCGGCGCGTGGGCGGGCCATTCCTCGGGCAGGATCACGTCCTTCACGCGCTCATAGATCGCGTCGGTCGCGCGCTTCACCTCGTCCGTATAGGGCAGGTCTTCATTGTCATTGAAGGCGGTCGCCGGGGCGTCAAAGCCGTAGCCGCCACCATTGCCGGTCAGAATACGTTCCATCTCTTCGCCTCCTTATGCTCATATTGAGCATTTATAGGGCCCGATGACAGGCGGCTGTGTCGTACAGCCGCCTTTTGCTCTTTCAGAGCCTAAGTAGGATTGGAACCCGTCCGGGTCAATGCGCTTTCGTCGCTGCAACGCAACAAAAGTGTCACCCCTGATTGAGCCTCGGCGTTGCCAGACCCGAGGCCGGGCCTTCGCGCAGGGCTTCGCGGCGGAAGCGGAAGAGTTCCGCAGGTCGTCCGCCGGTCGCCGCCTCCATCCGTCCCGTGCCCTCCACGAAGCCGGAGCGGTCGAGCGCGCGGCGGAAATTCTGCTTGTGCAGCGGATAGCCGACAATGGCCTCGGTGACGCGCTGGAGGTGGGAGAGGGTGAAGCGCTCCGGCATGATCTCGAACACGACGGGGCGGTATTTCACCTTGGCGCGCAACCGGCTGATGGCGGTCGCCAGGATGCGCCGGTGGTCGGAGGCCATTGCCTCGCCCATGCCGGCCGGCACGGCTTCTCGGTCGCCGCGGTCGCGGCGCGCTTCGGTCACCAGGCCGACCTCGTAGAGCAGCTCGTAACGGTCGAGGACGCGTTCCTCATTCCAGGTCATACCGTCGAGGCCGAAGGCGATGCGGAGGCGGTCGCGCCGCGCTTCGCGCTTGCCGGGTGAGCCGGCCTCATCGGCCCAGCGGCGCAGGGCGGGGGCGATGACGGCCGCGATGACGGCCGGCTCACCGCCGCGCCAGTCTTCCCACGGGAAGAAGCGGTACCAGTCGCGCCAGACGCCGCCGCCTTCGGGCGGGTTGGAGGTGTCGGGCGTCAGGGCGAGATAGCCGATGGAAATGACGCGCGCGCCGCCGGTGCCGGTCAGTTCCGCCAGCGGGGATTCGCGGCCCATATCGCCGAAAGTGTAGAGCTGTTCGACATAGCCGAGCTGAAACTGGGCCTGTTCGCTGACCCATTCCCGGAGGCCGATCTCGAACGTTCGGTGGGTCTTCGGATCGAACGGGCCGAAGGGCAGGGCAGGCGCGCCCTCACCGCTGGGGACGACCAGAAGCTGGGGCGCGTCCTCGTCCACCGCCACGATGACGGCGTTGAGGCCAACGATCAGCGCCCCGGACCCGATCATGCGCGTTTCCGGCGTGGCCGGGATTCGGCCTCGACGTTGGCGAGCAGCGTTTCGAACCGGTCGACGAAGCGTTTCTGCGCCTCTTTCGGCGGGGCGGGGTCGATCGTGATGTCGAGCCCGGCGGGCGGCTTGCCGAAGAAGGCATTGGATTCGGCCTCGGAGAAGCCCGCGATCTGGGTCGCCTCGAACCAGGCGCAGATATGGTCCGCGCGTTTGATCTTGCGCTTCACCTCAACCGGCGTCTTCGCGGGCAGGCCGAAGCGGGCATGGACGGCGTGTTCCAGCTTTTCCTCGAACAGCTTGTAGTCGATGCCCAGCGCCGCCTTGAACGGGCTGATCATGTCGCCGATCACATATTCCGAGCTGTCGTGCAGCAGGGCGGCGAGACGCCATTTCGCCTCGAGATCGGGGTAAAGGAAGCCGGTGATATGCTCGACCTCCAGGCTGTGCTCCGCCACGGAAAAGGCATGGTCGCCGCGCGTCTGGCCGTTCCAGCGCGCCACACGGGCAAGGCCGTGGGCGATGTCGTCGATCTCGATGTCGAAGGGAGAGGGATTGAGCAGATCCAGCCTGCGTCCCGACAGCATCCTTTGCCAGGCTCGCGGCGTTTTGTCGGATGTCGGTCGCGTTCTCGGCATGTCAGTCTTATCCTGTAGCTCGACTCGGCTGGCGGGCGGCCTTTCCTAAGACCCGTGCCGCGAAGATCAAGCGCGCTGCCAACAGAAGGATCAGTCCCATGGCCCGCGAACGCATCATGGTCACATTACAGGGCGACGAAAAGGACCGCGCCACGGTCGAGGCCGCGGCGCGTCTGGCGCGCGGCATCGGCGCGACGCTGGACGGGCTGTTCGTCGAGCCGGACGCCTCGGCCTATCTCATGTGGACCGGCCCCGGCGTTGCCGCCGCGACGGTCATGGCGGGCGCGGTCGATTCGATCCGCGAGGAAAGCGACCGCTGCGCGGAAATCGCGAAGCAGACCTTTTCCGGCGTGCTCGCCGGTTTCGACAGCCTGGCCGCAGACGGACGGTTTTACCGCGTCTCCGGCACCGTGTCCGAGGTGGCGGTCGAAGCGCGGCTGGCCCGCTATGTCGTGACCGATCCCCAATCGATGGCCGGAAACGGCCCGCTGGCCGACTTCGTGACGGCGGTGCTGATCGACGAACAGGTGCCGGTCATTGCGGCGCGCGCCGGCATGATGCCGCCGGAAACCATCCACATCGCCTGGGACGGATCGAAGGAGGCGGCCCGCGCCGCGGCTGCGTCCGCGCCACTGATCGCCAACGCCAAACGTGTCATGGTGCTGCAGTCGGACAAGGGGATCGACTATTCCGACCGCCGCAGCGCCCCGCCGGAACGCCTGATCGACTGGCTGTCCGATCTCGGATGCCGCGCCGGGACGATCGAGATCGACGATGCCGGTGATGTCGGCGAGGCGATTCTCGATTCCTCGAAAGGCGCCGATCTCATCGTCGCCGGGGCCTATGGCCATTCGCGGCTGCGCGAATTCGTTTTCGGGGGCGTCACTCGGTCGCTCTTTCAGGCCGTTGACGGACCGTCGCTTCTCGCGGCTCACTGAACCAACAGAAAAACAGGAGACTCCTCATGGGCCTCATGCGTGTCACACTTCGACTGGGCCGAAATCCCGACGCCGGCTTTCCCGATGGCGACGACCATCAGGGTTATGTGATCGTCGCGCCGCTCGACAAGGACGGGCGTCTCGATCTCGGCCTGTGGCGGGAAAACAAGGAGACGTGCACCGTGCTGCGCTTCGATCCCGATCCGGACGAGCGCGCGGACGGTTGGCTCAGCCATCGCGGAAACAACTGGTATTTCCGCTATGACGAGGAAGACGAAGGTCCCGACGAGCCGGTCTACAAGCTCGGCGATCACACGCTGAAGCTCGGCGAATACCTCACCATCCACGAAGCCGATGGCGACGATCTGACCTACAAGATCACCGAGGTGACGGCGGTCTAGAAGCTCCGGTCGTCAGCCACGACGGCCAGCGTGGTGCCGTCGTCGCTGACCGCCATGCGGGTCACGTTGGTGATCATCGCGCCGCGGAAATCGGCGACCGGGGTCCACTCCGTTTCGGCGGTCCGCGCGTAGAACGTGCCGTCATCGCTGGAGAGGTAGACGAGCGTGCCGTCGCCCATGCGGTGCGCGGCGAAGTCCTGTCCCATGCCCGGCAGGGTGAACAGCATTTCGGTCTCGCCCGACGCGAAATCATAGCGGTTGAGCGCCCAGCCTTCCTCTTCGTTGCCGGTCGTGAACAGCGCCGCCGCACCGCCCGGTTCGCTATAGAGCGCGCGGCCGATGCCGCTCGCGGCGACGGTGGTTTCACCCGTCGCGACATCGGCGATCTGCAGCGTGAAGGTCTCGCCCAGAACGAAGAGGGCAACCTGCGAGCGGTCCGCGTTGAAGGCGTAATAGCCGATCGTCGTCAGATCGAGGACGGGCTGCGGGTCCGACCCGTTGGCATTGGCGTGGACCAGGTGCTGGGTGGTGCCGTCGGCCAGTTGCCGCACGAAATAGATCCCGGACGTGACGCCGTAATTGCGCGGCGAATACTCGCCGGACTCCGAGGTCGAGGTGATCTGCTGGCTCTCGCCGGTGGCGGCGAGATGGATGCGCACATCCGTCAAACCGTCTTCGGATTCCGAAGCGTAGAAGAAGTCATGCCCGTTCGGCAGGAAGGCCGGCTGATTGTCATAGCCGGGGTGGCGGGTGGCATTGCGGATGTTGGTGACCGCCGGCACGGCGCCGGTCCACGCCAGGTCGGCGAGGAAGATGTCCGTCGTCGGCAGCATCGCCTCGGCCGCGTCATCGGTTTCGGCGGCTTCGTCCGCACCCTCGCCTTCGACCGGCGTCATATCCGGCAGCTGGGTCGCGACCTCACCGGCCACATCGCCGGCGGCGCTGGTGATCTCCTCGTCGACCGGGACCTGGTTCTCCGGCGAACACGCCAAGAGGAGGGCGGCACCCGCCACCGAAATCATCAGGGTGAGTGTCCGTTTCATCGCGTGTCTCCGGGAGGTCAGCGTTTCTGGATCACGGCCGCGCCGCAGCCATAGCCTGCACCGAATGCGCACATCAGTCCACGTTCGCCCGGCTTCATGTCGTTGCTGTTGAGGTCGAACGTCATCAGCACGCTGGACGAGGAGGTGTTGCCGTACTCGTCGAGAATGATCGGCGCGGCATCGGCATCGGGCTCGCGCTCGAGGACGCGCTTGGCGACCATCTGGACGATGCGGATATTGGCCTGGTGCAGCCACGCGCGGCGCACATCGGCGGGCTTCAGGCCGAGATCGGCAATCAGCGCCGAGCCGACACCGGAGGCCATCGGGATCACGTCGCGGAAGACGCGGTGACCGTCCTGGTCGACGAAGGGTTCGAAATTGTCGCCGTCCTCGAACTCGGTGTGATTGAGGAAGCCGAAGTCCGATCGCAGCGCGTTGGAATACGCATTCTCCAGCCGCGTACCGAGCACTTCCCAGCCGCCGGCTTCGCGGTCGCCGCGCTCAAGCAGCACGGCGGCGGAGGCGTCGCCGAAGATGAAATGCACTTCGCGGCGGCGGTAGTGGTTGATCGCGCTCATGATTTCCGGGCAGCAGATCAGGATCGCGTCGGCCGATCCGCAGCGGATCATGTCGCGCGCCAGCTGCATGCCGTAGATCGCCGACGCGCAGGCCATCGTCATGTCGAACGAGAAACCGGTAATGCCCAGCGCCGACTGGATCTCGGTCGCGACGGCCGGGAAATTCCGCTGCTGCGCCGAGGAGGCGACGATCACGCCATCGACGTCGGCGGCGGTGCGGTTTGCCTTCGCAAGTGCCTGCCTGGCAGACAGAAGGGCGAATTCGGCCTGGACCGACATCTCCTCCTTGGGACGGTGCGGCAGGCGGGGGCGCATCCGGTCCAGATCCATCAGGCCCGGCTTGTCGATGACGTGCCGGTTCCTGATGCCGGAGGCCGACACGATGAAGTCCTCGCTCGACAGCGGCTTGGGTTCCGCTTCGCCGCGCGCGATCGCGTCGGCATTTTCCGCATTCCAGCCCTCGGCCCAGGTGTTGAACACCGTCACGAGTTCGGCGTTTGAAATGCTCTCTTCGGGGGCGTGCCAGCCCACCGAACGGATGACGCAGTCCCTCACGCGGCAACCCTTTCGACAAAGATCGATCCCACCGAGTATCCGGCCCCGAAGGAACAGATCAATCCCTTCTCTCCGGTTTCGAAATCGTCATTGTGCCTGTGGAAGCAGACAACCGAGCCCGCCCCGGCCGTATTGGCGAATTCGTCGAGAATGGTCGGCGCTTCGGCGTCCGCGTATTCGCGGCCGAAGACTTTCTGCGCGATCACCCGGTTCATGTTGGAATTGGCCTGGTGAAGCCACAGGCGCTTCATGTCGTCGGGGGTCAGCCCGCAATCGCCCATGTGCTGCAGGATCATCTCCGCCACCATGGGGCAGACTTCCTTGAACACGCGGCGTCCATTCTGGACGAAGAGCATCTCGTCCTCGTCGCGCGCCGGTTCCTCGCAACGATTGAGGAAGCCCTGGTTGGAACGGATGTTGTTGGAATACTGGGTCTTCAGCCGGGTGGAGAGGATTTTCCAGCCCGGATTGCCCCAGTCGGCCCGCTCCAGGATCACGGCCACGGCGACATCGCCGAAGATGAAATGGCTGTCGCGGTCGGTGTAGTTCAGCTGCGGCGTGGTGATTTCCGGCGTGACGACCACAATGCGGTTGGCCTGGCCGCAGCGGATCGCATTGACCGCCTGCTGCAGGGCGAAGGTGGCCGAGGAACACGCCACGCTCATGTCGAAGCCGAAGCCGGTGGCGCCGATCGCATCCTGGATCTCGATCGCGACGCAGGGATAGGTGCGCTGCATCGAGGTGGCCGAACAGATCACGCCGTCGACATCGCCGCCATCCAGTCCGACGCGGTTCAGCGCGTCCTTCACGGCGACCACGCCGGCCTCCGCCATCAGACAGAGCGCGTCGTCAGGGCGCGGCTCGACCTTCGGTCTCAGGCGACTCGTGTCGAGAATCCCGTCCGGATCGATCGCGTAGCGCGATCTGATTCCCGAGGCCTTCTCGATGAATTCGACGGAGGAGGGTTGTTTCGCCTCGCGCTCGCCGCGCTCGATTTCGCCCGCATGCTCCGCGTTCCAGCGCGCCGCATAGGCGTTGTAGCTCTCCACGAGCTGCGCATTGGAAATGGAGTGGGGCGGGGTCCACAGCCCGGTGGACCGGATGATCACGTCGCTCATGAAGACAGCGCCTCGCGCAACAATGTGAAGACTTCGTTGCAGCGCGTTATGGCGCGGACCGGGGCGTTTGTCAGTGCCGGGTTGTAGCGAACGCTAATTCGGGTCGGCGATGCGACGCTCGCCGCGGCCTTCTTCGTCCTCGCAGACCCAGTCGCCGGGACCGGCGGGATCATGCGAATTGGCCATGCGGCATTCGTCGCGCGACATGCGGCGCGCCTCGCCCGGCTCGGCGGGCTCGAAATCGAGCGTCGAGCAAGCGGTCAGGGCAAAGGGAAGGGCGAGCAGGAGAAGGCGTTTCATCGAACTACCTCGCAAGGGCGCGAACCGGGTCGTGGCGCGGACAGGTGACGAGGTGATCGTTCACCAGTCCTGTCGCTTGCATGAAAGCATAAACGATGACCGGACCGCAAAACCGGATTCCGCGCTTCTTCAGATCCTTCGACACGCGCTCACTGAGCGGCGTCGAGGCCGGCATGTCGCGCATGGTCGTGAACCGGTTCTGAATGGGGCTGCCGCCGACGAAATCCCAAAGATAGCCGGCGAAGTCCTCGCCGCGATCGCGCATGTCGAGATAGACGCGCGCATTGCCGATCGCGGCTTCGATTTTCAGACGGGAGCGGATGATGCCGGGATTGACCAGCAGGCGTTCGATGTCGGCCTCGCCGTAGCGCGCGATCACCTCCGGATCGAAGCCGTCGAAGGCTTCGCGCATCGTTTCGCGCTTCCTGAGGATGGTGATCCAGGCCAGCCCGGCCTGGAAGCCGTCGAGGATCAACTTCTCCCACAGGGCGCGGGCATCGTATTCCGGCACGCCCCATTCGGTGTCGTGATAGGCGGCGTAGAGCGGGTCGTCATCGGGCGCCCAGGGGCAGCGGGTCAGCATGGCCGGATTCTCCTCCGCTCCGGTCTAGCGCGCGGCGGTGAGCGTGGCGACCCGAAGTTTGCTGCACACCCTCGTGCTTCGAGGCTGCCCGCCCTTCGAGACGCCGCTGCGCGGCTCCTCAGGACAGGCAGCACCTCAGCATGAGGGTGGTTTTGGGGTCCCCATGAAAATGGGGACCTGAGGCTAGCGCCTGGTTTCGGATTCCCGCTTTCGCGGGAACCCCGGGTATCAATTTCCCCTCATCCTTGTATGTGCGGATTGCGGCATGATGGTTTCCGCTGCCGGAGGTTTTTGAGGACCTGCGG
>NZ_JBHRSV010000002.1:0-159223 GCF_042643335.1 Hyphobacterium vulgare
TACGCAATGGCTCCGCTCACCGGGCCTTGACCACCCATACCAACCCAGAAAGAAAGGCGAACAGACTCTACTAACTCACGGCCCGGATCAGGGGGCTGGGTCACCGATACGAGACACCCTTCGCCTAGCCAGATTTCAAAGCGGGCATTCGAAATCGCCGGCGCTTGAAACGCAGTCCGTTACCCCGATCGCCTTTAGTTCATGAGAAAAATCTTCGACCAACCGCAGGCCATGGTATCGGTCGACGGCGACAACAGAGGTATCTCGGAATGCACATCGTGCGAAAAATTCCCTGTAGGCCTGTTCACCAACAAGCGTCCTAAGTCGGCTTCGGACCTCCAAGAGCTCACCATTCGAAGCCGGTAGGCGCGGTCCATCGCTCTCATCCGGGTCGACTCCTTCGGCCGACGTGCTTGGTGTTGGAGAGTTGACCGTGTGCGCACACTGAGCACTCTCCTCCTTCTTATTTATACCTTCTCTATTTCCTGTCGTGCCGTGCCGCACAGGCTGGTGCGTCGTGGCTTCAACACCCCCTGTCGCATTTTGCCGTTGTTTTGATATCACCAATGCTTCCAGGTACGTTCGCTTGAATGGAATTGTGTACTCATTCGAGGTTTGGGCACCCGACTTGCGAGCCCGACGCACCACGTCGACCCAACCACATTGCTCGACATGTACGAGTGAGCGGCAAACTGTTCCTCTCGTCAGGCCGCACACTTTAGCGACGGAGCTGTGAGACGGCATCGCCTTGCCGGTCTTCAAGTTAGCGAACGTACCAAGCGCATTCAGCACGCGGATGTGGGCTGGCTTGATCCTTGGATCTTGGAAAATGCCAGCCGGAATTGCTGCGATGTAGCCCATGATCGCTTACCGATTTGCCGGCCGGGTTTCAGACGTACTTCTTTGCAGGCGCTCTTCGAGCCACGCGTCCAAGCTATCGACGCGATACCGAACGGCACGTCCAAGTTTGAAATATTCGGGGCCGGTACCATCGACACGCCACTTTGCCAGCGAAATCTCGGCTAAGTTCAAGTAGCGAGCCGCTTGCTTCGGAGTTAGCAGGAAATCAGGGGTCATGTTGGCTTCCTTGGAGGCAGGATTTCATTGACCCGACCGACCCTCCACGGAAAATCGCCGCTTGTGGTGTACCTGTTTTCCTGTCGCTATATCGCCTGACGTTGCTCGAGTATTCCGATGATTTCAGAGTAACTTAGCTTTCTGGCGGCATCGCAGTTTTCCCGGACGTACCGTGCGATTTCGGCATGAAGGTGCACGGTTTGCACGCTTTCACCACTGAGAAACGCCCTCGCCGAGCGGACAATTGCGTCATTCCGCTCGATAGTCTCCGGCCGGATCTCGCGTCGGTTGATCGCATCAGCATCGAGCCTTCGTTCAACAATAAAGCGACCATGAGCGGAAAATATTAATTCATCGAGTTTCGAAATCGCGCTTGCCATCTCGACGGCAAAATAGGCAGTCGCGCTGAAATCGCGTTTGATAAACGCGCCAAGAAAATAATATGACGAAACGTGAAAGTACTTGACCGCTCGCGAGGCGGCTTGATGACGTTCTCGCTCGGCTTGAACGCCATAAGCTTCTTTGCGGCTGGGAATAATGAAGGCGTCAAAATCTTCGAGCCAAAGCTCAGCCAATCCGACTGCTTTTTCCTGAATTTCGAGTTTCCGTACGAACGCGTTCAGCGCAACGTTCGGTTTTCTTCTCTTTTTAATATAGCGTAGGATTCGGGATAGGGGTGCGCGGAGACGAGCCTGCCCAGATAGGACGTGCCGCTCTTCTGGAACGTACTGCCACATAGCGAACGATTCATAGACGACCTGAGCGCCGTTTCGAAATTCGGGACTGGCTCGCTTATGTTCGAACGTCATCCGAAAACGATAGAGATCGACTGGGAAGTTGCAACTTTTCGCAGTTCGCAGATCGGTGCGCCCATGGTGCGCCCTCGGTGAAATTCACCGCGCTCTGAAATCCGCTATCTTCTTGAAAAATATGGCGCGCCCGAAAGGATTCGAACCTCTGACCCCCAGATTCGTAGTCTGGTGCTCTATCCAGCTGAGCTACGGGCGCTTGCCGTTCCGGCGCGGGGGCAGGCCCCTGCGCGAGAGGCGCGGAAACTAGCCGCGCTTTCCGGCGATGGCAAGGCCGGGCGGCGGGCTTGTGCAGCGCCTGTTTGCAGCGCCCGGAAAGCCCCGGATCAGCCCGCCTTGCGGGCTTCGTACACGCCCCGCGCAATGGCCCGGGCGAGCGTGTCGGCGGCCAGCGAACCAAGCCGCGACACGGACAGCGCCGCCGGTTCGGGAAGCAGCACGCGACCCGTCGACATCACGAACACCGTGTCGCCGTCGAACGGCGTGTGCGAGGGGCGGATCGCCCGCGCCAGCCCGCCCTGCGCCATCACCGCGATGCGCTGTGCCTGCGCCGGGGTCAGCGCCGCATCGGTGGCGATGCAGGCGATCGTCGTGTTCTGCCCCGCGCCGGGATTGATCTTTGCCGCGCCCCAGTCCTCGCCCGGTGCCGCGCCGGCCGGGATGGCCTGCCCGCCGAATTCACCGTTCAGCTCGAAGGGCGATGCCCAGTAGGCCTCAGTCCCGGGGACAAGGACCGAGCCGAAGGAATTGACCGCCACGATCGCCCCGACCGTGATCCCGTCGGCGGTGACATAGGAGGCCGACCCCAGACCGCCCGTCACCGCACCGGCCCTGGCACCATAGCCGGCCCCGGCCCGCCCGAGGACAAAGTCCTCGCCGACTTGGTCGAGCGCGGAGCGGGCCAGTGTCCGGTAGGGCGGATCCTCGCCCCAGGCCTTGCTGCCGCCATTGTTGAGATCGTAGAGGATCGCCGCCGGCACGACGGGCGACACCGGAATGGAAGGGTCGTCGAACACCACATAGCCGCGCCGTTTCGCCCCCAGTGCCGCGGCCACCGCATCGCCCGCGGCCAGCCCCCAGGACGACCCGCCCGACAACACCACGGCATCGACGGCATCGACCAGCGTGTGCGGGGCCAGCGCGTCGGTTTCCCTTGTGCCCGGCCCGCCGCCGCGCACATCGACGGCGCAGACCGCGCGGTCATCGGGCAGGATCACCGTCACCCCGGTGCGCACGGCCGCGTCCTCGGCCTGGCCGATCTTCACCCCCGCCACATCGGTGATCAGATTGCGTTTGCCCGGTCCCGCCATGTCTCGCCTCTTCCGCTCGATCATTCCGGCGCTATGGTGACCGTCACTTCGAAAGGGACAAGTCTCTCCATGCGTTTTCTGCCGATTTTCGCCGCCCTTGCCCTCGCGGCCTGTTCCTCCATGCCGATGCTGGCGCAGGAAGCGCCCGCGCCTGAAGCGGCGGCCCGGGCCTCTGCCCGCCCGCAAATGGTGTCTGCCGCGAACCCCTATGCCGTCGAGGCCGGGCTGGCGGTGCTGAATGCAGGCGGCAGCGCGGTCGACGCGGCCATCGCGGTGGAGACCGTCCTCTCCATGGTCGAGCCGCAATCGAGCGGGCTTGGCGGCGGCGCCTTCCTGACCTTTTTCGATGGCGAGACCGGTGAGATCACCGTCTATGACGGGCGCGAAACCGCCCCGATGAGCGCTGCGCCCGACCGCTTCACCGGCCCGGACGGTCAGCCGCTCGGCTTCCTTCAGGCCGCAACGAGCGGCCGCGCCGTCGGCGTGCCCGGCCTCGTCGCCATGCTGGCCCTGGCGCACGAGGATCACGGCCGCCTCGATTGGGCGGAGAATTTTACCCCCGCCATCACCCTCGCCGAGGCCGGCTTCGAAGTCTCGCCGCGCATGCAGGGCATGATCGCGGCGATGCAGCTGCGCAGCCTGCCCTTCGCCGAGCGTCCGTCGACGCGGGCGCATTACTATCTGCCGGACGGCTCGCCCCTGCCCGTGGGTCATGTCCTGCGCAATCCCGAATACGCCGACACGCTGCGCGCCGTCGCCGCCGACTGGCGCAATTTCTACGAAGGCGAGATCGCCGAAGCGATCGTCGCGGCGGTCAATGCCGACGCCCTGCCCGGCGGCATGACGCTGGAGGATTTGAGCGGCTACGAAGCGATCCGCCGCGACGCGATCTGCCGCGCCTACCGCGTCTGGCGCGTCTGCGGCGCGCCGCCCCCGGCCTCGGGCGGTGTGACGGTGAACGAACTGCTCGCCCTGCTCGAACCCTATGACATGAGCGAGACCGGCCCCGATACGCTCGAAGGCTGGCGCCGCTTCATCGAGGCGAGCCGCCTCGCCTATGCCGACCGCGACGCCTATATCGGCGACCCGGCCTTCGCCGACATCCCGGTCGCCGGCCTGCTCGATGCCGGCTATCTCGCCGAGCGCGCCGCGCTGATCGACCGCGAGACCGCCATCCCCGTCGCCCTGCCCGGCACGCCGCCGGGCGTCGATGCGCCCCAGCCCGACGCGACCGCCGAACCCGGCGGCACCACGCATTTCGTCATCGTCGACCAATGGGGCAATGTCGTCTCGATGACCGCGACAGTGGAATCCGTCTTCGGCAATCAGCGCATGGTCGGCGGCTTCCTCCTCAACAACCAGCTGACCGACTTCTCCTTCATTGCGCATGACGAGGCGGGAAACCTGGTCCCCAACGCGGTCGCGGGCGGCAAGCGCCCCCGCTCCTCCATGTCGCCGACCATCGTTCTGGACGCCGACGGGGACTTCTATCTCGCCACTGGCTCACCGGGGGGAAGCTCGATCATTGCCTATGTCGCCAAATCCCTCGTCGGCATGCTCGACTGGGGCCTGACCCCCGCCGAGGCGATCGCCCTGCCGAATGTCGTGGCGCGCGGCGACATCATCCGCATCGAGGACAGCTTCCCGGCCGAACTCGCCGCGGGTCTCGCCGACCTCGGTTTCACGCTCGACGCCAACCGCACGGAAAACTCCGGCCTCCACGCCGTCATCGTCCAGCCGGACGGCAGTCTCCTCGGCGGCGCCGACCCGCGGCGTGAAGGCGTGGTGGGGGAGTAGGCGGGCGCCAACTCCACTCCCTCTCCCTGCAGGGAGAGGGCTGGGGTGAGGGGTCTTTCAATCGCCAGCGGGCGGTGTGCGCAGCGCTTCGGCGATGACTGTCCATACGCCTTCGGGATTGGTCAGGATCTCGTTGTTCCAGAAGCGCAGCACGCGCCACCCGGCGGCCTCCAGCGCCTGCGTGCGCACGATGTCTGCGGGATCCCCATTGTGTTGCCCGCCATCGGCCTCGACGATCAGCCGTGCAGCAAAGCAGGCGAAGTCGGCGATATAGCCCTCGACCGGTTGCTGCCGGCGGAATTTGAAGCCGAGCGGCCGGGCACGAAGCATCCCCCACAGCTTCCATTCCGCATCAGTCATGTTGCGGCGGAGCGTGCGCGCCAGCGGTGTCAGCTTCTCGGGCATCGGCGTCCTTTACGAAGACCCCTCACCCTAACCCTCTCCCTGCAGGGAGAGGGAATTATGTTGGCGCGAAATGGAGCGCAGCCGTGGACGACGCGCCGACGCGACTCCCTCTCCCTTGAGGGAGAGGGCTGGGGTGAGGGGGGAAAGGAAACACCACCACCCCCGCCAGCATGTCGCCGCGGAGCGTGAGGAGAGGAAGGGGTGCGCGGGAGGCAAGCTCGCGAACCGATGGCAATTTTTTGTGGGTGGCCCGCAGAGGCCTCCCGCGCAGTGATGTTTTCTCGGCCGGTCCGGGCGTCTTACGGCACAGCCGGTTTTCGCCAGCCTCGCCGGACCCGTTCCCGCGCCGCGCCCGATACGCTGGGTCTGGCCGGGGCCTCGCGGCGGGTTTCCGGTGGATGTCTCCCTAGGCCGTCTTTCAGGCTTCGGGCCTCCCGAACCCTCGCTCCGCTGCCGGTCCTGCGGGATATCCCGGTCCCCCCGCGCTTTCGCTGCCAGGGGCTACGTTCCGGCCGCTCTTTCACCTGTCCGGTTCGTCTCGCCGGTCAGGCTCGAGGCATCACCCCCCGCCGCCACGACCCGGGACGACTGCAGACCGCCCCCTTCCCGCACGGCGAGGTAGGAGGAGTATGGGGCGGGGGAGGATGGGTGGGGATAAGCGTTTTTCCTTCTCCCTTCAGGGAGAAGGTGGCCCGGAGGGCCGGATGAGGGGTCTTATCGCGCCTTCAGTGCGGCTTCGTGCGCCCGCACTGACCGGCTGCCCATACACGCAAAGACGATGTCTTCAACGTGCGTGAGCGTCTCGGCCACCGATCGCACGCTCTCGACAGCAATGCGTGCGGCCTCCTCGACGGGATAGCCGTAAGCGCCTGTCGAAATGGCAGGAAAGGCGATCGATCGCAGCCGGTTTTCCTCTGCGAGCCGCAACGAATTCACGTAACAGGCTGCGAGCAGTTCCGCTTCTCCGGAGTCTCCACCTTTCCAGACCGGGCCCACCGTGTGGATGACGAAGCGGGCCTTAAGACCATGCCCTCCCGTGATCTTAGCCGCGCCGGTCTCGCACCCGCCCAAGGCACGACACTCCTCCTTGAGGCACGGCCCGGCGGCCCGGTGAATGACACCGTCCACGCCGCCACCCCCAAGCAGGCTTCGATTGGCAGCATTCACGATCGCATCGACATCGAGGTCGACGATACTGCCGGGAAAAATGCGAAGTTCTGCGCTCATCACACCCTGCGGGGAAGACCCCTCACCCTAACCCTCTCCCTGCAGGGAGAGGGAATCATGTTGGCGCTAACCCCCCAACCGCACCCCGAACACCGTCCCGTCCAGCCCGGTCGAGACCAGTTCGAGATCGCCGCCATTGGCGCGGGCGAGCTCGCGGGCGGTGGCGAGGCCCAGGCCCGTCCCGTCCTTGCGCGATGTGCCCGAGAAGGGCTGGAACAGCTTATCCCTCACCTTCTCCGGTATGCCCGCCCCGGTATCGGCGACGAGGATTGTGACGCTGCCGCCTTCCGCCTCCCCCTCCGCCAGTGAGACGGTGAGGCAGCAACCCTCTTCCCCCATCGCCTGCAGCGCATTGCGGAACAGGTTGAGGAAGATGCGGTGGACATGGTCCGGGTCCGCCGTGACGGTCAGCCCCACCGGGAGCGCGTTCGTCCAGTCCGCCTGGCCTTCGGACAGGAAGGCGTCGGCGGCGGCTTCCTCCACCGCGGCGTGGATATCCACCGCCTGCGGCACGGGCGGGGCTTCCTCCGACCGGCCGAATTTCAGCGTCTCCTCGCACAGTCTTATGCCGCGCCCGATCGCCCGCACCAGCCGCTCGCCCTGGCGGCGCACCCGCGCATCCTCGCTGGAGGCGAGACTGTCGGAGACGAGCTGCGCGCTGGACAGCACATTCCGGAGGTCGTGATTGATCTTGGCGATGGCGGCGCCGAGCGCGGCGAGCCGCTCGCGCTGCTTGAAGGCCTGGCGGATATCGTCCTGCATCGCCGACAGCGCCACTTCAGCCTGGCCGATCTCGTCGCGGCGGCCGGACGGGCGGATCGCCTTCGCCGGGTTTTCCGGGTCGCGCTGGAAGCGCGCCATCTCCGCCGACAGCCGCCGCATCGGCCGCACGAACATGTAGAACAGCGTGACATAGATCAGCGCCCCGGTGACGACCGCGATGAAGGCGGAGAGCCAGAACAGGCCGGCGGAATAATTGAGGAGTTCGCGCTTCAGGGGCGCTTCGGGCACGATCACGTCGAGGATCACGTCCGGCCGGCTCATCGGCGAATCGACAATTCTGAGATAGCGCCCCTCCGGTGCGAGGAATGTGGCCGCCGTCTGCACGATGTCGTCGAGCCAGTTGAGCTCGCTGCTGTCGACATTGACCAGCGTGCCGGCGATCGGCCCGCCATAGAGGACGAGCTCGTTCCTCCCGTCGATCACCCGGGCCACGGCGACCGCGTCGGCCCCGGACAGGAGGTCGCGCACTTCCATCTCGCCCAGCGCCCCGGTTCGCGCCACGTCGGCGGACAGCGCCGCGATGTGGGCGGCCTGGATCCGTTCCACCATCCAGGACGAGCGGAAGGCCGAGGCCAGCGGCAGGAAGATCACCATCTGCGCCAGCATCACATAGACGATTATGAACAGGAGAAGGCGTCCGGGCAGGCTGAAAAGCGCTGCCCGTCCAAAGGCGCGGGCGAGGGCGAACCGCCCCGGCCCCGCTCTGGAGTCATTCCTGCTTTCGCTCATCACCCCGTCATGTCCGCGCATAGCGTGCGCCCGCGTGTGCGGCAAGGCGGCGAACACGCCTTGACGGGCGGATGGCCAGCGCGTATTGACCCCGCCTCTTTTGAATACCTCCCGATGGAGCGCGCCCGTGAAACGTACATTCCAACCGTCCAAGCTTGTCCGCAAGCGCCGGCACGGCTTCCGCGCGCGCATGGCGACGAAGGCTGGCCGTCAGGTTCTGGCCCGCCGCCGCGCGAAAGGCCGCAAGCGGCTTTCGGCCTGATCGAAGCCCGTGCAGACAGAATGGCTGTCGGCCACCTCACGGTGCGCCGGCAGTTTCTGTTTGTGGCCCAAGGCCTTAAGGCCGCCCGACCCGCCGCAGTCATCCAGGCCCGCACTGGCGAATGCCCTGCAGGCGAGATCCGCGCCGGCTTCACCGCGACGAAAAAAGTCGGCGGCGCGGTGGTCCGCAACCGCGCGAAACGCCGCCTGCGCGAGGCGGCGCGCGCACTTCTGCCCCTTCATGGCGTGCCCGGGACAGACTATGTGTTCGTGGCACGACAGCAAACGGCAGCGCGCGACTGGTCACTTTTGCTTGAAGATGTAAAAAGCGCGCTCGAACAGCTTGCCCCCGCACTCCGCGGCGGGCCTTCGGGATCAGAGAAGACGGGGACCGGCGCCGATGGGCGATAATCGCAACATGTTCATCGCGATCGGCGTATCGCTGGTCTTCATCGTCCTCTACCAGGTCTTCGTCCTGGGTCCGGCCTCGGAACGCCGCCAGGCCGCGCAGGAAGCCGCCCGCGTCGAACAGGAAGCGGAACTGGCCAACCCGACCATCGGCGATGATGGCAGCGTGACGGGTGCGCTGACCCGCGAACAGGCGCTCGCCGCCGAAACCCGCATCGCGATCGACGGCACCGGCGTGTCCGGCTCGCTGTCGCTGACCGGCGCGCGCATCGACGATCTCCGCCTGCTGCGCCATGACACTTCGGTCGATGACGATTCGCCGGTCGTGCTGCTCAACCCGCGCGGCGCCCCGGGCGCCCTGTTCGCGCAGGACGGCTGGTCCGCTGCCGGCGACGGCCCGACCGACACCCCCGGCAACACCAGCGAGTGGACGCTGGTCGAGGGCCGCACGCTGACCCCGGACACGCCGGTCACGCTCGAATACCGCGGCAGCGACGGCCTCGTCTTCCGCCGCGTGATCGAGATCGACGAGAACTACATGTTCACGCTGACCGACACGGTGGAGAACACCGCCGGCAGCGCCGCCACCCTGTCGCGCTACGGCATGGTGCGCCAGACCGGCATCCCCGAGGACTTCACCAACTTCTTCATCCTGCACGAAGGCCCGGTCGGCATCGTCGGCGGCCAGCTGCGCGACGTGAAGTTCAACAACATGGACCCGGGCGACGAGGACAGCTGGACCGGCACCGGCGGCTGGGTCGGCATCACCACGAAGAACTGGCTGACCGCCGTCATCCCCGACCAGTCGGCGGAATACACCGGCACCTTCCAGCTGATCGAGCGCCAGGGCGACGACATCTTCCAGACCAGCTATCTGCTGCAGCCCGCGGAGCTTGCGCCGGGCGCGTCGATGACCTCGACCTCGCGGATTTTCGCCGGCGCGAAGAATGTCGACATCCTGCAGGCCTATGAGCGCGATCTCGGCATCGAACGCTTCGACATGGCGGTCGACTGGGGCATGTTCTGGTTCCTCACCCGGCCCTATTTCACCGTGCTGCACTGGCTGGCCCAGCTGTTCGGCCCGCCCTATGGCTTCGGCTTCGCCATTCTGGCCGTCACCGTCCTGGTGAAGCTGCTCTTCTTCCCGCTTGCCAACCGCTCCTATGCGTCGATGGCGAAGATGAAGAATCTACAGCCGAAGATGGAAGAAATCCGCAAGCAATATCCCGAGGACAAGCAGAAGCAGCAGCAGGAAATCATCCAGCTCTATCAGCGCGAGAAGGTGAACCCGATCGCCGGCTGTCTGCCCATCCTGTTGCAGATCCCGATCTTCTACGCCCTCTACAAGACGCTGTTCGTGACGCTGGAAATGCGCCACCAGCCCTTCCCCGGCTGGATTCAGGATCTGTCCGACCGCGACCCGACGAGCATCCTCAACCTGTTCGGCCTCCTGCCCTACGACCCGTCGGGAATCAGCTGGCTGGCCTTCCTGTCGATCGGCGCCTGGCCGATTCTGATGGGCTTCACGATGTGGGCGCAGCAATCGCTGAACCCGCCCCCGCCGGACCCGACGCAGCGGCGCATCTTCGCCTTCCTGCCGCTGCTCTTCACCTTCATGCTGGCGCCGTTCGCGGCCGGCCTGGTGATCTACTGGGCGTGGAACAACTTCCTGTCCGTGATCCAGCAATACGTGATCATGCGCCGGCAGGGCGTCGAGACGCAGTTCGACAAGCTGGTCAAGCGCCTGACCAGCCGCGGAGCCGAGAGCTGACCGGCGCGGCCGCCCCCGAAGAGGGACGTGGCCGCCAGCTCTTCGCGCGGCCCGTCACCTTCCTGACCGGTGCCGTCTCGATGGACGGCCTGCCGCCCGCCGACCTGCCCGAGGCGGCCTTCGCCGGGCGCTCGAATGTCGGCAAGTCGAGCCTGATCAACGCGCTCGCCAACCAGCGCCAGCTGGCCCGCGCCTCGGGCGAGCCCGGCCGCACGCGCGAACTGAACTTCTTCGATCTTGCCGGGGTGATCCGGCTTGTCGACTTGCCGGGCTATGGCTTTGCCAAGGCCCCGAAAAAGGCCGCCGAACGCTGGACCCGCCTGACATCGGACTTCCTGCGCGGCCGGCCGAATCTGAAGCGTGTCTTCCTGCTGATCGATTCCCGCCACGGTCTGAAGGCCAGCGACGAGGCGGTGATGAAGGATTTCGACATCGCCGCCGTCAGCTACCAGATCGTGCTGACCAAGATCGACAAGCTGAAGCCCGACGAAATCGAGGCGGTTGTCGCCGCGACGGCGAAGAAGATCGAGAAACGTCCGGCCGCCTTCCCGGTCATCATCGCCACCTCCTCGTCCAAGGGCGACGGAATCGATGAACTCCGCGATGCGGTCGCCGCTTTGGCGCCCGATTTCACCGGTTAGACTGGTGCCATGATCCGCATTCTGTTCGCCGCCCTTGTCGCCACCCTGCTTCTGCCGCTGTCGCGGGCGGAAGCCGCCGAACTGTGCAACGAGACCAGCTTCATCGCCCAGGTCGCCCTGGCCTGGCGCGAGGATGACCGCATCCTCGTCGAGGGCTGGACCCGGCTGCGCCCGGGCGAATGCGTCGAGGCCGGCCCGGACATTGATCCGGGCAGCGACGAACCCCTCCTCTTCTATGCCCGATCAAGCGCCGCCTATCTCGAAGGCGTGCGCGAATGGCGCGGACCGATCACGCTGTGCGTCGGCCCGTCCGACTTCGCGGTCGAGGGCATCACCGATTGCGAACCGCTCGGGCTGGAGCCGCGCGGCTTCATGCTGCTGGAAGGCGAACACCGCCAGCGCGCCGTCCTCATCGAACCCGCCGACTTCGGCGACCGGGCGCAGGAGGCCGGCACGCAGCGCCTGCTTCAGGCCGCCGGCTACGACATCCGCGCCATCGACGGGGTCGAAGGCCAGCGCACCTTCCGCGCCATTGCCAACTTCGTGCGCGATGCCGGCCTGCCGCGCACACCGGAACGCCCCGAACTGATCGATGCGATCGAGGCCGCCGCGATCAATCGCAATACGCGGCTCGGCCTGCGGATCTGCAACGACACGGATGAACGGGCCGCCGTCGCGATTGCCCGCCAGCGCGGCGATATCTGGGAATCGCGCGGCTGGTGGCGACTCGAACCGGGCTCCTGCACCCGGGCGATCGCCGCCCGGCTGGCTTCGGCCGATATCTGGTATTATGCTGAACTCTTGGGCGAGACCCGCCGCCCGCTGCTCGGCGGGACGGAGCGATTTTGCTTCGCGCCGTCACGCTTTTCCGCCGAGGGCCGTACCGCATGTGCGGCACGCGGCTATGCCGAGGCCGGGTTCGCGCGCATCGCCGAACCGGTCGAAGGCCTGTCCACCGTGACCCTGACGAACGGGAATTTCATCCCGCCGGTCGCCCTGCCCGACCATGTTCCGGCAGGTGGAGGAGGCAGCGAGTGACCGGTCCCGATCTCAGCCATATCTCGACCTGGGTCTTCGATCTCGACAACACGCTCTACCCCTCCGATGCCGAGGTGATGACGCAGGTCGACCGGCTGATGACCGACTATGTCGCAAAGCTGCTCGGCCTGCCGCACGACAAGGCGCGCGAGGTGCAGAAGCGTTACTGGCGCGAACACGGCACCACGCTGAACGGTCTGATGGCCAACGGCCAGGTGACCGACGCGCGCGACTTCCTCGATTTCGTCCACGACATCGATCTGGACGTCATCACACCGGACCCGGAACTGGCCGCGCGGATCACCGCCCTGCCCGGCCGCCGCCTCGTCTACACCAATGGTTCGCTGAAGCATGCCGAACGCGTCTGCGGCCGGCTCGGGATCAGCCATTGCTTCGACGATCTGTTCGATGTCGAGGCCGCCGGCTTCCAGCCCAAACCGCACCGCGCCGGCTTCGACCGCTTCACCGAACGCTTCGCGGTCCGTCCGGCCGAGGCGACCCTGTTCGAGGATTCGGTGCGCAATCTGAAGACCGCGCACGAACTCGGCTGGACGACCATCCTCGTCTGGCCGAAGCCCGGCCCGCGCGACGAGGAATGCGCCGAGCCCGGCCACCACCCCGATCACGTCCATCACGCCACCGACTGCCTGAGAACCTTCCTCGGCCAGGTGCGCACCGCCAACCATATCGCCGCGAAGTGACCGCCATGACCGAGCTGAAGTCCGTCATCGAGACCGCCTGGGACCATCGCGACGCGATCGACACGAATGATGCGGAATTGCGCGGCGCGGTGGAGCAAGCGCTCGGCCAGCTCGACAGCGGCCAGGCGCGTGTTGCCTCGCGCGAGGCGGACGGGTCCTGGACCGTGCATCAATGGCTGAAGAAGGCGGTGCTGCTGTCCTTCCGCCTCAACCCGATGGGGATCATCCCCGGCGGACCCGGCGGCGGCGTTTGGTGGGACAAGGTGCCCTCGAAATTCGAGGGCTGGACCGAGGCCGAGTTCAGGGCCGCCGGCTTCCGCGCCGTGCCGCCCTGTGCGGTCCGGCGCGGCGCCTATATCGCGCCGGGCGCGGTGCTGATGCCGTCCTACGTCAATATCGGCGCCCATGTCGGCGAAGGCGCGATGATCGACACCTGGGCGTCGATCGGTTCGTGCGCGCAGATCGGGAAGAATGTGCACGTCTCCGCGGGAGCGGGCATCGGCGGCGTACTTGAGCCGCTTCAGGCCAATCCGACCATCATCGAGGACGGCGCCTTCATCGGCGCGCGCTCCGAAGTGGTCGAGGGCGTGATCGTCCGGGAAGGCGCGGTGCTGGCCATGGGCGTCTTCATCTCGGCCTCGACCAAGATCGTCGACCGTTCGACCGGCGAGATCACCTATGGCGAAGTCCCGCCCTATGCCGTCGTCGTGCCCGGCAGCCTGCCCGACCCGAAAGGCGGCCCGTCGCTGAATTGTGCGGTGATCATCAAGCGCGTCGACGAAAAGACCCGCGCAAAGACGGCGGTCAACGAATTGCTGCGGGGGTGAACAACCCACCCTCCCCTTGAAGGGGAGGGACGCGAGCGGCTTGCTAACAGCAAGACAGGAGCGGGGTGGGGTGAGCGCGCAAACAAGACACCCCCACCCCGTCATTTAGTCAAACATCAAATCGTTCTTGACGTCATTTCGATGATTGGCTAATTGTCGATACATGAGCACGGTTTTCAAGGCCCTGTCCGACCCGACCCGCCGCAAGGTGCTGGAATTGTTGCGCCAGCGCCCGATGAGCGCCGGCGAGATCGCGGCGCATTTCGACGTGTCGAAGCCGACCATGTCGGCGCATTTCGCGGTGCTTCGCGAGGCCGACCTCGTCGCGTCGGAGAAGCAGGGCAAGACCGTGATCTACCAGATCAAGATGTCGGTGCTGGAAGACGCACTGCTCGGCTTCGCATCGATGTTCGGGTGGGAGCTGAAGGAAGGCGCATCGCCGCCGGCACCGCCCGCAGACAAGGAGGTGACGGAATGACCCGCACAGCCAACCGATTCCCCGTCTTCGCCGTGGCCCTGCTGGCCGCGACCCTGTCCGGTCTCAACTGGGCCGCCGATCCGGCGAATGCGCTCATCTGGGCCGGCGTACTGACCGCCGCGCTCGCCGCCCTGGCGGTCAACGCCTTCGCCTGGAACGGACAGACCGAAGCGGCGCGCGAACGTGACCGTAATCTGCGCCGCAGCCTGTTTCTCGGCCTGGGTCTTGTGTCCCTCGCGCTCGGTGTGGCTTTCGCCAACGCATTCGGCCTGGCCGGGGGCGCGGACAAGCGGGCGACCCTGGTCGGCATCGGCCTGATCCTCGCCATCACCGGGAATTATCTGCCCAAGACCGTGTTGCCGATCGCGGCGCAGGGCCGCAATCCGGCGCGCCGCGCCGCCGCCGAGCGCGTCACCGGCCGCATCTTCGTGCTGTGCGGTCTGGCCTTTGCGGTGGCCGCGCTGGCGGCCCCGTTCCAATACGTCACGCTGGCGACAGGGGCGTTCGGCCTCCTCGCCTTCCTGTCCGCGGTCTTCGCCTGGTTCTGGGTCGCGGGCGGTGGTCAACAGGCTCAGGAGGACTGACCCATGACGCGCGCATCCGGTATCCGCTTCGCGATCTTCCAGATCCTGATGGCCGTCTTCTTCGTCTCTGCCATCCTGATCGCCGACAATTTCTGGTCGGACACCGTCATCCAGTGGGCCGCCGTCGTCTACGTCATTGCCATGGGTCTCGTCTCGACCCTGTGGTTCATGGCGAAGATCAACGCCGTGAACGGCAATGACGCTCAATAGGGCGTGCCATCCTTGCGGGTGAAAGCCACCCGCCCCTCGTCCGGCGTGTTCGGCAGATGCAGGTCGATGTCGGAATAGTGGACCTCGTCCTCCAGCTCCCGCCGCGACCCGACGACGAGAAAGACCGCATCCCGGTCCGACCGGTTCTGCAGGTGATGCCCGTCCCCGTCGCCCGCCGGAAAGCCGGCGAAATCGCCGGGCCGCATGACGCTTTCACCGGAATCGGTCACCAGCACCGCCTCGCCTTCGATGAGGTAGACGAATTCGTCCTCGTGCGTGTGCCAATGGCGCTGCGAGGACCAGCTGCCCGGCGGCACGCGCACCAGATTGACCCCGTACTGGCTCAGACCGGCCGCCTCGCCGAGCTCCTGCCACTGCCGGGCCTGACAGGGCCGGTTGAAGGGCTCGGGATAGCCTGACCCGGATTTCACTTCGACATTGCTCAACGTCAGCCTGGCCATTGAATTTCCTCCCGCGCCGCGTATCGCTCTGACGCAACTGGCATTATGTATACCCTCATGTCCGATGCCGCATCGCTTTCCGACCCGATCCCGCTTGCCCGCGACCTGATCCGCGCGCCGTCCGTGACGCCGAAGGACGAAGGCGCGCTCGACCGACTGCAGGCCGCGCTTGAGACGCTCGGCTTTACCTGCCGGCGCTATCCGTTTGGCGAGGTCGATAATCTCTATGCAAGGCGCGGAACGGCCCGGCCGGTGATCGCTTTCGCCGGTCACACCGATGTCGTCCCCGCCGGCCGCGAGGCCGCCTGGACCAACCCGCCCTTCGAGGCGACGGTCCTCGACGACATGCTGTGGGGGCGTGGCGCGGCCGACATGAAGGGGGCCATCGCTGCCTTCACCGCCGCCATCGCCCGCTTCGACGCGGCGGGCGGGGACAGTGCCGGGTCGATCGCCTTCATCATCACGGGTGACGAGGAAGGCCCGGCTATAAACGGCACGAAACCGCTGCTGGAAGCGCTCCACGCCGAGGGCGAGCGATTCGACCACGTCATCGTCGGTGAACCGACCAATCCCCACACGATCGGCGACACAATCAAGATCGGCCGGCGCGGCAGCCTCAACGGCGTCATCACCGTGACCGGGCGGCAGGGTCATGTCGCCTATCCGGAAAAGGCGGAAAACCCCATCCCTGTCATGATGGACCTGCTCGCCCGGCTGAAAGCGCGCACGCTCGATAACGGCGCGCCGCACTTCCAGGCGAGCAATCTCGAAATCACCTCCATCGATGTCGGCAACACCGCGCACAACGTGATCCCGGAAAACGCGACGGCGAAGTTCAACATCCGGTTCAACACCGCGCATAGGGGCGACGATCTGAAACGCTGGATCGGGGACGAGGCGAAAGCCGCCGGGCTCGGCTGGACCGGCCGGATCGCGCTCGACCTCAAGGTCACCGGCGAAGCCTTCCTGTCGACGCCGGACTGGTTCACCGACCTGCTGTCCGATGCCGTCGAGGCCGAGACCGGCCGCCGCCCCGCCCGCACCACGGGCGGTGGCACGTCGGACGCGCGCTTCATCAAACACTATGCCGCGGTGTGCGAGTTCGGCCTGGTCGGCGCGACCATGCATCAGGTCGACGAACGCGTCCCGGTCGCCGATGTCGAGACGCTGACGCGCATCTATACGCGCCTCCTGGAGGGCTATCTGCGCGGGGGACGGGGATGATCCGCCTCCTCGCCGAAGCCGCCTTCGCCATGGCCGGAATCGGGCGGATTCTTCTGTTCCGGCCCGACTGGCAGGAGCGCTTCAACCTGACCGAGGCCGGTCTCTACCGCAGCTTCGGCGCCATTCTCATCGGCCTGCCCGTCTATGTGCTGATGCAGGTCTTCTTCGCCCGGCTGACCGCGGCGGCACCGGTCGACCTGCCGCTCTGGTACTACCTCCTCGATCTCGCCCGGCTGTGGCTGCTATTCCCGGTCGTTGCCGCCGTCGCGGTGTCGGTTACCGGCACCAAGCGCCATTTCGCCGCCTGGCTGACCGTGCGCAACTGGTCGGTTCTGGCGCAGACGCTTCTCGTCATGCTGATCGCGGCCAGCGCCGTCGCCGGCATCACCGACCAGACCTTCCTCGCCCTGTTCTTCGTGATCTTCTACCCGGCCTTCCTGACCGTGCTGCACCTGTCGATCGCCTTCGCCGTGCTCGACGGCCCGTGGCAGCGGGTCGCCGGCGCCGGCGTGATCGTGGTGCTGGCGGATTTCCTCAGCCGCGAGGGAATTCAGGCGCTGGCGCAGGCGATCGCCCTGGTAAATGCCTCTTGAGGCTGCATCGGTTGATGCAGTCCGGAACTTTACCGCAGATGTCCGAAAAGTGTCGTGCCGCTGTTGCATTCTCCAACGTATTTTGAAGCCTTGTGACCAGTTGGGGGTGCGGACATGCGCGTAACGATCTTCGTTGGAATGCTCGCTGGACTTCTGTCCTGCCTGTCCGCGCCGACATTCGCGCAACCGCGCGTGTTCACGGCGGTTTCGCCCATCACCCGGTCGCAGGTCCCGGGGCAGCCGCGGACGGCGATCATGGCGCTGATCAACAATGGGGAATCAACGGCGCGAAATTGCACGATCTCGGCAGTAGGAGCGAATTCGAACTTCGAGTATTCCATCTTCGAAGTGACGATTGCCAACAACGAGATCACCAACAATGGTGAGCTCAATGCCCCCTTCGACATCCCGGCAGGGACCACCCGCTACATCGCCCTGTCTCACAATTTCCTCAGAGATTTCGGAACAACCGGCCAGATCCTGTCGATCAGCCAGAATCTGATTTGCGACAACACCACCACCGAAGGCTTTGTGAGGCTCAATGCTCTGAACCTCGTCCAGCTGCCCGGCACGCCCGCCGACGTGGTATCGGCGGTCGTGACGCCGTCCCTCGACGGCGTGCTGCGGATTGGGGTGGATGGTGGTGCGCGGCGCGCCGCTGGCGCGATGATCAATATCGGTTCAGGCGGCAACCCGGAAATGATCACGGTTCGTCCGCGATACCCCAATCTGGGCGAATTCGTTTATGGATTCGGGAATTTCGGGGGACCGTTCGAGACACTCGTGTGCGAAACTGATCCCATCAACGGTGTCTGTCTTTCTCCTCCCACGGCGTCAATCGATGTGAGCTTGGGCGACACGGCACGCACCTTCGCTGTGGTCCTTCGCGACAATCTGGGCTTTGGCGCACGCCTGTTTCCGAACATGTCGCGCGTCGGCCTTGAATTCGTCGATGCCAACGGCAATCTCGTCGGTGAAACCAATATCGCCTACACGGCTCCGGCCGCGACCCCTCTCAACTCCAGCGATCCCGGAGCCCTCGCCGGCTATGCGGGAATCTATAATGTCAACACGCTGAGCAATGACGGCGAAATGTGGAACGGTGCCCAGGATGCAGGCAGCGGGTTCGCCGTCATCGACCCCAGTGGTGGTATCTGGCTGCTCACATATCGGGACTCTGATCGGTTGAGCACGAGCTTCACCGAAGTCAGCTACGGTCATCAGTTTGCCGGATATGGCCAGATCACGCTTGGAGCAGTCGATGGCGACACACAGGCGTTTTCCGCGCTGATTGACGGTATGGCGCGATTCACATCGGTCGATCCGGCGGTTGAAACGCGCGCGACGGCGACATTGACCGGCCAGGGTGCGCCGAGCGGCTACTTCTTTGGAAATCTGACCCGGACAGCAAACGAACCCACCAGTCTCGCAATCACGAGATGGCCGGAAAATACCAATGTCCGCGCCAACATTGACGCCCACACGATCGAACCGGTGTCGCTGTCCAGCCTCGCGGGCGAGTTCCGCGACATTCCCTCGATTGCCAACCCTGTCACCGAACCGAAAAACAGCCTCACCATCACGCCCGACGGGCAAGTGTCCGGATATTTCCAGCGCGGATTTGGTGATGACGAGGAGTCCTGCGCGCTCACGGGCTTGATGACTCAGCCTGACCCGTTGCGCCATGTCCTGATGATTTCCGGTACGCTTGCAGCCAACGGCGATGCATCCTGTACCGTCGCCGGACCGGTCACAGGGGTGGCGGCGTACAATCGGCCCGCCTCAAGTTTCTACTTTTCGCAAGGTCAGCAATCGGTTGAAGTCAACACGCGCACGTTGAACTTCCTCATGCGTCAGTCGGACACCGGCGAAATTTTCACACCGAATTTCCAGCGGGATGTCTCCGAGTAGGCGCCAGTCAGCCCTCGTAATCCACCTTGGTCAGGTAGAGCCCGTCGGGCGGGGCGACCGGGCCGCAGCGCTGGCGGTCGGCGGCGTCGAGCGCGGCCTTGAGGTCGCGCGCACTCCACTTGCCGCTGCCGACCTCGACGAGACTGCCCGTCATCGAACGCACCTGCCGGTGCAGGAAGGAAATGGCGCGGCAGGTCAGGTGAATCTCCGCGCCCACACGGCTCACCGAAATGGCTTCCAGCGTTTTCACCGGGCTGTCGGCCTGGCACTGGCTGTCGCGGAAGGTGGTGAAGTCGTGCTGGCCCACAAGGACCTGCGCGGCATGGTGCATCGCCTCGGCATCGAGCCGATAGGGCACACGCCAGACATGTCCCCTGTCCAGCGTCAGCGGCGGTCGCCGGTCCACCAATCGGTAGAGATAGTGCCGCCGCTTCGCCGAGAAGCGGGCATGAAAATCCTCGCCGACACGTTCCGCCTCAAGCACCGCGACCGGGTGCGGGCGCATGTGCTGATTGAGCGCATCGCGCACGGTGTCGGTACGGAAATCCTTGCCCAGATCGAGATGCGCGACCTGCCCCAGCGCGTGGACGCCGGCATCGGTGCGGCCGGCCGCATGAGCGGTCACCGGCGCGCCATTGATCGCCTCCGCCGCGGCCTCGAGCACACCCTGCACCGTCGGCACATCATCCTGACGCTGCCAGCCGGCAAACGGTCCGCCATCATATTCCAGGGTCAGCCTGTAGCGGGGCATCAGTGCGACCCTCGCTTACGAGCGCGCTCATGACTCCCTCCCCCTCCGGGGGAGGGTCGGGGTGGGGGGGATTTGACGAGATGCGCACCCCACCCCTGCCCTCCCCTCAAGGGGAGGGAGAAGGAATGCGTGCTGGTTTCAACGATCAGAGGCATCAGCCCAGAACCGTCCCGGCCGGGATGGCGGTGCCGCGCAGGAAATCCTCCGCGTCCATCGCGCCCCGGCCCTCGCGCTGCAGCCGGGTCAGACGCACCGCGCCCTCGCTGCAGGCGATCAGCAGCGTGTCGTCGAGCGCCGTGCCGGGCACGCCCTCGCCCTCCTCGGCCTTGGCGTTCAGCACCTTGATCCGCACCGGCTTGCCCCCCGCGTCGAGGGTGAACCACGCGCCCGGGAAGGGCGACAGGCCGCGAATGTGACAGCTGAGTTCGTCGGCCGGACGCGTCCAGTCGATCCGTGCCTCCTCCGGCGTGATCTTGGCGGCATAGGTGACCCCGTCCTCGCTCTGGGGCCGGGCCTCCAGCGATCCGCGTTCGAGGGCGGCGAGCGCCCGCGGCCACATCTGCGCGCCGGTCGCCATCATCCGGTCGTGCAGGCTCCCGGCCGTGTCGAACGGGTCGATGCGCAACGTCTCCGACAGCAGGATCGGCCCGGTATCGAGCCCCGCCTCCATCTGCATCACCTGCACGCCCGTGCGTGCGTCGCCCGCCATGATGGTGCGCTGGATCGGCGCGGCGCCGCGCCAGCGCGGCAGGAGCGAGCCGTGCAGGTTGAGACAGCCGAAGCGCGGCGCGTCGAGCGCGGCCTGCGGCAGGATCTGGCCATAGGCGACGACCACCGCGACATCGAGATCGAGCGCGGCGAATTCCGCCAGCACTTCAGGGTCCTTGAAGCTTTTCGGCGTCTCCACCGGAAGCCCCAGCGTTTCGGCCAGTTCGTGGACCGGCGTCTTCCTCTCCTCATGCCCCCTGCCCTTCGGGCGCGGCGGCTGGGTGTAGACGCGGACGATGTCATGGCCCGCCGCGGCGATCTCGGCGAGCGAGGCGGCGGCGAAGTCGGGCGTTCCGAGAAAGGCGAGGCGCAGTGTCATGGGCGCGTTTGACCGCGAACCCGCCCGCCGATCAAGCCCCCCAAAACGTGCACTCGGGCCTGTCAGTCCTCGAACCCCCAGGGCGCGGGCGGCGCTTCAACCGGCTCCGACAGGTCGAACACCGCACGGAAATTCCGGTCCGGCCGCGTCAGGCCGTAGGTAAAGGTCTCGCCCTCGATCTGCATCAGCCAGACATTGTCGGCCGAGACCGGGATGCCTTCACGCACGAAGAGGTCGCGGCTGAATTCATCGGCCGGGAATTCGGCGGTGAGGCCGGTCACCGCCCCCTCCGTGTCGCCGCCATACTGGGTCAGCACGTCCTCGCTGCCGTCCTCGTGGCGGTGGTCATGCTTCAGGCGCAGCCCCTCGCCCTGCCGCGTCACCACCCAGGTGCGCGAACGATTCTCCCCGACATGCAGCGGAATGCGGATCTCGTCGGCGCTGCATTCGCGGATATGCATCACCATGCGTTCCGAGCGCCAGTCGGCGTCGCGCGGGTCGTCTCCGAGCACCCGGCCCTCATAGGCCTGGCCGCAGCGGGCGCTGAGGGCGGTAAAGAGGTCCGTTTCCGCCGCGGCGGACGGCGCAGGTGTGGACTCAGGGGCGGGATTGCCGCAGGCCGCGAGCGCGGCGGCGGCAAGAAGGGGAGCGAGAGCTTTCATGGACCTTACTCGACCCCGGTCCGGGCAGGCGGTCAAGCGGCGGATTGGTCCGCCGTGTCGACAATCACCGCGCAGGCCCGCAATTCCGCGATCCAGCGCCCGCCCCCGGCCGCGCAGTCGCGCGCGGCGAACCAGGCCTCGATATGCGGTTGCAGGATGACGAGCGTCGTGAACAGCAAGAGCGCTGCGGTCGCGGCACGGATCAGGACGGCGTTGCGGTTCACCCGGCTGCCGGGAGTTTTTCCAGCCCCAGCTTCTTCACCCGCTTCACTGCCCGGTCCCGCTTCAGGCGCGAGAGATGGTCGATGAACAGCACGCCCTCGAGGTGATCCATCTCGTGCTGGATGCAGACCGCATAGAGGCCCTCGGCCTCCTCGATCACTTCCTTGCCGTTATAGTCGAGATATTTCAGGCGCACATGATCCGGGCGCTCGACCTCGTCATAGACGGTCGGCACCGACAGGCAGCCCTCCTCGTAGGGCAGCTTCGAGTCGGACGCATCGAGGATCTCCGGGTTCACGAAATAGCGCGGATTGCGCTCGCCCTTGCCCCAGTCGAGGTCCATCACGATGACGCGCAGCGGCTCGCCGATCTGGATCGCGGCGAGGCCGATCCCGTCGGCGGCATACATGCTCTCCAGCATGTCATCCATCAGATCGCGAAGCGCATCGTCGACCTTGTCGACTCGCTTCGACACCTGTTTCAGGCGCGGATCGGGAACGGTGAGGATGTCTCGGACTGCCATGACGCCCTAGGTATGCCGGAGCGCGCCGGGGTTCAAGACTCGCCGTCTTCAGGCGCTGAAAGCGCGGCGGGTGAGTCGCCGGAGGCATCGATATAGCCATCGGGCAGCGACTTCTTCGTCTTCGCGCCCAGCTCCTTCAGCATCTCGGTCTGGCGGATCACATTGCCCTTGCCGGTTGCCAGCCGGTCGCGCGCGGTTTCCCACGCGCCCTGGGCCTGGCCAATGCGCTGTCCGACCTTGTCGAGCTCTTCGACGAAGCCAACCAGCTTGTCATAGAGTTGGCCCGCCCGGTCGGCGATCGCCTGGGCATTCTGGTTCTGCCGCTCGATCGTCCACAGATTCTGCACCGTGCGCATCGCCATCGTCAGATTGGTCGGTGACGCGATCATCACGCCGCGTTCGAGCGCGTACGACACCAGGTCGTGATCATTCTGCAGCGCCAGAACCGCCGCGCCTTCCAGCGGGATGAACATCAGCGTGAAATCGACACCGGGATAAAGCGCCGCATAATCCTTCTCGCCCAGCGATTTCACATGCGTGCGCACCGAGGCGAGATGCTGTTTCAGGAAGGCGCTGCGCTCTTCATCGGTCTCGGCATTCACGCACGCTTCGAAGGCGTTGAGGCTGACCTTGGAATCGATCACCAGGCGGTGTCCGCCCGGCATGTTGATGACCACGTCCGGGCGCAGGCGCCGGCCCTCACCGTCGGTCTCGTTCGACTGGGTTTCGAATTCCTCGCCTTCGCGAAGCCCCGATTTCGACAGGATGCGTTCGAGCACCAGCTCGCCCCAGTCGCCGCGGACTTTCGACGAGGATTTCAGTGCATTGGTCAGATTGTTCGCGTCCTGCGAAATCTGCACGGCATTCTTGTGCAGCGTATCGACCAGCGTGTGCAGCGCACTGGTCTGGCCGGTGCGCTCCTTGGCATCCTCGATCACCCGTTTCTGGAAACCGTCGAGCTGCTCGCGCAGCGGGTTCAGCAGGGTCTGCAGGCTTTCCGCGCTCTTCGCGTTCAGCTCCTTGCCGCTCGCCTTCAGCACCTCGTTGGCGGTCAGCTGGAAACTCTCATTGAGCTGTTTGCGCGCCTGTTCCAGATCGGCCAGCCGCTCGGCGTGGTGTTTCTCGGCCGATTCCAGAGTCGCCTTGAGGCTGGCATGGGCGCGCTCGGCTTCCGAGCGTGCGGTTTCGGCGGCCTTCAGGTCCGCCTTCAATTCCGCCAACGCGGACTCGATCCCCTCGGCCTGGATCGCCTTGCGCTCCGCCTCCTCGAGGCGTTTCTCGAGCCGCCCCGCGCGTTGCTTTTCCAGAAGCAGCAGCCCGAAAAGGACCAGAGTGACGAGGAGCGTGCCCGCTCCGAACAGCATCAAATCCATGGATTTCCCGTATCGATTGAATCGCGCAGAGCATACAGAACAAATCCGAAACGCCAACGCCCGTATGCCTTTCCGGCCGCTCGCCCTGGAGGGGAAATTAACCCGCGATCAACCCTCAAGGGAAACTGGCCCGGCCATTGCTCCCGTCCGGTTCTGAACAGGGAGACCGGCTTTCATGCGTGTGGAAACCGTTTCGATCCGGGACTTGACCCCAGCCGATGTGCGGCGCTGGAACGCCTGGACCGCGCCGGGCGGTCAGCTGTCCAGCCCCTATCTGCTGCCCGATTTTGCCGAGGCGGTCGACCGCGTCCGCCGCGATGTGCGGGTCTCCGTGCTGAGCGATGGCGGCGAACCGGCAGGCTATTTCGCCCATCACACGCCCAAGGGCGGCGTTGTCCGCCCGGTCGGGTCGCCAATGTCGGACTATCAGGGTGTCGTGGCGGCACCAGGCGTGCGCATCCATCCGCGAGATGTGCTGGCGGGGGCCGGCGCCTGTGCCCTGGTCTATGACAACTGGCTGGCGGCCGGACATGATCTGAGCCGGGAACGCCGCGAGCGCGACGGATCGGTGATCTGCGATGTCAGCGAAGGCGGCGATGCCTGGTTCGCCGCGCAGAGCCTCTTGCACCGGGATCATTTCAAGAAGATGGCGCGCCGCCTGCGCAAGGCGGAGACCGAATTCGGGCCGGCACATTTCGTGTTCGGCGACCCGACGGGTGATCACTATGCCGCGCTGAAAGCCTGGAAAGGCCAGCAATACCGCGCGACCGGAAAGCTCGACGTGCTGTCGGTCGGCTGGGCCGACCAGTTGCTCGCCGATCTTCGCCGCCGCGAAGGCAGCCCGTTCGGAACGCTGACCGCCGCCCTTTATTTCGGCGACCGGCTCGCCGCAGTGGAAATCGGCCTGATGGCGGGCGGTGTCTATCACTCCTGGTTCCCCGCCTATGATGCGAAATTCGCCTGCGCTTCGCCGGGCCTGCTTCTGATTCACGGCCTGATCGAGAACGCGCAGCGTCTCGGCATGACACGCATCGATCTCGGCCGGGGCCACGGCCAGTACAAGAAATACTACGGCAATTACGAAGTGCCGCTGGACACTGGCCGCGTACTCGACGCCGGACTGGCCGCCTTCATGATCCGTGGCTGGGAAACCGCCGAGGCCTGCGCCCGGATCCTGCCGCCGAACGTCGCCGAAATTCCCGCGCGGGTGCGGCGGCGCTGGGCCCAGATCAGCGCCTTCGAACCGGACCTTCCGGCCCGCCTCGGCACTCTGGCGCGCTCGCTCCGCCCCGACCCGCAGGCTGCCTGATCCCTCTGAGGGAACTTGCCTGGCCAATTCCGCGCTCTACCCTCAGGCCCGAAACCGGAATCGAGGTCATTCATGCTGCGCGCGCTCTCCGTCCTGCTTCTCGTCGCCACCGCCCCTGCCCTGGCGCAGGATTACGCGGTCGAAGCCGAAACCGTCGTGGCCGGGCTCGATCATCCCTGGTCACTCGCCTTCCTGCCCGACGGCTCGATGCTGGTCACGGAGCGCGCCGGACGGCTACGTCTGATCCGCGGCGGCGCGCTGATCACCGAACCGCTCGCCGGAACGCCGAACGTGTTCAACAACCGGCAGGCGGGCCTGTTCGACGTCCTCCTGCACCCGGATTTCGCCGAGAACCGCCTCGTCTACCTGTCCTTCGCGCAGGGCAATACCGTGATGAACCGGACCGCCATCGCACGCGGCCGGTTGAGCGAGGGTGCCACCGCGCTGGAAGACACCGAGGTGATCTTTCAGGCCGAAGCCACCAAGCCCGGCGGCGCGCATTATGGCGGGCGCATGGTCTTCCTCGAGGATGGCACGCTGCTCCTGACCATTGGCGAGGGCTTCATTCGCATGGACCAGGCCCAGGACCCGACCAATCATTTCGGCACGATCGTGCGCCTGACCGAGGACGGCGATCCCGCCCCCGGCAATCCTTTCGCCGATGGCGAGGAGGGTGACGAGGCGGTCTGGAGCTTTGGCCACCGCAATCCGCAGGCCATCGCCATCGAACCCTCGAGCGGCGATGTCTGGGAAATCGAGCACGGCCCGCGCGGCGGCGACGAGATCAACCGCATCGTGGCGGGAGCCAATTATGGCTGGCCGCGCGCCTCCAATGGCGATCACTATGACGGCGAGATGATCCCGGACCACGCCGAAGGCGACGGCTTTGAAGGCCCGCTGCTGCACTGGACCCCGTCCATCGCCCCGTCGGGAATGGCCTTCTATGACGGTCCGGACTTCCCCGAATGGCAGGGCGACCTCTTCGTCGGGGCATTGGCCGGTTCGCATCTGCGCCGGGTCGATCTCCAAGACGGTGAAATCGTCGGGGAAGAGGCATTGCTCGGCGAGCTTGGCGTACGCATCCGGGATGTCCGCATGGGACCGGACGGGTCACTCTACATCCTGACCGATGAGCCGGAGCCGGATGGCGCACTGATGCGGATCATCCCGGCCCGGTAGGGGTGGCGGACGCTAGCCCCGGAAGTCGAGCAGTTTCCGGCCCGTCGCAAAGTTGCGCAGGATGTAAACGAGCGGCGTGTCGAGTCCGGCCGTCAGGATCTTGAACGCGACCTGGCCGAGGATCAGGCTGAACAGGGCCGCCAGCGACACGACGCCGCCGAACGCGACGGTGATGAAGATCACCGAATTCACGATCTGCGCGATGATCGTCGAGACATTGTTGCGCCACCAGAGCCGGTTCTTCCCCCGGTCGCGTTCGCGCAGATAGTGATAGATGAAGACGTCGGTCAGCGCCGAGAGACCAAAGGCTGCCATTCCGGCGATATTGGTCCGGTTCGAGCTGGCCAGAACGAATTCGAACGCCGCCTCGTTCTCCGCCGTCCAGTAGTCCGCCGGCCCGACCCAGGGCACCCAGGTCTCGATCGTCAGACCCATGGCGAACAGGCCGAAGACGACCAGGCGAATGATCAGGCCGGAGATCACGACATGGGTCGCCATCTTCCGTCCCCAGACTTCACTGATCACGTCCGTGGCCGTGAAGGTCAGCGCAAACGCGAACGTCCCCACCGGCACCAGGAGCCCGAATCCGAACAGGTTGAAGGCGATCGGTTTCACCGCCAGCACGGCGGCACTGATCAGGCAGGCGATGAACAGGCTGACGCAGAAGATGAAGACGAAGGCCGCGCGGCCCGGTTCGGGCAGGACAGGAAGGTCCGCGTTTGACGGACGTTCACTCATCGGCCGAATGCATTCGACAGGACCACCACATCCCCCTTGGCCTGCCAAGGTGAGAGCGAATCGGCGCCCGGCGCAAGACGTCCCGGTCAGGCGGGACGCCGGCTCCGGAACGCAGCAGCCAGCGTGCCGTCGTCGAGATAGTCAAGCTCGCCGCCCACCGGCACGCCGCGCGCCAGAGAGGTGACGGCGACGCCGAGCGGGGTCAGCTTGTCGGCGAGATAGTGGGCGGTCGTCTGCCCGTCGACCGTGGCATTGAGTGCCAGGACGATCTCCTTCGCCTCCGCGCCCGAAGCCCGCTCCATCAGCCGCGAAATGTTGAGATCGTCGGGGCGGATGCCGTCGAGCGCCGACAGCGTGCCTCCGAGCACGTGATAGCGGCCGCGGAAGGCGCTGGCGCGTTCCAGCGCCCAGAGATCGCCGACCGTTTCGACGACGCAGATCACGGAAGGGTCGCGGCCCGGCGCGGCACAGATGGCGCACGGATCGGTCACGTCGAGATTGCCGCAGGTCGTACAGGCGCGGATCTTGTCCGCCGCGTCGGCGAGCGCCTCGGCCAGCGGTCCCATCAGCGCCTCGCGCTTCTTCAGAAGGTGCAGCACCGCCCGGCGCGCCGAACGCGGCCCCAGCCCCGGCAGTTTGGCCAGGAGCGATATCAGGCGCTCGATTTCGGGTCCGGCAGTGGCTCGGCTCAAGGGATCAGCTCACGCGAATCGAAGGCAGGGGAAGGCAGCATAGCCGCGCATCACATCCCCAGCAGGCTCAGGCCCGGCGGCAGTTGCAGCCCGCCCGCGGCTTCCTTCATCACGCGCTGCTGCACGGCTTCGGCCTTGCGGCGCGCATCGGCGCTCGCCGCGACGATCAGGTCTTCGACAACCTCGACCTCGGAAGGCACCATCATAGAGGGGTCGAGCTTCACCGACTTGATCTCGCCCTTGGCCGTCATCGTGACACTGACGAGACCCGCGCCGGATTCGCCAGTGACCTCTTCGCGGTCGAGCTTTTCCTGCGCCTCGGTCATTCTCTGCTGCATTTCGCGGGCCTGCTTCATCAGCCCCATCAGATCGGTCATGTCAGGACCTTTCCTGTCTCTGCTCGCCATCGCTGGCGAAATCATCCGCGTCTTCCGAAGCGCTGCGCACATCGACGAGTTCCGCGTCCGGGAAATGCTTCAGCACCTCGGCCACTGCCGGGTCGCGGCGCGTGACCTCGAACAATTCGCGCCGCTCGCGCTTGCGCCGTTCCGCCCAGGTCTCACCGCCGCGCGAATCCGTCGAGGGCATCACCGCCCAGGTCGAACCGGTCCAGTCGGTCAGCGCGCGCGACAGGCGCTGCGCCAGGTCGGGCGGACAATGCGCCTCGGGTTCGAACACGATCCGGCCGGGCTTGTAGCTGACCGGGCGCACGAAGCGCTCGACATCAGACCGCAGGCGGATGTCCCGCTTGCGTTCCAGAAGGCCGATCAGCGCCTCGAAATCCTTCGGCCCCTCGACCGGGGCTTCGACACCCTTGGCCTCGGCCGGTAGGGCCGGTTCGTCCGCATCGGGCGAGTCCGGTTGTTCGTCCTCATAGGCCGACAGCGGCGGCGCATCCTCGAGAACGTCGTCCCGGTCGTCCACCACCGCGCCCGAATTCTCAGACCTGGGAGCCTCCGCCCCCTGCGGGGCGTCAGGCTTTGGGGCAGGCGTTGTCTCCTTCGCCGGACCGCCTTCGGCGATCATCCGCGCCGCATCCTCCGGCGACGGCAGCGACGCCGCCGAGGACAGGCGAAGCAGCGTCATTTCCGCCGCCGACAGCGGTTCGGGTGCCTGACGCACATCGTCGAGCCCGGTCAACAATATCTTGAACAGCCGCGTCAGCTGCGCCAGCGACAGGCCTTCCGCGATTGAGGCCAGACGCGCGACCGTCTCCTTCGCCTCGGCCAGATCGGCGTCCTCCCCGACCACCTTCACCCGCGTGATGGCGTGCACGAAATCGAGGCAGTCGCGCGTGATGACAGCGGGGTCGGCCCCGGCGTCGTAGAGCTCGGAAATCTCGGCCAGCGCCTTGGCATGATCGCCCGACAGCGCCGCTTCGAGCAGGTCCAGCACACGCGCCCGGTCGGCCAGGCCCAGCATGTCGCGGACCTGCAGCGCACTGACCGGCGCATCGCTGTCGCCGCCCTGCACGATCGCCTGGTCGAGCAGGGAGAGCGCATCACGCACCGAGCCTTCCGCGGCCCGGGCGATCAGGGCGAGGCCATCGTCCTCGATGGTCGCGCCTTCCTTTTGGGCGATGCCTTTCAGGTGCGCGGCCAGCTCATCGCGATCGACCCGTTTCAGGTCGAATCGCTGGCAACGCGACAGCACGGTCACCGGGACTTTCCGGATCTCCGTCGTCGCGAAGATGAACTTCACATGCGGGGGCGGTTCTTCGAGCGTCTTCAGGAGCGCGTTGAACGCCGAGGTGGACAGCATGTGCACCTCGTCGATCACATAGACCTTGTAGCGCGCTGAAACCGGCGCATAGCGCACGCCTTCGAGGATTTCCCGGATATCACCGACGCCGGTGCGCGAGGCGGCATCCATCTCAATGATGTCGACATGCGCGGATTTCTGGATCGCGGCACAATGTTCGCCCGGCGGATCGAGCACGATGGAGGGCTGGTCGACCTCGGCCGTCTTGTAGTTGAGCGCGCGGGCGATCAGGCGCGCCGTCGTGGTCTTACCGACCCCGCGCACCCCGGTCAGCATGTAGGCATGGGCGATCCGGCCCGAGGCGAAGGCATTGGTGAGCGTTCTCACCATCGCTTCCTGGCCGATCAGGTCCTCGAATCGCGACGGACGGTATTTGCGCGCCAGCACCGTATAGCCGACCTTGCCGGACGGCGTGTCCAGTCCAAGCGGCGGGCCTTCCGCATTTTCCGGCATGTCGGGCGGAGCGTCGTCCATGGACCTTTGGGGAGCTGGTGCGGCGTTAGGTGGAAGACCGGACAGCGACCCGGAGCAAAACTCGTTACGGCTGCTTCCTTCCGGACCTGACCGGGTTGGCGAGGGCTCCGTCCGCGCCGGCCTTCCGCCCCCAATATCGCGTGCCGGGGCGGCGGGTGCAAGGCGCAGGAGTCAGCCGTCCTGCGCTTCGCGGCCGGCGACGGCCTGAGCATGCCCCAGCACCGCGCCGTACGGCGCATTCTTGCTGCGACGGACACATGGGGCGCGGCGCGTTAGAGTGATCGGCTCAGGGAGATCTTCATGCGCACGCTTGTCCTCATCCTCGTCCTGCTGACACCCGGCCTCGCCGCTGCCGACCAGGCCAGCGTGTGGGGCGCGCCGGGTGCTCATACCGTGTCCGTCAGCGACGACAGCTGGACGGACACCGATCGCGATCGCGACATCCCGGTGCGGATCTATCGCCCCGACGGTGACGGCCCCTTCCCTGTGGTGATCTTCTCGCATGGGCTGGGCGGCAGCCGCGAGGCGGCGCCCTATCTCGGCGAGCATTGGGCGAGCTGGGGCTTCCTGGCCGTCTTCGTCCAGCACCCTGGTTCGGATGAAAGCGTGTGGCAGGGTCAGAGCGGTCCCGCCGCCATGCAGGCCCTGCGGCAGGCCGCCAATGCCCGGTCCGCCGTCGCCCGCTACCGTGACATTCCCTTCGTCCTCGACGAGATCGAACGCCGGACGGCAACAGACGAGCTGCCGGCGGACACAGCCCGCATGGGCATTGCCGGGCATTCCTTCGGCGCACACACGGTGATGGCTGCGCTTGGCAGGGACTTCGGGCCCGGCGGGCGAATCGATTTCGACGACCCCCGCCTGCTGGCCGGCGTCGCCCTGTCGCCGCCGCCTGCGGATGACCGCACGGATGGCGGCGCGGTCTATGCCGGCATCGCCGAACCGGTGCTGCACCTCTCCGGCACCGAGGACGGCAGCCCGCTTGATGCCGCGACCCGTCCGGAGGATCGGCTCGAAGCCTTCGCCGCAATGGGGCCGGCCCCGCAATACCTGATCGTGTTCGAGGGCGGCGATCACAGCGTCTTCGGCGGCCGGTCGCGCCCCGGCCGCCCAGACCCGGAGAATTATCCGGTGATCCAGTCCGCCACGGCGGAAGCCTCGACCGCCTTCTTCCGCGCCTGGCTGGCCGGCGACGACGTCGCCCGCAGCTTCATCGATGGCGCGCCCTTCGCCGCCCGCTTCGACCGGCTTGGCCGCGTCGAGACCCGGAATGTGGAGTGACAGCGACTTTTCCGCCCCTTGAACGGGAGCGGGGTGGGGTGATCGTTCCCGAGTTCTCACTAGGGTTCCCGCGCAAGCGGGAACCCGAAGCTTGGTGAAAACTTCAGGTCCCCATTTTCATGGGGACCCCATGACATCCCTACCCCGCCGAGGCGCCGCGCAGGAAGGCTGCATGGTCGTCGAGTACCGCCACCAGGTCAGGATCGCCGCCGGTCTCCACCAACAGGTCGCGCCACCAGGTGACGACCCGCGACTGGGTTTCAAGCCAGTCGCGAACCGCCCGGTCGGCGGCATTGCCCTGCATCGTGTTCAGCGCCGCACCGTCGCCGAGACGGTCGGTATCATTGGCGGCCCATCGCATCGCTCGCTCCCGGATTGCCGGCCTCGCCGCGCCTGAATCGGCAAAGCCATGAAGCGAGTTTATGCGAATAATTCGCAAATGCAATAGAGGCGGGTCGCGTCACCTCCCCCAGCGCACATTGAAGCCGCGCTCGTCGATGTGGACATAGGGGCCATGATAGCCATTGGCCCGGTATTCCCCGAGACCGCCGGCCAGACCGCTTGCCTCATCTTCCATCAGCGCATGGATGAAATCGAACAGCACCGCCGCGTCTTCCTGGTTCTGGATGCCGTCGCCATTGAGATCATCCATCACCTTGTCGCCGTCCTCGTCGATGAAGATGTCGGCCGCCCCGCCATAGACGTGCCGCGAATGTTCGCCATTTCTGAGGTCGCGATTGTGGTCCGGCGTGCGGTATCCGCTCATCACCACGAAGCCGTCCGTGCGCCAGCCATGGGCGTTGACGCGCTCCAGTATGTCTTCCAGTGACAGCAGCAGGTCTTCGCGCACCACGGCATAACGCGGCCAGCCGGCCTCCTGCTTGCACAGGAACTGACCGAGCATGAAATGCGGTGCGACCTCGATCTCGATCATGTCCTGCGTCACTTCGATATAGCCTTCCGGCGCCCGGTAGGTGTCGAGCCCGCGATAGGGTTCGCGCGGATAGTCGCCGATCCGGTAGCCCGACAGCTGGCCATTGCGGATCTCGCTCGCCGGACGAAGCACGAAGACGTTCAGACGAATGATTTCGCCGTTCTCCGCCACCGCCTCGATCGCGTGAAGGCCGGGCTGATCGGGGGCGAGCCAGACGGCCGCCTCTCCCAATCCGTCGGCAAAGGGGCGTTCGGATCGCCATTCGACCGGCCGGTCGGCGGACAGGGTCAGCATTTCTCCCGGCATCACCGAGAGCGCGAAGACTCGGTAGTCGACCGACAGGGTGTCATTCACCGACACCGTCAGGCCGGTGCGGCCATTGTCATAGGCATGGAGATCGACCGGCTCGCGGGCCGGGGCCATGTCAGAAGCCGACGCCGCACTCGCCGCCGCCGTCAGCCAGAACAAACTCGTCAGGATCGTCTTCATCGTCAGGATTTCCCGTTTCCGGCGCACCCCCGAGCGCCGCGATCAGCCTCGCGTCGAGGCCATACACATCCGGCACGAAACGCACGCCGCCCTCCCCGTTCGCCACGGCTGTGAAATAGAGGAAACGCACATCGATCGGCCGGAGGAGATCGATGCGGGTTTCCCGGCCGCTGTCGAGGGCGTCGTGCAAACGCTCATTGTCGGTTTCGCTCGCGCGTCCCGCGACCCATTCGGCCAGTTCGACGGCATCGCGCACCCGCACGCAGCCCGAGGAAAAGGCGCGCGCAGGCCGGTCGAACAACTCTCGCGCGGACGTGTCATGCAGGAAGGTCGAGAACGGGTTGGGAAAGATGAATTTCACCACGCCCAGCGCATTGTGCGGGCCGGGTCGCTGACGCAGACGGTAGGGGAAGTCCCGGGCGCTGACCGTGGTCCAGTCGATCTCGGTCGCATCGACCGCCTCGCCCGTCTCCCGGTCAAGCACCACGAAACCCAATCGGTCCACGGCCCCCGGATCGCGGCGGAACAGCGGCAGTTCGTCGAGCACGGCCAGACGGTGCGGCGTCTCCCACCACGGATTGAGGATCATGTAGCGCATCTGCGCTTGCAGCATCGGCGACGGCCGGCTCGGCCGTCCGACGATCACGTCATGGGTCCGGACGAACCCCTCAGCACCGTACACGGCCAGCCGGTAGTCGGGCAGGTTCACTTCGACGCGCAGCGGTGCCGGGTCGCGTGGCAGCCAGCGCCAGCGTTCGAGACCGGCCTCGATCTGAGCAATACGATGTTCGACGGGAATGTTGAGCCAGTCGATCGTGTCCGCTCCGGCAATGCCGTCGGGCTCGAGATGCGCCGAGCGCTGCACTTCGGCAACCGCCGCTGCGACCGCATCGTCGTAGATCATGACGGAATCGATGAATTCGGCGAACTGGCCGGGACCGGGCCAGGCCAGAACCGGCATCAGCCCCTCGGTCTGCAGTCGGTCGCGCAGGAACAGCACCCGCACATCGCGGTCACCGGGATGCAATGCAGGACCCGGTTCGATCGGGTGCCACCCTCCCTGCTTCGCGATCTCGCGGTAGCGCACCAATGCCGCCTGAAGCGCCCGGTATTCGGGGCGGTGCGGAGCGAGCACCTCGAGGCGGGTCACCACCTCGCCCGACGCAATCATCAACGCCAGACTGTCCGCGGGATTGGCCAGCGGCTCGGGCGCGTCGAAGGCCGCGCCGTATTCCCGCGGATCGAGCCGCCCGGTCGCGAGATCCTGCGCCAGCGTCATCCAGCCTTCGGTCGCCAGCCGGTCGAGCGCGGGATCGGCGATTGCGGCATCCGCGGCGCGCAGGTCGGCATAGCCATAATCGCTCGGGTCGAGGCCATGATCGGACGCCGAAGCGAGCGCTTCGATCAATGCGTCGAAATGCGCCGCATTCGCCTCGCCGGTCCACACAAGCGCGCCCTCGCGCGCCGCGTAGAATGCCTCGACCGGGCCCGCCTCGAGAGGCGTTCCGGCGATCTGCAGCGACAGGGCGAAGACAAGCACGGTGTTCAGGGACGGCTCCAGCTGGTTCAGGAAATCCTTAATTAGAGTGTGGGCATCGCCCGGCCCGGTTTCAAGTGCGGTTGGCAACGCCCCCGGCACGCATTAGCACGTCGGCGACACAGCAAGGATGAGGACCATGCATGACGCCGGCCTCCCGCCCCTGGCCTTCTCGGCCTGTCCGCTCGATCGCGGCGAGGCGATTCGCCGCGACGCAGCCGCCCTGGCCGCGCTTGAAGCCAGTCCGGACAGCCGCCGCATCGTCCTGCGCGGCGGCGAGCCTCTCATTTCGCACAATGGCCGGCTGGTCCGGTTTCCGCTCTCCGATCCCCGCTTCGCTCCGGAGCGGGAACTGATCTTTCTCGGCCTGGAGGACGGGACCGCCCTGTTCGCCGGCGAAACCGCCGATTCCAGCGACCCGTTCGAGGATTCCCGCTTCTCCGACCCGCGCGCGGCGGGGATGCGGCTCGACACGGGCGAGGCCGGGATTTTCGCTTTCGCCCGCTCGCTGCTGCTCTGGCGCGAGCGGCGCAGCTTCTGCTCCAATTGCGGCGACCGTCTGCAGGAGGCCATGGGCGGTCTGCGCCGTGATTGCACCGCCTGCAGCGCGCAGCATTTCCCGCGCACCGACCCGGTCGTCATCATGCTGCCCGTCGATGGTGACTACTGCCTTCTGGGCCGTCAGGCGGCCTGGCCGCCGCGCATGTGGTCGGCGCTCGCCGGCTTCATGGAGCCCGGCGAAACGATCGAGGAAGCCTGTGCCCGCGAGATCGCCGAGGAGGCCGGCATTCGCGTCGATCAGGCCGGCACCGAATATGTCGCGTCACAGCCCTGGCCGTTTCCGTCCTCGCTGATGATCGGCCTGATCGTTCCGGCCCGCTCCACCGAGGTCACGATCGACGCCGCCGAACTGGAAACCGCCCGCTGGTTCTCGAAGGATGAGATCGCCGCCATGCTGGCCGGTGAACATCCCGACGCCGACGTGCCGCCGAAAATCGCCATCGCCCGCCGCCTGCTGGAAGTCTGGGCGTCGCGCTGACCCTGACCGCCAAGAAAAAGGGCCCCGCCGAAAGCGGGGCCCTCTTCTTTTCGTTCAGCTGGCGCGATTAGCGCGTGCCGAAGCGGCGAACATAGGAGATGCCGAAGGAATCGGCTTCACCGCCCTGATCGAATTCGGTGCGGGTGACGTCGAGGCGGACACCGTTCACACCGTCGAAGAACCATTCGCCGCCGACGCCATAGGACCAGCCGTCGTCATCGTCGGAAAAGGTCGCGCCGCCAGCCGACGCGTCGAAGGACGCGGTGGTGTAACCGGCGCGGGCGAACAGGTTCGCGTTTTCCGCGACCGGCAGACGGCCGACCACGAAACCGCTCAGAGCGTAGTCCATGTCGACGTCGACATTGGTCGCGCCCACGGCAACCGTGTCGCCATTGATGCCGATATTGCCTTCACCTTCGATGCCGAAGAATTCGGTGAAGTCATAGCCGGCGCGCAGGGCAACGGCGTCGAAATTCACCGAGTCAGCATCGACATGGGTGTAGCCACCCGACAGACGGAAATCGCCGGCATCGGCGGAAGCGACGGACGTGATCGCGAGCGTCGCGGCGGAAGCGGAGAGGAGCATACGGATCATTTCTGAACCCTCATTGTTGTTTGTTGACCAACCAGCGGAGCGGTCTTTGCCGTCCGCTCTGTTGATCTGAGCAGCACCGAAACGGGTCGCAAGGGGGATGTTTCCGCGAGTGCAGCCATTTGCTGTGCTGCAATTTCCGGGTGCGGCCAAAGCGCAACGCTGTTTGGCACCGGAGTGACCCGACTGTGGCGGCGATGTGGCAAACACCCCGGACCGCGACCCTTCGCCGCTGGACGCGGCCGCGCGTGCAGCGTAAGTGACGGTCTGCATTGCCGCCTTGCGCGGTTGCCACTCCCGTTGGCGCGTGCCAAACACGCTCGCGCTCTCAATAGCATTGCCTGGGGACGAGAATGGGCGATCTCTTCTGGAACAAAATTGCAGGCGTGGTGATTGGCACCATCCTGGCGATCATGGTCATCGGTCTGATTGCCGAAGGTCTTTTCCCGGAACACGGGGAAGAAACCGAATTTGCCTATCCGCTGGACCTGGCCTCGCTGGGGACCGGCTCGACCGCCGTCGAGGAAGCACCGGAAATCGATCTCGGTACGCTGCTCGCCAATGCCAGCGCGGACGCCGGTGAACGCATCGCCCGCCGCTGCGTCTCCTGTCACACCTTCGAGCAGGGCGGGGCCAATGGCACCGGCCCGAACCTCTGGGGCGTCGTCGGAGCCGACAAGGCCACCCATGCCGGCTTCGGCTATTCCGCTGCGCTCAGCAGCATGGAAGGCACGTGGACCTACGAGAATCTCGATGCCTTCATCGAGAATCCGCGCGGCTATGTGCCGGGCACCAACATGTCATTCGCCGGTCTGCGCGGCGAGGAAGACCGGGCCGATCTGCTGGCCTATCTCCAGACCCTGTCAGCCGATCCGGTTCCCTTCCCCGCCCCGGCTCCGGCCGAAGCGGACACCACCGGCGACGAAGCCGGCGGCGAGATGATCGAAGGCGAAGACGCGGCCGTGACTGCGGACGCTGAATCCGGCGAAACACCGGTCATCGAAGAGCAGGAAATCGAATCGCAGGCCGCAGCGGCCGGCGGTGAAGACCTGACCGACGAACCGGAAACCACCGAAGACGAGACCGGAGACGGCGAGGAATAATCCTCGCCGCTTTCTCCCTAGCGTGAACGCCGCAGGACCGATGTCACCGGTCCTGCGGTTTTTTCTATCCGCTCCACAGCCTCCGCCAGCGGTTCGATCGCTACGGCCATGTGCCAGGCATTGGCGTGCAGCAGCTGCTCGCCATCGGTCATGATGCCGACATGGCCCTTCCAGAACACCAGATCGCCGCGCCGTTTCGGCGCATCGGCAGCGACATGCCGCCAGCGCCCGCCCAGCTCGGCTTCCTGCAGATCCGTGTCACGCGGGGCGGGGATGCCCGCCGCCTCCAGTGACAATTGCACCAGCGCCGAGCAGTCGAGCCCGACACTGGTCTTGCCGCCCCACAGATAGGGCACGGCGTAGAATCGCTCGGCCACGGCCACGAAGTCGGGCTCGGTCGCACTGACCGGCGCAATATGGAATTGCGGCACCCAGCCGGTGCCGATCACCTCGACATAATTGCCCTCCCGGCGGCCGGCGGCGACCCGGGAATTGAGACTGATCAGCGCGACAGGAGGCGATTTGAGATCCGGCTTCGACAGCACATAGGTGCGCAGGGCGGAGACCCGGTGGCTGGCCATCCGCACATCGCGGTCCAGGGCGTCCGACGGGACATAGCCGGTATAGCCGTCATTGCGCGAAAACCCCCAGGCCCAGCCATCCTTCTCCTCGAGCACCGCGAACACTTCGCCGAACAGCAACTCGGTATCGACCGGTGCGTCGTCCTTCGGCGCGGAGCGCAGCCAGACATTGGCGTGGCCGACCTGCCGGTCGACCGGCTCGGTGAAGCGTTCCGCCTCGACCTGGCCTTCCAGGTGGGAAGCCGCCAGATCGGGACGCGCGGGTGTGGTTCGGCGATCCATGCCTATTTCCCCTTCCCGTAGCGTTCCTTGAGCATCGCCCAGGCCGCGCGCGAGCCCAGCATCTCCCCGCCCTTGGGGCGGGCCGGCCGGTCCTCCGGGTTCCAGGCAAAGATGTCGAAATGCGCCCAGCGCGTCTTGCCGACGAAGCGCCGCAGGAAGAGCGCCGCCGTGATCGAACCGGCAAACCCGCCGGACGCAGCATTCTTCAGGTCCGAGATACTGCCGTCGAGCCAGCTGTCGTAATTGTCCCAGAGCGGCATCTGCCAGACCGGGTCATTGGCGGCCACACCGCCGCGCGAGATCGCGTCCGACAATGCCGGATCGTTGGAATAGAAGGGTGCCAGGTCCGGCCCGAGCGCGACGCGCGCCGCGCCGGTCAGGGTCGCGAAGTCGAGCAGCAGGTCCGGCTCGTCCTCGACCGCGCGGGCGATCGCATCACCCAGTACCAGACGGCCTTCCGCATCGGTGTTGTCGATCTCGACCGTCAGCCCCTTGCGCGAGGCGAGCACATCGCCCGGCCGGAACGCTCCGGCGCCGATCGCATTCTCCGCCGCGGCGACATAGAGCTTCAGATGCACCGGCAGTTTCGCGTCCATGATCAGTCGCGCCAGCCCCATCGCATTGGCCGCGCCGCCCATATCCTTCTTCATCAGCCGCATGCCGGCGGACGGCTTGATGTCGAGCCCGCCGCTGTCGAAGGTGATGCCCTTGCCCACCAGCGCCACCAGCGGATGGGCAGGATCGCCCCATTCCAGCTCGATCAGGCGCGGGGCCTCCGCCGCGGCTCGGCCGACGGCGTGGATCATCGGGTAATTGTCCTTCAGCAGCTTGTCGCCCGTGGTCGCCTTCGACTTGCCGCCGAATTCCTTGGCCAGCGCGGCAACCGCGTCCTGCAGCGCGTGCGGCCCCATGTCCTGCGCCGGCGTATTCACCAGGTCGCGCACCAGGTGGATCGATCGGGCGACGCGCTTGGCCTCCGCCATGTCCGCGCCCTCGACCGGCATCAGCTTCGCGGGTTGGCGCGGCCAGGTCTTGTAGCGCGCGAACTGATAGCCGCCCATCGCCCAGGAGATGGCGAGCAGTGTCGGATCGAGACCATGAAGCGGGCCTTCGAGCCGCCAGACACCTTCGGCCAGGCCGAGCGCCGCCGGGCCGAGCGCCTGCGGGTCATTGGCCAGGCCGACACCGGCCACGGCGTCGGCGCCTGATCCTTCCGGCAGCGAAGCGATCTGACCGGGCCGGCCTGAAAAACCGCCCCGCTTCAACAGGTCGCGCGCGCCCTCGCCGAGCGCGGACAGGTCCTCGTCGAGATGGCTGGCACGGATCAGGCGCACGCTGCGATGCTGGGATTCGCGCGAAGTCGCGAACAGGTCGGTCACGGATGGGCTCCCTTCAGGGGCGGGTGAAAACCGGAAAGGCTTTGTTAAGGCATTTTTGACGGGCTGGCCCGACGATCAAGGGCCTGAATGGCGCGATTCGCACCTCTGAAAGAGGAAAGCCCATGCCCCGCTACGATTCCGTTACCCGTCTCGGCCTTGCCGCATTGGTGTGTGCCGCACTTTCCGCCTGCGCCACATCACGCACGGCCGAAGAGCAGGAACTGGCCACGGCGATGGAAGCGCGGGCAACCATCGTGCCGGCCGGGCAGGCGGAACGCCAGGCGATCCGCACCCAGGACCTGCTGACCCAGGCCGCCTTCTGGGCCGAACAGCACGACCTCAATCCCGGCGACCGCGAAGCCGCAATCGAATTCGTCCGCATCCTGCGCGCTCTCGGCAATGAGCAGCGCGCCTCCGACGTCGCCCGCCAGTCGATGGCGCTCTACCCCGACGATGCCGATCTTCTCTACCTCTACGGCCTGTCACTGACGACATCCGGCCGGGGCGGCACGGCGATCGAACCGCTGTCGCGCGCCCGCGCCGCACGGCCCGGCGACTGGCGGATCATCAATGCGCTCGGCGTCGCCTACGAGGTCGCCGGTCTCTCCGAAGAAGCGCGCAACCGCTTCCGCGAAGCGCTCGCCATCGCTCCCGGCGAGGCGGCCATCCTGTCCAATCTCGCTTTATCCTACGCCATGGGCGGCCAGGCCGAGCAGGCCGAAATCATGCTGCGCGAGGCGATCGCGCGGCCCGGCGCCGGCGCGCAGGTGCGGCAGAATCTGGCTTTGGTGATCGCGCTGCAGGGCCGGTTCGATGAAGCCGAACGCCTTGCCCGCACCGATGTCAGCGTGGAAACCGCCGAGGCCAACATGGCCTATGTCCGTTCCATGCTGACCACCCAGCGCCGCTGGGATGCCATCCGGGGGGATGGCGCGCGCTAAAACTCGATTTCGCCGCTCGACCGCGGCGGGGGCGGCGGGTCGACCGGCTTGTCCTCGATCTTCTTCAAGGGGAAGTCGGCCTTGATCTCCGGGTCGATCAGCGTCTGGTCGAAGCGGAAATGCTCGACGCGCTCGCGCAGCGAGGCCGGGGCGCGGTTGTCCTTCGAGGCTTCGGAAGCCCGGTAGAGCGCGAACAGGCGCAGATAGCCCTTGTCGTCGCGGCTGAGATCGGTTTCGTCGAGCCGGTCGATGACCTTTTCCAGCGCCGTCACGCCGGCCTTCACCTTGCCCAGCTTGAGCTCGACCAGGGCGGACACCAGCGCCACGCGCCAGCCGATCTCGGCGAAATCCAGCTTCTTCGGCGCGGCGGTCAATTCGGTCCGGGCACGCTTGGCATCATCCTCCCACAGGGCACGCATGGCCTCCTGCGACGCGCGGCGCGCCGTCTCGACCGCTTCCCTGTGCTTGTCTGGCGATGTGCGCCGGAGAATCATGAACGCCTTTCCCCGCGGCCCTGATCGGCCGCCTTCCCGCCTAACTAACCCGAATGTGAGGTTTCGTCACAGGCCTTGGTAACGGAGATAGGCCGGTCCGAGAATGACGACAAACAGTACCGGCAGGAAGAAGACGATCATCGGGACCGTCAGCTTGGCCGGCAGCGAGGCGGCCTTCTTCTCGGCGTTGGCCAGGCGCATGTCGCGATTTTCCTTGGCCATGACGCGCAGCGCCTGGCCCAGCGGCGTGCCATAGCGTTCGGCCTGGATCAGCGCGGTCGCGACCGCCTTGACGCCGGGATGATTGGTCCGCTTGGCGAGGTTTTCGTAGGCCATGCGGCGGTCCTGGAGGTAGGACAGCTCCGCCGTTGTGAGCGACAATTCCTCGGCCAGTTCGATCGACTGGCTGCCGATCTCGCCCGACACTTTCTGGAAGGCCGCCTCGATCGACATGCCGGATTCCACGCAGATCAGCAGCAGATCGAGCGCGTCCGGAAACGACGTCATGATCGATTCGCGCCGCTTCTGGGCCGCATTGGTCACATACAGGTTCGGCGCGTAATAGCCGAGCATGCCGAGCCCCAGCGCCGCACACCAGCGCGTGATCGTCGGCAGGCCGAAATCATTGACGAACATCAGATAGAGCGTCGCCCCGGCGAACAGGATGATCGGTGCGGCCAGCCGGAAGAAATAGAAGGTCATCACCGGGCCATTGCCGCGGAAACCGGCCTGGCCCAGCTTTTCCTTGATCGCCGGATCCTCGAACAGCTTCTGCAGGTTGAGGCTTTCGACCACCTGGCGGATCAGCGTGCGCTTTTCCTGCCCGCGCAGTTTCGACGAATTTTTCTCGATCGCCTCGCGCGACTTGCGGCGCAGCTCTTCGCGGCGGTTCTGGACAGACTTGATCCGCTTGTCGAGCTTGTCCGCCCCCATCATCGGGACGGTCAGCGTCACGATGGTGGCGAACACCATCAGCGCGGCGATCGTGGCCCACAGGAAGCTGGGGTCGGTGACGAGTTCGGCGATGTCGTCCATGGCCTCCTCGTCAGTGCTTGAAGTTGATCATGCCGCGCATCATCAGGATGCCGAGACCCATCCAGATGGCACCGCCGAGCAGCATCAGCTGGCCCTTCGGCTCGACGAACATCGCGTTCATGTAGGACGGCGTCGTGAAATAGACGATGCCCAGCACACCCGGCGGCAACGCGCCGATGATCATCGACGACGCCTTGGCCTCCGACGACAGCGCACCGATCTTCTCGCGCATCATCTTGCGCGCGCGCAGCACGGCGGACAGGTTCGACAGCGCCTCGGCGAGATTGCCGCCCGACTTCTGCTGGATCAGCAGCACGGTGGCGAAGAAGTTCAGTTCCGGCAGCGGCATGCGCTCGACCATCTTCTTCATGCCGTCCTCGATCGACACGCCCATCGACTGGGCTTCGACGAGGCGCGCGAATTCCGGGCCGATCGGGTCGGGGGATTCGCGCGCGATGATCTTCAGGCACTCGTTCAGCGGCAGGCCCGACTTCACGCCGCGCACGATGATGTCGAGCGAATTGGCGAATTCGGCGGTGAATTTCTTCTGCCGGCCCTTGCAGCGCATGCCGAGGAACCAGCGCGGCATGCCGAGGCCTGTACCGACCCCGGACGCGAGCGAGACCAGCAGGGACTGGCCGAAATAGAGCGAGACACCGACACCGATGACGCCGACCACCAGCGAGGCGATCCAGAACGTCGTCGGCGAGAAGCTCATCCCCGCCTGTTCGATCTTCGCCTTGAGTGACAGCGTCTTCTTGCGCTGGTCCTTCTGGCGCTTTTCGAGTTCCTTGAGGCTGTCCTGCACCTGCTTGCGGCGCTGCTGCGTCTGATCAACGACGGTTGCCCGTCGCGCACCGCCGCGGCCGGCCGCCCCGCCGATCGCAATCGCCTTGCGCTGGCGCGCCGCCCGGTTGTCGCCCATGGCACCGGTCGCGACCCAGCCGACCCCGCCCACCGCGATGAAGGCGGCGATCGCGGCGGCGATGAGGACGGGATCGGGACCCACGACTAGGCCTCCGACTCGTCGAGGGCCTGGGCCAGTTCGCGTTCCATTCCGTAGTAGCGGGCGCGGTCCCAGAATTTCGGACGCGCAATCCCGGTCGAGACATGCTTGCCCTTGATCTTGCCGTGCTCGTCCTCGCCCTCGATCTCGTAGACGAAGAGATCCTGGGTGACGATGACATCACCTTCCATGCCCATCACCTCGGTGATGTGCGTGATTTTCCGCGTGCCGTCGCGCATCCGCGCGGCCTGCACGATCACGTCGATCGACCCCGAGATCATTTCCCGGATCGTCTTGGACGGGAGGTTATACCCCCCCATCGTGATCATCGATTCAATACGCGACAGGGCTTCGCGCGGACTGTTGGCGTGCAGCGTGCCCATCGACCCGTCGTGACCGGTATTCATCGCCTGCAGCAGATCGAAGGCTTCCGGTCCGCGCACCTCGCCGACGATGATGCGTTCGGGGCGCATGCGCAGGCAGTTCTTGACGAGGTCGCGCATCGTCACCTGGCCGGACCCTTCGAGGTTCGGCGGCCGGGTTTCCAGGCGCACCACGTGGGGCTGCTGCAGCTGCAGTTCCGCGGCGTCCTCGCAGGTGATGATGCGCTCGTCTTCCTCGATGAAGGCGGTCATCGTGTTGAGCAGAGTGGTCTTGCCCGAGCCGGTACCCCCGGAGATCAGCACATTGCAGCGCGACCGGCCGATAACGCCCAGAACCCGGGCCCCGGCCGGCGTGATCGAGCCGAACTCGACCAGATTGTCCATGCGCAGCTTGTCGCGCTTGAATTTCCGGATCGTCAGCGTCGGGCCGTCGAGCGCCAGCGGCGGCGCGATGACGTTGACCCGGCTGCCGTCAGCCAGGCGCGCGTCGCAGATCGGGCTCGATTCATCGACCCGGCGGCCGACCTGGCTCACGATCCGCTGACAGATATTCATCAGCTGGCCGTTGTCGCGGAAGCGGATATTCGTCTTCTCGACCTTGCCGTTGACTTCGATGAAGACGTCGCCCGCGCCATTGACCATGATGTCGGCGATGTCGTCGCGCGCCAGCAGGGGTTCGAGCGGGCCATAGCCCAGAACGTCGTTGCAGATGTCCTGGAGCAGCTGTTCCTGCTCGGCGATCGACATCGCGACATTCTTGATCGAGATGATCTCGGTGACGATGTCGCGGATTTCCTCCGCCGCCGTCTCGGCGTCGAGCTGCGCCAGCGCACCGAGATCGATCGTGTCGATCAGCGCGTTGAAGATTGTTGTCTTGATGGCGTAATACTGCTCGGTCGGTCCGCCCGACCGTGCCGGCGCGCTCCGCGGAGCGGGACCGCCGGGCTTCTGCGCCGGTTTGGCAGCCGGCTGAGGCGCGGCGGCCACAGGTTTCGGCGCGGGCTTGGGCGCGGGTTTCGGTGCCGGCGCGGCGGGTCGCGGCGCCTCGGCCTTCGGGGCAGGCGTCGTCGGCGCGGGAGCCGGGGCGGGCCGCTGGATCGTCGTGGCGTCGCGTTTACCGAACATGGTCCGGGTCTATCTCCCGAACAGTTTCGAAATCATGGATTTGCGCGTCGGCGTCGAAACCCGGCCGGAAATCAGCGAAGCGAGATGGGCAAAGCCTTCGGCCGCTTTCGATTTCGGGTCGACCTCCGCGATCATCTGACCGTTATTGGCCGCCTTGCCGAACAATTGCGGTTCGAACGGCAGCACCAGGGCCGGCGGCGTGCCGAGGGCCTCGGCGAAGTCCTTGATCGGAATCTCCGGCCGCTTCGGAACACCGGCCATGTTCACCACGACCTTCGGCAATTCGTCGTTCGGCCGCGCCGCGGCGACGAGGTCGAACAGATTCTTGGCATTCCTGAGCGAGGCGAGATCTGGCGTCACGGTGACAACCACCTGGTCGGCACCGAGCAGGGTATGACGCACCCAGGGCGACCAGGTGTGCGGCAGGTCAAGCGCCATGAAGGGCGCCTGCCGACGGACCTTGTCCAGCACCATGTCATAGACGTCGGGCGGGAAGTCCCAGTCCTTGTCCAGAGTGGCCGGCGCGGAAAACAGCGACAGCTTGTCGGTGCAGCGCACCAGAAGGCGGTCGAGCAGCGCGTCGTCGAGACGGTCCGGTTCGAGCAGCGCGTCGCCCAGCGTCTGGGCCGGGTCCTGGTTGAAGTCGAGACCGGCGGTTCCGAACGACAGGTCGAGATCGACCAGCACGCAATCGCTGTCGAGCCCCTCCGATACGCACCATGCCGTGTTGTGGGCAACGGTCGAGGCCCCGACGCCGCCCTTGGCGCCGATGAAGGCGACCGACTTGCCCGCGAACGGCGCCTCGGGATCGAGATAGAGGCCGGAAATCGCCCGGATGACATGCAGCGGCGTCATCGGCGGCACGAGATATTCGCTGACGCCGCGCTTCATCAGTTCGCGATAGAGCGCGATGTCGTTCGCCGCGCCGATGATGATGACCTTGGTATCGGGGTCGCAGACGCTGGCCAGTTCCTCGAGCTGGTCGAACAGGCCCTGCCCGCGCATGCCGGACTCGACGATCAGCAGGTTCGGCGTCGAGGAATCGTGGAACCGCTCGATCGCCGCCGGCAGGCCGCCCAGTTCGACCTCGACATGGGCCTTGTGCATCCGGCGGTCTCCCGCTGCGTGATGCATCAGCGCGCCGGTCTCCGGGCGCTCGCAGAAGGCATGGATCGCGATCCGGGGGACGGGCTGGTCCGACAGCGTATTGTCGATCTCGCCATAGGCGGCATCGCCCGCCACGGGAGACAGCGGCACGTCCATCTCGTATTCGCTGGCGTCGAACGCGGCGCGCTTGCGCGGTGCTTCGCGCACCGGCTCGGCGGGCGTGTCGTCGAACTCGAAATCGTCATAGCGCTCGGCTTCGCGGCCGCCGCCGGATGCGGCCTGCATCCCGCCGAACGGGCGATGCCCGCCCGACGGACGCGCCGGCCCGGCGAATTTGTCTCGCGCCGAAGGGGCATCGAGTTCGCCGAGAATCCGGCGCTCGACATCCTCCGCGTCGATGAATTCATCGTCGCCGTCGAGGAAGCCGTCGTCTTCGTATGCGTGGGATTCAGCCATCCGATTGCCTGCCATTCACCTATTCCGCCACCTGGCTGACCGCGCCGCTTTCGTCTTCGCTCCGCTGCGACGAGGTCGGCTGACCCGCGCGCCAGCGGTCCATGATCGTCGCATTGCGTCCGGCATCGGCCGGGGCCGAGCTCGATGGTCCGACCAGGTCGTAGGCATTGCCGACCATAGCCGCATAATTCGCAGCGGTGGCGCAGCCGAAACGCGGATAGGCGCGGTTGTCGAACTCGCCGGCCAGGTTCGACCAGCCGAGATTCTCGCATTCGCGCGGCGCGTGGGCTGCATAGACCATGTAGCTGACAATGATCGGCGCGATCGGCGATCCTTGCGCGTCATACGCGCCCGACGCGATCACATGTGCGCCGATCCCGCGGCCGTCGAGATAGGCGTAGAGTTCGCTCATCGCACCGTCGGCCACTTCGGCATCGGTCACGCCGTCCGGAAAGGTCACGACCAGCGGGCCGGCCCCGTCGGTGCGGTAGGCGTCGATGAAGGCGGAGAACGCGCCCATCTGCGACCAGGCGAGCCCGCCCTCATTCGCGCTCATCGCCAGTTCGAAGCGCGCGGTTTCCTGTGTCACATAAGGCTGGGGCAGATCGCCGGCGCGGTCGCGCGGCATGGTGTAGCAGCCCGACAGGGCCAGACCGGCGGCTGACAGAAGCAGCAGAGTGATGCGGGTCATCCTTGTCTCTCCCTAGTCGAGAATGAAGCCGATCGGACCGCGCCAGGAGCGGCCGTCCGTGTCGGCTCCCGGCACGCCATAGGCGCGGTTGATGTGCCCGAAGAACAGGGTCTCGATCTCGCTTGCGGTCGCGTAGCCGTCTTCCGGTGTCGAGATCGCCGCATCATTGGTCGGATCGACCAGATAGGGCGTCACGATGATGACAAGCTCGGTTTCCTGGTTCTCGAAATCGCGCGAGCGCGCCAGCGCACCCAGCACGGGAATGTTCTGGATCCCCGGAATGCCGTCGAGATTCTGGCGGGTTTCTTCCTGGATCAGTCCGGCGAGTACGAGGCTGCCTCCGGAGGGCAGCTCCACCGTCGTTTCCGCGCGCGTCACGTTCAGCGCCGGAATGGTGACGCCCGGAACGGTTCCGATGACATTGCCCTGGTCGTCGCGCACCACGGTTTCACCCAGCTGCAGCGCACCCTGACTCGAAAGCTCGGAGACTTCCGTCGAGATCCGGAGCGAGATTCGCCCTTCCGACAGCACAATCGGCGTGAAGCCGAGGCCGACCCCGAACTGCTTGTATTCGACCATGATATTGCCGTCGCGGTCGCGCCCGGTCGGGACCGGGAATTCACCGCCGCCGGCGAGAAAATTCGCCGACTCGCCGGACGTCGCCGTCAGGTTCGGCTCGGCCAGCGTCCGGACCAGACCGATCCGTTCGAGGGCTTGGATCAGCCCGCCGGCGCTCGAGAGATCGCCGCCGCCCGTATTGGTGTAGTCGAGATTGGCCGACAGACCGCCGAGCGAACGCCCGACCAGCGAGAATTCGTTGGCGGTCGCCACCGACACGGCGAGATCGTCGAGCTGGGCCGCGGCCGACAGGTCGATACCCAGCTGGCGCACGATGGTGCGCTGCATTTCCACCACGCGGACCCGCAGCATCACCTGCTGACGGCCTTCCACGGCGATCATCGACAGAACGTGTTCGGGATCGTCGACCCATTGCTGGGCCAGCCGGCGGGCAGCATCCGCCGAAGCCGCGTCAGGCGCCGAGCCGGACAGCACAATGCGGTTGTTCATCGCATCCACCTCGATGCGCGAGTCCGGCAGGAGGCGCGCGATCTGGTCGCGCAGCGCACCGAAATCCCGGTCGACGCGGATCTGCAGGTCGAGAATGAGCTCGCCGCTGGCATCGAAGAAGAAGGCGTTGGTCGACCCCGTGGTGAGGCCGAGCAGATAGGCCCGGCGTGGCGTACGGATCACCGCATCGGCGACTTCCGGATTGGTCACCAGGACATCGACGGCATCGACCGGCAGATGGACGATCGCCGCCTGCGAGGCCGGCAGGTTCAGCGTCTGTGCGGCCGGACCGTCGCCAGAGGAGACGATATGCACCTGCCGCGTCGAGGTCTCACCGGACTGCGCGGCGGCAATCGGTGCGAAAGCGACAAGCGCGGATGCGAGGACGAGCCGAGCCAGCATGTCACTGCCCTCCGTCGCCGAGCGCCACATCCTGGCGCTGACCATAGCGATAGACCGTCATCGTGTTGCGGCCGCGGTCGCGATCGACCTCGGCTTCGGTGCGGGCAGGAACTTCCACGACAGACAGGCGCGGACCGCCTTCGCCGTCACTCAGGCTGCGCAGCGCCAGCGAGACTTCGCCGCGTGCCACGGCCAGCGATACGGCACGGGCCTGGTCGGGCGTAAGCTCAAGCGTCGCGGTCGATCCGACCACCGCGCCTTCTTCCTCGTCTTCACCAAAGATCTGGTCGATCGCCAGCACGCGGGTGTTTTCCACCACGGTCTCGGCGATGAATCCGCCGCCGCGCCCGTAGGATTCGCGCCCGTCCTGCTCATAGGTGACGATCACATCGACCCGGTCGTTCGGCAGGATGAAGCCGCCGGCCCCGGTTTCTGCCGAAAGCGGCACGGCCACGGCACGCATGCCCGGCGAAAGCACCGCCGACATGAAGCCGGACTCGCCCGCGGGAACCAGCTTGCGCGGCGTGATCGGTTCGCCCTGCGCGATGGAGGCGCGAACGATCGCTCCCGTGAATTCCCCGATCGCATCCGGCGAGCGTGATTCGGTCACGTAGGCGGGGCTGACCGCCTCTTCGGGCCAGGGCTGCCAATACAGATCCGAAGCGCTGACGCGTTGACCGGTCTCAAGATCGCCCCGAGCCGCGAGCACGCGAACGGCGGGCGCCCTTTCCACAGGCCTTTCAACGATTTGCGGTTCCGGCGCGGCGGAACTTCGATACACGAAATACGCCGCAGCGGCGGCCGCGACAGCGGCCAACGCAAGGATCAGAATCCGGGCTGAATTCATCGCGGCACGTCCCCTCGGATACAGGTCTCCGCGTGCGATCAGACTCGGAAATTCTCAAAGGGGCGTTAAGATTTACGCCGCAATGCCATGGGCCTCGCGACTTCGCGCAGCTAGCCCAGAGCCAGCGTTAACAGCGTGCTACCCGGAAGCGTCCAGAATGCCCCCGCGGCGAGCGCAATTCCGTAAGGTGCGGGCGCGCCCTCCGCGAGCGGAGTCTTCGCGACCCAGCCTGCCGAAAGCCGCGTGGCCGGCACCATCCGGCGCAACATCAGGAGAATGACGGCCAGTGCGCCGCCCATGAGCGCCGACTTGGCCAGGAACATCGCCGCGTCCGGCCAGCCGAACCAGAGCGCCGCCGCCGCGATCAGTTTCGCGTCGCCGCCGCCGATCCAGCCGGGCGCGAACAGCGCCATGCCGAGGACCAGCGCACCCGCCCCGACCGCGAGGTGAAGGCCGAACTCCGCCCAGCTCATCCCGAAGGCGACCGCCGCGACCGGAAACAGCAGTACGATCGCCCCGTTGAGCCAGTTCGGAATGGTGAAACTCATCGCGTCCTTGATCGCCGCGAAAGCCATCAGGAAGACGAAGACGAGAAGCATGTATTGCGCGGCCACGATGACACTCCGGCTGTGTTCGGACGTTCGTCTTAACCCGGCGGCTCTTGCCTTTGGCTTAACGCGAAAAGGAAAAGGGCCGCCCGGATATCTCCAGGCGGCCCATTTCTTTGACTACAGTCCTGGTCGTCGCGATTAGATCGCGTCGGCAACCGTCTGCAGGTTGTCGCGGACACCGGTGCCCAGCGCCGTAACGGCACCGATGATCACCACCGCGATGAGCGCCGCGATCAGACCATACTCGATGGCCGTGGCACCCGACTCGTCATTGAAGAAGCGCGAAATCATTTTCATTTGGGTCTCTCCCGTGTTGCTAGCACACATCCACCCGGGTCAGTCCGTCCCGACATCTCCCGAAGTGACGCCATCAAACACGAAGAGCCTTTCAGCCACGTTAAAGCGCATGCTTAATTATGTCTTTACATGCAAGAACCTGGACTATGGTTAAAGAAGGCTAACCAAGAATATTCAAAAAGAATTGGTAACTTCCATACGGCTCCGTTTAGAAAGTCTTCACGCGGGCGCGGTTTCCTGTCGGCCGGATCCAGACCTGCGGAGGACGCCATGCGTCATCTCGTTCTTGCCTCGCTCGCCGCGCTTGCCCTCACCGGCACGGCTGCCGCGCAGCAGCGCTATCTCGAAGCCGACCATGCGGACGTCGTGCGACTGCCGGCACCGGCCTACACGGTCGTGATCGGCAACCCGTCGGTCGCCGATGCCGTGATCCACGACCGCAACACCCTGATCCTCACCGGCCGGCTGCACGGCCGCACCAACATCATCGCGCTCGACGCGCGCGGGCGCGTGATCTACGCGCAGGATGTCGTCGTGGGTGGCACGCCCGATGGCGGCGTGACTCTCTATAGGGGGGCGAACCGCACGACCTATGCCTGCGGCGCGCAGTGCGAGGCGATCCCGGCGATCGGCGACGATCCGGAGCGTTTCGACGCCCTGTCCAACCAGGGCAATACCCGGCTACAGGCGGCCGCCCAGGCCCTCGCCGCGGGCGATGGCGGCAGCGCCCCGCTCGCCGGCGGTCAGGAATGATCCGTTAACCACCGGACTTTACGCGCATTTAAGTGAGATGGGCGACAGTCTCCTCAACGGATGACGGTTGGACCCATGCAACTCGCGCGCAGACTCAGAGCATTCCGGCGGGATCGGAAAGGGGCGACGGCGGTCGAATTTGCCCTCATTGCCGGACCGTTCTTCTTTTTTCTCATGGCGTTGATCGAAATCGCGGCGGTCTTCTTTGCCGCGACGGTGATCGAGAATGCGGTGCTGGAATCCGCCCGCGAGATCCGCACCGGTCAGGTTCAGGCCGGCGGCATGGACGCCGACGGATTCCGCGACGCCGTCTGCACCCGGATCGAAGTCATCGCTGATTGCGCCCGCCTCGACTTCGACGTTCGCGTCTTCGCCGATTTCGACACGGTCGCCGTCACGGACCCGGTCAATGAAGACGGTGACCTTCAGACCGACGACATGGGATTCGATCCCGGCGATGCCGGCGACATCGTGATGGTGCGTGTCTTCTACCGCTGGCCGATGCTGATGCCGAATTTCCTGAATTCGATGTCCAACATGTCGAACAATGAGCGCCTGATCACCTCGGCGACCGTGTTCCGCAACGAGCCGTGGGACTGATGATGCGCGCCATGATCCGCTTCATTCGCTCACTCGCGCGTCGTCAGGACGGCGTCTCGGCGGTCGAATTCGCCCTGATAGCCCCGATCATGATGCTGTTCTATCTCGGTGTCGTGGAAGTCAGCCTGGCGCTCGGTGTCGACCGCAAGGTGACCTCGACGGCCAGCGCGCTCGCCGACCTCGTGGCCCAGGACGACGTCATCACCGATGACGAGATGGCCCAGATCCTGGCGGCGGGGCCGGTGCTCGTCGCCCCCCATCCCGGAACCCCGCTGCAGATCCGCATTTCCTCGGTCACGATGAATCTGACCGGCGACGCCGAGGTCGACTGGAGCGATGCGCGCGGCATGACGCCGCTCGGCGAAGGCACACGCTACACACCTCCGACCGGCATCCTTTCGCCCGGCCGCTCGATCATCATGGTCGAGGTCTCCTATCGCTACGATTCGGCCTTCGCCGAAATCGGTGTCGGCCGGTTCGATATCGCGGAAACCTTCTATCTGCGCCCGCGCCGCTCGCTGGTGGTCAGCCGGCAGTAGAAACCGCCTCCCGAAGCGCCAGCATTGCCGGATGCCCGGTCTTGACGGCACGGCCGTCAAGCGCCTGTACCGGCACCAGCCCCGTTGCGGCATTCGTCACGAAAATGGCGCCCGCCCGCGCCAGCACACCGGCCTCGAAACGCCCTTCCCTGACCTCGAGACCGGACCGCGCCGCCTCTTTCAGGACCGCTTCGCGCATCACGCCCGGTCGGATCGCGCAATCGGCCGACGGTGTGAAGACCGTATCGCCGGACATCCAGAACACATTGGCGCAGTCCGCGCCGGAGACATGCCCCTCCGCCGTCAGGAGCAGCGCCATGTCCGCACCGGCCGCCACGGCTTCGCGCCGCGCCGCCGCATTGTCGGCATAGCTCAGCGTCTTGTGACGACAGGCCAGGCTGGCGGGCGAACGGCGGATCGCGGAGATCTGGAGCGTGACCGACGTCGGTCCGGTTGCGGGCGGAAAATCCGCGAGGAACAGCCGCGCGTGATTGTCAGGGAAAGGCGATACCCCGCGCGGTCCCGGCCCGCGTGTCAGCGTCAGGCGCAATGTTGCGCCGTCCGGCAAACCGGCTGCTTCGGCCTCGACCGCTGGCCAGGGCGCCGGACTGACCAGATCGAGCGCCGCGCCGGCCGCCTCGAAGCGCGCGCGGTGTGCGGCGGAATAGCGGATCTGGCCACCCGCCACCCGCATCGTCTCGAATACACCGTCGCCAAGCAGAAAGCCGCGATCGTCGGGCGCAATGTCGCCGGCTTCGAATTCCCGCCATCCCGGCCCGTCCCAGCTGCGCATCATCCGGTCACCGCCTTCTTCAGCGCCGAGGCCTTGGCCAGAGTCTCGGCGTATTCGGCTTCCGGATCGGAATCGATCGTGATCGCCCCGCCCGACCGGGCCGTCACGCGCCAGCCGGACGCATCGGCATCGAGTGTCAGAGTGCGGATCATGACGTTGAAATCCATCGATTGCGCGCGGTCGCCGATCCACCCCAGCGCCCCGCAATAGGCGCCGCGCGCCTCGCCTTCCTGATCGCTCAGGATATCCATCGCGCGCAATTTGGGCGCGCCGGTGATCGATCCGGGCGGAAAGGCCGCCGCCAGCAGGTCGAGCGCATCCTTGCCCTCGGCCAGCCGCCCCGAGACCGCCGAGACGAGATGATGCACATTGGCGTAGCTTTCCACCTTGAACAATTCCGGCACGCTGACCGATCCGGGCGCACAGACCCGCGACAGGTCGTTGCGCATCAGATCGACGATCATCAGGTTTTCCGCCCGGTCCTTCACGCTCGCCGCGAGCTCGGCTCTCAGCGCCGCATCCTCCTCGGGCGTCGCGCCGCGCGGCCGTGTCCCCTTGATCGGACGGGCTTCCGCCACACCGGTGTCGAGCTTCAGGAAGCGCTCAGGAGAATTGGTGACGACCACCCGCTCCGGCGACAGGCGAAGCCACGCCCCGTGCGGCGCCGGACTGTTCGCCGTGAGGCGGCGGAACAGGTCGAACGGCGTATCACCGGACCCCAGCCGCCCGGCAAAGGGCTGGGACAGATTGGTCTGATAGATGTCGCCCGCCCGGATGTGGTCGAGGATGGCGCGGCAGGCCTGAAGGTAGCGCGCCTTGCCCCACACAGGCTCGAACCGGCCGGACGGAGAAGCGACGTGACCGCACGCGGAAGCTTCCGCAAGCCGGCGCTCGATATCGCGCGCCGCCGTCTGCCAGCCCTCCAGCGTCAGCTGGCGCTTCATCGGATCAAAGCGAAGCCAGGCGCGATAGGCGAAGAGATGAATCGGCGGTCTGTCAGGCGACCAGTGCGGCGCATTGAAGGTCCGCGCCGCCTCGTATTCGAACAGCCCCGCCACCCGGTCGCCGGCGGCGGCGGCGTTGCGCGCCGCGCCCATCGCGTCAAACCAGCCCCCGTCCTGCATTCCGGCCTTGCCGATGGGAAAGGGCGAGGCGGGACCGGGGAAGAGAAAGGACTGTGAATTCGGACCGCCGCTGAGCAGCAATGTTCCGGTGTGCGACTGAAAGACGGACAGGGCATCGAGTGGGTCGATCCAGTCCAGGGGACGGACCGCCCGGGCGGCGGTGGTCACCCCCGCACCAGCGCGGTACGCAGCCGGGCAATCTCGTCGTCGGACAAGCCGAGTTCGGTGCGCATATAGGCTTCCGCACTGCCCATCACACCGAAGGCTTCGTTGAGATAGTCGCCATCGACGCCGAGGAATATCCGCATGGAATTTTCCTCGACCGCACGGCCCGTCCGGTCGGCAATATTGGCAGCGACTTCCGGAACCAGGCGGTCGTAATCGACCGCCGAATTGGTCATCAGATAATCCTCGATCACCGTGCCGCGATCGACCCCGGCCAGTTCCAGCGCCATGGCGCAGAAGATCCCCGTCCGGTCCTTGCCCGCGGCGCAGTGCACAACGAAGGATTCGCTGGAGGCGTGATCGGCCAGGGCACGCAAGCCGGCGGCAAAGGCCTGCCTGTTGCCCGGATCGGTCGGAAGCCGGCGATAGGTCGCCAGCATGAAGTCACGAATGCCCTTCGCGCTGAGATCGCCTTCGCGCAGGAAGGCCATGTGCGGCGGCTCGGCGTGTCCCGCGATACTCGACGACAGCACGCGCGGATTGAGCACGTCGTCCCAGCGCGACGGTTCGCGCTCGCGCTCCAGCGGACGGCGCAGATCCGTGACCAGCGTCAGCCGCATGTCGGTCAGCCGCGCGATATCCTCGTTCGAGGCCCGCGCAAAATGTCCGGAACGGTAGAGGCCGCGGCGGACCGTGCGTCCGTCACGCGTTCCGTACTCGCCGAAATGGCGAAAATTCCGGATTCCGTCGAAGGCAATCACACGGCTCATGGCGCATCACCTAAATCGCAGGGGCGCGGGGGGCAAGCGGCGAAGCCGAACAAGTTTGTAACGTGCGTATTCGGCCTCACTCCAGCGCCGCGCGGACATCCTCGATCTGCCGGTCGTAGAGACCGATCAGATAGCGCTCCTGCGCGGCAAGCTCGGTGAAGGCGAACTGCATCAGCCTGAGGCGCGGAATCAGCGGCTGGGTCTCGAGCGATTCCACCGACCCGAAAAACGTGTCGGCGATCGCGCGCCAGGTCGCATCCGCCCCGCCCTGCTGCGCGACATAGATCAGCGCGATATCGGCGATCAGCGTATATTCGACCGGATCGAGATCGCCGCGCGCACTGGCATAGTCCCACGCCACGCTGGTCAGGCGGGGCTCCTGGATGCCGCGCGTCAGGATTGACGGTAGGACGTCGAACAGAACCCCGTCTTCCGGCACCTCGCCGCGCTCGATCCGGGCAATGGCCTCGCCGACCCGCTCGGCGACTGTCTCGTGATAGCCCACCACTTGCCGCAAGGCGTTGGCATTGGCCTCCATCTCTTCGGCGATCCGCACCAGCGCCGAATTCGCGGCGCGCCGGTCGGCGACATCTTCGCGCCATTCGTTGACGATGAAGCCGAGCACGACGGCGAAGACGATCAGGATCGCCTCGATCGCGGCGCGGCCCAGCCAGGCGTATTTCGGTTCGGCGCGGGCGCTCATCGGAAGGGTGGCTCGTCAAAGCTGCGGAGTTTGCGCGAATGCAGCGCGGCGGCATCGTCGCGCTTCAGGATCTCGATCGTCTCGATCCCCGCCATCAGGTGTTCGCTGACCGAGCGCTGATAGAAGAGGTTTGCCGCGCCGGGCAGTTTCAGCTCGCCGTGCAGCGGCTTGTCCGAGACGCACAAGAGCGTGCCATAGGGCACGCGCAGCCGGAAACCATTGGCCGCGATCGTCGCCGATTCCATGTCCACTGCGATGGCGCGCGACTGGTTGATCCGGCGCGCCTCGGCGTGGAAGCGCAGCTCCCAGTTCCGGTCGGCATAGGTGGCCACCGTGCCGGTTCGCAGACGGCGTTTCAGGTCCTCGCCGCTATCACCGCTCACCGCCTTGACCGCATCGGCGAGCGCGATCTGGATTTCCGCGATCGGCGGCACCGGGATCTCCAGCGGCAGGTCGCGGTCGAGCACGCGGTCGTAGCGCAGATAGGCGTGGGCGAGGACGTAATCGCCGAGCCGCTGCGAATGCCGCAGGCCGCCGCAATGGCCGATCATCAGCCAGCATTGCGGGCGCAGCACGGCCAGGTGATCGGTGATCGTCTTCGCATTCGACGGGCCGACGCCGATATTCACCAGCGTGATGCCCCGCCCGCCCGGCGCCTTCAGGTGATAGGCCGGCATCTGGAAGCGCCGCCAGGGCGCGCCTTCGACCGCGGCGCGCGGATTGCGCGTCCGGGCGTCGACGGTGACAAAGCCGGCCGCCGACAGCGACTCGTACTCGTTGTCTTCCTTCAGCTGGCGGATCGCCCAGGCCACGAAGGCGTCGACATAGCGGTGGTAGTTGGTGAACAGGATGAATTGCTGCACGTCCTCATAGGGCGTGCCGGTATAGTGCCGGATGCGCTGCAGCGAATAATCCACACGCGGCGCGTCGAACAGGGCCAGCGGCCGCGGCTCGCCCGGAACCGGGCTGCGCTCGCCGTTCGGCACGGCGTCGTCGATCCGCGCCAGATCGGCATAGGGGAAGTGGCGGACGAGATCGGCCGCGCTCGCCTTGTCGAGATCGATTTCCTGCGAGCCGTCGAGCACGTAGGAAAAGGCGATCTCCTCGTCCGACGGGCCGGTCTCGATCGTGATCGGATACTGGTCCTGCAGCAGCGAGAGCTGGTCTTCGAGATAGTCCCGGAACAGCGAGGGCTGGGTAATCGCCAGACGGTAGACGCCGGGTTCGGAGAATTTGCCGAAGGCGCGGCTGATCGGCGGCGGCGAGCCCTCCGTCTCATAGGTCACGCGCAGTTCGGGATAGGCGAAGGCGCCCCGGGCGCGGGCCTTGGGATCGGGCGGTGTCCCGTCCTCGATATAGGCCTTCAGCGCCGTCTGCAGGCGTCCGGTCGATGCGTCGTAGATGGTCTGGAGGCGGTCGATCGCCTCCGCGGGTGTCTTTGCGGTCTTGAATCGGTTTTCCATCGACCGCTTCTAGACTCGCACCTCGCGCCCCGTAAAGGGAAACTCACTCCGCCGGAAGCGTGTTGCGCGTCTTCATCTTGTCGAAGGACGCCCACACGCCCTCCGCCCCGTGCCAGTCGCCCTTGGTCGCGCCCTTGGAATATTCCGTCGCGCGCGCCTCGAAGAAATTGGCGTGTTCCACCCCGTTGAGGATTTCCGTCAGCCAGGGCAGCGGATGCTCCTTCGCGCCGTAGAGCGCCGGCAGCTTCAGCTGGCGCAGGCGCCAGTCGGCGATGTAGCGGATGTAGGACTTGATGTCGGCCGCATTCATGCCCTCGACCTCGCCCATCTCGAAGGCAAGATCGATGAACTTGTCCTCCAGCATCACGACGGTGCGGCAGTTTTCCACGATGTCGTCCTGCACCGACTTGGTCAGCGCGCCGGTCTCGTTCGCGAACTCGTGGAACAGCTTGATCATGCCTTCGCAGTGCAGCGACTCGTCGCGCACCGACCAGGACACGATCTGGCCCATCCCCTTCATCTTGTTGAGACGCGGGAAATTCATCAGCATCGCGAAGCTGGCGAACAGCTGCAGCCCCTCTGTGAAGGCGCCGAACATGGCCAGCGTGCGCAGGATGTCGGCCTCGGTGTCGACCCCGAAACGCTGCATGTAGTCATGCTTGTCGCGCATCGCCTCGTAATCCATGAAGGCCGAGAACTCGTTGTCCGGCATGCCGATGGTTTCGAGCAGCAGCGCATAGGCGGCGATATGGATCGTCTCCATGTTGGAGAAGGCCGACAGCATCATCTTCACTTCTGTCGGTTTGAAGACGCGCGCATAGCGCTCCATGTAATTGTCGTTCACTTCCACGTCGGACTGCGTGAAGAAACGGAAGATCTGGGTGAGCAGATTGCGCTCATTGTCCGACAGCTTGGTCGCCCAGTCCTTGCAGTCCTCGCCCAGCGGCACCTCTTCCGGCATCCAGTGGACCTGCTGCTGCTTCTTCCAGAACTCGTACGCCCACGGATAGCGGAACGGCTTGTAGGAATGGCTCGAGGTCAGGAGGCTCGGAAGCGGCGATTCGGCGGACATGGACGCGTTCCCCTTCGGCGATGCGGTGTTAGGCGAGCCGGCCCGCGGCCCGAGGCTCGATTAACAACATATTGGGGTTAACCTCATCCAAAAATCTAGGGGTGGTGTCAGGTGAAAACGCGGTTTTCAACCGGCCGAGTCAGGTTCCGTGGAAAACGTCCGGCCTACCAGCGCCGGCTGATCGACACCGCCGCGAAATCCTCGTGTGCGTCGAATTCTTCCGTGCCGGCCGTGAATTCGCGTTCCCGGCGGACATAGGCGAGCGACAGATCGGCACTGCCGAAGCGCATCGCCACCCCGGCCTGGGCGTCACCGACCACGGCATAGGGCTGCAGCGACATCGCGTCGCGCATGTTGAAACCGGCGCTCGGATCGTAGAGCAGCGCGCTGCGCTCGGCCCCGGCGAAGACATACCAGGACGGGCGTTCGCCATCGGCGTCATCGAGATACCGGCCGAGGCGGACTTCCGCACCGGCCCCGGCGGCGGTGCCGTCCGGACCGAAACTGACCCCGGCGCGCGGCCGGATGCCGAAATCGAGCTGGCCATCGCCGCCAGCGGTATCATACGCCATGACATAGTCGACCGAGACGCTCGACCGGGCCGCTTCGCCGGTATGGACAAGGGCGCGGTCGGCGAGCACGTCGGCGGAGAACATGATGTTGGCGATTGTCGCTTCGTAAGGATCGTAGACCCGCACCTCGATCGCGCCGGTCTCGCCAAGCGGCGTCGAGGAAATCCCGGTCCCGCTGAACGCCGTGACACTGCCGGGAAGGCCCGATCGCACCGAGAGCGCGGATGCCGCGACATCCGCGGCTTCGCGCGAGAGCGTGCCGGGGCGTTCCTGCAACAGGGGAGCGCGGACCGATTCAAGCGCGTCCCAGTCGCCCGACTGGGCGACAGCCGGAGACACGGCGGCAAACGCCACCATCCCACTGGCAAGACACGCGATATTCGAAACCCGGTCCATCAAGGCACCCGTCTCCCCGTAACGGCCGCGAAGCACCTTATAGCATGCTTCGTCTCGCCCCTCGCGCGAAAAAGGGTTAAGGCCGCCCGGATTTCGCCAGTGCGGTAAAGACCGGGTTACCCCAAGAGACGCACCCGCAAACGAAAAGGCCGGGCGCTGTGGCCCAGCCTTCGTGAATTCAAGGGCTTGTCCGCCTATTGGCAGGCGAGACACTCGTCATAGTCGGTCTTCGCGGCCGCCTCCATCGAGGTCACGGCGTCCGACTTGGTGCCATTGGCGAAACCGACCCGCTGCACGGATTTCGAGCGGCAGTAGTAGAGCGACTTCATGCCCCGCTCCCACGCCGTCCAGTGCAGCATGTGCAGGTCCCACTTATCGATATCGCCCGGCAGGAAGATGTTGAGCGACTGCGACTGGCAGATGAAGGGCGTGCGGTCGGCCGCCAGTTCGATCACCCAGCGCTGGTCGATCTCGAACGCGGTCTTGAACAGCGCCTTCTCGTGATCGCTGAGACAGGCGAGGTGCTGGACCGAACCCTCGTGTTCGAGGATCGACGCCCAGGTGGTCGCCGTGTTCTGTCCCTTTTCCTCCAGCAGCGCTTCAAGCTGCGGATTCTTCACCGGGAATGAGCCGGACAGGGTCTTGTGCACATAATAATTTGCCGGGATCGGCTCGATGCCGGCGGACGTGCCGCCGCAGATGATCGAGATCGAGGCGGTCGGCGCGACGGCCAGCTTGTGCGAGAAGCGCGCCTTCACCCCGGCCCGTTCGGCATCCGGGCACGCGCCCTTCTCTTCGGCCAGCGTCACCGACGCGGCATCGGCGGCCTGCCGGATATGCTTGAACATCTTCATGTTCCAGGACTTCGCCAGCGCGCTCTCGAACGGTGCGCCCTGGGCCTGGAGGAAGGAGTGGAAACCCATCAGGCCGAGACCGACCGAGCGCTCCTGCAGCGCGGAATAGACCGAACGGTCCATCTCCGGCGGAGCGCGGTCGATGAAGTCCTGCAGCACGTTATCGAGGAAGCGCATCACGTCCTCGATGAATTGCTTGTCGTCCTTCCACTCGAGGAATTTTTCCGCATTGAGCGAGGACAGGCAGCACACCGCCGTGCGTTCCTTGCCATTGTGGTCGAGACCGGTCGGCAGGGTGATTTCCGAGCACAGATTCGACTGGCGCACTTTCAGGCCCAGCTTGCGCTGGTGCGCGGGGAGCGCCTTGTTCACCGTGTCGGTGAACAGGATGTAGGGCTCGCCGGTCTGCAGGCGGATTTCCAGGATCTTCTGCCACAGCTTGCGCGCATTGACCGAGCGCACGACCTCGCCCGAGCGCGGCGAGCGCAGCTCGTAATCCTGATCATCGCGCACCGCTTCCATGAAGTCGTCGGTGATGTTGATGCCGTGATGCAGGTTCAGGCTCTTGCGGTTGAAATCGCCCGAAGGCTTGCGGATTTCGAGGAATTCCTCGATTTCCGGGTGGTGGATGTCGAGATAGACCGCAGCTGATCCGCGGCGCAGCGACCCCTGGCTGATCGCCAGCGTCAGCGAGTCCATCACCCGGATGAAGGGGATGATGCCGCTGGTCTGACCGTTCTGGCCGACCTTTTCGCCGATCGAGCGGACATGGCCCCAATAGGTGCCGATGCCGCCGCCATTCGAAGCCAGCCAGACATTCTCGTTCCACGTGCCGACAATGCCGTCGAGGCTGTCATCGACCGAGTTGAGGAAGCAGGAAATCGGCAGGCCGCGCGTCGCGCCGCCATTCGACAGGACGGGCGTCGCCGGCATGAACCACAGGCGCGACATGTAGTCGTAGAGGCGCTGGGCGTGCTCGGGATTGTCGGCATAGGCATTCGCCACACGCGCGAACATGTCCTGATAGGATTCGCCCGGCAGGAGATAACGGTCGGTCAGCGTCTTCTTGCCGAAATCGGTCAGCAACGCGTCGCGCGACGGATCGGTCTTCACCGATTCGACGATGCGCAGATGGTGCGCCTTCGGTTTCCCGCGCTGGATGCTTTCCGCGTCCGACATCGATCCCTTTCGTGCCACAATCGTAGCGGAATCGTAAGGCGTCATGACGTTACTCCCCCGGTATTCGCGGCGCGCAGTTTACCTGTACGCGGAGGCACGGCCTCGCGCTGCGAACCTGTTCAAAGCCCTTGATAGTGTGTCCGGCCCCGTGAGCCGACCCAACATATAGTGATCAAGGTCAAAGGCAGGGTCAACGCCCCCGAAGGGTCGAAACGCGATTTTTTGGTTAACGAATTCCTAATCGCCTGCTCTGGCTAGTGATATTTGTTAGGGGTTTTTCAGCACGCCTGATGCGCGAAAAAATCCCGCGCCATTCCCCTACAGATTCAGCAATTCGGGGTCGCCGCCCTGGGCCGAGATATTGACCGTGATCGTCCTTTCCGCGGCGAGGCGCGCCAGGTAATGCGGTCCGCCCGCCTTTGGTCCGGTCCCGGACAATCCCTCTCCACCGAAAGGCTGCACCCCGACGACCGCGCCGATCATGTTCCGGTTCACATAGACATTGCCGGCCGGCACCGCCCGGATCACCGAATCGTGGAATCCGCCAAGACGCGAATGGACCCCCAGCGTCAGGCCATAGCCCTTCTTCGCCAGCTGGCCGGCGATCTCCGCCAGATGCTTGCGCTTGTAGCGGTAGACGTGAAGCACCGGGCCGAACACTTCGCGGTCGATCAGGTCGAGCGACGGCAGCTCCACCAGCGCCGGGCCGAAATAGCTGCCCCGGCTGGCGAGCGATCCGGTCTCGATCTGTTTGAGAACCTTCGCTTCCTTGCCCATACGCGCCATGTGGCGTTCGAGCAGCGACAGCGCCTCCGTATCGATCACCGGGCCGACATCGGTAAAGGGATCGGACGGATCGCCGAGCGCCAGCTCGTCCATCGCGCCCTTCAGCCCGTCGATGAAGCTGTCGGCGGTGTCCTCTGGCAGGAAGATGATGCGCAGCGCCGAACAACGCTGCCCCGCCGACCCGAAGGCCGACATCACCGCATCGTCGATCACCTGCTCCTTCAGCGCCGACGTATCGACGAACATGCCGTTGAGCCCGCCGGTCTCCGCGATCAGCGGCGCGATCGGTCCGTCGCGCTGGGCCAGCGTCCGGTTGATCAGCTTGGCGACCTCGGTCGAACCGGTGAAGACGACGCCGTCGGTGCGCTCGTCCTTCGTCAGCGCCGCCCCGACCGTCTCGCCGCGGCCGGGGAGCAGGTGCAGCACCTCTTTGGGCAGCCCGGCCTTGAGGAAGATCTTCACCGCCTCGAACGCGATCAGCGGCGTCTGTTCGGCCGGCTTGGCCAGCACGGTATTGCCCGCCGCCAGCGCGGCGGAGACCTGGCCGGTGAAGATCGCCAGCGGGAAATTCCACGGGCTGATGCACACGATCGTGCCGCGGCCCTTGAGACCGAGATGATTGGTCTCACCCGCCGGTCCCGGCAGACGGTCCGGCGCGGCGAATTTCTGCTCCGCCTCGGCCGCGTAATAGCGCAGGAAGTCGACCGCCTCGCGCACCTCGGCGATGCCGTCAGGCAGGGTCTTGCCGGCCTCGCGCGCCATCAGCGCCAGCAGGCGGTCGGTCTCGCCCTCCAGCGCATCGGCCATGTCGCGCAGGATCGCGCCGCGTTCCATGCCGCCGCGCCGGTCCCAGTCGCCCTGCGCCTTCGCGGCGATGGTGAAGGCGCTGTCGATCGCTTCCGCGCTGGCCTCGGCGATGGTGCCGACGGTGCGGCTGCGGTCGGCGGGAGAGGTCACGTCCTCGGCCTTGCCGCCCATCTCCTTGCCATTGATGATCGCGCTGGCCTTGATCGGGCGCGCCTTGTCGAACTCGGCGAGGGCTTTCGCGATGCGCGCGCGCACCGGCACCTGGCTGAGATCGGTGCCCGCCGAATTGGTCCGGCGCGAGCCGTAGAGTTTCGGCGGCGACGGGATGAAGGGGTGACGGTCGATCGAATCGGCGCCCTCGAACGGGCCGCGCGCCACGTCCTCGGCGGGCACGGTCTCGTCGAGGAAGGAATGCACGAAAGACGTGTTTGCACCATTCTCCAGCAGGCGGCGTACCAGATAGGGCAGCAAATCCTCATGGCTGCCGACCGGCGCATAGATGCGCACCGGGAAGGCACCGAAGGCGTCGTGCGCCGCGTCGTAGAGCGGCTCGCCCATGCCGTGCAGGCGCTGGAATTCGTATCGGTCCACGCCGGCTTCCGCCGCCAGTGCGCGGATCGCCGAGAGCGAATGCGCATTGTGCGTCGCGAATTGCGAATAGATGGCGTCGGGCGCGCCCAGCATCGTGCGCGCGCAGGCCAGATAGTTGAGATCGGTCGCCGGCTTGGTCGTCCAGACCGGAAAGTCCGGCCAGCCATTCTGCTGCGCCCACTTCACCTCGCTGTCCCAGTAGGCGCCCTTCACCAGCCGCACGAGGAAACGCCGCCCGGTGGCGCGGCCCAGCGCGATCAGGCCCTCGATCACCTTCTCGCAGCGCTTCTGATAGCCCTGGATGGCAAGGCCCAGCCCCTGCCAGTCCTTCAGCGACTTCTCCTGCGCCAGCCGCTCCAGCAGCTTCAGCGAAATGACGAGACGGTCACTTTCCTCGGCGTCGAGGCAGAGGCCGATATTGGCTTTCGCCGCGGCTTCGCACTGCTCCAGCACCATCGGGTAGAGTTCGTCGAAGACGCGCGATTCCTTCACCGCCAGATAGCGCGGATGCAGCGCCGACAGCTTCACCGACACGCCGTCCACGCTTTCGATCGGCCCTTCGCCGCGCGCCTTGCCGACCGCGGCGATCGCGTCCATGTAGCGCTTGTGATAGCGCGCCGCGTCCTTCGCGGTCCGTGCCCCCTCGCCCAGCATGTCGAAGGAATGCAGCGCGCCGGCACGCTTGTGGCCGCGCTTCAGCGCCGCCTCGATCGTGCGGCCGAGCACGAATTGCTCGCCGAGGATCCGCATCGCCTGCATCACCGCCGCGCGGATCACCGGCTCGCCCATGCGCTGGGTCAGATTGCGGAAATACACACCCGGCTCGGCGCGCGCCTCGCTGTCGACATCGACCAGCTGCCCGGTCAGCATCAGGCCGAGGGTCGAGGCATTGACCAGCCAGTTTTCCGACCGCCCGATATGCTCGTTCCATTTCCCGGACGAGATCTTCTCCGCGATCAGCCGGTCGGCGGTCTCCGCGTCCGGCACGCGCAAGAGCGCTTCGGCCAGGCACATCAGCGCCAAGCCTTCCTTGTTCGACAGGCCGAACTCCTGAAGGAAGCTCTCCATCAGCCCGCGCGTCAGCGTCATCCTGCGCGCGCGCTGAACCAGGTCGATCGCCGTGTCGCGGATTGCGGCCTGCGCGCCGGCGTCGAGCGCGATACGCTCGATCAGCCCCCGGGCCGCTTCGGTCTCGTTGCGGAACTTCACCGCATCGATGGCGTCCCAGTCGACAATGCGGCGCGGTTCGGATGACGACATGGATGAGGCTCCGTCACAAGGGGTCTGCGTCGGGGCGATCCATAGTCATTCAAGCCGTGAAAATCGACGGTTATTGGCTGTGCCGGACCGGGGTTTCTGCGCTGCACCGCACAATCACACCGGCGCGACCTTCAGGCCGACACCCCCAGTGATTCATCTTGCCGGCGGCTGACCTGGCGCAGGATGCGCAGCAGCAAGACGGCGGTGATCAGATCGATCACGAGATAGGCCGCGATAAATATCTGACCGGTTCGGTATTGCTCGATTTCGACGCCATCCACGAACGCCTGCCAGCTGAAGAACAATGGCAGGTCGTAGACGCCCGAATACTGGATGAAGAGCTCACCCACGACCGAAACGGCCGCCCCTCCGATCCAGAAAAACCACCACCACCCGAGTGTCGACGGCACAGTCACCGTGGACGGGTTTTCCGGACTGAAACTGCCCCGCCAGATCCGGCGCATCGCCAGCAGCGGCATCCACAGCGACGCGAAAGGTATGAACCACCAGACGACCGCCATGGTTGGCGACATGCCGGTCTGTCCGCCGACCGACCAGATATTCTTCATGGCGCGGAACATCCACCGCATCACGGTGAAACCGGTCACATAGAGCATGACGAAAACGAGGATGGTCAGCCAGCCAAGCAGCGACTGATAGCGTTCCAGGTCGGCGAGATCGGCATCGGGTGATCGGGACGGGTCAGGACCCAGATTCGACAGGAAGTCGATCAGGATCAGGTCGACCGCGAACGAGGCGATGGTCAGCGCGATATAGAAATAGAGAAACCCTCTGACCCAGCGCAGCAGACCGCGCAGCGGACGGGGAAAGCCCTCGAATCCGTCGTTCTGCACCCGAACGGGCGGAACACGCTCGCCTGCCTCGGCAGCGCTGAATTGTTCGGACAGTTGCGTCTCACCGGCCTTGGTCCAGCCGGTCATCCCGCTACGCCAGACCAGCGTCTCGCGGGTGATGGTGCCGTCGGCGATAAGGGCAGAGATCCGGGCATTGTCGACGGGTCCGACGGTCATGCCGTCGTGAACATAATGCCACACGAAATATCCCTCCCCCCAACGCAGGCCTAAGTTGAGCCCGCGAGGCTTTGCCGAGTCAAGAACATCTCTACCGCCCGCCCCTCTTCGCCAAGCGCCGCGAATGGTCTAGGAAAGCGCCATGACAGAGACGAACACGCCTTCCGCCCCCGCCGAGTCCCCGCAATCCGCGGCACCCGAATCCGAGGCCGACGATCGCCCCCAGCGCATCATGCTGGTGACCGACGCCTGGGAGCCGCAGGTCAATGGCGTCGTGCGCACGCTGACGCGCGTCACCGAGGAATGCCTGGCCATGGGTCATGAGATCGAGGTGATTCACCCCGGTCTCGGCTTCCGCACCATGCCGCTGCCGACCTATCCGGAAATCCAGCTGGCGCTTGGCGCGCGCAAGCAGATCGAGGAGCGCTTCAAGGCGTTCGAGCCCGAGGCGATCCACATCGCCACCGAAGGCACGCTCGGCATGGCCGCCCGCGCCGTGTGTATCAAGTGGAAGCTGCCCTTCACGACCAGCTACCACACGAAGTTTCCGGAATACGTGACCGCGCGCTTCCCCTTCATCCCGCTGAAGGCCGGCTATTCCTTCATGCGCTGGTTCCACGACGCCGGCGGGCGGCTGATGGTCGCGACGCCCTCGATGCGCGAGGATCTGGAAAAACGCGGCTTCAAGAACATCACGCCCTGGGCGCGCGGTGTGGACACCGAGCTTTTCCACCCGTCCAAGCGCGGCATCGACGGCGGTGTGTTCAAGGACATCGAAGGCCCGGTCTTCCTCTATGTCGGCCGCGTCGCGGTCGAGAAGAATATCGAGTCCTTCCTGAAGGTGGATCTGCCCGGCACCAAGGTCGTGATCGGCCCCGGCCCGCAGCTTGAGGAGCTGAAAAAGAAATACCCCGAGGTGAAATTCCTCGGCGGCATGTATGGCGACGAGCTCGCCCGCCATTTCGCCGACGCCGACGTCTTCGTCTTCCCCAGTCTGACCGACACCTTCGGCCTGGTGATCCTGGAATCCATGGCCACCGGCACGCCGGTTGCCGCCTTCCCCGCCCCGGGTCCGAAGGACCTGATCCCCGGTTCCGGTGCCGGCGCGGTCAGCGAGGATCTGCGCGAAGCCTGCCTCGAAGCGCTGAAATGTTCGCGTGAGCGCTGCCGCGAATACGCGGAGGGCTTCTCCTGGCGGTCCTGCGCTGAGGAGTTCGTGAAGAATCTCAAGCCGCAGCCCAAGCCGGAACGCCGCAAGATCTGGCGCCGCATCCGCCGCCTCGGCCGCCCGGAACGCAAACCGCTGTTTTAGATCGGCTTGAACATCGCGAAGCCATGGGGTCCCCGAGAAATCGGGGACCCGAATTTTGGCACCTTGCTTCGGATTCCCGCTTTCGCGGGAGGCCCGTGGCAGGACGGCAACCAATTTCCCCGGGGTTCCCATGAAAATGGGAACCCGAATGTGGCACCAGGCTTCGGACTCCCGCTTTCGCGGGAGCCCCGGCGTACTTGTCAATTTCTATGGTCTGGGATCCCCGAGAAATCGGCAATCCGAGGTCGGCAGCGCTTTCGAAGCGCTCCAAGTGTCTCAGTCAAATGGAAGTATGTCATTGAGACGCGAAGACAGATCATCCCATTCTGGATTGGCCGTTTCGATCAGCTCGACCTTCCAGGCTCGATTCCATTTCTTGATGCGCTTTTCGCGCAGGATTGCCTCAGCGGTTGTGTCGAACCGCTCAAGATAAACCAGCCTGAACACGTTGAAGCGTGAAACGAACACAGATCCCTTGCGGGATCGATGCTGTTGGACCCGCTGGGCGATGTTGTTGCACGACCCGCAATAGAGCACGCCGTCTGGCCGCGATGCCATCATGTAGAAGTAGGCCGGCATGCAGTCAGCTTACTTCAAACATCCATGGGGTTCCCATGAAAATGGGAACCCGAATGTCGTACCCAGTTTCGGACTCCCGCTTTCGCGGGAGCCCCAGCGCATTTGGCAATTTCAATGGTCTGGGATCCCCGAGAAATCGGGGATCCGAAGCTGGCACTTGACCTCGGACTCCCGCTTTCGCGGGAGCCCTGGACCTGAATGGTCCGAAAACCTACTCCGGTGCGCCGTCCATGACCCGCAAATTGGCGGCACGGTCCGCCACATCACGGCGTTCGCCTTCATGCAGCGGTATCAGGCCGCGGTCGGCGAGATAGCCATACTCACCCCACGCATCGTCCGACGTGAACTCGGCGAGGAAGGCCTCGATGCCCGGCACGAGGCCGACATGCTGGCGCTTCACATAGACAAAGAGCGAGCGGGAAATCGGATAGTCGCCCGACGAGATGGCGTCGAACGTCGCGTCCTGGCCTTCCACGCGCGCCGCCTGCAGGCGGTCGGAATTCTGCGCCAGGAAGGAATAGCCGAACACGCCATAGGCCGACGGCGTATTCGCCAGCGTCTGGACGATGGCGTTGTCGTTCTCGCCGGCATCGATCCAGGCGCCGTCCTCGCGGACGCGGGCCATCGCCATCTCCGGGATCTCGCAGCCGGTTTCCGCGTGCACTTCTTCTGCGCCGGCCTCGAGGCCGAGCTCGACGAAGGCGTCGCGTGTGCCGGAGGTCGGCGGCGGGCCGAACACCTCGATGCGCAGGTCCGGCAGGGACGGGTCGATGTCCGACCAGTTGCGGTTCGGATTGTCGATCATCGTGCAGTCCTCGGCCGGGACTTGCGCCGCGAGCGCGCGCCACAACTGACCGCGATTGAGGTCGAGTTCCGGACCGGTATTCACGTTTGCGATGACGATGCCGTCATAGCCGATCGGCAGCTCGACGATGTCGGTTACGCCATTGGCCTGGCACATCTCGAACTCGCTGGCCGTCATGCGCCGCGAGGCGCCGGTGATGTCGGCATTCTCGCCGCCCACACCCTGGCAGAACAGGCGCATGCCGCCGCCCGTACCGGTCGATTCCACGACCGGCGTCGCGAACTGGGTGCGCGCGCCGAAGGATTCGGCGACGGCCGTGGTGAACGGGAAGACGGTCGACGACCCGACGATGCGGATCGGACGCTCCACGGCGCCCGGCGTGGCCGCGGCGCCCGTGTTGGCGGCGGGTTCGATTCCGCCCGCGGGGGCGGCGGTGTTCTCTGCAGGCGAGCAGGCGGCGAGCGCCAGCACGGTCAGCGAAACCGAAGCGATGCGGATCATGTCTCTACTCCTTCGTCAGCCCGTATTCCGGGCGATTTCCGCCCCCGGCATAGTCATGCCGAGGGCGTCTTGCGTGTGAATTTTTTATTACCAGTCGATCTGGAAACGGGCCTGGATGGCGTTCATCTCGCCCTCGCCGAAACGTGCACCGGCGCCGTCGGCCTCGGCGTGAATCGCATTGACCATGACGCGCACGGTCTCGGCCGGATACCAATTCAGCGCCAGGCCGATCGCGGTCTGCGTACCGTCGGCACCGGCATCGAAACGGTCGGCGCGGAAGGCCAGCTCCCATGCGCCCGTGCCGCCTTCGGTGACCGGACGCGCCGGTGCGGTGCGGCGGAATTCACCGGTCGAGGCGCGGTAGGCACGCTGCTCGCCGGTGATGAACCACCCCGCGGTCAGCGCGGCGGAATTCACCGCCTCGCTGCCTTCGGCGTCTTCCACAGCCGCCTCGACGAGGGCGTGGAAGGGTCCTTCGATCCAGGCCGCCTCGACGCCGAGCAGGGTCGCGGTCTCGCCGGCCGGATTCGCCACGACATAGCGGTCGGCCATCCGCACGCCGGGACGGGCCCGCTGGCGCAGGGATTCGCTGCCGTCATCGCCTTCGTCATAATAGCGGGCATGGACGCCAAGGTGCACCAACCGGTCTTCGCTCTGCACCGGCAGGAACGTCGCGCGACCGGCCACGGTCATCGAATCGGACATGTGAAAGCCGGTCGAATCGTCGCCGAGACTGCCGCCAAACACACCTCCGGTCAGCGAGTAGTTCGTGCCGCTGCGCGCGAACGTCACGCCGACACGGCGGCCATAACGAAAGGCGTCGACCGGCTGGGCGCGTTCCATGAAGGTTGTGTAGCGCGAGGAGGTGATTTGCTCGATCGAGTTCGGTGTCTTGAAATGCCCGAAGCGCACGGCGAAGCCGTTGTTCGTCCATTGCGCGAACACGTCCTTCAGAACCACGGAATCGCCCGCGAAGTCCGCCTCGGCGACATAGGACCAGTCGCGCCAGCGGCCTTCGACGCCGATGCGCGCGGTGCGCACCTGGCTGTCGCTGTAGTCGTCGTTGAGGCCGGTGAAATTCTCGTCGATCCGGGCAATGTCGAGGAACAGCCGTCCGCGCAGCCCGATCTCGAAGCCGCTGTCATCCTGCGCCAGGGCTGGCGCGGCGGAGACGGACAGAAGGGCGGCAAGGCAGGCAAGCTGGCGGGTCATGGGGCGTCCGGTCAGGAACGCCGCAGGCCAAGTGTGACAATCACGCAAAGCTTCCGCGACATTCCGGGCGCGGAGGTATGACGCTTCCTGTTCGGTTCAATGACAGTTCGGCGAAGCTTTTGTGAAGTGTGAAGCTTCGCTGTCAGTTCTGTGACAGCGAAGCGCTCCGCGTGCGGACTACATCAGGCGCTTGCGCAGCACCTGGGACATCATGTCGACCAGCGTCACCGCGATGATGATCATGCCGATCACCACGGCGGTCTTGCCGTATTCGAAGCTGCGGATGTTCTCGTACAGAACCTGGCCGATACCGCCCGCGCCGATCAGGCCCAGAATAGTCGCCGAACGCGTATTCGACTCGAAGCGGTAGAGCGCATAGGACGCCCACAGCGGAATGACCTGCGGGATCACCGCCCAGGTCACCTCGTTCAGCGGTCCGGCCCCGGTGGCGCGCACGCCTTCGACCGGGCCGTCCTCGATCGCCTCGACGGCTTCGGAGAACAGCTTGCCGAGCACGCCCGCCGTGTGGAAGGCCAGCGCCAGCACGCCGGCGAACGGGCCAAGACCCACGGCCGCCACGAACACGGCCGCGACCACGAGTTCGTTGATCGCCCGGAGGCCGTCCATCACCCAGCGCACCGGGCGGCGGATCCAGAACGGGGCGATGTTCGACGCGCCGAGCAGGCCCAGCGGGATCGCCAGGATCACCGCGAAGAATGTGCCCCACAGCGCGATCTGAACCGTCACAACGATCTGGCGCAGATAGTTTCCGGCTTCGGAGAAATCGGGCCGGGCGAACCCGGCGACATACTCGCCCATCCGGTCGGCATTCTCCGCCAGCAGCGGCAGCTTGAACACTTCTGCGGGCCAGAAGCTCCAGACCAGGAGACCGACGAGACCGCCCCAGATCGCCGCATCGATGATCCGGTCGGACGGCAGGCGGGCCGGCGAGAATTTCGGCGGCCTGGACGTCATGAAGATGCCGACAGCCACGATCAGGCCGACGATCAGACCGATCAGCATCCGGCTGAGCTGGCTGGTTTCCGGGCGGCGGTTGATCTGCGCGGCGCGCCCCTCGGGTCGCGGTGAATCCTGCAGATAGGTCGTCACCAGATTGGTGACCTGATCCTGCGGGCCATCGGGATTGGCGACCATCTCGCGGCGGGCCATCGCGATGTCGGCGGACAGGTCACGGGCCGCGACCAGATGCTCGCGCTCGGCCAGTTCCGCCATCTCCGCCTCGATCGCGGCAACACGCTCGGCGCGCTCGTCTTCGGTCAGGTCGGGATCGGAGCGCGCTTCCGCCAGATCGCGGGTCAGCTCCAGCCGCATGATCGGCAGGAAGTGCTCATTGGTCGCGGGCAGGAAGCCGCCCATTTCCAGCTCGCGCAGAACCGCCTGCTCGTGCGCACGCTGCTCGGCATCGCCGCGCCAGCCATAGGTCAGGAAGAATTCCTGGATCGTCGCCTTGGCTTCCGGCGACAGATCGGTGCGCCACATGATCGGGTCGGTCTGGATCAGCGGCGAGCGCCAGATGATCCGCACCCGTTCCAGCACGTCAGGGCGCGCGCGTTCCAGCCGGTCGATATTCGTCGTGTTGTTCGTCGCCGCATCGAGCTGGCCATTCGCCACGGCGAGCAGATTCTGCTCGTGGCTGGCGCTGGTCACCTGGTTGAAACAGGTCTGCGGATCGATGCCGCGATCGGCGAAGATATAGGCCTGCGGCACCAGCGTGCCGGAGGTCGACAAGGGATCGCCAAGTCCGAAATTGATGCTGCCGTCGCACACCAGCAGGTCTTCGACATTCTGCAGCGGGCTGTTTTCCGGCACGATGATGATCGAGCGATAGCCGAGCTGGCCGTCAGGATAGATGAATTTGGCGAACACTTCGGCATCGGCGCGGCGCGACGCCTCGAGCCCCGACGCATTGGTCAGCCAGGCGACCTGCACCTGGTCGGCGCGCATCGCCTCGATCACGCCGGCATAGTCGGTCGCAGAGCGCAGCTCGATATTGAAGCCGGTGTCGCGGGCCATGTCCTCGACGAAAGGCTCCCACAGATGCAGGACATTTTCCGACTGTTCGGTCGCCACCACGCCGAACACGATGGTCTCGCGCTCGTCCTGCGCGGCGGCAAGGCCGGCGAAGGTGACGAGCGCCACAAGTGCGGTGAGGAAACGGGTCATCATGCCGGCACGCCTTCCTCGTCGATCACGTCGCGGTATTCGTCGCCATAGATTTCGATGAGACGGTCGCGGCCGAGCCCGCCGATCGGACCGTCATAGACCACCCGGCCCGCCTTCAGCGCGACCGCCCGGTCACAATATTTCATCGCGTAATCGACCTGGTGCAGCGTCACCACGATGGTGATGCCGTCTTCCTGGTTGAGGTCGCGCAACAGGCGCATGACGCGCCGCGCCGACACCGGATCGAGCGAGGCGATCGGTTCGTCGGCGAAGATCGCCTCGGCACCCTGCACCATGGCGCGCGCGATCGCGCCGCGCTGCTGCTGGCCGCCGGACAGGTCGGACGCGCGCTTGCCGGCATGCTCCTTCACCCCGACGCGTTCCAGCGCCTCCATCGCCTTGCGGCGATCCTCGGTGGAGAAATTGCCCATCGCGCCCTTCAGCGTCGGCATGCGCCCCAGCGCACCGAGAAGCACATTCTTGTACAGGCTGATCCGGCGTACGAGATTGAATTGCTGGAAGATGAAGCCAACGCGCGACCGGGCACGGCGCACCCTGGCCGACAGCTTGCCGCCCTCCTGCACCTTGTCGCCGAAAATGCTGATCGGTCCGGAGACGTTGTCGGCGATGACCAGGCCGGTTGCACAACGCAATAGCGTCGATTTACCCGATCCTGAAGGTCCGATCAGGGCGACCATCTCGCCCTTTCTCACCGTCAGATCGACGTTCTCGATCGCGCGCATCGCCCCGTAGGACTTTGTCACGTCGCGAATTTCCAGTGCCGGCGCGGTGTCCGTCATGTCCATCCTGGCCCGTTTGCCCGTTTCGGGTTTCTCGCCTAGCCGCGCAACAGTTTCGTGACAAGCTTGGATCGGAGTCAGTTTTGTGCCGGCTGGCACAGCCACACGCCCGACAGCGGCACGACGGCCTCGGAGCCATTGCTCAGTGTACGGCGCATCACCGCAGCGGGAATCGCGGCCCCCGATCCGTCCGGGGCCTCCATCTCGCCGCTGAACAGGATTGGCTGACCGTCAATCATGACACGGCGCAGATATTCGGTGGCCCGTCCCGGAGGATCGCGGCGCGGATCGGTCGTGATGTGCCGGATCTCGTCCTCGAACCACAACCGGATCAGGCCGGCATCGAGGTGATCAAACAGCACGAAGACTGGACTGGCCTCGCGGGTAAACAGGAAGACGCCGCAATCGCCCGGCGGCAGGTCCTGCGCCGGCAGGCCGCGTTCGGCGCTGCCCTGCGACGGCAGGCTGACATAGGCCGTCCGCGATTGCGGGCGGAGGGTTGCCGCGCAGGCGGAAAGGGCCAGAAGGCCGGTGATCAACAGTGCGGAAACGATCCGCCGCCGCACTTCACCCTCCCGGAAGGGTCAGCGTCCAGACCCCGTCGCTCAGAGTGAAGCCATTTGCCTGCAGCACGGCGGCAACGTCCGGGGATTGCGTTTCGACCCGGGCCGAAACGCGGACCGCCGGACCATCCAGCGTGATGTCGGCACTGACCGACGCATCCTCGGCATCGCCCGACAGCAGGATCACCAGATCCCCGTCCCGGCAGGCCAGCACACCATCCAGCGCGGGCAGGTCCGCGCCGAGCCGCTGACCGAGCGCATAGAGCGCATCGCTGCGCACGCTGCCCGCAGCCTCGGCACACGCCCCGCCGCGCCACACCACGCGCTCGGCGATGATGCTGGCCGCATCCTGCGGCGTCACCAGCCCGGCCGGCAGGCGCACGAAGGCGGCAGGGGACAGGGTCAGCCGGACATCGGTGAGCCGGTAGGAATCAAACCCGGCGGCGGCCCGGCCGCTGCCGCGAAGTGCCGGGTCCTCGACGGTCCAGTCAAACACCGCCTGCCCCTGCAGCAGACCGGACGGCCGCAGAGCGAGTTCGGCAGAAGACAGCCGGTGCGGCCCGGCCGTCAGACCCTGGACATGACCGTTCCACACCGACCCGAAGACAGCCGCGTCGCGCCCGACCCCGGTCGCGGCGGAGATGGCCCTGAGCGGCATGAACACGGCGAGCGCCGCGAGCAGGAACACGATGAAGACGAAGGCAAGCGCAGTGCGGGACATCACGAGACGCGCTCCAGGATCATCTGCGCGGAAACGAAGCCGCCTTCCTCGCGCTCGACCGTGATCCGGGTTGCGGCGATCCCGTATTGCCGGTCGAGATCGGCGAGCCAGTCGATCAGCGCGCGGCTTTCGGCCTGATCGATCCACAGATTGAGCCGGCCATCCTCACCCGGCAGGACACGCGCGATCGTCACGCCGTGCTGCAGCGCGCGTTCGCTGGCAATCGTGCGCACCGGCTGGTCGCCGCCAAGCAGAGCGTCCGCCCCGGCGTTCGCCGACCTGTAGCGGGCTATCCCGGCCTCGACGCTGCGATAGCGCTCGACGGAAGCGGTATAGATATCCCGGCTCTCGTCATGCCAGGTGCTCAGCGGAGCGATCAGCCCATACCAGAAGGATGCCGCGGCAAGCAGAATGCCCAGCCCCGCGACCAGCAGCCTTTCGCGCGGCGTGCGGCCGGCCCAGTAGTCGGCCACGGGTTTCAGTATCCGGTTCATCGAGCCAGCCTCACCCTGAATTCACCGCGCACGGACAGACCGTCCTGGCGCGCGCCCTGGTCCTCGACGATCAGCCCCGCCTCGATCGCCCGGTCGCGCAGCGCCTCGAAACTCGCAAAGTCGGGATAGGTCGCGCTGACGCTGAGCGCAGCTGACGCGCTGTCATAACGCAGCGCCTCGACCGCGAAGGCATCGTCGCCCTCGATCAGCGAGGCGAAGCCGGCGAAAAGGCGCAGAAAATCCGAACCGCTTCCGCCCGACACGCTGGCCAGACGCTGGCGCAGCTGGGCGTCGAGATTGACCACCCGTGTGACGTCCGGGAAGGCGTTGCGGAACGCCGCTTCGGCGCGCGCGTCGAGCGACGCCGCCTGGGAGCGCAGGTAGAATCCCTCACCCAGGTTGAAGCCGAGGAAGAGCACCATCGCCGTCAGCGCCAGCACGCCCGCCCGGCGATAGGGTGCTGCCAGCCCGGTCCAGTCGGTCGCGGCGGAATGCCGGTGACCGAGCAGGGCCGGCAGAAATCTGAGATCCGTATCGGGAAGGCGGCTCGCCGCCACCGCGAAATCGATGGCTGGCAAGGCATGGATGGTCTTCGGCGTCTCGCCTGCCGGCAGGCCGGGCAGGCGGATACGCGGCGTGATCGCGACCGTGCCGGGCCTGAGACGCGAGAACAGGGCCGGAAACAGCAGCGCCGAGGGCTCGGCCTCGATCCGACCGAAGGCGGGCCCTGTCCCGGTGCGGTTCACGAAGACGACGTCATTGTCCTCGTCCGCGAGCACCAGATCTCCGGCCTCTGCCTCCAGCGCCATCGCCTCGGGCAACAGCCAGGCCGGGCGGACATCGATCGCCGCGGCAATCCGCCGCCAGCGTTCGATCAGGCCTCGGTCGGCGGCATGGACGATCCGCGAACCGTCCGGCCGGCGCGGCCCCACGGCGATCTCGGTGTCGTCCAGCGGACCGGCCAGCTCGTCCTCGATCGCGAAGGGTGCGGCCTGGCGCGCCTCGCCGTCCCGCTTGGCCGGCAAGGTCAGCGTACGCGACATCAGATCGCTCGACGGGGCGAGATAGAGGGCGCGCGTGACGCCCTCAAGCGGCGGACGATCGCCGACCATGAGGCCGGACGCGACGGTCTCGCCGCTGTGCCGGTCGATCACCGACCAGGGCACGCGCGCCCCGCCGGGCCGCGGCAGGCGAATGATCAGATCCCGGCTCATCCCGGCAAACTCCCGAAGCGCTGACTGATGCGGCGGATCTGGCGTGGTCCGGCCTCGACCGTCTCGTTCAGCGAGAAACGGCCCTCGGCCAGGATCACATCGACCCGGACCTCGAACCAGCTCGACGTCGTGGTCACGCGCGACAGGGCCGACCCCGGCGCGCCCAGCGCGGCGATCACCGGATCATTCCAGAACGCGCTGATGTCCCCATAGCCACCCGATGGCCGGCGCAGAAGCACCGTCTCGGCCTGTGACAGCGACAGACGCCCTTCAAACAGGCCGGCCAGCTGCGCCGCGTCCTGAAGCCGCAGCGTGTTGAGATTCAGCGGCAGCAGGACCGGATCGGGCAAGGCGCAGACATGCGGCGCGATCACCGCGAACAAGTCCGGCGTCATCGCCGCCAGCGCACGCATCTCCTCGACCTCGACCATCGCCGTGTTGGCAGCGCGGTAGGGCGACGCTGCACTCATATAGGAGCTGTCTTCCGCCCCTCCGGCGCGCGGGCTGGCGTCGGCGTCGATCCAGTCGGCGGTCTGCGCCGCAATGCGCTCGGCCTCGCTCGTCGGCAGGCCGAGCGCGGTCAACAGACCGCGGAAGCGTTCGCCCGCATGGCGTTCGGCCTCCCCGTCCTGGGGCTGCACCAGCGCATTGAGATTGAAGCAGTTGTTGGCGTCGCGCAGCCGGGTCTCAAGCCGCCCGCCCTCCACGGGAAACACGATCGGCCCGTTAAGCCAGGGTGCGTCGGGCCGGAAGGCGCGGTCGTCCTGCGACAGGTGCCGCGAGATCAGCGCCTCGGCATAGCCGCGCGCGCCTTCGGCATACCAGTAGGCGGTGTCGCGCGCCGCCATGTTGCCGCTGCGCGCGATCGACACGCGCAGATCGCCGGTCAATTCGACCGCGACGGCGGACATCGCCGCCACCACCGCCAGCGCGCTGATCAGCGCCGTGCCGCGTCTGGAGCCGAGCGCGCTCATGCCGCCTCCTCGGGCAGGCGCACGATGTGCTCCAGCCGACCCAGCGCCGGATTCGTGTAACGCAGGCGGATTGCCGTCGGCATCACCGGATCGGCTTCTCCGGGACGCGCCTCGGCGCGCGGCATCCATTGCGTGCCGTAAAGGAAATCGATGGCAATCTCGTCGCCCTCGCCGATCACTGCACGGCTTGAGACCGGCGTTGCGGGCGCGGCATCGGGATAGGTCGTCACGCGGCGGTCGAGCCTTGACCCGGCCAGCACATAGTCGACCCGTTGCAGCGAACTGCGCGCCTGTACTCCGCCGGGATTGGCCCAGCCGCGCCGCGTCAGGGACAGGATGACCGTCTCGCCGCGCTCGGTCTCGGCGCCGGGCACGCCGTCGATTGACCCGGCGAAGGTCACGGGGCTGACCCGGCCATCGGCTTGCCGCACCGGTCGCAAAACGACCTGGCCGGCATCGTCGCGCAACAGCGTGCGCAGCGTGTCGACTTCGGCCAGCGCGCCGATCCTGGCGCCGTTCGCCTCGCGCGCGTCGAGCGACGAGGTCAGAAGCCCGACCGAGACGGTGGCGGTCACCGCGAACACGAAGGTCGCGACCAGCACCTCGGCGAGGGAAAAGCCCGACCGCCCGGTCATTGCCGCCTCGTGAAGGTGACAAGCCGCGCGGCTTCGCGGCCATCGGCCAGATCGGTCAGGACCAGCGTGACCCGGGCCAGCGCCTCGTCCGTCGTGGCCTCGATCTCGAGCGTCCAGTCATAGGCGCGCTCGGCGATCTCGTAGGTCCCGCTGTCCTCGGCCAGCGCACCGGATCGCGCGAGCCGCTCGTTGAGAATGTTGTCCGCCGCGATCTGCGCGATACCGCGCGACTCCAGCACCGATGTCGTCCGCGTCGAGGTCTGAACCGCGTTGAGCAGCGCCAGTCCCGCAATCGACAGCACGGCCAGCGCGACGAGCAATTCGATCAGCGAGAAGCCGGATTTCGGAGTGGTCATGCGCCCTCCCCCTCGATCCGCACCACGCCGTCGGTGAAAGCGACAACCACCCGGCGCTCGCCATCGTCGAAAACGAAGCGCGCCGCGTCATTCACCCCGGTCGGATCGAACCAGTAGGCCGGCATGCCGTCGGCCTCGGTCAGCAGGCGGACGCCTTCGCCCAGCCGGACCGGACGCAGCCCGCCCGGCTCGCCGGCCTGCCAGGTCGCGCCGTCGAAGCGGGTGAAGGCATAGCCCTCCCCGGTCACGGTGAGGCCGATGAAGTCGCCGCTGGTGATCGCCGCACGCTCCGCCCGCATCAGATCAAGCGCCAGCCGGTCAGCCGCACGCTGGGCCGCCGGCGTGCCCGACGGCAGCATGAGCGCCGCCGCTCCGGCGAGCAGCGCGACCACGGCCAGCACGACCATGACCTCGACGAGCGAATAGCCCGCCTTTGTGGAGGCACCAGAACGCGTCATTCCATCCAGTTGCCGATATCGGCGTCCTGCCCCTCGCCGCCCGGACGCCCGTCGGCCCCCAGCGTGTAGATGTCATACGTCCCGTGCTCGCCCGGCTGCAGGTAGAGATAGGGATTGCCCCACGGATCGTTCGGCAGGCGGCGGACATAGCCCCCTTCGCGGAAGCGCGCGGCGAGGCGCGGATCGGCCGGCGCCTCGATCAGCGCTTCGAGGCCCTGATCGGTCGAGGGATAGGTCAGCAGTTCGAGCCGGTAGAGTTCGACCGCCTGTTCTAGCGTCGCGATGTCGGCGCGGGCCTTTTGCACCATGGCGCGGTCCTGGCTCGGCAGGACGTTGATCACGACGATGGTCGCAAGGAGACCGATGATGACCAGCACCACCATGAGTTCCAGGAGAGAGAAGCCCGCCTTGCGGCGATCGGCTTCGAGTTCGGGAAGACGTGTATTCAAAGGGGCCTCCATCATCCGAGGGCCAGCGTGTTGAGTTGGAGAATGGGCAGCAGGATCGACAACACGATGCCGGTCACCACCACGCCCATGACGACGATGATCATCGGTTCGAGCAGATTCATGAAGACGGTCATCGCGCCATCGAGTTCCTGCTCGGTCTGCGCTGCGGCACGGCCGAACATGTCACCCAGCGTGCCGGAGCGTTCGCCTGCGGCGACCATGTAGACGAGAATCGGCGGAAATCCGCCCCCCGACCGGAGCGCATCGGACAGCGCCCGCCCGGATTCGACGTCCTTGCCTACCCTTGCGATCCGTTCGGCAAAAGCGGCATTGCCCGCCGTCCGCCGCGCGGCTTTGAGTGCATCCGGCAGAAGCGCGCCGGACTTCAGAAGAATTTCCATCGTCCGCGCGAACCGTGCCGCTTCGGATTTGCGAATCGTGGAACCCAGGACCGGCATGCGCAGGACCAGCCGGTCGCGCGCGTCCCGGACAGCCGGGCGGCGCAGTGCCAGAATCGAACCGAGGACGATGACCGCGATTCCGGCCAGCAGGTAGGGCCAGCTCGCCTGCAGGAAACCGGACAAGCCAATGAGGAAACGGGTCAGCGCCGGCAGGGTCACGCCCGTCCCCTCGAACTGTTCGGCGAGGCGCGGCACGATGAAGATCAGCAGAACCGCGACGACCGTGATTGCCGTCACCGAGAGCGCGGCGGGATAGATCAGCGCCGCCTGCAGCTTGCGGCGCACCGCATCGGCCTGTTCGAGATAGTCTGCCAGACGGTCCAGCACCGCGCCGAGCCCGCCCGACATCTCGCCCGCCGCGACCATCGCCCGGTAGACCGGCGGGAAGCTGCCGGGATGGGCGGCCATCGCATCGGACAGGCGCTCGCCTTCCATGACACGGGACCGCAGATCGGTGAGCACGCGGCGCATCGCCTGGGCGTCGACCTGTCCGGCGACCAGGCCGACCGACTCCTCGACCGGCATGCCGGCATCGATCAGGCTCGACAGCTGACGGGTGACCAGCATCAGTTCGCGCTTCGACAATGCCTTGCGCGACCGGGCTTCGCCGGGCTTGCGCACGACATCGCCGGCCGCCTTCGCGACCTTCAGCGGCGCCAGTTGGCGGCGGCGCAGCTCGCGGCGCGCGGCGACCTCGCTGTCGGCGGTCAGATAGCCTCTGGCCTTCTTTCCGGCCCCGTCGAGCGCTTCATACTCAAAGGCCGGCATGATGCTCTCCGTCCTCGCGGCAGACGCGCAGGACTTCCTCGAGGCTCGTCACCCCGGCGCGCACCTGGTCGAGCCCGTGCTGGAACAGCGTCTGCCGGTTGCGGAAGGCGTGAGTGGCCATCTCGCGCTCACGCGCATTGTCGTGGATCATGCCGCGCAACGTCTCGTCGACCGTGACGATCTCGTAGAGTCCGACCCGCCCCGAATAGCCGAGCCCCTTGCACGATCCGCAGCCGCGCGGGTGATGCAGCGTGACTGTCTCGTCCGCCCGGCAACCCATCGCCTCGAGTTCGGCCGCGGTCGCGGGCCGCGCCTCACGGCAGTGTGGGCAAAGCCGCCGCACAAGGCGCTGCGCCACGATAGCGGTGATGGTGGAGCCCAGGAGGAAGGTTTCCACCCCCATGTCCTTCAGCCGCGTAATCGCGGCAACCGCGGAATTGGTGTGCACGGTCGACAGGACGAGGTGTCCGGTCAGCGAAGCCTGGACCGCGATCTGCGCGGTCTCACCGTCGCGGATTTCCCCGACCATCACGATGTCCGGGTCCTGGCGCAGTATGGCGCGCAGCCCGGCAGCGAAGGTCATGCCGACCTTGGCGTTCACCTGCGTCTGGCCGATACCCGCAATCGCGTATTCCACGGGGTCCTCGACCGTCAGAATGTTGCGTTCCGGCCCGTTCAGCAGGTTGAGTCCGGCATAGAGCGTCGTCGTCTTGCCCGCGCCCGTGGGTCCGGTCACCAGCACGATCCCGTTCGGCTGCGCCAGCGCCTTCTTCAGGTCGGCCAGCTGCTGGCCGGTCATGCCGAGATCCTCAAGCCCGAGGCGCGCCTGTTCGTTGTCGAGCAGGCGCAACACCACCCGTTCGCCGAAGCGCGACGGCAGCGTCGCAACACGGACATCGACCGCGCGACCGCCCAGCGACAGTGTCAGGCGCCCGTCCTGCGGCACCCGCTTCTCGGCAATGTCGAGCCGCGACATCACCTTGATGCGGGAGACCAGCGCCGGGGCGACGCGCGGCGACAGCGAGGCCGTTTCCGACAGCACGCCATCGATGCGGTAGCGCACCGCCACCCGGCCCTCATAGGGCTCGACATGGATGTCGGACGCATTTGTGCGGATCGCTTCGGCGATCAGCCCGTTGATCAGCCGGATGATCGGCGCGTCGGAGGCCGCGTCGAGCAGATCCTCGGTCTTCGGAATCTCGTCAATGATGCGGCTGAGGTCTTCGGCTTCGTTCTCGCTCCCGAGCCCGTCATCCTTCAGCCCCTCATAGGCGTAGATCTCGGTCAGCGCCTTGTCGAAGGCTGCCGCATCCATCTCCCGGACCGGGAAGGGATAGCCCGCCGCCCGCCGCGCCTCGATCAGCGCGAACGGATCGGCGCCGCGGCGGATCGCGAAGACCGGCGGGTCGCCCGGGATGAGCGCGACACCCTTGTCGCGCGCATAGCCGTAGCTGATCCGCCCGGTCTCAGGTCTGGTGGCGGACTGCAGGGTCATCACTGCGGCCGGTCTGCGCTTCCCGCAGGAGCCGAGGCGATCATGTCGGCGATGGCTTCGAGCTCGCTGATCTGCGGCGGGGTTGCAGCCGCGCCGGTCCGCACCCGCGCATAGCTTTCCGCCGTGGCACCGCGCATGTCGGCGGCGCTGCGGATGATCGTCGGACGGATGAAGACCATCAGGTTTGTCCGGCTGGCCGATCGGCCCTCGCTGCGGAACAGGCGGCCCACGCCCGGAAGGCGCGACAGGCCCGGCACGCCGCTGACGCTTTCCTGTTCGTCGCGCTGGATCAGGCCGCCGAGCACGATGATCTCGCCATTGTCGGCCAGCACCGTGGTCTCGATCTCGCGCTGGTTGGTGATCAGCTCGTCGGAATTGTTCGACACCGTACCGAACACGCTCGACACTTCCTGGCGGATGAAGAGCTGGATCGTGTCACCGTCATTGATCAGCGGGCGGACTTCCAGCTGCACGCCGACATCCTGCCGTTCGATCGTGCGGAAGGGATTGTTGTTGTTCGAGCTGAGCACTTCACCGGTCGTGATCGGGATCTGCTGACCGACGAGGATCGAGGCTTCCTGGTTGTCGAGCGTCAGGATGGACGGCGTCGACAGGATGTTCGAATTCACGTCCGCCTGCAGCGCGTTGAGGATCAGGCCGAAAATATTGCCGCTGCCATCCTCGCCCGCGAAGCCGGCGGTGATGCCGCCGGCATTGAGCAGCGAGGCGAGCGCCAGGTCGCGCAGCGACGGATTGGCCGGATTGCTCTCGTCATTCTCGCCGACGGTCAGAGCCCCGGCGATCGCCAGGAGGTCGGGATTGACCCCGCGATAGCGCGTCATCAGGAAGGGGGCATCACCATCGGTGTCGCCCGACAGCAGGAATTGCACACCGAGATCACGCGCCGCTGTGTCGGAAATCTCCACGATGATCGCTTCGACCAGCACTTGCGGACGGCGCACGTCGAGCTGCCGGATCACGGCCTCGAGCTGGCGCTGCGCGTCGGGCGGCGCATTGATGATCAGCGAATTGGTCTGGGCGTGGAAGGCCACGGAAATGGACGAGGCCGGGGCTCCCTCGCCGCCCGAGAGCTGGGCGGAAATGCCTTCGAGGATCGGCAGCAGCGTCGCGCCGTCGGCATGGCTCAGCGTCACGACGCGGTAGTCCTGGGTCGAGACCGAGACCGCATCGACCTGCTGCGCCAGTTCGCGCATCCGCGCCACCGCATCGCGGTCGCCGCGCAGCAGCACAGAGTTCGACGACGGCACCGGCACGACTGTGACGCCGTAGATGCCGTCTTCGCCCGAACCGCCGCGAACCCCCATCCCCTCGATGATCTGCGCCATGTCGTTGGCACCGACATTGGCGAGGGTCACGACTTCATAGACCGAGGTGTCGCGGTCGAGCCCGGCAATGACCCCGCGCGCCCGGTCGACATTGGCGGCATAGTCGACCAGCACGATGATATTCGTTCCGTCGACGGAATTGACGATGCCCTGCGGACTCATGATCGGCCGCAGCGCCCCGGCCGCGCCGCGCGCGCTCGCGTGATTGAGCCGGATCACAGCCGTGACGAACTGGTCGCCATTCGCCGTTCCGCCCACCGGACCGCCGGCGCGGGCGGCTTCCTGGTCGGGCACGATCTGGTAGGTCCCCGGCGCGGTCCGCACGGCGGTGAAGCCGTTGACCCGCAGGGTCGATAGGAAGACGGCGAAGAACTCGTCTTCGCTGAGCGGTGTCTGCGAGGTGATCGTCACCATGCCGGTCACGGCCGGGTCGACGATGAAGGTGTAGCCGGTCACCAGCGACACGTCGTCGATCACCGCACGGATGTCGGCATCACGATAATTGAGCACCTGGCCACTCTGTGCCGTGGCGGCAGGGGCGATAAGGCAGAGCGCAGCCAGCGCGGCGATCAGGAAGCGGGGAAGAACAGACTGGGTCATCTTGGTTCCACGTCGATGGTCTGGGTTGATCCGCCGCGCTCGACCTCGAGCCGGAGGCGGTCGGCGCTGCCGACCTCGTTGATCACGCGCCCGATATCGGTACCGGACGCGAAGCGTATGCCGTTGACGGCGGTGATGAGGTCACCGGCCTGAAGCCCGGTGCGCGACAGCAGATCGGCGCGGCTGGTCTCGGTCAGGCGGTAGCCGGCAAGCGCCCCGTCCCGGAACACCGGCACGATCTGGATCGCCGACCAGAACTCGGCCGCCGCGCTGCCGTCGTCGCTGACGCTGGCGGCCGGCAGGCTGGAATTGCGCCGCGCTTCCTCGCGCAGATAGAGTGACTCCGCGAGGCCACGGCGGCGGATGGTGACGCGGTCGGGATAGACCGCCTCCAGCGTGACCCCGTCCAGGATCGTCGCACCCACAGCGTAGCTGCGTTGCTCGATATTTCCGGTGCGGATGACGGCCGAGCCGCTTTGCGGATCAGGGCCGCGGCGCACGCCGAACAGGGTCAGGTCGAGCGCCGTTTCCGGCGCGATCTCGTCGGCCATGACGGCCGGCCGGTCCGGGCTGGCGAACAGGCGTCCGGACTGCAGCGCCGACAGGTCGGCGCTCTGGCGGATTTCGGGCAGCGACCGGTCAGGAGGCGCAATGTCCAGATTCGACGCGCTCGCCCCGTAGACGACGAGCCAGACCAGGCGTGCGGCAAAGGCAGCGATCACCGCGAGCAGCGCGACTTCGACGGCAAGCGCGGACCAGCGGGCTGCCTGCGCAGCCACGTGCCGTCCACTCCAGCCTTTTGAAACCGGTGCGCCCATATGCGATGCCGAACCCCGTTCGATTGGCGCGCAAAATATGACGCCCGGGCGTCACTCTCGTGACGCCCGGGCTTCAGTTTCTTGACGACTCTTCTGCGGATTTGTGACAGCCCCGAAGGGCCGTCACGATCCTAGAAGTGCGCGGTCAGGCTGACCTGGAAGGTCCGGCCGCGCTCATAGGTGTTGAACTCCGTCTCACCGATCGTCGGATTGATCTGGAATTCACGGTGGTCCTCGTCGAGCAGGTTCCGGGCGCCGGCCTGCACGGTGAAGGATTGCCCGTCGATCTCGAAGTCCCGGCGGTAGTTCAGATCAAGCTGAATGCCCGGGGCTTCGATCACGTCCGGCAGTTCCGCACCCGGCTGCGTGAGACCACGCTGCAGGATGCGGTCGTCCACCCAGTTCAGAAGCAGGGTGAGCTGTTCGACATCGGTTTCCCAGCCGAACTGCGCGTTGACGATATTCTCCGACGTGCCCTGAAGCTGCGAGCCGTCCAGATTGTAGAGGCTGGCAGGACGCAGCGATCCGGTGATCGGGTCGAACACCTGGTCGTTGGCGCCGGCCTGAACCTCGGAGTCGGTGAAGGTGTAGTTCACCGAGAAGCGCCAGTCGCGATCCTGGAACCACTCGATGTCGAGCGGCATCTGGAAATAGGTGCGGTATTCGAGCTCGACGCCCTGCACCGTGGCTTCCGGCGAGTTGATGAAGGTGGTCTCGAACACGAAGGTCGAGGTCGAGAACTGCACCTCTTCGATCGGATCCTCGAGTTGCTTGTAGAAGCCCGCGACCGTGATGAACTGGTCCCGGCCGAGATAGTATTCGAGGCGCGCATCATAGTTGCGGATCGTGGAGTCCACGAGGCCGCTGTTGCCGCGATACAGACGCTCCGATTCCGGATCGAAGAAGGCCGAACGGGCCAGTTCGCGGAATTGCGGACGCGCGATCGTCTCGGAGTAGCCGAGGCGAAGCTGAAGGTCGTCCGCGAAGTTCCAGGTCAGGGTCGCCGCCGGGAGAAGATAGTCATTCTCGAGCAGCGAGCCGGCCCCCAGATTGCCGAAACGGTCGAAGGTCTGGACCGTTTCCGTGGCATCTTCATAGCGCACGCCGATCGTGGCGCGGATGAAGCTGGTGATGTCGATATTCGCCTGGGCGAACAGCGCATCAACGTCCAGCGACGCCGCGTAGGAGTCGTTCGGCGTGGCGATTTCCTGAAGCACGAAACGGTTCGGATCGATGTTGTCCGGCGAGAACAGATAGTCCGGACGCGCCCGCTGCACGTCGTCCGGCAGCGAGTTGCCGCCGGCGAAACGCAGGGCCGTGAAGTTGAACGAACGGTCGGTGGACGAGGTATCGCCGCCGACCATCAGTTCGAGCTGACGCCCGTCCTGCCAGTTGATCGTGTAGACGGCTTCACCGCCGAAGCTGGTGATGTCGTCGGTCAGATCGGAGAAGGCGATCGAGTAGTTGTTCGCCACCGAGTAGAGAATGTCGCCATTCGCGTCGATGAAGCGGCGAAGCGAGCGCTGGTAGGGCGCATCGCGGGACGCCTGGGCGGTGGCCCCGCGCCAGCGCAGTTCCAGATCGCCGAACGTGTGTTCGCCCGACAGCTGGAACATGGCCAGTTCGCGTTCGTACCAACCCGAGGACTCGTCCCACACCAGACCGGTCGCCCCTTGCGCGTTGAAGTCGCGCCCGGTGTCGATCTGCGTCTCCTTCGACGTGGTGTGCACGTAGAAGGTGGTCGCCTGGACTTCGTGATTGTCGGTCGAGGCCGAAAGCGAGGCGAGGCCGTTGACGGTGACGTTCAGCGACGTTTCCGTGGTGGTGAAATCGTTGCCGATGATGTCGCCGAGCACGAACTGGCGGCGGGCACGCTGGGTTTCCCAATCCTGGGAATAACCGGCCGCGGCCACGAAGCCGACTTCGAGATCCCCGACATACCAGGCATCTCCGCCATCGATGCCGAAGGAGGAATTCGGACGCAGATCGCCCGACTGGATGACGCTGATCGGCGAGTTGAGCAGGCTTTCGCCCGCCGCTTCGATCTCGGCATCGGTGCGGGAAGAAAGCGGCTGGCTGCCCTGCAGGTAACCGCGCAGCACGCGCGGCACTTCGCGAAGGCCGTTATCCCAACCGGTCCAGTCCCAGTCCGAACCATAGTGATAGATGCCGGTGTTTTGCGTCGTGTACGTGTTGTAGCTGGTACCCACCGACACGTTGAGGAAGCCCTCGGCCGGGAGGCGCAGCGTGCGCAGGTCGATCAGGCCGCCGCCGAATTCCGCCGGATAGTTGGAGGAATAGGTCTTCTGCACGGAGATCGTGTCGAGCACGTCCGACGGGAACAGGTCGAGTGGAACGGTCCGGCGCAGCGGCTCCGGGCTCGGCAGCGGCGAGCCGTTGAGCAGAGCGGCGGAATACCGGTCGCCGAGACCGCGGACATAGGCGAACCGGCCGCCGACGATGCTGAGACCCGACAGGCGGGTCAGCGCGATCGCGGCATTGGAGTCGCCCGAACGGGTCAGGTCTTCCGGCGTGATGAAGGAGGCCACTTGCGCGGTCTGGCGCTGCGGTTCCGGGATGTATTGACCGCGGACGACAACGACGTCGTCAGGGGTCGAGGCGGCGGCATCCGGCGTATCCGCCGTATCCGCCTCTTGCGCGAGCGCGGCAGGCGACAGGAACATCGTCGTCGCCAGCAGAGCCCCGCTGAATGAAAGTGCGCGTCTCATGAAATCTACCCTTTGATCTGATGACTGATGACCCCGGCATCGGACGGGCCGGATTGCTCCGGCCCGTCCATTTCCGGTGTCAGCAAGGGCTCGAGGCTTCGAGACCGCAGGACCAGTCCGCCCACCAGCGATCCTGGTTGTTCTGGACCGCACCGGCGTAGGTGGTGGTCATGAACCAGGGATCGACGGAGTTCGGGTCGATCGCCGTCACGGCCGTCTCGTTGGCACCGTTGATGAAGGTGCCGGTGAGGGTCGAGGCGCCGATGACATTGTTCGGGTCCGCGGAGATCGCACCGCTGGCGGCCGCGGCGTCGGAATTGCCCGTGGCAACACCGCCGTCGCAGTCGAACAGCACCGAGTTGAAGCGCGGATCGGCCTGGATGTTGTAGCCGGCGACGCCGTCACCCGCGGAGCTTTCCCAGCGGAAGCACTGCTTTCCGAAGTCGACCACGCCATTCATGTAGCGGCCGACCGTGCCGGTGTTCAGACGCCACGCATTGGTCCGGTTACCGACCAGGGTGAAGTTGGCGACCATCGGGTTCGACGGCAGCACGCCCGGAGACACCGAGGAGGCTTCGTTGATGTTGTCGCCGCCATTGGCCCGCTGGGTCACGATCGCGAACTGGATGCGACCATTGTAGCCGTTGTCGGTATCGATGGAGTCGTCGTCATTGCCGGTCAGGACCAGGTAGCGGACATTCACGCCGCCGCCGAAGAATTCGACGCCGTCATCCGAGTTGTTGTGAACCTGGATGTTGGCGACATTCGTGCCCGAGCCGACGCCGGCGAAGGTGATGCCGTTCAGCTCATTGCCCTGGGTGTTGATCGCGAAACCGGCGAACTGCACGCGGGTGAAGGTCAGCGAACCGGAATTGTCGTTCGCCGTCGCACCGCCGTAGAGCGCATCCGGATTGGTCACGCCTTCCACGATGTTCTCGCAGGCCACCGTGCCCGGCGTCGCCGCGTCGCGGCAACGGTTGATCGGCGCACGACCGAGGATGACGAGGCCGCCCCACTCGGAGATGGCGTCGGTGCGGTCGCCCGGCGCGTTGGTCACGTCGGCTTCCGAGGTCATGATGACCGGGTTGGTGCGCGTGCCGTTCGAGAAGATCTGCGAACCGCGGTTCACGACGATGTAGTCGGCGCCGCTGTCACCGAAGAGGGTGACGCCCGATTCGATGGTCAGCGAGCCGGCATCGCCGCCCTGCGCCGTACCGTCGGCACCAACGTCGATACCAATGTCGACGCGGTTGACGATCTCGTAGAAATTGCCGCGCGTCAGGCGGATGTCATCGGTGATGACGCCCGTGATGCGGCAAACCGTCGTACCGTTGATGTCGAAACCGGAGTCGGTCGTGCCCGTCGGGCAGGTCGCCGGCGGGAACAGGCCGACGGTCCAGCCAGCGGCCCAGTTGTTGGTTTCGGTTTCGGTCGGCGAGAAGGCGCCGGCATAGTTTGCCGGCTGGAAGAAGAGATCGATCGTCGACGGATTGACCGCCGTGATGCCGCTCTCGACCGGGCCCGGGAAGAAGGTCGCGGCCAGCGAGTTGGCACCGACCAGATTGTTCGGATCGGCATTGACCGCACCGCTTGCCGCAGCAGCGTCGGAGTTGCCGGTGTTGAGCGCCGTGCAGTCGAACAGGACCGACTGGAAGCGCGGATCATTGGCCTGGCTGTAGCCCGCCTGGCCGTCACCGGCCGAGGCTTCCCAGCGGAAGCAGGGATCGCCGAAATTCACCACGCCGTTGACGTAGCGGCCAACCGTACCCGTGTTCAGGCGGAAGGCGTTGGTGCGGTCGCCGACGAAGGTGAAGTTCGAGAAGGTGGCATTCGACAGCGGCGTGACGCCGGGGCCGACCGAGGAGGCTTCGACGATGTTGTCGCCGCCATCGGTACGCTGGCGCACCACGACGAACTGGTTGCGTCCCTGGAAGCCGTTGTCGGTGTCGAGCGAGTCGTCGTCCGCACCCGTCACGACCAGGTAGCGGCCGTTCACGGTGCCGCCGAACCATTCGATGCCGTCGTCCGAGCCGTTGTGGACCTGGACGTATTCGAAGGTCGTTCCCGAGCCGACGCCGGCGAGCGTGATGCCGTTCAGCTCATTGCCCTGGGTATTGATCGCGAAACCGGCGAAGCGGACCTGCACATAGCGCAGGATGCCCGAATTGTCCGCCGCGTCGGCACCGCCGTAGAGCGCGTCCGGATTGGTCACGCCTTCCACGATGTTCTCGCACTGCGCGGTACCGGGCGTCGCCGCATCGCGGCAACGGTTGATCGGCGCCTGGCCGAGAATGACCATGCCGCCCCATTCGCCGATGTTCGAGCCGCCATCGTCATTGGTCGGATCGTTGTCCGCGCGGCGCTCGATGTCGTTCTGCGAAGTGAAGATGATCGGGTTCGCGGCATTGCCGTTGGCTTCGATCTGCGAGCCGCGGTTCACCACGATATAGTCCTGACCGCTGGTGCCGAAGATCGTCACGCCGGGCTCGATCGTCAGGCGGGCAGCGGTGCCGCCGGCCGTGCCGGTCGCGCCGACGTCCGAACCGATGTCCAGACGGCCGTCGATTTCATAGACGACGCCGGTTTCGTTGCGCAGCGTCAGATTGGTCAGGACCGCGCCGGACACGACGGCAACCGTGTTGCCGCCGACGGCGGTCGCGCGGCAGGTGAAGCCGGTCGGGCAGGGCGCGGCACCCGAACCGCCGCCACCGCCACCGCCACCACCGCCGCCACCCGGGGGCGTGCCCGGATTGGTGACGCCAGGCGATTCAATGCTGGAACCCTGCGAGCAGGCTGCGACCAGCAGCCCGGTCGCGCAGGCCAGCGCGAGTCGTTTGTAAGAGAAGGTGTGCGGCATGGGTGTCCCCCGGATTGATGGCGCAAAAGCAACACTTCGCCAGCGGCCATGACGCGCCGCTCGCGAAATCGCCGCGAAACAATCCGAGATTTGCTACACGGGGATGACGGTTTCGCATCACACATGTCACGGAGTGGACAAGGAAGTGTCACATACCCCTCCGGCGCGAATGCTTACATGTTAAGTTATTGAAACTATGTGTATATTGAGCAGCGTGACGGCGGCAACACAGCGCTGAATTCGACGGTGAATTTTTGGTGTCAGAGCCGCAACGGAACGGCGACAATTCGATTTCAGTTCCGTGTCACAGCCTCCGATCCGGGATCATTTCCGGATCCGGCACATTCCCGTCACATTGCGCGTTATGCCTTGTCGGGACTGGGGCGGCTTCGGCCATGCAGGGACAGGGAAGTACCGCATCGTTTTCCTCTTTACACCGGGTCCGGAAAACCCTATTTCCGCAGTCCCGGCGGAGGTGACGATGCCGGATTGGGTTAACTGCCTCACAGGGGGTCTCGTGCGTTGGAAACGTACCACTCGCCCCTGGACCTGGTCCGCCGTCGGCTTTCCGAGGGTCCGGTCGCGTGCGCGCGCCCTGACCGTCTGGCCGTAGCGGCCCGCTGGTTCCAGGACAATTTCTCCGGAGAGACGCTTTACGCCGTCAAGGCGAACCCGTCTCCATGGGTCATCGACGGTCTTTACGCGGCCGGAATCCGCTTTTTCGACGTCGCCTCGCTCGACGAGGTGCGGCTGGTGCGCGAGCGCTGTCCGGGTGCGACGGCGGCTTTCCTGCATCCGGTGAAGAGCCGCGATGCGATCCGCAAGGCGTATTTCGACTATAACGTCCGCATCTTCGTGCTCGACTGCGAAGCCGAGCTCGACAAGATCCTGACCGAGACCGAACACGCCCGCGACCTGACGCTGATCGTCCGCATCGCCGTGTCGAATGCCGGCTCCGCCCTGCCGCTGGCCGGCAAGTTCGGCGCCAGCGCCTTCGACGCGCCCGACCTGATCCTGAAGGCCCGCGGCGTTGCCGCCGAGCTGGGCATCAGCTTCCATGTCGGCAGCCAGTGCATGGATCCGTCCGCCTACCGCGCCGCGATGATGGAGGCGAGCCGCCTCATCGCGCGGGCCGGCGTGACGGTCGACATCGTCGATGTCGGCGGCGGTTTCCCGTCGATCTATCCGGGCCTGATGCCGCCGCCGCTGGAAGACTATGTCGCCGCGATCGAGGCCGCCTTCGAGGAAATGATGGTCCTCGAGAACGCCGATCTGTGGTGTGAACCGGGCCGGGCCCTGGTCGCGGAATCGACCTCGATCCTGACCCGGGTCGAACTGAGGAAGGGCGACGCGCTCTACCTCAATGACGGCTCCTATGGCTGTCTGTTCGACGCGGCGCACGCCAAATGGCCCTTCCCGATGCGGGTCTGGCGCGAGACCGGCGAAGTGGGCGGCGATCTCGCCCCCTACCGCCTGTTCGGTCCGACCTGCGATTCGATGGATTCCATGCCCGGCCCCTACGACCTGCCGGCAGACATCCGCGAAGGCGACGTCATCGAGATCGGCATGCTCGGCGCCTATGGCACCGCCATGACGACCCGGTTCAACGGTTTCGGCCAGGTCGAGACCGCCGCGGTCCGGGACTTCCCGTGGCAGAGCCTCTATGACGGCAAGCGCAAGCCGCAAACCGTCCACCAGACCGCTTCGGTGCTCGCCTTCCCGCGCGCCAAGCGCCGCAAGCAGCGGATGCGCCGGCGCTAGTCCGGCTTCCCGCATCACCCCGCCTTCGTCCCGCCCGGCCATTCCGGGCGGGACGCAGCGGTCTTTTTCATGCTAGGGGGCGGGCCACCCGACCCACGAAACGACAGGTATTGAACAACCATGACTGAACGGTCGAACGAGAAAGCCAAACTGCTCGAGCATCCCGTCGAGCACATCGACATCGCGTCCTTCGACGGACGCGTCATCATCGACGCCTGGGAGAAGATGTCCTTCACCTCGCGTGATGCCGCGCGCGCCGCGCGCATCCTTCAGGCCGCCGTGGCCGACCCGGATTGCTCCGTCATCCTGACGCTGGCCGGTTCCACCTCGGCGGGCGGCTGCATGCATGTCTGGCGCGACATGGTGCGCAACAACATGGTCGACGCCATCGTCTCGACCGGCGCCGCCATCGTCGACATGGATTTCTTCGAAGCCATGGGCTTCAAGCACTACCAGGCCCGGGAGGTCCCGGACGACCGCGTGCTGCGCGATCTCTATATCGACCGCATCTACGACACCTATATCGACGAGGAAGAGCTGCAGGCCTGCGACCATGCCACGCTCGAAATCGCCGACATGCTCGAGCCGGGCCCGCGCTCCTCGCGCTCCTACATCAAGGCGATGGGCAAATGGCTCGCCGACGGCAATGCCAAGAAGCCGGGCTCGCTCGTCCAGGAATGCTATGAGCACGGCGTGCCGATCTTCTGCCCGGCCTTCTCCGACTGCTCGGCCGGCTTCGGCCTGGTGAAGCACCAGGTCCAGCGCATGAAGGCGGGCAAGCCCTATCTGTCGATCGATTCGGTGGCGGACTTCCGCGAACTGACCGACATCAAGATCAAGGCCGGCACGACCGGCCTGTTCATGGTCGGCGGCGGCGTGCCGAAGAACTTCGCGCAGGACACGGTCGTGTGCGCGGAAATCCTCGGCGAGGACGTGCCGATGCACGCCTATGCGGTGCAGATCACTGTCGCCGACGTGCGCGACGGCGCCTGCTCGTCCTCGACGCTCAAGGAAGCCTGCTCCTGGGGCAAGGTCGATGTGGCGCTGGAGCAGATGGTGTTCGCCGAAGCGACCACGGTCGCCCCGGTCATCGTCTCGGATGTCTTCTATCGCGGCGCCTGGAAGACCCGTCCGCGCCACCGCTATGGCGACATGTTCAACGACTAGAACACGTCCTCCGTTTACGGACGATCACGGCCGGAGCCTTCGCTCCGGCCGTTTTCTTTTCTGCAATCAGCTTTTCCTTGCCGCTGCCCGCCGCCGCGCCTAGCGTCCGGCCATGGACGATCACGCATCACCGCGCCGCGACGGGCTGGAACAGAAGCCGCTCGAGCAGGCCTCCGCCCTGCCCGCCGAATTCTATTCCGGCGCGGCCTGGCACCGCTTCGATAGCGACCATCTGCTCGCTCCGGGCTGGCAGGCCGTCGCGCCGGCCTCGGCGCTGGCCGCACCGGGCGACCACATCGTCCGCGAGCTGGGTGGCAAGCCGGTCGTCATCGTGCGCAAGCCGGACGGCGCGCTCGCGGGCTATTTCAACATCTGCCGCCACCGCGCCGGCCCACTGGCGCTTTGCGACGGCAAGGGCGCGAAGCGCCTGCGCTGCGCCTATCACGGCTGGATCTATGACCTGGACGGCCGGCTGAAAGTCGCCCCGGAAATGCAGGATGCGGCCGATTTCGACCACCGCGAGATCGCGCTCTGGCCCATCGACGTTCGCGAATGGCAGGGCATGGTCTTCACCAGCGCCGGAAACGGTCCCGACTTCGACGCGGTCATCGGCGATATCGGGGCACGGCTAGACCCCTATCGCCTCGGCGGGATGCGCCACCATTCGTCCCGCGTCTACACCGTCGAGAGCAACTGGAAAGTCTATGCCGACAATTATCTCGAGGGCTATCACGTCCCGGTCCTGCACCCCGGCCTCAATGCGCTGATCGACTACCGGGACTACCGGATCGAACTGTTCGACTGGGGCTCGATCCAGGTCTCGCCGGTCAGTGGCGACACCGGACCCTATGCGAAGGGCGAGGCGCTCTACGTCTTCCTCTTCCCCAACACGATGCTGAACATCCTGCCCGGCCGCATGCAGACCAACCGCATCGTCGCCGACGGGCCGGACCGCTGCCGCGTCGAGTTCGACTTCTACTACACGCCCGGAAACGAGGCCCGCGCCGCCGAGGACGACGCCTTCTCCGACAGCGTGCAGGAAGAGGACCGGCTGATCTGCCAGCACGTCCAGAAGGCGCTGGAGACGGGCGTCTACGAGCCGGGCCGCTACTGCCCGGCGCAGGAAACCGCACTCTGGCAATGGCACAATTATCTGCGCGGAATCTACGCGCAGGCCGGCTGACCGCCGGCGAGGGGGACACATGCGCGACGCGAACACGGCCCGGCCCAGGCCGCTCGGTTTCTGGGCCGTGTGGTCGCTGACCGTCGGCGTGATGATCGGCTCGGGCGTTTTTCTGCTGCCGACCGTGCTCGCCCCCTATGGCCTCCTGAGTTTCGGCGGCTGGTTGATCACAGGCGCGGGATCGATCGCCATCGCCCTTGTCCTCGGCCGCCTGGCCAGCCGGACGAAACGTACCGGCGGCCCCTATGCCTTTGCGCACGATGCCTTCGGCGACCTGCCCGGCTTCCTCGTCGGCTGGGGCTATTGGGCCTCGGTGTGGACGGCGACGGCCGCGGTCGCGGTCGCATTCACCGGCTATCTCACCGTCTTCATTCCCGCGCTGTCGGACAATCCGATGGGACAGGCCGCAGCCGCGCTGGTCCTGATCTGGACACTCACCGGGGTGTCGATCCGCGGCACGCGCGAGGCCGGCCTCGTCCAGCTGGTCATGACGATCCTGAAACTCGTCCCGCTCGTCGTCATCATCCTCGCGGGTCTCGTCTTCGGCGATGCCGCCAACCTGCCCGAGCTCAATCCGTCGGGCGGACCGGTCCTCGGCGTTCTGGCCGCCTGCGCCCTGCTGACCATGTGGGCCTTTGCCGGCATGGAGGCGGGAACCATTCCGGCGGGCGAAGTTACAGACCCGGAACGGACCATCCCGCGCGCCGTGGTCGCCGGGGTCGTCGTCACCACCCTCGTCTATATCGCCGCGACGGCGGCGGTGATGCTGCTGGTTCCGGCCGCGGACCTTGCCGTGTCAACATCGCCCTTCGCCGACGCCGCGCGCAATCTCGGCGCCTGGGGGCCGATGATGATCGCTGCCGGGGCGCTGGTCGCCACGGCCGGGTCGATGAACGGCAATATCTTCATTTCCGGACAGATGCCGATGGCCGTGGCGCTCGACCGGCTGGCACCGAAAGTCTTCGCCCGGCTGAACGCCCAGGGCGCGCCCGCCTTTTCGCTGATCGCGGCTTCGACCCTGTCCTCCATCCTGCTGATCGCGAACTACACAAGAGGCCTCGTTGCGGCCTTCACCTTCATGCTGATGATCTCCACGCTGATGACGCTTGCCCCCTATCTCGTCAGCGCGCTGGCCGAATTCCGGCATTCCTGGCGTTCGTCGCGGGCCTGGACCGGGCTCGCACTCGCGGCGGCGCTCTACTCGTGCTTTGCCATTCTCGGCTCGGGCCTTGAAGTCATCGCCTGGGGGCTGGGTCTCGTCGTCATCGGCATCCCGGTCTTCTATCTCGGGCGGCAGAGGGACTGAGTTAAAGCAAACCGGAATTGCCCCGACGCGGCATCGCCATTCCCGCCCGGTCATGATAGGCGGCGGTTTCATTTCCGACCCGCAGGACCTACGCCATGACCGGCTTCGACATCGCACTGCTGAGCGCCAGCTTCGTCACCTTCTTCGTCGTCATCGACCCGATCGGCGTTGCGCCGATCTTCGCCGCGCTGACCGACCAGTCGAGTGCAAAACACCGCCGCGCCATGGCCATCAAGTCGGTGCTGATCGCGACCGGCGTCCTGCTCATGTTCGCCTATCTCGGCGAATGGCTGCTGGGCGCGCTGCACATCAGCCTCGACGCCTTCCGCGCTGCGGGCGGCGTGCTGCTCTTCCTCATCGCGCTCGACATGATCTTCGAAAAGCGCACCGAGCGGCGCGAGGAGCGGGTCGAGAACATGGCGCATGAGGACGGCACGCCGATGACGTCGGAAGAGGACATTTCCGTCTTCCCGATGGCTATCCCGATGCTGGCCGGTCCGGGCGCGATCGCTTCGGTCATGCTGTTCATGTCGGGCGAAGGCGCGACCGTCGGCGGTCAGCTCGCCGTCCTTGGCGGGCTCGCGGCCAACCTCGTCCTCTGCCTTGTCATCTTCCTCGCCGTCGGACCGTTGATGAAGCTGATCGGCGACACGCTGGCGGCGATGATCACCCGCATCCTGGGCGTCATCCTCGCCGCCCTCGCCGCGCAATTCATCTTCGACGGCATCGCCGGCGCGCTGCTCTGAGCGTTTCCCCTCCCCTCGAAGGGGAGGGACGCGAGCACCGACCTTCAGGTCGCCGGAAGCGGGGTGGGGTGAGCCTTCCCGGATTCTCTCTCTGGGGTTCCCGCGATCCCCGCATTCGCGGGGACGGGCATTGGAAATCCGTAGCTGGGTGCGAGCTTCAGGTCCCCATTTTCATGGGGACCCCATCAACCTTTCAACTGACGTTTCCCGGACGGCGCAGCCGATCCGGGATCCCGATTGGACCCCGGTCTTCGCTTCGCGAAACCGGGGGGCGTCGGAGGTGGCGAGCCTACCCCGCCACCGGCATGAAATGGACCCCGAGGAAATACGGCCAGATGAGCAGGCCCAGCAGACCCTGCCAGAAACCCAGATTCAGATAGCCGATCGAGAACAGCCAGCCGCCGAACCACAGCATGCCGATACCGCTATGCTGTTCGATCGAGATCTTGCGTTCGTTCATGTCATCCCTCCTGTTGGTCCCGGAAGGCTAACACGAGTTCCGGGAAGGCAGCGTGCGGGATCGTGCCGCACGCCGTCTCCTGCCGCGAAAAGGGCGGCCCGCATGAGCCGCCCCCTACCAGACCGATCGCCGGTCAGTCAGACCGACTGCGCCTGCGCAGCGTGTCTGCCTTCGCCGATCTCCTCGACCAGCTTGTCGCAGAAAGCGTTGAGGTCTTCCGGCGTCCGGCTGGTGATCAGGCCATCATCGACGACAACTTCTTCGTCGACCACCTTGGCTCCGGCGTTTTCCAGATCGCAGCGGATTTTGTCGACCGAGGTCATTGTCCGTCCACTGACCACATCGGCGTCGATCAGCACCTGCGGGCCGTGACACATCGCGGCCACCGGCTTTTTCTGCGTGAAGAAGTCGTGCACGAACCGGCGCACCGTCTCCTCGCGGCGCAGCGCATCGGGCGAGAACAGGCCGCCCGGCACGTAGAGCGCATCGAAGTCTTCGGCCTTGACGCTGTCCACCGTGCGGTCGACCAGCACGCTGCGGCCCTTGTCGCGATGGCGGTTGGCTTCGATCTCGCCGGATTTCAGCGAAACGATGATGGCTTCGCCGCCGGCGGTCTCGATCGCCTCCTTGGGCTGGAACAGTTCGGCTTCCTCGAAACCGTCTGCGGCGAGAATGGCGACGCGGCGTCCTTGAGCACGTTCAGTCATTGGGGAGGTCTCCTTCGAATACCGATCCCCCAGCCTGCCGAATCAACGTCCCGGCATGGCCTGCGTTCCGGCCCCGAAGCGCCGAAATGCCGCCATTTGCAGCCGCTAACCGGATTTTAGCGGAGTCGGGTTAGGGTCTCCGCTCAAGGTGCGGAGACGTGCGTGATGTCTGTGCGTTTTGCCTTTCTGACCCTCGCCGGCGCGATCGTGGCCCTTGGCCTCTCCGTCGCCGCGGTCAGCCTTACCCAGGGCCTGATCGACCAGGCCATCGCCTTTGCCTGGCCGTCGCTCGGCGCAGCGCTCGCCGCGGGCCTTGCCTGGCCGGCGGTGCGCAATTCCTCGGCCGCCTAGCCGCGGTCCTTCCAGGTCACCTTGTAGAGGTCGAAACGCCGGTCGTGCAGATTGCGCACCGTGCCCGTATGGCGCGCCGTGACCAGCTCGTCGAGCCGCAGATCGGCTACCGCGATCGTCTCGACATTCTCCGTCGCCACCGCGGCCAGCCCGTCGCGCGCGAACGGGAAGTCGCACGGCGTGATCACCGCGCTCTCGGCATAATTGATGTCCATGTTCTCGACACCCGGCAGATTCCCGACATTGCCGGAGGTGACGACATAGACCTGGTTCTCGATGGCCCGGGCATGCGAGCAATAGCGCACGCGCAGATGACCGGTCCGGTCATCGGTCGCGTAGGGCACGAACAGGATGCGCGCGCCCTCGTCGGTCAGCCGCCGGGCGAGTTCGGGGAATTCGCTGTCATAGCAGATCAGCACCCCGATCGGTCCGCAATCGGTCTGGATCGAGTGAACTTCGTCGCCGCCCTTGATATTCCACCAGAATTTCTCGTTCGGCGTCGGGTGGATCTTTTCCTGCGCATGCACCGAGCCGTCGCGCAGGAAGATGTAGGCGACATTCTGGATCTCGCCGTCCTCGGTCCGTGTCGGATGCGAGCCGCCGATGATGTTGATGTTGTAGCCGACGGCCAGCTCGCTCATGAATTCGCGGAAACGCGCCGTATGCCGGGTCAGCGCGGCGATCGATTCCGCCGGCGACAGCTTGCGCTTTTCCAGCGCCAGCAGCGCCACGGTGAACATTTCCGGGAAGACGCAGAAATCCGCCCGGTAGTCCGAACACACATCGACGAAATATTCGACATTGCGCTCGAACTCGTCGAGCGTTTCCACGGCGCGCGCCTGGAATTGAACGGTCGCGACGCGCACCGTGTCCTTCGCCGCCTGCCAGGGCTGGTCACTGCTGGCGGCGACATGGCCGGGATTGCGCCACACCATCAGCGAGGCGTGGCCGAGACTGTCGCGGTCCTCGGTGTAATAGTTGTGGATGATACCTTCCGGCTCGAACCCCATCCGCATCTGGAAGGAGGCGACCGGATCGCGCGCCTGCTTGGCCCGGACCGCGTCAAGATAGGCTTCCGGCGTACCGTATTCCCTGATCTTGCGCCTGAGCCCCGGCAGCCGTCCGCCGAACACGATACCCTTGAGGCCCAGCTCCTCGCACAGCCGCCGCCGGGCATCGTAGAGCCGCTGGCCGATGCGGATCCGGCGGACATCGGGATCGACAGCGACCTCCGCGCCATAGAGCCAGTCGCCATTGGGATTGTGCCGCGAGAGATAGCCGTGGCCGGTGATCCCGTCGAGCGTGTGGGCGTGGTCGAACGCGGCCGCCTCGTCGATGATGAAACTCGAACACCAGCCCGCCAGCCGGCCATCCATCTCGATGACGATCTGGCCCTCCGGGAAGCGCGCCAGGCGCCCGCGCAACATGCCGGGCGTATCGGGTTCAAGCCCCCGATAGGCGCGTTCCTGCAGAGCGATGATGTCGTTTATGTCACCGGTATTGGCGCTGCGGATGGTGAGTTTGGGCGGTACGTTTCGCGCGTTCATTTGAACCAGGGTCTGTAGAGATCGGTGCGCCGGTCGCGGAAGAAGCCCCAGGCCGCGCGGTGGCGGTCGAGGAAATCCCGGTCGAATTCGGCCGTGATGACGCCGCTGCCGGTGCGTCCCAGCTCCGACACGACCTCTCCAGAATGATCGCAGATGAAAGAAGTTCCGTAGAAGGACTGCCCGTCCTCGTCGCCATAGCGGTTGGCGGCCACGACCGGCATCACATTCGATACCGCATGCCCCTGCATCGCCCGGCGCCAGCGGGCCGCCGTGTCGAGGCTGTCATCATGCGGCTCGGACCCGATCGCGGTCGGATACATCAGCACCTCCGCGCCCATCAGCGCCATGATCCGGGCGCTTTCCGGGAACCACTGGTCCCAGCACACGCCGACGCCGACGCGGCCATGCTTCGTCTTCCAGACCTTGAAGCCGGTGTCGCCGGGCCGGAAATAATACTTCTCCATATAGCCCGGCCCGTCCGGGATATGGCTCTTGCGGTAGGTGCCCATCACCTTGCCGCCGGCGTCGATCATCACCAGCGAATTGTAATAACGCGGCCCGTCGCGCTCGAAGATCGACACAGGAATGGCGATGTCGAGCTCGGCAGCGAGCGGCTGCAGCGCGGTCACGCACGGATGCTCCAACGCCGGATAGGCATGGGCGAACCAGTGCTCTTCCTGCGTCTTGCAGAAATAGTGATTCTGGAAGAGTTCGGGCGGCAGCACGATATGCGCGCCCTGGCTGGCAGCCTCGCGCACATGCCCGGCCACGACCGCGATATTCGCGGCCATGTCGGTGCCGAAGGCGGCCTGGATCGCCGCAACCTTGATCAGATTCTTTCCCATCGAAGGGGTCTAGTCCTCGTCGAGCTGATCGAGCCAGTCCGCCGGCCCGTCCACCATCCGCAGATCCATCAGGGTCGGGAACAGCCACCAGGGGGCGTCACCGTCCATGTTCCAGAGACCGACATAGGCGAAGCCGGTCTCCGGTTCCATATAGATCTGTGCGCCGTAACCCGACAGATAGCCCGAATGGGTCAGCAGTGTCTGGCCGTTCCAGTCGTAGACGCGCCAGCCGAGGGCGTACCAGGTGTTGTCGATGCGCTCGCTCAAGCGGTACAGCCGACGCGTCTGCGACGGCGTCTCGCCCTGCGGCGTGTGCACACGATCGAGCACCGATTGCGGCAGAAGGCCGGACGTGCCGAGCTGCGCCTGCGCCCAGGCGATCATGTCGTCGATCGAGACATTGACGCTCGCCGCCGCCGGGACGCTGTCATAGACGGTGTCCGGATCGCCGGGCAGCGGATTGCCGTCATCGTCGCGGTCGCGGCGGCGGTGCGGGCGCGCCCAGCTGTCGCTGGCGCGCATGGCCGCAGCGCCGACTGTCGCCGTGTGCATGCCGACCCGGTCGAACAGATAGGCCCGCAGAGCGGTCGAGAAATCGAGCCCGGCGGCTTGCGCCGCGATCACTTCGAGGCTGGCATAGGCGACATTCTGATAGGTGTAGCACTCCCCCGGCGCACAGGCGGGGCGCAATGTGTCGAGCCGCTGGCGCAGCAGGGAGACATTCTGGCCGCCCTCCATCTGCCGGTCCATGGCGTGGCTGGGCAGGCCGGTCCGCATCGACAGCAGCTGCAGGGCGTTGGCCTGCTGCCCGCGCGGCAGCGGCAGCAGCTCGTTGGGGACAGGCTGGCTCAGATCGAGCCGGCCTTCATGCTCGAGAAGCGCCAGCAGGGTCGCCGACATCCCCTTGGAGACGGAGGCAGCGCGAAACAGCGTGTCGCGGCGGATCGGGCGGCCGGACCCGGCTGCTTCCTCACCGCCGACATAGACCAGGACCGGTTCGCCATGCTCGAGAACGGCGACCGCCAGGCCAACCGTTTCCTGACGCGCCATGACCTGGTCGAGACGTTCGCGGAAGGCGTCGAGATAGATTGTTTCGCGAGGCAGGCCGGAAAATGCGTCAATCTCGGCCGGCGACAGATAGACGGCACTCGACGCCGTGGTCAGCGGGCCGCTGGCAATGACCTGCGCGGCATGCTGCGCACCGGCCGTCCCGCAAGCCCAGACAGCCGCGGCCACACCCAGTACACAACGCGAAAACATGATCTATCCCCTTCCCTCCGGTACATGGCAGGTGACGCAGTGGAACGACCCGCCACCCGACAGGATATGCGAAGACGGGCTCGCAATCACCTGCCTATCTGCGATCTGTGCCTGCAAGACGCGGACCGCCTCGTCCCCGGACGGGGTGCCATAGGTCGGAAGCACGATGTTTTTCGGCCCGACGACCCAGTTCATGTGCGAGGCCGGACGCACCTCGCCCTCCGCGTCCGTCACCAGGCCCGGCGAGGGAATCCGGATGACTTTCAGGGGCCGGCCCGTGGCGTCGCGCATCCTTGAAAGCTGTTCGGCGCAGGTGTCGAGCACCTCGGCCTGCGGATCGTCATCGCCAGCGGCCTCCTGGCAGACAATCACACCCGGCGCGATGAAGCGCGCGACATTGTCGATATGCCCGTCGGTGTGGTCGTGCAGCAGCCCGTCATCGAGCCAGAGCACCTTCTCCACGCCCAGCGCCTCCTTCAGGAGCGCGGTGACCTGGGCCTCGCCGAGCCCGGGATTGCGGTTGGCATTGAGCAGGCATTGGCGGGTCGTCAGCACCGTGCCCTGCCCGTCGAATTCAAGCGCGCCGCCCTCGGCGATCAGCTCGACCGGGCGCATCACCGCCCCGGCGGCTTTCGCCACCACCGCGCCGACCTTGTCGTCGCCCGGCAGTTCATACTTGCCGCCCCAGCCGTTGAACCGGAAGGACACGGCGATCAGCTTGCCATCGCGCCAGCCGAAGACCGGCCCGGTATCGCGCGTCCAGACATCGCCATAGGGCGCGCGAAGGATGTCGACCGCGTCGCCCATCGCAGCCCGCACCGAGGCCTCGGTCTCCGCGTTCGCTGCCAGCACCGTCACCGGCAGGGTGTGACCGGCGTCATTCCTCTCCATCATCAGCGACAGAAAAGCCGCGAATTCGGCGCGCGCCGGCTCGAGATTCTCGAGCCAGAGATCGCCGTCCGCCGGCCAGCATGTGAACACGCGGGCCTGCCGCGCGGTCTCGATCGGGATGCGTATTGTCATGCCGCGCTCCCTAGCATTTCCCCGGTCCCGGCGGGAGGGGTCACACGCGTTGCGGGCCGGGTCGTCCGGCCTCGATCACCCAGCGCGCCTGGTCACTCGCCGCGCCCTGGTCGCGCCGGGCCACGCCGTCCACCACGCGCTGCGCCACCTCGGTCCGGTCACGGCTGAAATCGGCCATGCCATAGCCTCGCTGGCGGTCATCCATATGCAAGATGTGCGGATTGTTCGGCAGCATCGCATTGAACAGGTTGTAGGAATAGGAATGCGACGAAATCGACGTGGTGACGAATTCCGACGCGATCACCGCCGAATCCGGATCGTCGTAATCGGCCTTCACATTCGCCGCCCAGTGGCAGTGCATGTCACCGCCGAGAATGACGGTGTTGGGATTGCGGCCGCCGATGATGTCGGTCATCCGCCGGCGCGCGATCGGGAAACCGTCCCAGCCATCGGTATACGCCGCCGGCGTGCCGTCCGGCAGGGTCTGGTTGAGGCGCGAGAACAGCGTCGCCTGCACCAGCACGTCCCAGCGCGCCGTGCCGCGTCCGAAATTGCGCCGCAGCCATTCCTCCTGCTCGCGGCCGAAATAGGTCTGGTTCTCGTCCTGGAAGCCCGGACAGGTCCGCGGTTCGAGATGGCCGCCGCGATCCTCCGGCGAGGGGCAGGGATCGGGCGTGCGGTATTGCCGGCCATCGGTCAGCCAGAACTCGACCAGATCGCCCCACACCGACGAACCCCAGGTGCGCATCTGTCCGGCCGCGGTCACCACCGACCGGCCGCGCAGCGGCAGATGCTCGAAATAGGCCCGGTAGGCCGCGATGCGGCGCTGGCGGAATTCGTCGAGCGGGACGTGCGGCTCCTCGGCGACGTCGCCGGCATAATCGTTGTCGACCTCGTGATCGTCCCAGATGAACAGCCACGGCATCGCCGCGTGCGCCGCCTGCAGATCGCGGTCGAGCTTGTAGGCGGCATGGTGCAGCCGATAGCCCGCGAGATCATAGGGCTCCGGCGCCGGGTGGCGGCGGACCTGCGGCCCCCAGCTCGATTCGTAGATATAGTCGCCGGTGTGGATCAGCACGTCGGGGTTCTGCGCCACGATGTCCCGGTAGGGCGTGTAGAAGCCCTGCTCATAGTGCTGGCACGACACCCACACCGCCCGAAGCCGGTCCAGCGGCGCGCCGAATTCGGGGGCCGTCCGTGTACGCCCGGTCGGGCTGTCCGCCCCGCCGGCACGGAAGCGGTAGTGAAACTCGCGGCCTGCCGGCAGGCCGTAGATCTCGGCGTGAACCGCGTGGGCACGATCCGGGCGGCTCATCAGGCGCTGGCTGCGCACGACGCGGCGGAAATTCGCGTCTTCGGCGACCTCGAGCAGCACCTCGACGGGTTGCTCGCCGAGCCCGCCCGCCGGATCGAGCGGCAGCGGCGCGAGCCGGGTCCAGAGCACGAAACCGTCCGGGGTCGGATCGCCCGACGCGACACCGAGGCTGAACGGGTCACCGGGCATTGGCCCGGTCTGCGCGATCGCCGTGCCCCGCCAGGGCTGCACGAAGCCGGCCGCCGCGGCGGCGAAGGCAGATTTGAGGGCCAGACGGCGGCTGATCGGCAGCATCGGAACTCTCCCCGTATATTTCCTCACTGATACCAGTCCTGCCACGGTTGCGCGACAAGCCAGCGACAGTGGTTGCACAAAGAAAAGGGGCGGCCCGAAGGCCGCCCCGATCCAGTCTCGTCGAGACTGCGCTCTGAGTAATTAGAACTCGTAGCGCAGGCCCATGCGGACGGTCCAGAAGGACACGTCGCCAACCACGCGCTCCGGGGTCGGAGCGAAGAAGTTGGTGTAGGTGTAGCGGCCGTCAGCACCCAGCTGACCGTCGACCACGCCGATACGCTGCGGGAAGCCGGCCTGGGAGATGATGCCCCAGTCTTCATTGATCAGGTTGCCGATGTTTTCGACGACCAGGAAGGCCGAGGAGGTGTGACCCGGCAGAATGCCGCGGAATTCCTGCTCGAGACGCAGGTCGAACTTGTTCGACCAGCTGCCTTCTTCGCCGTTGCGCTCCACGATCTGACCGCGAGCCAGGCCATACTGGTTCACGAAGGCGTCGAACGCCGCCTGATCGAAGTTCGGCCCGTAGATCACGTTCGGGTCGTTGGCCAGCGGCACGTAGAGGAGGTGCACGTATTCCTGACCGTCACCGAACATGTTCGAGTTGGTGTTGCCACCGAAGGTCCAGGAGTACGGGCGGGCCTGGAAGGCCTGACCGAACAGCGTGGCCCGCGACATGTACTCACCGAAGAAGGCGCGCTGCCAGGAGAGACGCATCGTGAAGCGGTGCGGGATCTCGTAGTTGGACGTGGCTTCGGTCGGGTTGTTGATGTCGCTGGTCGCGATGTTGACCCAGTTCGAGAACGCCACCGACGAGGTCATCGGGTTGACGTCCGTCGAGTCGACATAGGCATAGCCCAGGTTCAGATCGATGTCGTTCGCGAACTCCTGCTGCAGGATCGCGGAGAACACGAACTGGCTGCCGCCTTCGGAGTTGGTCAGCAGCAGGTCATTGTCAAAGCCGCGATAGGTACAGGCGGGGTTCGGAGCCGCAACGGTGCCGGGATTGGCGACGCAATCGGGGTCCGAACGGTCGATCCGGCGGTAGACCGGACGGCCGTCAGCCGCGGCGGTGCCGACTTGCTGGAGCGCGATGTCGCGGACCAGGACGCCGTCACGCGACTGCGAGTACAGCACATCGACGAGCAGGCGGGTCTGATCTTCGAACTGCATGAAGGGCATGTCGAAGTCGTAGGTCGCACCGATGGCGAACTTCCACTCCGACGGGGTTTCGAAGTTCGGGTCGATCGCGTTGACCGTCGAGTTCGCGGTGCCGGTGGCGACGCCATCGAACAGGTCCTGCGGGATGCCCCACAGCGGGCGGCCCTGACCGCCTTCGTCCTGCACGTTGGTGACCGCGTTCAGGTCGACGTTGAACGCCAGCAGCTGGATGTTGGTGATGCCGTCGTTGGAGTAGCTGTTCGACACCCAGACGTTCGGGTTGCCACCCGAATACAGGCCGAGACCACCGCGGACCGAGAGGGCGTCGTTGACATCCCACTCGAAGCCGAGGCGCGGCTGCAGCAGGTCGACGCCGTCGAGGTTGAACGTGTTCGAGAAGCCGTTGCGAGCGAGGAAGTTGGCGTTCTCGTTCGGACGGTCTTCCGACGTGTACCACTCATAACGCAGACCGGCGGTGATGTTCACATCCGGATGCGGACGGAACTCGTCTTGCGCATAGAGGGTGTGGACGTCGTAGGCGAAGCTGGCGCCCGCGTCGGCCGGATTGTTCGTGCCCGCGGCGTTGCCGTAGTAGACGCGCGCGGCCAGACCGTTCTGGAAGTCCGTGATGTTGTTGAAACGGAACTCGCCTTCGGTGTGCTGGACGAACAGGTTGAAGATGTCGAACGTCAGACGCTCGTAACCGGCCGTGATCAGGTGGTCGTTGAAGTCGTACGAACCGGCCAGCCGGATCTGCAGCGTATCGTAGTTCAGCTGGTTCGAGTGACGCGAGTCGTCGGCGCCCAGATAGATGGTGTTGGCGCCATCGCGGATCTGGATTTCACCGATGTCGGTGCCGTTCACCGAAGCCTGCTGGAAGTCGACGCTGTTGTAGGCGACGCGCACTTCCGTCGAGAAATTGTCCGTCCAGTCCGAGAAGACCTGGAGGGCATAGGCTTCGAGCGGAGCCGCACCCCGGTCATACAGGTGGTTCTCGTACTCGAACTCGTTGTTGTCACCGTCCGACTCGGTGCGGTTCAGACCTTCGGAATAGTTGTAGGTGAGCGACGCGCGGTGATTGTTGGTGATGTTCCAGTCGAGACGGATCAGGTACTTCTCGTCCAGCGCCGCCGCAGACTGCGGAATGCCGCCCGGGTTGAAGCCGTACGTGGTCTGGGCGATGTTCAGGATCTGGTCGTATTCGGCCTGGGTGAAGCCCGTGACCTCAACCGTGGCGCCCGAACCTTCCGGCCCGCGGAAGAACTGGTTCACGCCCTCGAAGCGCTCATAGGCGCCGTAGAAGAACAGACGGTCCTGGATGATCGGGCCGCCGAAGGCAAAGCCGTAGCGCTGCTCGTCGAACGGCTCCGCTTCGGCACCCTGGAAGTTGTCGTCGGTGTAGTCGAAGAACAGCGAGCCGGTGAACTCGTTCGTACCCGAACGCGTCACGGCGTTGATGTTACAGGCGGTGAAGCCGCCATACTGGACGTCGAACGGCGCCAGCTCGACCGACACCTGGTTGATGGCGTCATACGGGAAGGGCATGCGCTCGGTCGGGTAACCGTTCGAGTTCAGGCCGAAACCGTCATTCAGGCCGATGCCGTCGACAGTCAGCGAGTTGAAGCGCGGGTGCGCGCCGGCGCACTGGATCGAGTCGTTGAACGACTCGTCGAGATAGACGCGCGGGTCGAGACGGACGATGTCCTTCAGGTCGCGGTTGATCGCCGGGGAGTTGGCGAGGTCCGCGGCGTCGAACACGGCCGACGGGCCGACGGCGACGTCGGCGGTCACGAGACGCGAACCGGTCACGACGATCGTGTCACCCGAACCGGATTCCAGCGAAATGCTGACCGACAGCGGATTGCCCAGCTGCGCGAACAGGTCTTCCGCCTGGCCGCCCTGATAGCCGGCCGCCGTCGCGATGACGATGTAGGGGCCGCCCGGACGTAGGCCGCGGGCGCTGAACGAGCCCGACGAGCCGGTCGTCGTCGTCGACGACGTGCCGGTCGGCTGGTGGATCACCTGCACGGTGGCGCCGGAGATCGGCGCGCCGGAGGCATCGACGACCGAGCCACGGATTTCCGTGGTGGTCACCTGGGCGTGAACCGCCGCGGTGGACGCCATCGCGACGAGCGCTGCCGTCGCGGTGGTGTAGGAAAGCTTCTTAAGAAGAGACATTACGGGTGGTCCCCCACTCTCGACCAAAATGGACGGGGCGCAATGCCCCTTGTTGACGCGGCGGCAATTAGGCCCGGCCCTCAACACTTGCGTGACAGGTTTGTGAACGTTTTGCGACGCTCGCGGGAGCGTGTCTGGATAAGGCAATCAGGGCAAAGCCGGGGTGAAATCGGATTCCATAATCCACACAATCGGATTCCGGTTCGGCTGCGACAGGCGGCCGCACCGGACCGGCACGGAAACGCCGGGTTGACGCGGTCTCGCGGAACCGCGATTTCTGGCGGGCTGCGGCGAAAATGCGACACCCGTCCGCAGGGGGGAGAGCGACGTGACACAGGCGGGGCATCCGAATGATTCCACCGGCCGGACCTGGCTGAGAGCCGGGCTGGTTTTCATCGCCGCGCTCACATTGCTTCGGATCACCCTGCTCGCCTTCAGCCCGGTCGATCTCTACCCCGACGAGGCGCAATACTGGGTCTGGTCGCAAAATCTCGACTGGGGCTATTTTTCCAAACCGCCGCTCATCGCTTGGGTCATCTCGGCCTCGACCTCGCTTCTCGGCGTGACGGATTTCGCGATCCGCCTGCCCTCGAACGTCTTTCACGCCTTCACCGGTCTGTTCCTGCTGCTGGCCGGCAGCCGGCTGGAGACTCCCCGGACCGGTTTCTGGGCCGCCGTCATCTACCTCACCATGCCGGGGGCCTGGCTGTCGGCCGGCATCATCTCGACCGACGCGGTCCTGCTGACCTTCTGGTCGGGCGCACTCTATGCCCTCATCCGGTTGCGGCAGGGCAGCGGATGGGCGAGCGCGATCGGACTCGGCATTGCGGTCGGCCTCGGCTTCCTCGCGAAATACGCCATCATCTATTTCGCCATCGGCACCGGTCTCGCACTGGCACTGGACCCGCCCGCCCGGCGCGCCCTGCTGTCGCTGAAGGGGCTCACCGCCGGCGGCATCGCCCTCGTCTTCCTGCTGCCGAACATGCTTTGGAATGCCGCCAACGACTTCGCCACGGTCCAGCACACCGCGGACAATGCGAACTGGGACGGCAACTATTTCCATTTCGCCGAACTCGCCGATTTCATCGGCGCGCAATTCATCGGCTATGGCCTCGCCCTGTTCGGTACATTGCTGGCGGGCTTCTGGCTGGCCCTGAAACGCCCTCTGGCGATGGACGGCAACAACCGGCTCTTCCTCGTCCTGTTCTCGCTTCCCATCCTTCTCGTCGTCTCGGCCCAGGCCTTCATCAGCCGCGCCCACGCCAACTGGGCGGCGGCGGCCTATATCGCCGCCAGCCTTCTGGTCGCCGTGATCCTGCTGTCGGGCCGTCCCTGGCGGCGCTATGTGCTCTATGCCTCGGTCGCCGTCAGCTGCGCGGTGGGTATCGTCTTCACCAGCGTCGCGATGTCGCCGCCACTGGCCGAGACGCTGGGCTTGTCGAATGCCTTCAAGCGCGTGCGCAACTGGGAGGAGACAGCAACCGCCATCGCCGACGCCGCCAATGCCGGTGATTACGATGGCGTGCTGTTCGACGACCGCAACGTCTTCCACGAGATGCAGCGCTACGGCTCCGGCATTCAGTCCGAACTCTTCATGTGGCAGCGCTTTGCCGCGCCGCACAATCACGCCGACCAGACCTGGCCGCTGCCGCTCGACTATGACGGCATTGTGCTCGTGGTCTCCCACCGACCGCTCGATACGCATCGCATGCGCGAGGATTTCGAGACGTTCGAACCCGCCGGCGAGATCCGGATTCCGGTCGGCGGCGGGCGCGAGCGCGTCTTCACCCTGTGGCGTGCCCGGGGCCATCAGCGGATCGAGCGCACCGAGGCCTATGAGCTGCGCTGGGCCGAGGAAGACGCCCGGCGCATCGCCGCTGGGGAAAACTGAAATCGACTTTCACCCGGTTTCGTCTGTGTAGAATCTTGGGACTGCGAACGCTTTCTGCTTAAAGTGCAGACCGACGGTTGATCGGACGGGGTTTCCTATGGGTCGGAGTGGTCTCCATTCTGCGCGGCTGGCAGCAATTTGCCTGGCGCTCATCACCGCCGCCTGTGCGACGGACGGTCCGCGCGACGTGACGATCGACCCGATCTCGCGCATCCCGACCTCGCGCCAGGTCCTCACGGTGCCGCCGGCGCCAAGCACATACGGCGAGACCATCGCCGAGGCCCAAGCCGGCAATGTGGAGGGCTTCGTCCAGTACGGAAACAGCCAGCGGGTGGCTCCGCCGCGTTCGCGCGGCGACCAACTCGAAAGTGGTGCCTACACGGTGAATTTCGCCGACGCCCGAATCGACGAGGCGGCGCAGACTCTGTTCGGCGACCTGCTCGACGAGCCCTTCATCATCGACCCCCGCGTGCAGGGACGGGTGACGGCGACCACGCCCCGCCCGCTGTCGCGCGAATCCCTGCTTGCGTTGTTCGAGGCCGCCCTGGCCGTGAACAACGCCACCCTCGTCCAGTCCGACGGCATCTACCGCATCATGCCGGCCGGCGAGGCGATGACGTCCGGCCTCGCGCGCATCGCCGCTTCCAGCCAGCCCGGCTGGGGCGTATCGGTCATTCCGCTGCAATACATCTCCGCCGCCAACATGCGTCAGTTGCTGGAATCGGTGGTGACCCGGCCCGGTTCGCTGCGCGCCGATCCGGCCCGCAACCTTTTGATCATTGTCGGCACCGCGCCGGAGCGCCGCAACGCGGTCGAGGCCGCGGCCGCCTTCGATGTCGACTGGATGTCCGGCATGAGCGTCGCGCTGATGCCGCTCCTCAACGCCACCGCGACCGACATGGTCACCGAGATCAATTCCGTTTTCCTCGCCCAGGCCGAAGGGGCCAGCGCCGGCGCCCTGCGTGTGCAGGCGATCGAACGCCTGAACGCTCTGCTGATCATCGCCGCCGGCCCCGGCCTGCTGGAGAATGTCCGCGAATGGGTCACCCGGCTCGACACCGGCGGTCCGGGCGGCGCAACGCTGCGCACCTTCTTCCTCGAAAACGGCGAGGCGGAAGCCACCGCCGAACTGCTGAACCAGCTCTTCTCTGACGGCGCGGGCGGCGCGTCCGGTGTTTCGCCCGACCTGGCATCGGCTTCAGCAGAAACCGGCGGAGGCGCGTCGGCCGGCGCGACCCGTCCCTCCGGCGCGATCCGTGTGATCGCCGATCCGATCAACAACGCTATCCTCGTGCTCGCCGATCCGGGCGGCCAGGCGCTGGTCCAGCGCGCTCTGGAATCCATCGACCGCGCCCCGGCCCAGGTTCTGATCGACGCCGTGATCGCCGAGGTCCGGCTCAACGACACGCTGCGCTACGGCGTGCAATTCTTTTTCGAGACGGCCGGTCTCGACGGCGTCGCCGATTCCGGACGCGGCGGCTTCGGTCTCGATGGCTTCGATGCCAACGGCACCTTTCCGGGGTTCAACTTCCTTCTCGAAAGCGGCGACAATGCCCGCTTTGCCCTCGACATGCTGTCGAACGTGACCGACCTGACGGTCGTCTCCTCGCCGTCTGTGATGGTGCTCGACAACCGCACCGCCGAATTCCAGGTCGGCGACGAGGTTCCGATCGTCACCCGCACGTCGAATTCGGTGGTCAATCCGGACTCGCCGGTGGTGAACAATATCGAGTTCCGCGACACCGGCGTGATCCTGACCGTCACGCCGCGCGTCAGCTCGACCGGCCTGGTGACACTCGAAATCGACCAGGAAGTCTCCGACGTCTCGACCACCGCCTCGACCGGCGATCTGACCCCGACCATTTCCACCCGGAGGATTTCCTCCACCGTTTCCGTGCGCTCGGGTCAGACCATCATTCTCGGCGGCCTGATCGACGAAAGCCGCAATTCCGGCCGGCGCGGCATTCCCGGCGTGGCCAGCATCCCCTATCTGGGCGATCTGCTGTCCTCGACCGAGATCACCACGAACCGGACCGAACTGCTCGTCTTCATCACGCCGCGCGTCGTCACCAATGATGACGAGGCCGCCGCCGTGACCGACGAGATCCGGCGCCGGATGGAGCTGCTTCAGCCGGACACCGAGTGAGTACCGCCTTTCTCGATATCTTCCTGCTCGCGGCCTCGCCCTTCATCGGCAGCTTCGTCACCGCGACGGCCCGGGCCTGGCCGGACTGGAGCCGGGTGGGCGTGGCGCGCTCGTCCTGCGAAGGATGCGGCCGGACCCTCGGGGTTCGCGACCTCGTGCCGGTACTCAGCTATCTTCTGCAGCGCGGCAAATGCCGCACCTGCGAGACGCGGATCTGGCCGCTTCACCCGGCCGGGGAAGCCGTGGCCGTCCTCGTCGCACTGGCTGCGGTCATCGCCACCGACGACTGGACGACACTGGTCGCCGCCGGGCTCGGCTGGACGTTGCTCTTTGCCTCGCTTGTCGATTTCCGGACCTTCCTGCTGCCGGACGCGGTCACGCTCGGCCTCATCCCGGCCGGCCTCGCGGTCAGCTACGGCCTTGGCGGGATCGACGAGCTCGTCTGGGCCGCCGCGGGCGCGCTTGCGGGCTATGTCATTCTTGCCGGCATCGCCTTGCTCTACCGCCTCCTGCGCGGACGCGAAGGGCTCGGCATGGGCGATGCGAAACTCCTTGCCGCGGGCGGCGCCTGGTGCGGGCTGGTGGCCCTGCCCTGGATCGTCGCGATCGGCGCGGGCCTGACCCTGTTCGGCGTCGCGATCGCCTCGGTGTTCGGTACGAAACTGACCCGCGATCTCGCCCTGCCCTTCGGACCGGGGCTCGCGGCCGGTGTCTTCCTCGCCTTCCTTCTCGCGCGTTCGCCCTTGGCGGCAGGCTGATCGCAAGGCAGAACAGACTTATGCAGGTGTCCTCGCTGACCATACGACCGCGCCGCAAGGCCGCAATGAAGCAGAAGCGGAAGGTCTCGCTCGAGCCCTGGGTCGTCTGGCGCGCCAATGGCTACCGGGAGCTGACCTGTCCGGCCTGCCACACGCATGGCCTGATGGAAAAGCAGCTCGATGCTTCGCCGCCTTTCGAGCCGAGGAAGCGCTACGCCCTGTTCGAATGCTCTGTATGCGGAACATTGCACTATCCGGATGCGCGGCCCTTCGAATACGAGAGCCGCAAGGACGCGGACATCGCGCGCAAATTCTACCTCGAAGTCGGCGCCGGGCTTGACGCGATGATCGCGCCCCTGGCCTGGGCTGAGCCGGAAAAGGTCACCTCCTATCTTGAAGTGGGCGGCGGCTATGGTTTCTCGGTCGACTTCGCGGCGCGGGCCCTCGGCTGGCGCGCCCGAAACATCGATCCATCCTTCATCGCCGGGGTCGGTGCACGCGATCTGGGGCACGACCACATCCCCGAATATCTGAGCGCGGACAATCCGCTGCCCGACGGCCCGTTCGACCGGGTCCTGTCATCGGAAGTGATCGAGCACGTCAACGATCCCGATCCCTTCCTCGCGGCGCTCGCCTCGGCAGTTGCACCCGATGGCGCGCTGGTCGTGACGACGCCCGATGCGGCGGCGGTGACCCGCGATGCGTCTCTCGATGCGCTCCGCCCGATCATCGTGGCCGGCCACCACCTTGTCATCTTCACGGCCGACGGCTTGATCCGCGCCCTCAATCGCGCCGGCTTCCCCCATGTGCATGTGAAGACCGGAGACTCGACCTTGTACGCCGTCGCCTCGCGCCGCCCGGTCGGGGTCGACTTCACCGCGCGCCCGGAGCGCTCCAGCTATCGCGCCTATCTGAAACAGCGCCGCGACTCGCTGGCACCGGACCCCGCGCTCTTCGCGGGTTTTGCCGTCCGCCATCTCAAGGAGTGCGTCCACTCCGGCAGCTGGGACGAAGCGAACGACGCGCTGCGCACGCTGACCCGCCGCTGGCAGGCCGATTTCGGCTTCGACATGGGACGTCCCGGCCAGATCCGCCCGGCCTATACCGAGCCGGAAACCAAGGCCGGCCGCGCCATCCGGGACTACGCGGCCAACTATCCGTTCAACCTCGCCATCGCCCTGTTCTATGCCGCGCGGCTGCGCGAGCATCAGGGCCGCACCGGCGAGGCGATGGAGCTTTACCGGGCCTGCATCCGCGCCGCGCACTCCGGACAGGCCGTCTTTGAATCCATGTTCGCCGCCTGCCGCGAGACCGAGGATGCCGCCTACCGCGCCCGCCTGCACATAGCAGCGCTGACGTCAAAGACAGACCCGATGGCGGCATCCGGCGACCTGCTCGCCCTGCTCGGCCAGCTCCGTCTCCTGCCGCAGGATTTGTGGGAAGCGACCCTGTTCCAGGTCTATGCCGAAGGCGCGCTGACCGGCCGCGTCGATCTGGTTGATGGCATCCGCCTGATCGTCCAGGACCGGATTGAAGCGAAGATCGCGTATGATGCGCCGGTGTCCGCAGCCGCGGGTTATGCCGCGGCCGGACTGGCGCAATGGTCGCTCGCCGAAGAGGACGAAACAGCCGCCCGGCGCTGGTTCACCATCGCCCGCGATGCCATGACTGATGCGCGCGAATACGAGGTCTTCGCGGACCGGCTCCGTGGTCTGGAAATACCGGCTTCGAGGCCCGCCCGATCATCGGCCAGGCCCTGCCGGGCCCTGATCGATGCCATGCAGGCCGCCGATGCGGAGGCCGCGCGCGCGCCGGCCAACGAAATCAGAACCTGGCCGGAAGATGCCGAAGCGCTCAGCGCCTCGGTCGCATTCGCGATGGGCATCTATTGCCTGAACCATGACGGCAAACCCTCCGAGGCGGCGGTCTGGTTCGACCGTTCCGAGCAGCGCAGCCACGGCGAGGAGCGTCTTACCGCCCTTTTCCACAAGGCGCTGGCGCACAAGGCGGCTGGGGAGGCGGAGGGGCTGGCGATGGCAAAATCCGCCATTGAGGCGGCGAAATCGAGCGAAACCGGCGCTTTCGACCGCGCGATAGGCTCGCGTCTTGCAGAGCTTCAGGGCTAGAACTTGTCCCGCCGGACACGAATGAGGGGATGGGCGTGGCGCTGCCGAAATTCTTGAACCCGCTGAAACCGCTTTACTGGGCGTTCTTCGGAGCGCGCCAGCGCAAGGACCATGTCCCGCAGGCGATTTCAGTCGCCATCGCATCCGTATTCGGCAACCGCTCGATGGTGAAGCAGACCTGGGACGGCGGTCAGACGCTCGCTGGCGCGAAGGATGTTGCTGTCCTCGTGACCTGGGACGCGAACGGTCGCGTCCATGACTTCCTGCTCGCCCATATCAAGGGGTTGGCCGAAGCCGGGCGCTCCGTCATCGTCGTCTCCAACAGTCCGAAATGCCCGGAACACGAAGTCGCCAAGGCCCTGCCCCATTGCGCGCTCTTCGCCTGGCGAACCAATCGCGGCTATGACTTCGGCGCCTATCGCGACGGGCTGAAACTCGTCCCGGACTATGATGCGCTCGACAGCCTGATCTTCATCAACGACTCGACCTACGGCCCCTTCCAGAAGCTCGGCCCGATCCTGAAGAAGATGAAGCCGTCAGAGGCTGATGTCTGGGGCCTGACGGAGAGCTGGGACACGCGCTGGCATCTGCAGAGCTATTTCCTGCTCTTCCACCGCGCCGCGTTGCAGAACGGGAAGGTTCGCGAACTCTGGGACGACTGGAAGCACGTCAATTCCAAATCCTGGATCATCAACAGGCTGGAAATCGGCCTGACCGGCCGCCTGACCAGGGCGGGCCTGAAATGCAAGGCCGTCTGGCCCTATCGTCCGCTCGTGTCCGAATTCTGCGAAGAGGTCCGCGAATACGACCTCGCGAACGAGGAAAGTCTCGCCGAGGAACACCGCAACCTCCTGAAATTCATGTGCCACCTCGCCGATCACGGCGCGCCGATGAACCCCTGCCACTTCTTCTGGGACCGGCTGATCGTGGACGGTTTTCCCTACATGAAGCGCGAAGTGCTGACCGCGAATCCGATCGGCATGCCGCGTCTGTATGAATGGAGTGACGTCATTTCCTCGGTCAGCCGCTATGATACCGAGATGATCGTCGACCATCTGCGGGCGATCGCGAAGAACCGGGTGATCTGATCGGCATGGACGGAAACGCCGGAATGGAATGGCTCGACCGGGTCGCGGGATTGTCTCCCGCGGATGCCGCGCGCGCCCGCCGTCTGGCCCAGGAGACCGGCGAGCCGCTGACCCGCGCCCTGCGCCGTCTCGGCACCGCCTCCGATCCGGCCATCGCCGACGCGCTGGCTACCGCTCACGGCCTGCCCCGGATCGGCGCGGCGGACTTCCCCGACGCCCCGCCTGACGGAATCGGTGTCGCGCCCGACTTCCTGCGTGAATCCTGGGTCATCCCGGTCGGCCGCAGTGACAATGCCATCCGGCTTGCCGTCGCCGACCCGACCGACAGCGCCGGTCCCGACGGCGTGCGCCTGGCCTCCGGTGCCGAGGTGGAAATTGCGATCGCCACCTTCGCCGACATCGAGGCCGCCATCGCCCGCTGGTATGGCGAAGGCGACAACCGCCTCGCCGATGCACTCAGCGGCGAGGCTGGCGAACACGACGCCGAAAGCCTGAAGGATCTCGCCAGCGAGGCGCCGGTCGTCCGCCTGGTGAACTCGATCCTCGCCGAGGCCCTGAAATCGCGCGCCTCGGACATCCATATCGAACCCTTCCGCGACCGGCTGCGCCTGCGCTTCCGGATCGATGGCGTGCTGCAGGAACGCCCCTCGCCGCCTGCCGCCCTGTCACGTCTCGTCGCCAGCCGGGTGAAGATTCTCGCCGGGCTCGACATCGCCGAACGCCGCCGCCCGCAGGATGGCCGCGCCCGCATCGCCGTTGCCGGACGCGCGCTCGACCTGCGTGTCGCCACGGCCCCGACCGCGCATGGCGAAAGCATCACCATCCGTCTTCTGGAAGACCGCGACACGACGGTTTCGCTCGAAAGCGTCGGCCTTTCCGATACCGACCGCGACCTGCTGCTGCACCATCTCGAAGCGCCCTATGGTCTCGTCCTCGTCACCGGCCCGACCGGCTCGGGCAAGACGACGACGCTCGCCGGCGCATTGTCGAAGCTCAACGCGCCGGGCCGCAAGCTGATCTCGATCGAGGACCCGGTCGAATACCAGATCGAGGGCGTCAACCAGATCGCGGTGAACCCCGCCATCGGCCTGACCTTTGCCGCCGTGCTGCGCTCGGTGCTGCGCCATGACCCCGACATCATCGTGGTCGGTGAGTTGCGCGATGGCGAGACCGCCGAAATCGCCGTCAATGCCGCCCTCACCGGCCACCTCGTTCTGGCCACCGTCCACACCAACACCGCCGCCGGGGCCGCGCCGCGCCTGATCGATATGGGGGTCGACCCGGCCCTGCTGCGCTCCACCCTTCGGCTCGCCATCGCCCAGCGCCTCGTCCGGATGCTTTGCCCGGAATGCAAGACGCCGGTCGAGCCTCCGGAAGGCCTGAGCCAAGCCTTCGAGGCGACCGGGTGCGCGGCCTGCGACAACACCGGCTATCGCGGCCGCTCCGGCGTGTTCGAATTCATCGAGATCGACAGCGCGATTTCCGAGGCGCTGCGCGACGGCGTCTCTTCACACGAGATCGAGAAGAAGGCGCGCAAGACCGGATCCCCCTCCATCCTCGACGACGCCCGCGACAAGATCGAGGCCGGACTGACCAGCCCGTCTGAAGTCCGCCGCGTCCTGGGAGGCGTCTAGGCCATGGCCGTCTTCGCCGTCCGCGTGGCCAAGCCCGGCGGCGGGATCGAGACCGCCCGCATCGAGGCCGCTTCAGGCGATGCGGCGGCCGCCGCCGCGATGGCGCGCGGTCTGACGCCGCTCTCTGTCTCCGCTGCAAAGCCCGAAGCCGCCCCGCGTTCGAGCGCGAAGAAGCGCAAGCTCGCCACCCGGGTCGCCCGCGAACTTTCCGTGCTCACCGCGGCGGGCCTCAGCGTCGAACCGGCCTTGGCCGCGCTCGCCAGGCACGCCACCGACGACGATCTCAAGACCGTCGCCGAAGCCCTGCTGACCGATGTGCGCGGCGGCGCGGCGCTTTCCGAAGCGTTCGCCGCGCGGCCCGGCACCTTCCCCGCCCCCTTCCCGGAAATCGCCGAGGCCGGTGAAGCGGGCGGCGCGCTCGGCAAGGCACTCGGTGAACTCGCCGATACACGCGAACGCCGCGAACAGGTTGAGGCCGGCATCCAGGGGGCCCTGATCTATCCCGCCTTCCTGCTGGTCGCCGCGATCGGTGCGGTCACGCTGATCCTGATCTTCCTCGTCCCGCAATTCGAGAACACCTTCGCCCAGATCGGCGCACAGATCCCGCCGCAGGCCGCCTTCGTCTTCGGCGTCTCGCACTGGCTGAAGACCTGGGGGCTGTGGCTGCTGGCGGGCCTTGTGGCGCTGGGCTTCGCGATCGCCCTCGCCGCGCGCCAACCCGCCCTGCACGAGCGGATGGACCGCTGGATGCTGCGCGCGCCCCTGATCGGCGGAGCGACCAAAACCGTGATCGCGGCGCGCTTCTGCCGTGTGCTGGGTCTCCTACTCAAGAACGGTCTGTCGGCCGCTCCGGCGCTGCGCCTCGCGGCGCGGGCGGCGGGCAATCAGTGGGCCGTGGCCCGCCTGACAGAGGCGCTGACCCAGGTCCGGACCGGGCGCGGCTTCTCCGATCAGGTCGAGGCCAGCGACGTGCTGCCGCCGCTCGCCGCCGAACTTCTGTCCGTGGGCGAGGAGACCGGCGATCTCGGCTCGGCGGCCGAACGGCTGGCGGATTTCTACGAGGCGCGCTTCGAGCGGAATGCCAAGGCGATCAGCCGGATCGTCGAACCGGCGGTCATCATGATTGCGGGCCTTGTCATTGGCGGCGTCATCCTGTCGATTCTGTCGGCACTGATGAGCATCAACACGCTGAATTTCTAGCTGGCGTCAGGGGAGTTGCAGATGGACCAGACCACAGACCGCAGCCGCAGGGCCGGCTACACGCTCGCCGAACTCCTTGTCGTCATGGTCATTCTCGGCCTGCTCGCCGCCATCGCCACACCGATCGTGCTCAACCAGCTTGGCTCGGCGCGTCACCAGACCGCCCAGACCCAGGTCGAGAATTTCGCCACCGCCCTGTCCTATTACAGGCTCAATGTCGGCCAGTTCCCCGATGCCTCACAGGGCCTGTCGGCGCTGGTCTCGCAGCCCGCCGGCGCGGCCGGCTGGAATGGTCCCTATCTCGACGCCCGGAACGGCGTCCCGACCGATCCCTGGGGCGAAGCCTTCATCTATGAAGTCGTCGGACCCGGTCAGGTCGTTATCCGCTCGCTCGGACGCGACAAGCAGGAAGGCGGGGAAGGCCAGGATGCAGACATCGTCCGCACGGTCCAGTAGGCGCGACGGCTACACGCTCGCCGAACTTCTCGTCGTTCTCGTCATCATCGGCCTGACGCTGGCGCTGGTCGCGCCGCGCCTCTTCTTCACCTCCGACGCGGCCAGGCTCGATCGCGCCGTGCGCAGTTTCGACACCGCCGCACGCGCCGCGCGCGCCAGCGCCCGCCTGACCGGGCGCGACGTTCTGATGACCGTCCATCTCGATGACGGCGTCCTTCGCATCGAACCGGGCGGGCCGGTCTATGACCTGCCCGGCGACCCGGTCCTGCGCGCCACCGTGGCGGAAGCCGAGCTCGACCCGCCGCTCGCCGGCATCCGCTTCTTCCCCGACGGCACATCGACCGGCGGCGACATTGCCATCGTCTACGGCGAACGCGAACGCATCGCGAGCGTGGAATGGATCACCGGACGGGTCACCGCCCGTGCATCGGAGTCCGGCGATGAATAGGCCCGGACCGAAACAGGGCTTCACCCTGATCGAGTCGATCGTCGCCCTGGCCATCGCCGCGGCGGGATTCGCCAGCCTCTATCAGCTCTACGCCACCACCGCGAATGCCGAGCGCGCCGCGACCGAAACGGTCTATGCCGCGCGGCTGGCCGAAAGCCTCCTGGCTGACCCCGAAGCCGATCCGGACGGCGACAGCCGCGGCTATGCCTGGGTGATCGCCTCTTCCCCCTCGCCGGGCGGTGCGGCACTGGAAACCCTCACCGTGACGATTACAGCCCCCTCGGGCCGGCAGATCCGCGTCGTCACCGAACGCGCCAGCCCGCCGCGCGAGACGCCATGAACCGCGCCGGCTACACCCTCGCCGAGCTGCTGATCGCGCTGGTGCTGGCGGCGCTGGCGATCGGCATCGTCACGACCGGAGTGCAGCAATCCCTCGCCTTCGAACGCCGCATCGAGGCGGTCCGGCAGGACCGGGAAGGCGTTACCGCCGCCTTGGCGGCGCTGCGTTCGCGTCTGGAGACCGCGGTGCCGGCGACCGCCCCGACCACGACGCAGCAGGACACCGCGAACCGCCGCATTCCGCGTCAGCAAGCGCAACCGATGGCCAATGCCGAGATCGACTCTGATCGGCCCGCCGCTCCGCAATCCGAAGATGCGGCCCCCGTCCTGTTCCAGGGCAGCGCCTCCAGCCTCGTCTTTCTCGCCGCCGATCCCGGTTATCCGGCAAGGCCGGGTCTCTACGAATACCGGCTCGTCGTCGAACCTGCGGGTGACGAGACCGAGCCCGCCGTCGCGCTGACCCTGTCCCGCCGCGCCCTGCCAGACCTCGCTGCCTTCGGTGACGGGGGCGAGGCGCAAAGCTGGACGCTGATGACCCTGGCCGAGCCGGTCACGCTGTCCTACGCAAGCGAGGCCGGGCGCTGGCAGACCGACTGGCGCGACCAGCAGGATCTTCCCATCCGTGTACGGATGGAATTCGGCGAGACGAGCGGCCAGCCGCCCTTCATCGTCGCCCTGCCCGCCTTGCCGGAGGAAACAGAGGCCGAACAACGGGCGGACGGCGAGGTCACGCAATGAGCCGGCGCGGGATTTCGCTTCTGATCGTCGTCGCCTTTCTCGGTGCGCTGTCCGTGACGGCGGGCATGTCGGCCCTGTCCGCGCGCGTGTCGACGGCGGGGGCAAGGGCCGAACTCGACCAGCTGCGCCTGTCCGCGGCGATCGACGCGGCGGTCAACCGTGCCGCCGCCGGCCTGACCTCCGCGGACGAGGAGGCCCGGTGGGCCGCCGATGGCCGCGACTTCAGCTTCGAGATCGATGGCATCGAGGTGACGCTGTGGCCGGTCTCCGAGAAAGGCCGGTTCGACATCAATCGCGGAAGCGCCGAAGCTCTCGTGCGTTTGCTGCAGGAACTCGACGTCTCGCGCCGCGACGCCGAGGCGATCGCCGGGGCCATGGTCGACTGGCGCGATGAAGACAATGACCGCAGCCAGCCCGGCGCCGAGGCGCTGGACTATCGCCGCGACGGTCTGCCGCCGCCCGGCAACCGGGACTTTCTGGCCCGCGAGGAATTCCGCTCGGTTCTGGGCGTGACCGCCGAAATCTATGACGCGGCCGCGCCCTACCTCACCATTCACGGCGCCGAGGAAGTCGCACCGGTCTTCGCCCCTCCGGTCCTGCTCGGCGCGCTCGACATGTCGGCCAGCGACCGCGGCCGCATCCTGCGCGAACGCCGGGCGCGAGCCCCGGCCGCCGAACTGGCCGAGGGGACGGAGTTTGACCGCGATCCGGGCGCGCGATATGCGATTTTCGTGGAGGCGCACACACCGGGGGGCGCCGACATGCGCCGCGAGGTCGTGATTGCCGCGCCGGCCGAGGGGGCACCCTTCTTGCTGCTTCGACGCTCGCCCCTTGATGCGGATACACTCGAAGCGGTGATTGGAGAGCGTGAGAACGGATGAGCGGTTTCGCGGAACAGGCGCGCCTCGCCTTGCGCCAGTGGACCGCCGACGTCGATGACGCGGCCTCCCGCCTGCCGCTTGCCGGCGGGCTGTTCGCGCGCCGCTGGCGCGTCCTGCTCGTTGAACCGGGCCGGATGCGCTACCGCGACGGGCGCGGCGGCGAGACCATCATCCCGTCCGGCATGTCGCCGACCGAGGCCGGTGCCGGAATCGCCGCGCTGAATCGGTCCGGCCCGCTCGTCCTGCGTTTTGCCTCCTCGCTCGGCTTCCGCCGCAATGCCCGATTCCCCTCGGCCGCACGCGCCCATCTCGACGACGCCGCCCGCCTTGCCCTGCCCCGCTTGTCGCCGCTCGGCGCGGCGGAGACCGCCCATGCGCTGGAACGCGACACGCTGCGCGAAGCCGATGGCTGGATCGACGTCTCGCTCGCCCTGGTGCGGCGCTCCGATCTCGACACGGCGCTGGCGCGCGCCGACGCGCTCGGGCTGAAGGCCTTCGCCTGCGATCTCGCCCGCGCCGATATCGACGCCGCCCCGGTCTGCGATCTGCGCGAAGGCCGCCGCGCGCCTTCCGCCGGACACTCGGCCTTCCGTTGGGTCACGGGCGTCGCCGCGGTCCTGTTCCTTGTGTCCGCGGGCATGTTGCTCGACACCCGTTTCCGGCTCGCGCCGCGCCTCGCCGCTGTGGAAACCCCGGCCGAGATCGAAGCCTCGCTTCAGGCCGCGATCCGTCAGGCGCGTGCCAAGCTCGCCGCCGACCCGCTGACGGTGGCGCTGAACGATCTGTCGCGCCGCCTGCCGGATGGTGCCTATGTGACGGATATCAGCTTCGACCGCGGCGAATTGCGCGTGTCCGGCCTGGCCTGGGATGCGGCCGCCACGATCAGCGCACTCGACAGCGCGCCCGAGTTTTCCAACATCACCTTTCCAAGCGCCACGGTCCGAGACGAGGCAACCGGCCGCGAACGCTTCGACCTGTCGATGCGCCATGTCGCGGTTCAGCCGGAGGCGGGAGAATGACCGAGGACAGCCGCCGCGCGCTCAGCCTGGCCAGCCTGCTCGTGCTGGTCATCGCCGTCATCGCCCTGACCGCCTGGTCGGTCAGCGGCTGGGTCTCGACGCAGGACCGGATCGCCGTGGCCGAACGCGATGCCGAACTGCCGCCGGCGGCCGACCCGCAGCGCTATCTGCTGACCGCGGCGAGCCGCGCCCAGGCCCGCGCCGACCTGCAGACCCGGCTCAACGAAATGGCGCGCCAGAACGGCGTCACGTTGAGCCGCTTCGATACCGAACCCGCCAATCCGGACGATGCCTTGCGCATGCTGTCCGAGGTCGAGGTCAGCGGCAGTATCGGCGAGATCTCCGCCTTCCTGCACGCTGTGGAATCCACCACGCCGGCGCTGATCGTCACCGAGGCCGGTCTTCGCCCGGCTCGCACGGAGGGGCAATTGCGTTTGACGGCCAGCATCGAGGCGCGCCTGTCGCCGGGAGCGGCGGAATGAACCGGCGTCTCCTCATCCTGCTGGGCGTCGCGGTCATACTCGGCGGCGTCTACGCGGCGACGCAGCTGGGTGGCCCGGGCAACACGGTGCGCGCGGTCGCGCCCGGCGGGTTGCCGGTACAGCCGGGTGTGGTCCGCACGCCGCCCATCGCGCACGAGGAAGGCCCCTTCCTGCCGCCGCTATCGTCGTTTCAGGCGATCGAGAGCCGGCCCCTCTTCCGCGCCGACCGGCGCCGGCCTGCCGAGGTGATCGAACAACCGGTTCAGACCCCGGTGCAGACGCCTGTCACGAATGACGGTCCGCCCGACCTGATTGTCGTCAGCGTCGTCACCGGCCCGAACGGCCGCAGTGCTGCAACCGTCCGGCAGACGGGCGAGACCCGCCGCGTTTATACCGGTGACACGGTCGACGGCTGGCGGATCGACGCGATCCGCCCCGATGGCGTGGAGATTTCGCGCGACCGGGAACGCTGGGCGCTCCCGGTCGGCGAACCCGAGGAATAACTCCCCTATTACTGCGTCCGCACCGCGACGCCGGTCGCCCCGACCGTCGCCGGGGTCGCGTTGGTGAAAGTCACGAATACCCGGTTGGTTGACGGGGTGAAGGCAACCGCACCGGTCGACCGCACGAAGATGGAGAAGGTGCGCGTTTCGTTGGCCGCGAAATTGACCGCCACCGTCGGCGTCCGTCCGGTCAGGCAGGCCCCGGTCGCCGGATTGGTCTCGCACATGTCGATCGTCAGTGGCAGGGAAACCCCGCCCGTACCCGGCGTGATCGTGACGGTTTGGGCCGCCCCGATATTCACCGCCGCCACGGAAAAGGCCCGCGCGCCATTGAGCGGAACATCGAGAATGCCGTTCGCCGTCGGCGTGGCGGCGATCGAGACGATGTCCGCGGTCTGGACCGCAGAGGCGGTCAGCGTGACGGTGGTGACGCCCGGGATCGGATCGGTCGGGCGGATATCGTCGCACAGGAAGACCGGAGCCAGCACGGCACCATTCATCGCCGCGCCGGGCGTCATCGACAGCACATAGGTCTGGCTGCCCCCGGACGCGAGACTGACCGTGTCTCCATTGTTTCCGACCGGTGCATTCGTGCCCGGATCGGTCCGCCGGAAGGTGAAAGCACCGTTGAAACTGGCCGGTGCCTCGATGCGGCAATTCGTGCCACCGGCACCGAAGCTGGCGGGATTGATGACGGTCGCAAAGGCGGTCGCGGTGTTGCCGACCGTCACCGATCGCGCATTCGGCAGGACCGCGGCCCGCAGGCGATGGGCCGGATCGGGGCCCTGCGCCCAGGTCAGGCTGAACAGGCCCTGCGCCCCGCCTGTACCGTCGAGGGCGATGTAATAGGTCGTGCCGGACGCGGCGGTGAAGTCGATCGACCCGGAGGCCGATTGCGAAATCGCCGTGCCGCCATGGCTGTTCGCACTATAGGACGCCAGAAGTGCCGCCGAACCGCCGGTCGCGGTGAACGCCACAGGCCCGCTGGCCGGGGCCTGCCATGCAAACCAGACCGACGCGCCGCCCGCAGTACCGCCGTGCTGCGACTCGCCCGTCTCGAGTGTTGCATTGACGTTGGAAGCGGAAACCGAGCCATTGGCACCGGCAAGCGTCTCCGCGCTCGCCAGATTGTCATTGGCCGGAGCCGCCAGCATGCCGACCGACAGATTGGCGTTGCCGGACGCGCCGTTATAGCCATCGACCGCAATCCGGTAGGTCGTGCCTGCGGTGGCCGTAAAGTCGACCCGGCTTTGCGTGTTGGACGGAAAGGCGATGTCGTCATTCTGTCCGACGACGCTCAGAGCATTCACCGCCGAACCCGTATAGACACCCATCATCGTGTCGAAGCCGGCGCTCTGGGTTTCGGCACGCACCTGACCCGATACGGGAGCCGTCCAGCTCCACCACACCGAAGCGCCGCCACCACTGACGTGGTTGGGCTCACCGCTTTCCTTGGTCGCCGCACTGTTGTTGAACGCCACGACCTGACTCGGTTGGGTCAGGACCAGCGCATTCGCGAAATTGTCGTTCACCGGCGGAGCTATGCTGACCGCGAGCGATGCCGCCACCTGCAGGCCCGGCGACGCGCCGTTGGCGGCAAAGGTGATCGTTCCGAGATAGCTGCCGCCCGACAGACCGGCCGGATTCACGCTGGCGCGAACGATCACGCTGTTGCCCGCCGCGAGGGAACCGGATTCGGTGTCGGATGCTGAACCGCCCGGACCGTCGGCCCCGCCGCCTCCAGCAACAATCTCGAGAACGATCCAGTCGGCACTGCCCACCGCCTGCCAGGTGATCGAGGATCCGCTCGTATTCGTCAGCGTGTATTCGCGGCTGCCATAGTTCGAACCGTCGCTGCCACTGCCCGATGCGCTGAACGCGATCAGCGGGCTCACCGTCATCACACCGGCAACCGTGCCGCCACTGTTCGCGGCCAGCTGCGCATCGGCAAGGTCGACGCGAATGCGCGGCGAGGTGATGTTGTTGTTGCCATTGGTCACCGGAATACCGGTCGCTTCGAGCGCATTCTCGATCGCATCCATGCTGGCCGTGGGCCGGCTGGCACGCAGCAGCGCGATGGCGCCGGCCACATGCGGCGTCGCCATCGACGTGCCGCTGATGGACCGGGCCCGGCCGGGCAGCGTGTCGTCGATGGTCGGCGCGGCCGCATTGATCGACACGCCCGGAGCCAGCACATCGACCATGGTGGCTGAATTCGAGAAGCTGGCGAGAACATCGCTGTCGTTGGTTGCCCCGACCGTGATCGCGGGTTCGACACAGCCCGGAGCACCGATCGCGTTACTGAAGCCGTTATTGCCCGAAGCGATCGCTGTCGCGACACCGGCGGTGCGCAGGTTGTTTATCACGGCAAAGCGCGAGTCCGTGTTGCAGAATGCGGTGAAGGTTCCTCCGCCCAGACTCATGTTGATCGACGCCAGCGCGAACGTCGTCCGGTTCGTATAGAGCCATTCGAGCGCGGCCAGCTGGTCGGTGGAATAGCTGAGTGCGCACGGAACGGATGACCCGCAATCTCCCGAGTTGGTGAAGCGCGAAAACACCTGCACCGCGATGATGTTGGCACCCGGCGCGACACCAATCAGCGTATCGCCCGTACCCGGGTCGACGAAGCTGGCGCCCGCGGCAATGCCCGCAACGTGGGTGCCGTGTCCGCACCCGGCAATCGGCGTTTCCGTGTCGCCCGTAAAGGCACAGTCATCGCCGGCACCCGGCGTGGTCGTGTCGGTCGGCGCGCCCGCAGGGCAAAGGCTCGTCGAGCCGCTGGCTGTCGTCGAGAAGCAGGCCGAAGCCGTAATGCGGCCTGCAAACATCGGGTGTTCGTGATCGACGCCGGTATCGAGGATCGCCACGGCCACGCCGGCCCCGGTATTGCCGCCATTGTGCAACGCGGTCGCGCCGATCAGGGGCACGCTCACATTCAGGTAGGGACGGGACAGTTCGTCGGCTTCGATCCGGCGAACGCCTTCGTCTTGTGAAAGCCGGGCGATCTCGTCCCGGTTCAGCTCCATCGCCAGAACGGGGGTGTACCGGAATTCGCGGGCGATGCGCGGCTGGTCCGAACCCGGAGCCGCCTCTGCCATGCGTGCCGCCGGAACACCGAACACCCGCATCATCACGGCATTGCTGACCGCGCTGATCGTGGCGGACGCCGCGTCCGATTCGATGCCGGCCTCCGCAGCGTCAGAGGCGCTTGGCGCTGCCAGCCAGACGATGACACGGGCGCGCTCGCCGGCATCAAGTTGAGCCTCCGCACGATCATCGAGTGTCACGGGCGCGGCGAGCGCCACGGACGCGAACGCGAAAAGCGCGGCAAGCGCGGCGAACAGGAAACGGAACATGGAACCCCCCGAATGGTCGATCAATGGACCGCAATCATCGGGCGGTCGTCGCCCATGTTACGCAAACCGGTGTCGCCGTCCAGCAAATGCGGCGCGTCACTTGTCCGTGAGAAACGGCAAGCCATGAGACATTGGTGGCGCTTGAGGGTTAGCGTGCCGCAATACGCTGACGGGATACCTCATGCTGATCTTCCTGACTGCCCTCCTCGCCGCCAGCCCGGACACGATCACCGCCCCCGGCCTGCCTGACGACAGTCTCGCACTGCGGCCCGGCGCCGTGACCGAATTCGTCTCGCCCGAGGGAGGGCGCTGGCCGCTGACCGTGTTGCGGTCCGAGCTTCAGCCCTCCGGTACCGAAGTCTGGGTGGCCCGGGTCGGCGAGGCAGGGGCCTTCCATCGCGCCATCGTCACGTCCGGACACGGCGCCGTTTTCGGCTGGATCTCGACTCCGGAAGGCGACTGGCAGATCGCCCCGGTCGAGGCGGGCGGGACCTCGGTGGCTCAGCGCGCCGTGCTGGCCGACGACGCGCCGCTGAACGATGTGCTGCGCGGCTTCCCGCAAGCACGGCGCGCGCCGTCCCCGGATCGTCCCGCTGAAGCATCCGCCGTGCCTGTCGGCTCCAACGGCACGGTCGATATCGCCGTCGTCTACACCGAGGGGATGGAAAGTTTCTACGGACTCGGCGTCGTCACGCGCGCCCAGCACCTGATCAATGTCCTCGACCAGGCCCTGATCGACAGCGACACGGGATTGCGCGTCCGCATGGTCCACGCCCAGCCGCTCGGCGTGCCCTGGATTGAGCAGACCTCGACACTCGAAACCATCGACGACCTCGTCGCCGGGGCCAGCTTCGGCCATCCCGGCACATCGGCCGACGTGTTCGGCACCTGCGAAGCGACGGCCGGATTGCAGTGCAACAATGACGGCGACCTGTCCCACCTCTACGCCATGCGCAACGGCAAGGCCGCCGACATCGTCATCATGCTGCGCCGCTACTGGCGCCACGAACAGACCTATTGCGGCGTCGCCTATCTGCCCGGTGCCGGCGCGGTCGGATCGATCGATCCCGCGAGCGACCATGTGCTCGGTGTCGCGGTCACCGGCGACGGACCCGACGCCAACGGGACCGGAGCGAGCTGCGGCGACCTGACTTTCGCGCACGAGATCGGACACAATCTCGGCTCGCATCACAATGTCGAGAATGCCGGCGGTCAGTTCGGCCTGTTCACATACTCCTACGGTCACCGTGTTGACTGCAGCTTCCGCACGATCATGGGCTATCACTCGTCACGATCCGGGGTGAGCTGCCCCAATGGCGGCCAGTTCGAGACCTGGATTGCGGCCTTTTCGAACCCGGACCGCCTGATCTGCAGGGGTGAAGCTTGCGGCATCGCGGCGGATCGGCCGGCAATGGCTGGCGCGGACGACAACACGACACCGGCCGACAATGCCCGCTCGATTCGTACCGAAGGCTGGCGCGTGCGTGAATACCGCGACCCGCCCGCGCCGGCGGTCGTGACGGCGGTGCTGCCGTCCAGCCGCGCGGTCGGGACCGGCGTGGCGGCAACCGCCTTCGTCACCATCGTCAATCCGGCTTCGACGGGAAGCACCGCGACCGCCTGCGGACTGCGCGTCCACGCTGGCAATTCAGGCGGCAGCTTCAGCTACCAGACCACAGATCCGGCGACCAATGCCATTACCGGTACGCCCGACACGCCGGTCGATATTCCGGCCGGAGCCAGCCAGAGCTACGTCATTGCGATCTCCCGCACCTCCCTGACCAACCAGGCCGAAATCCGGATCGACGCGCAATGCGCCAACCGGATCACCCAGACCGTGATCCCGGGGCTGAACACGCTCCTGTTCACTGCCTTGCCGTCGGTTGGGCCCGACATCATCTCCGTGGCGGCCACCAGCGGCTCCCCCGGTCGTCTCTCAATCTCTGCTCCGGGAGCCACCGGAGCGTTCGCTGTCGCGGTCACCAATGCCGGCGCGCCAGGTGACATCCTGTTCACAGCCCGGGCGGCAACAGGCGCTCAAGGAGTGGGACAGATCCACATTTGCCGCACCGACCCGGCAACCGCGCAATGCCTCACGCCGCGCCTGTCTGAACTTCCCCTGACGCTGGGCGCGAACGAAACCGCGACCTTTTCGGTCTTCGTCACGGCCACCGGCAGCATCGCAAATCAACCGGCCGCCAACCGCATCCTGTTCCAGGCGGCCGGCGCTTCGACCGGCCGCATCGTCGGTTCGACGAGCGTCGCGGTGCGAACGGAACCGGAATAGATTCCTCTGTCCAAGACTCGGATTTCCGAATAGTTTTCCCCTCACCAAGGGGGAGCACGGTTCAGATGAAATCTCTAGTTGCCGCACTGTTTGCGAGCGTATCCTTCGCCGGCCTGGCACAGGCCGACGACATGTTCTCGACCGTCCGCGCAGTCGCATCGGACGATGGCGCGACGACATTCGAGTTCGCGCGCCTCGACACCAGCGTCATGCAGATGCAACCGGGCGAAACCGTCACGATGAATTTCGGGGCCGGTTACGAGGTTGAGCTCGACCGCATCCAGAGCCAGGCGCTCGGCGCCCGCAGCTGGGTGGGCCGCATCGAAGGCCAGGGCCTGCTGAACCGGGTCATCATCACCGAGATGAACGGAACGGTCTTCGGCCGAATCTCGACGCCGGAAGGCCTGTGGTACGTCATTCCCGAAGGCAATGGTCATCGCATCATGCAGATGCCGGCCGGCCTCGAGCAGCGCTACCGCGTCAACGACACGATCCGCATCACGCCTGAAGCCATCGCGGCCGCCATGGCCGAATCCGGCGAGGAGCCGGTCGTGGGTGAAGATGTCCCGGTCGGGTCGAACGGCATCGTCGACGTCGCCGTCTTCTACTCGCAGAGTTTTGAAACCCAATGGGGCATGACGTCCGGCGCGCGGGTGCAGCACCTCGTCGCGGTGCTCGATACCGCCCTGGTCGACAGCGACACCGGCATGCGCGCTCGCCTGGTCTATACCGGCCCGGTGACCTTGACCGAGGACGATGCCGACCAGGCCCAGAACCTGGCCAACCTCTCGGGTCTGACGGGCGACGAGGCCCCCACCATCACCCAGGACCTCAGCGCGCTGCGGGCCTACCGCACCTCGCATGGTGCAGACCTCATCGGTATCATCCAGCTGACCCAGGACGGCCATGGCGGCTGCGGCATCGCCAACATTCTCGGCGCGCCGGCCTCGAACGGTGACATCAATGCGAGCTGGGCCAACCAGGCCTATTCGGTGACCGGCGACTGGTATGGTGCCGGCGGCGGATTCTGCTCAGACATCACCTACGCCCACGAAGTCGGCCACAATCTCGGCATGGCTCACAATGTCGAGGACGCCGGCGGTGTCGGCACCGGGGTGCGCACCTTCGCCCACGGCCATCGCCAGGATTGCGACTTCATCACCATCATGGCCTACCCGACCAATGGCGGCGCCTGTCCCGGCGGCGCGCCGCGCACGATCGGCAACGAGATGGAAGCGACCTGGTTCTCCAACCCGTCGCTCACCCTTTGCCCGAACGGCCAGGCCTGCGGTATCGCAGCCCCGGGTGAGGTCAGCGGCGTGCTGACCAACGATCCGGCCGACAACGCCCGCGCTGCCCGCGAGGAAAGCAAGGACGTCGTCCTGTTTTCCGCCGAAGCACCGCGCGTCGTGTCCTCGGTCCTGCCGATTACCCGGTCGGTCCAGAATGGTGTGACGGCGACAGCCTTCGCCACCATCATCAATCCGGCATCGTCGGGCTCGACAGCGACCGGTTGCGGCCTCCGTCTCGGCGGAGCAACTCCGGCGCAATTCTCGTATCAGACGACCAATCCGGCCACGAACGCCGTCACGGGCACGGCCAATACCCCGGTCGATCTCGCAGCTGGCGGGTCTCAGACCTTCGTCTTCTCGGTCACCAGTGCGGCGACCTTCGACGACAATACCGGCCTGACCGATCCGTCCGCGAATGACGAGCGCAACCTCTTCATCGAGGCTTTCTGTACCAACCGCCGCTCGGCGGAATTCACGCTGGGCCTCAACACGCTGACCTTCACGTCCAGCGTCGCGGCTCCGGCTGACGTGATCGCCCTGGCGGCCACGGTCGGCAGCTCCGGCACTGTGGTCGTACCCGTTACCGGCAACCGCACGGGCGTCTTCTCCGTGGCCGTCACGAATGTCGGCGCCAGTGCCAGCATCACCGCGATGCCCGATCTCGGTGGCCGCAATATTCTCGGTGTCCAGGCGCTGGAGATCTGCCGCACCGATCCGGGCACGGGTGCCTGCATCACCCCGCGGGCTGCATCGCAGACGCTTACCCTGAACACCAATGACACTGCGACATTCGGTGTGTTCGTTCGCGGGCTGGGCGAGCCGATCGAATTCCTGCCGGCGTTCAACCGCGTCTTTGTTCGCTTCAACGAGGGCGGCGCGTCCCGCGGCGCGACCAGTGTCGCGGTCCGCACGCCGTAATTGCCGGAATGGCGGGGGTTCGCAGACGAGCCCCCGCCGCCTCCCGGTTTGTCAGAGCGCACAACATTTGATGGCAATTGTCCCGATTTCACTCGCCGGGTGAGTTCCGCTGCCCTATGATCCCGCAAAGGGAAATCCAGGGGAGAAATATCCGATGATGCGTTTTGTTACGGGTTCGGCCATCGCGCTTGCCCTGTCCGCCGGTGCCTTGGCCGATGACATGTTCGTCGGCACGCGCACCGCAGCGTCCGATAACGGATTCGATGTGACCGAGTTCGACCGTCTGTCTCCCGGCGTGATGCGCATGCAACCGGGCGAGACGATCGATCTCAATTTCGGCAGCGGGTACCAGGCCGTGCTCAACCGCGTCGACACGCAGGAACTCGGCGGTCAGGTCTGGGTCGGTGAACTCCTCGGCGATGGCGTAGACCGCCGCGTGATCCTGACCGAATTCAACGGCGCCATCTTTGGCCGCGTGAACGCGCCGGACGGCGAATGGTACATCCTCTCCGACGCCGTCGGCCGCCACCAGATCATGCGCATGCCCGACAATGCTGTCGGCATCTACAACGAACACGACGCCATTGTCCCGAATGCGACCGATGTGATGCGCGCGCTCGCCGAACGCGAAGCCGCCGAAGGTCCGCAAACGGCCGAGGCCGTTGCGGTTGGCTCGAACGGCACGATCGACATCGCATTGTTCTATTCGGAAAGCTTCGCAAGCCAGTGGGGGATTTCGACCGGCGGACGGGTGCAATACCTGTTTTCCATCCTCGACCAGGCCCTGATCGATTCCGACACCGGTCTGCGCGCCCGCCTGGTTCAGCTCCAGCCCGTCTCGCTGACCACCGACAATGCCGACCAGTCGGTGACGCTCGGCAATCTCTCGGGCTTCGGCCCGAACGGTAACGGCTCCGGTGTCACCCAGGATCTGTCGGCCCTGCGCAATACCGGCGCGACCTATGGCGCGGACCTCGTCGGCATCCTGCAGCGTTGCCAGGCCAGCCTCGGCTCGGCCGGACTGGCCTATGTTCTCGGTGGCGGAGACGACGACATTTCCGCCAGCGATGCGGTCGCTGCCTATTCGGTGTCCGCAGACTGGATCGATGGCGAAGACGCCAATCTGAACGATGGCTTCTCGCTGTGTACCGACCCGACATTCGCGCACGAAATCGGTCACAATCTCGGCTTTGCCCACGACCGCAACAATTCCGGCGCCGGATCGGGCGTCCGTGACTACGCCCACGGCTTCATCGTCGCCGGTTCGTACCGCACGATCATGGCCTATCCGAGCGGGCAGTCGGGCGAACAGCAGATGCTGGTCTTCTCCAATCCCGAAATCTCCACCTGCCGCAACAATTCGGCCTGCGGCTCGGCGACGGAAGACACCGCCCGCGCGGCGCGCGAGGAATCGCTGAACATCGTCAACTTCCGGGCGGAAATTCCGCGCGTCGTCTCGGCGGTCCTGCCGGTTACCCGTTCGGTGGTCAACGGCGCTCCGGCGACGGCCTTCGCGACCATCATCAACCCGGCCTCGTCCGGCTCGACGGCGACCGGCTGCGGCTTGCGTCTTGCCGGTTCGACGGGCTCGCAATTCTCCTATCAGACGACCACGCCGGCCAATGCGCTCTCAGGCGCCGCCAACACCCCGGTCGACATCCCCGCAGGCAACGCCCAGAACTTCCTGTTCTCGGTCACCAGCGCTTCGACCTTTGCCGACAACACCCCCGCCATTCCGGGCTTTCCGTCGGCCAATGACGACACCGACCTCTTCATCGAGGCCTTCTGCGCCAACCGCCGCTCCGCGGAATACACGCTCGGCCTCAACTCGCTCACCTTCTCGTCTTCCGCATCGGCGACCGCCGACGTGATCGCACTGGCGGCCACGATCGGAAACACGGGCCGGGTCGATGTTCCGACCACGGGCAACCAGGTCGGCGTTTTCTCGGTAGCGGTCAGCAATGTCGGCACCGGGGCTTCGATCACGGCCACGCCGGACCTGGGTGGCCGCACGATCGCCGGCGTCAACACGCTGGAAATCTGCGTCACCGACCCGGGAACAGGCGCCTGCACAACGGCGCGCGCAGCGTCGCAAACGCTGACGATCAACAACAATGCAACGGCGACATTCGGCATCTTCGTGCGCGGCAACGGTACGGCGATCGACAATGATCCGGCGCGCAACCGGGTTTTCGTGCGCTTCACCCAGGGCGGGACCGAACGCGGGGCGACCAGCGTCGCGGTACGCACGCAGTAATCCTGCAACCACAGGCGGAATAAGGCGGGCGGGCATCTATGCCCGCCCGCTTTCGCTTGTTATGCTACCCTCTGGTGCACGCGCATACGCGTCAGGGCGTTTTCAATCGGGGAGTTTTTTTGATGTTCAGAACCACCATCATGGCGGCGGTGTCCGCTCTGGCCCTGGCGGCCGGCGCCCATGCCGAGGACATGTTCCGCAATGTTCAACCGGTTGCGGCCGCCGATGAAGGCCTGCCGGGCGCGATTGAATTCGGCCAGTTGAATTCCGCTGTCATGGACATGCATGCGGGCGAGCGGATCGATCTCAATTTCGGCGCCGGCTACGAGGCCGAGCTCGACCGTGTGACGGTCGGCGATCTCGGCGCCCGGACCTGGGTCGGCCGTATCGCGGGCCAGGACATCCGCAACCGCGTCATCATCACCGAGACCAATGGCTTCGTCTTCGGCCAGATCAACACGCCGGATGGCACCTGGAACATCGTGCCGAACCGCACCGGCGGGCACCGGATTTTCCAGCACCATCCCGATGCGACGGTCCCGGAATGGGGCGATGACGGCATCCCGACCGGCTATATCCCGGAAGACGTGATCGAGAATTCACCGCTGATGTCCGACGATCCGGCGACCGACGAAGCGGTCGCTGTGGGCTCCAACGGCACGGTCGACATCGCGGTCTACTACACGCAGTCCATGGTTGATCTCTGGGGTCTCGCCGTCGGCGCGCGCGTCCAGTTCCTCGTCGCCCTGCTCGACCAGGCCCATATCGACTCCGACACGGGCATGCGGGCGCGACTCGTCAATCTCGAATTTTTCGCAGCGAGCGAGACCGCGTCGAACAGCTCGACCCTGGGCGACCTGCAGGATGGCGTGGGCGACAACACGGTCGGCGCGAACGGCCAGGACTTCCGCGCTTTCCGCGATGTCCGCGACGCCAAGGGCGCCGACCTTGTCTCGATCCTTCGTCACTATGACCGCAACACGCATGGCAGCTGCGGCGTCGCCTATGTGCTCGGCGGCGGCAGCGGTTCGATTTCGGCCAGCACCGCGGCCTTCGGCGTATCGGTCAACTCCGACTGGATCGACGTGAACTGGACGGGCACGGGCGGCTACAGCTTCTGCACCGACCAGACCTTCGCGCACGAAATCGGTCACAACACCGGCTTTGCCCACAATCGTGAAGATGCCGGCACCCCCGGTGTGCGGGCCTTCGCCTATGGCCACCGCGTCGATGGCAATTTCCGGACGATCATGTCCTATTCGAGCGGTACCGGCGAAAGCCGCGTGAACTATTTCTCCAATCCGGAGATCAATCTCTGCCCGTCCGGCGCGGCCTGCGGCATCTCTCATGACACCACGCCCGGCGACAGCGCCGACAACGCCCGCGCCGCACGCGAGGAAGGCCGTGACATCACCGAATTCCGGGAAATCGCGCCGCGTGTGGTCTCGGCGGTTCTGCCGGTGACCCGTTCGGTTGTGAACGGCACCGCCGCGACGGCATTCGCAACGGTCATCAATCCGGCGGCGAATGCCACGACGGCGACCGCTTGCGGCCTTCGCCTGGCCGGCGCGTCCGCTTCGCAGTTCAGCTATCAGACGACGAATTCCTCCAACGCCCTGACCGGCACGGCGAACACGCCGGTCGACATCCCCTCGGGTGGGGCCCAGAATTTCGTCTTCTCGGTCACCAGCGCGGACACTTGGGCCGACAATGGCCGTTCGCCGGTGTCGAGCGATTTCGACGAGACCGACCTGTTCATCGAGGCCTTCTGCACCAATCGCCGTTCGGCGGAGTACACGCTCGGCCTCAACTCGCTGACCTTCTCGTCCTCGGCGACGGCTCCGGCCGACGTGATCGCGCTCGCCGCGACGGCGGGCAATACCGGCCGCGTCGAAGTGCCGACGACCGGTAACCAGGTCGGCGTCTTCTCGGTTGCCGTGACCAATGTCGGCGCCGATGCGGTGATCAACGTGGCCGCCGATACCGGTGGCCGGGCCCTGAACATCCAGAATATCGAGGTGTGCCAGACCAACCCGACCACGGGCGCCTGCACCACGTCACGGGCAGCGTCGACCTCGCTGACCCTCAACAACAATGCCACCGCCACCTTCGGCATCTTCGTCCGCGGCAATGGCAGCGCGATCGACAATGACCCGGCCCGCAATCGCGTCTTCGTCCGCTTCACCGATGTCGGTGGCGAGCGCGGCGCGACCAGTGTCGCGGTCCGCACCCAATAAGGAGGGAGACACTCCCGATGACCTTGCGCTTCACTCTGACGACATTCCTGGCCTCGGCGGCGCTCATCGCGCCGGCCGCGGCCGATGTCAGCGCCGAACGCAATGGCGACACCTGGCAGGTCAGCGCGTCAGGTGAGAACCTGAGCGAAGTCCTCACGGCCATCCGGGACGAGGCGGGTTTCCGCCTCGTCGGTCTGGACCGCCTCGAGGAAGACCCGGCGATCGATGCCGAACTGGAAGGCTCACTCGCCGAGGTCGTGTCGCGCCTGCTTCAGGGCTATGACTACGCCGTCGTCTATGGCGAGACGCCAGAAACCGAAGGCCAGATCCAGCGCATCGTCCTGCTGTCGGGCCGTGCCGGCACCGCGCCGGACGACTCCCAGCGGATGGCTCCGCGGCGTCTCGACAACGAGGTGACGGAAGAGGACGGTGAACGCGTCAGCGCCATGCTGGCCCGTCAGGTCCAGCCGCTCGTTGATGCGGACAATGGCGTGGAGACAACCACGGTCGCGTCCAACACCGTCGCCTCCGCCAGTAACGCCGATTCGCCGTCCGGCGATGGCGGGACGGGCGATGACCTTGAGCTCGACCCGGAGACCCAGGCCCAGCTGGCCGAGGCCACCCGCCGCGCTCAGGCCGACCTCGAGGCGCTGGTGAATTCGCTGCGCGCGCACGAAAACGGCAACGATTAGGCTGCTTCGAGCCGCACTGCATGGATCAACGCCCCGCCCCACCGGCGGGGCGTTTTCATTTCAGACGAGGCCGTCGAATTCCGGCAGGCCGGTCGCGATCGCCAGATTCTGGATCGCCTGGACGGCGGCCCCTTTGAGGAGGTTGTCGAGCGCACACACGCTGACCCCGCGCATTCCATCCTTCGACACCGCGAAGCCGCCCAGCACTGCGCCGTTGAAATGCGCGCCGTCGCGGATTTCCGGAATCGCGTCGATCAGCCGGATCAGCCGCTCGCCGCGATAGGCCGCCTCGTAGAGCGCCCGGACCGTCTCTGCGGATTGCGCTTCGGCGAACCCGACCTGCACCGTCGCCGTCAGCCCCTGGAAGAATTCCGCGACGTGTGGCGTGAAAGCGACCGGCCTGCCGGTATGACGCGCCATCTCGCCCTCGTGCAAATGCCCGGTCAGGGCATAGGGCATGAGATTGTCCTTCAGCGCCACGGTGTCATTCTTCCGCGACGGTGTCGTGCCAGCCCCGGAATAGCCCGACACGCCGAAGACATGCGCCGTCCCGGCCATCACGTCGCGTAACGGTGCAATGGCAAGCTGCCCCGCCGTCGCATAGCAGCCCGGATTGGCGATCCGCGTTGCGCCCCTGATCCGGTCGCGTCCATAGATTTCCGGCAGGCCGTAAACCCAGTGCTCGTCAAAACGGTAATCCGCAGACAGATCGACGATGACGGTTTCGGGCGAGCCCGCGTCGATCGCCGCGACATAGGGCGCGGCCGCTCCGTTCGGCAGGGCCAGGATCACCGCGTCGAGCCCGCGCGCGGCGATATCGTCCGGCGTCAGCGCCTCGAACACCAGTGCCGGATCGGCTTCCGGCGCCAGCGTGGTGACGGCCTGGCCGGCGAATTCGCGCGATCCGGCGCAGACGACCTGCATGTCGCCGCGTCCGGCCAGCAGGCGGAGCAGGTGGCGCCCGGTATGCCCGCGTGCGCCGACGAGACCGATTCTCACACTCATGGCGTGATCAGGGTCGGCGGCAATTGGCCGATCAGATCGACGAAGTGCGGCACGCGGGAGAGATCGCTTTCGCCGCGCCAGAACACCACCCATTCACCCCGACGCACCGCGCCATGGCATTCGGAGAAGTAGAAGCTGTTGATCGGATTGGCCGCCCGGGACCGCCAGTAGAAATACGGTACGGCCTCGATCAGTTTCGACCACACCGTCTTCGACAGGCCCTCGCCGCGCGCCTCTTCCAGCACCGCGAACTTGTCGAGATAGGCTACCCCGCCGACCTCGGTCACCAGCGCGCCGGCGCGGTAGTTTTCGGTCACGAATCCGCGCTTCAGATCCAGCTGGTCCCAGTATCCGGGCACGGTCGCCCGGCCGAAGGATTTCTCGACCAGCGCCACGGTTCGCGCCGGGTCCAGTTCGCGCTTGTCGGTGACCGGGATCACCTGTTCGCCCTTGCGCACCAGCGTGCCGGCGCCGGCATGGGTGAACAGCTCCTTCGCCAGTTCTTCCGGACGGGTAATCGATACCGAGCTGGTCAGAGGCAGATCATCAAGCAGGCGCTTGATCTCCTCGATCTTCACCCGCATCCCGCCGGACACCCAGTCCGACGCCATCAGCCGGTCGAATTCGGTCGCGAGGTTCACCGACGAGATCAGCTGACCAGCCTGGTCCAGCAACCCGCCCGTCTCGGTCAGGAAGATGATCTTGTAGGGCTGCAGCCGGTGCACCAGCGCCCGCACCGCGAAATCGGCATTGATGTTGACCAGGTGCCCGTCGACCGTGTCGCCGAGACAGGCCAGGATCGGCGCCTCGCCGCCCTTCAGCGCGCTGTCCACCAGATCGAGCCGCACATGTGTCGGCTCGCCGACCCGGCCATAGACCGCCGCGTCGAGCATCTCGGCTTCGAACACGCCCTGGGGAATCGCCGCGGCCTGGCCCCCGGCCCGGCGGATCGCCTCGACCAGCGACAGGTTGATCTTCGTCAGATTGTCCCGGATGACCGGGATCGCCGCGTCCGGCGTGACACGCAGCCCGTTGATCTTCTCCGACGGGATGCCCGCCTCACTCAGCGCCGCGTCGAGTTGAGGTCCGCCGCCATGCACCACGATCGGCAACAGGCCGACCGATTGCAGGAAGGCGAGCGCCGCGGCGAGCCCCTCAAGGTCGTCGCGGATCACCGCCCCGCCGACCTTCACCACGGCGAAGCGCGACTGGTCGACCTTGGAGAAGCGGTTCAGGTATTCGCGGATCTCCTTGCCGTCGCGCATGTGCGACAGCAGCTGGACGATCGTCTGACGGACAGCGGGAGTCTCCGCCATCAGTGTCCGCCCTGAAGCGCGAGCGCTTCCATCATCGCCTTCTGCACATGCAGGCGGTTCTCTGCTTCCTCGATACCGAGGAAGGCCGGGCTGTCGACCACCGCGTCGGCGATCTTCACATTGCGGCGCATCGGCAGGCAGTGGCTGACGACGCCATTGTTCGTCATCGCCATCTTGTCCGGCGTGATCATGAAATCCCGGCCCTTGGCGCGATAGGGGGCTTCGCCCTCCCACTTCCCGTAGAAGGGCAGCGCGCCCCAGCTCTTGGCGTAGACGGCATCGGCGCCGGAATAGGCGGCCTCGACATCGGTGGTCACCGTGAAACGCGACCCGGCCTCGGCGCAATAGCGTTCCGCCGCGCCCATATAGCGATCGTCGAGGCGGTAGACCTCGTCCGGAATCAGCATGCGGACATTCATGCCGAATTTCGACGCGATCAGGATGGCGGAATTCGCTACCGCCGTGTTGAGCGGGCGCGGATGCGGCACCCACGTCAGCAGGAATTCCTTGCCCCGGACATTGCCCATCTTCTCCTGTAGCGCCAGCATCAGCGCCAGTTCCTGACACGGATGGACGATCGTCTCCATGTTGATCACCGGCACGGTCGCATGTGCCGCGAAAGCCGAGATCAGCGGGTCCTTCTTCTCTTCCGTCCAGTTCTGGAATTTCGGGAAGCATCGGATCGCAATGAGGTCGACATAGCGCGACAGCACGCGCGCGGCCTCGCGCACATGTTCTTCCTCGTCGCCGTCCATCACCGCCCCGTCGGCAAACTCCATCGGCCAGGTCGCGCCCTTGGCGTCGAGCACGATGGCGTGACCGCCCAGCTGCGTCGCGCCGATATCGAAGGACGACCGTGTGCGCAGCGACGGGTTGAAGAAGACCAGCGCGATCGACTTGCCGGCCAGCGCATTCGACGACGCCCCGGCCTTCAGCGCCCTGGCGCGGTCCAGCAGCGCCTGCAATTCGCCGCGGCTCCAGTCTTCAGTCGTCAGAAAATGGCGCATCGCCCGCAACCCTTCCTTCAAAAACGGCGCGGCCCGGCCATGGCCGGGCACGTGCCCCGTCTATAATGCATGATTGCGCGGGTTTGAATGGCTTCGCGCTGGTAACGCTTTCCTCTTTTGCGCGGCTGTGCCATGCCGATTTCATGACCGTTCTCGCCGTCATTCCCGCCCGTTACGGTTCGACCCGTTTTCCTGGCAAGCCGCTGGCCCCGATCGCCGGCCGGCCGATGATCGAGCGCGTCTGGCGCCTGGCCAGCGCCGCCGACGGCGTCGACCGGACCGTCGTCGCCACCGATGACGAGCGCATCGCCGATGCTGTACGCGGCTTCGGCGGCGAGGCGGTGATGACGCCGGAGACCTGCCGCAACGGCACCGAACGGGCACTGGCCGCACTCGACGCGCTGAACTCCGACGCGGATATCGTCGTCAACGTCCAGGGCGATGCCCCGCTCATCCCGCCCTGGGTGATCGGCGCCGTCGCGACGACGCTGAAGTCCGACCCCGCGCTGCAGATGGCGACCCCCGCCGTGCGCATGACCGCCGAGACCGAGCAACGCTTCCGCGAGACCAAGGCCGCGGGCGCGGTCGGCGGCACGACGGTCGTCTTCGCGCGCAACATGGACGCGCTCTACTTCTCCAAATCGGTGCTGCCCTTCCAGCGTCACCCGGAAGCCGGAACGCCCGTCTTCCAGCATATCGGCCTCTATGGCTACCGGACCGATGCGCTGCGCCGGATCGTCGCGCTGGAGCCGAGTCCGCTCGAAAGGGCTGAAAGCCTGGAACAGTTGCGCGCGCTGGAGAACGGCATTCCGATACGGGTTGTCGAGGTCGACTATCGCGGCCGCTCGGCCTGGTCGGTCGACAGCCGCGATGACGCGAAAGTGGTCGAGGCCATCATCGAACGCGAAGGCGAGCTGGTCGGATGACCTGCCTCCTCCTCGCCCGCCACGGCAACACGTTCGGCCCCGGCGAAACACCGGTCTGGGTCGGCGCGAAGGAAGACCTGCCCCTCGTCGAGAAGGGCGAGGCGCAAGCGGAAAGCCTCGGCAAGGCCCTCCAGTCATCCGGGGTGAAGCTCGACCGCATCATCACCGGCCCGCTGCGCCGCACCCGCCGCGCCGCCGACATCGTGGCGGCGAGGATCAATTTCACTGGACCGATCGAGATCGATGAACGCCTGAAGGAAATCGACTACGGCCCCTGGGGCGGAAAATCGGACGAGGAGATCATCGCGGCCTGGGGCGAAGCCGCGCTCGCCGGCTGGCGCGACCACCACGACTTCCCCGAGGGCGCCGGCTGGTCACCCTCGCCGGCCACGTTGAAGGCCAATGCGATGGCGGTTCTCAATGATGCGCGGCGGTCGAGCGGCACGGTCCTGGTCGTCACCTCCAATGGCATACTGCGCTTCTTCCACGCCGCACTCGGCTTCGATGGCGACGCCAAGGTAAAGACCGGCCATGTCGGCGCCGCCGATCTGACGCCGGCGGGCGATTCGCCGCGCTTCTGGAATCTTGACCCGGCATCCGGGCTTCCGCTCTGATCGGGCCATGACAGGACCGCTCCACGGCATACGCATCATCGAATTGTCCGGCATTGGCCCCGGTCCGCTCGCCGGTCAGCTGCTCGCCGACCTCGGCGCGGAGGTGATCGCGGTCGACCGCCGCGCCGAACCGCGCCTGCCCGAACGCCCCAAGGACGCCAACCGTCGTGGCAAGAAATCCATCGCGCTGAATCTCAAACACTCCGAGGCGGTCGAGACCGTCCTGAAGCTGTGCGAGACCGCGGACGCGCTGATCGAGGGCTTCCGGCCCGGCGTCACCGAGCGGCTCGGGCTGGGTCCGGACGCGGTGCTGAAGCGCAATCCGAAACTCGTCTATGGCCGCCTGACCGGCTGGGGCCAGACCGGGCCGCTGGCTGACCGCGCCGGGCATGACATCAACTACATCGCCATTTCCGGTGCGCTCGGCACGATCGGCACGGCGCAGCGGCCGCTGCCGCCGCTCAACCTCGTCGGCGACTATGCCGGCGGATCGCTGATGCTCTGTTTCGGCGTGCTCGCCGCGATCCTCAATGCCCGCACGACCGGCAAGGGCCAGGTCGTCGATGCCGCGATGACCGACGGGTCGGCGGCGATCATGTCGCTGATCCATTCCCTGCTCGCCTCGGGCATCTGGACCGATCGTCGCGGCGACAACCTGCTCGACGGGGCGACACCCTTCTACCGCTGCTACGAAACGGCGGACGGCGGCTTCATGGCGGTCGGCGCGATCGAACCGCAATTCTACGCCCAGCTTCTCGCTGGACTGGACATGCCCGCCGAAGACGCGGCGAAACAGTGGGACAAGGCCGACTGGCCCCGCCTCGAAGCCGAATTCACGACCTGCTTTGCCACGAAGACCCGCGCCGAATGGACCGCCCTGTTCGAAGGCACGGACGCCTGCGTCTCCCCCGTCCTGTCGCTGAGCGAAGCCCCGCACCATCCGCACAATGCCGCCCGCGGCACCTTCTTCACGTCAGACGGCCTGACCCAGCCCGCACCGGCCCCGCGTTTTGCCACAACGCCGGCCGCCGCAGGACGCGGCCCCTTCTTCGCGGGAGAGGACACGCGGAAAATCCTCATGGGAATCGGGGTTGAGCCGGACGAGATCGACCGCATGTTGTCTGAAGGCATTGCGGGAGAAAGCGCGTGACCGACGCCATCGTCATACTGGGGGCCGGACAGGCCGGAGTTCAACTGGCCGACAGCCTGAAGCGCGAAGGCTGCGACCGTCCGGTCATCATGATTGGCGAGGAGACCGACGCCCCTTATCAGCGCCCGCCCCTGTCCAAGACCTATCTGCTCGGCAGTTTCGCCGAGGAACGCCTGCCGCTGCGCGCGCCGGATTTCTACGAAGGGCACGGCATCGACCTGCGCCTTGGCGTGAAGGCCGAAGCCATCGATCGCACCGCGAAAACCATCCGCCTCTCGACCGGCGAGGATCTCGCCTTTGGCACGCTGGTTATCGCGACCGGCACCCGCGTCCGCGTTCCGCCCATTCCCGGCATCGACGGCCCGAAAGTCTTCGCGCTGCGCAGCCTCGCGGACTCGCGCAAAATCAAGGCGGCGCTGGAAACCGCGAAGCATGCCGCCGTGATCGGCGGCGGCTTCATCGGCCTCGAGACCGCCAGCGCCATCGCCAAGATGGGTGTGAAGGTCACCGTCGTGGAAATGCTCGACCGGCTGATGCGCCGCGCCGTCGGCCCGCGCATTTCCAGCTTCTTCCACGAATTGCACGCCGGGCACGGTGTCGACATCCGCTATGGCGTGGGCGTCCAGAGCGTCGGCGACGCCGGCACGGTCACGCTCGACAACGGCGATTCGCTTGATACCGATCTGGTCATTCTCGGCGCCGGCGTCGTGCCGAACTGCGAGCTGGCCGCCGAAGCCGGACTGGCCTGCAACAACGGCATCGACACCGACGAATACGGCCGCACTGCCGACCGGGACATCTACGCCATCGGCGACTGCGCCCACCACATGAACACGTTCGCGGGCCGCCGTATCCGCCTCGAATCGATCCAGAACGCCGCCGATCAGGCCCGTGCGCTCGCAAAGACGCTGGCGGGCACACCCACGGCCTATTCCGAGGTGCCGTGGTTCTGGTCCGACCAGTACGACGCCAAGCTGCAGATGGCCGGCCTGTCAGAGGGCGCGGACGAGAGCGTCGTGCGCGGCGACCCGGCCTCGGGCAGCTTCTCGGTCTTCTATTTCAGGGACGGCCGCGTCATCGCCGCCGACAGCGTCCGCGCCCCGGCCGACCACATGGCGATGCGCCGCATCCTGGCAAAACCCGATCCGGCCCTGACACCGGAGGAAGCCGCGGACACCGGCTTCGATCTGAAGACGCGGATGTAGGTTTTTCCCCCCTCGAAGGGGAGGGACGCGAGCGGCCTTCGTAAGAAGGACGGGAGCGGGGTGGGGTGAGCGTACCTTTTCCCCGGGGTTCCCGCGAAAGCGGGAATCCGAAACCGGGTAGAAGCTTCGGGTCCCCATTTTCATGGGGACCCCATGACTTCTAATACGACGTCTCCCGGACGGCGAAGCCGGTCCGGGATCCAGTCTCGACCCCGGTCTTCGCTGCGCGAAACCGGGGAGCGTCTAGGCGCGGGAAGGATCAAACCCGCCCAGTCACCGGGACCAGCGCGCCGGTCATTGCCTTCGCCGCATCGGAGGCGAGGAAGAGGATCACTTCGGCAAGGTCCGATGGCGCGACCCAGGTCTTGGGATCGGCGTCGGGCATGTCCTTGCGGTTCTGCGGCGTGTCGATGATCGAGGGCAGGACGGCATTAACCGTCACCTTCGATCCGGACTTCAGCTCCTCGGCCAGCGCCTCGGTCAGGCGCATGACGCCCGACTTCGACGCCGCATAGGCCCCCATGCCCATGCCGGCCTTCACCGCACCGGCCGCGCCGACATTGACGATCCGCCCGGCCATCGAGGCCTTCAGCGCCGGCAGGGCGGCACGGCAGGTAACCGCCGCGGTCTTGACGTTGAGCCGGTAGAGGAAATCCCAGGTGTCGATCCGGCCGTCTTCCAGCGTCTCCCAGGCAAAGCCGCCGGCGATGTTGCACAGCACGTCGAGCCCGCCGAACCGGTCGGTCACGGCCTCGACCGCCTCGGAGGCCTGGGCTTCGTCGGTCAGGTCGACACTGCCAAGGCAAAGCATGCCGGACCCGGCATCGCACAATCCGTCGGGCGGCGTCGGCGCGCGGTCGATCAGCGCGACCTTCGCGCCGCGCTTCTCCGCCAGTTCGGCCACCGCCGAACCCAGAATTCCGAAACCGCCGGTGATCGCGACGACCTTGCCCTTCATGCCTCTCTCCATCTGTTTGGCCTCAGGCTAGCCCGATATGCCGGGCCATCAAGCCCGTTGGCCGCACCCGCCGGCCTGCTGCCCGCACTTGGCCAAGATTCCCGGCATGAAAATGCCTTAAGGTGGTGTAATGTCCTCGGTGGACAGGGAGGATTTTCATGACACATCGGCTTCACCGTGCCGCGGCCTTCGCCATGGCTGCGCTCGCCCTCATCGTAACCGCCTGCGGGGACCGCAGCGGAAGTGGCGAGACGGCTGGCGGCAACACGGCACTGCTTCAGGATCGCGCCAGTGATGCGCCCCGCGCCGAAGCCGAGATTTCCACCCGGTTCGAATATCTGCGTTACCGGGTCAATGTCGAAGACGCGACGCCCAGCCTCTGCCTCGTCTTTTCCGGCCCACTCGACCCCGAAACCGACTACGCGCCCTATGTGCGCATCGATCCCGACACGCCCGTCGCCCTGTCCGTGACCGGCCAGACCCTTTGCCTCGGCGGGGTGGATTTCGGGACCTCCTACGATGTCACGTTGCGCGAAGGCCTGCCCGCCGCGGATGGCCGTGAGCTCGGCTACGACCAGACCACCACGCTCGAATTCGGCGACCGCCCCGCCTATGTCGGCTTTGCCGGCGGCGGCGTGATCCTGCCCCGCATCGAGGCCGACGGCATTCCGATCGAGACCGTCAATGTCGACAGCGTCGAGATCACCATCTTCCAGATCACCGACCGCGCGCTCGCCTTCCGCTCCATCTCCCAGGGCTATACCGCCGGCGAAGGTGAGTATGAATGGCTCTACGGCGAAGAGGACCCGAGCGGCGTATCGCGCCTGGTCTGGGAAGGCGAGATGGACACGTCCGGCGCGATCAATGCGCCGACTGTCACCGTCATGCCGCTCACCGACACGATCGGCGAACTGCGCCCCGGCGCCTATTTCATGCGCGTCACCGATGCCGGTGTCGACGAGGACGAACGCCAGCCGGCCCGCGCCGCGCGCTGGTTCGTCATCACCGATCTCGCCCTGACGACCTATACCGGCTCGGACGGGATCGACATCACCGTCCGCTCGCTGCAGACCGCACGACCGGAGGACGATGTCCGCATCGACCTGGTCGCCCGCTCCAACGAGATCCTGGCCAGCCAGACCACCAACAATGACGGCCGCGTGAGCTTCGACGGCCCGATCGTCAACGGCACCGGCGATACCGCGCCGCGCATGGTCTTCGCCTATGGCCCGGAGGGCGACTTCGCCATTCTCGACCTCGACCGTTCGCCAGTCGATCTCAGCGAGGACGCGGTCGGCGGCCGCGATGCGCCCGAAGGCGCCGACGCCTATCTCTATCTCGACCGAGGCATCTACCGCCCCGGCGAGACGGTTCACCTGACCGGCCTGATCCGCGACCGCGAAGCCATGGCGATCACCGACCGCGCCGGCTCGCTCGTCGTCTATGCTCCGAACGGCATCGAGAACCAGCGCTTCCGCTTCGACGGCGCGCCGGAAGCCGGCGCCGTCCAGTTCGACTTCGACGTCCCCCGCGCCGCCGCGCGCGGCATCTGGCGCATGGCGCTGGAAGTCGACGGTCTCGGAGTCGTCGGCCGTGTCAGCTTCTCGGTCGAGGATTTCGTGCCGCAACGCATTGCGCTCGAACTCGAGACCGACGACGAGACCCCGGTTCTGGCCGGTGAGACGCGCAATATCGAAGCCGATGTCCGCTTCCTTTATGGCGCGCCGGGGGCCGGCCTGCCGGTCGAGGGCGAGGTCCGCATCGAGGCGGAATACACGCCCTTCCCGGCCTGGGCCGACTACAGCTTCGGCCGTCATGACGAGGATTTCCGCGAACGCACTTTCGACCTGCCGGACACGATTGCCGACGGGTCCGGTCGCGCGACTCTGGTCGTCAATCCGAACGGTGAAGCCGCTGACGCCTCGCGTCCGCTGCGCCTGCGCGCCGTGGTGCGCGCGCTTGAGCCCGGCGGCCGCCCGGTCGCCGACGACGTGCGCATCCCCTATCGCCCGCGTCAGCGTTATCTCGGAATCGACCCGCAATTCGACTACCGCTCGGCCCGCGACGAGACGGCGAGCTTCGGCGTCGTTGCGCTCGATCCCACGGGCAGTCCGGTCACCACCGCCGTCGAATGGCGCCTGATCCGGATCGACTACCGCTATGACTGGTACCGCGAGGACAACGGCCCGTGGCGCTGGCGCCGCACGCGCAACGTCGTCACCATCGAGGACGGGGTGCAGCAGGTTGGCCTCGAAGGCGGCACCATCACCTCCCCGCCGCTCGACTGGGGCAGCTATCAGCTCATCGTCACCGATCCCCTGACCGGCGTGGAATCCAGCACCGGCTTCTGGGTCGGCTGGGGATCGCAGCCCGTTGACGGGGTCGAGGCCCCCGACCGCGTCCGCATCGCGACGCCCGAGGGCGGTGTCGAAGTCGGCCGTGCGGCCGAACTGACCATCCTCGCCCCCTATGCCGGCATTGCCGAAGTCGTGGTGGCGACTGACCGCGTGCTGGAAACCCGTACGATCGACGTACCGCAGGAAGGCGCCCGCATCTCCCTGCCGGTGACCGAGGACTGGGGCGCCGGCGCCTATGTCATGGTGTCGGTCTACACGCCGCGCGACCCGGTTGCACAGCCGCGGCCGCGCCGCGCCGTCGGGGTCAGCTACATCCCGGTCGATATGGGCCGGCGCACGCTGGACCTGTCGCTCGACACGCCCGAAGTGATCCGCCCGCGCCAGCCGCTGACGGTCACGATCGAGGCCGCGGGCAATACCCGCGACGCCTATGTCACCCTGGCCGCGGTGGACGAGGGCATCCTCCTTCTGACCCGCTTCCAGTCGCCCGACCCGGTCGAGCATTTCTTCGGCCGCAAGCGCCTGGCCGTGGACATGTATGACGATTACGGCCGCCTGCTCGACCCCAATCAGGGAGCCGCGGCGGACGTCCGCTCCGGCGGTGACCAGATCGGCGGCGCCGGCCTGACCGTGGTGCCGACGCGCACCGTCGCCCTGTTCCAGGGACCGGTCCGCTTCACCAATGGCGAGGCCGAGATCGAGCTCGACATCCCGGACTTCAACGGCGAACTGCGCCTGATGGCCGTGGCCTGGACTCCGTCCGGCCTCGGTGCGGCCAGCCAGCCCCTGACCGTGCGCGACGAGGTGCCGGCCGAACTGATCCTGCCGCGCTTCCTCGCGCCGGGCGACACCGCTGTCGCCACCGCCACGCTCGACAATGTCGAGGGCGACGCCGGCACCTATACCGTCACCGTCGATGCCGGTGCCGGCCTGACCGTGGCCGATCCTCAACTGCAGCTGCAACTGGCCTCGGGACAGCGCCAGGATGCCGGCATCACGGTCGAGGCCGGTGAAACCGGCGTTACCGCGATCGGCATCACCGTGGCCGGACCGGACTTCTCGGTTCAGCGCAGCTATCCGATCCAGATCCGTTCGGCCTTCCTTCCCGTGAGCCGGATCGAACGCACCCGGATCGAGGACGGGCGGAACTACACGCCCGATCCGCGCGTCATCGACGGCTTCACGCCGGGCTCCGAGACCGTCCAGGTCAGCTTCTCGGCCATTCCGATGGACGCCGCCGCGCTCTATGATTCGCTGTCGCGCTATCCCTATGGCTGCACCGAGCAGCAGGTCTCCCGGGCTCTGCCCCTGCTCTATGCCGACCAGATGGCATCGCTCGCGGGTGTCGAGACCGACGCCGAGATCCGCCGCCGTGTCGCCGATGCGGTCGAGACCATCCTCAACCGCCAGAGCGCGGACGGGGCGATCGGCCAGTGGCGTATGGGTGACCGCAATGCCAACCCCTGGCTCGGGGCCTATGCGGTCGACTTCCTCGCCCGCGCCCGCGAGCAGGGCTATTCCGTGCCCGATGCGGCTCTGGATCGCGCCTATACCGTGCTCGACGGCATTTCGCGCCTCGAACTGTGGCGGGCCTCCGGCTACGAGACGCAGGTCCAGCGCGGGCCCTGGCAGTACGACACCCAGGAACGCCTGAACCACCGCAGCGCCGCCTACGCGCTTTACGTCCTTGCCCGCGCGGGCCGGGTCGACCGCGCCCAGTTGCGCTACATGCACGACCGGCTCCTGACCGACATCGACAGCCCGCTCGCCCGTGCCCATCTCGGGGCCGGTCTGGCGATGATCGGCGACGAAGCCCGCTCGCGCAGCGCCTTCCAGGCCGCAATGGATGCGCTCGGCTACAACAATGCCGGCGACTGGTATCAGACACCCCGGCGCGACATCGCCGGCGTTCTCGCCCTCGCCGCGGAAGCGGGTAACACTGACGTCGTCGCCGCGCTGACTGATCGCGTCGCCACCGACCTGCCCGAACCCGACCGTCTGACGACGCAGGAGAAAGCCTTCCTTCTCCTCGCCGCCCGGGCGCTCGCCGGCGACACGACCGAGGTCAACGTCTCCGTCGAGGGCGATGCCGATACGGTGACGTCCGGCCGGTCCTTCCGTCTCGATGCAGACCAACTGGCCTCCCGGCCGGTCTTCACCAACGAGACCGGCAACATGGTCTGGATGACCCAGATCGCCCGCGGCGCACCGGTCGATGCACCGCCTGCCGTGGCCGAACGCCTGGCCATCGAGAAGATGATACTGACGCCCGCGGGCGCGACGGCCGACCTGTCCGACGTGGTTCAGGGCGACCGATTCATCGTCGCACTGACCCTCAGCGGTCTGGACCAGCGCCGCATTCCGGCCGTCGTCGTCGATCTGCTGCCGGCAGGCTTCGAGATCGAGGCCGTCCTGTCGCCGGAGGATGCGGGCCGGAACGGCCCCTATGCCTTCCTCGGCGATCTGACGACGCCGGACATCGCCGAAGCCCGCGATGACCGCTACGTCGCAGCCGTCGATGTCTACGAACGGCGCAGCTACCGCCTGGCCTACATCGTGCGGGCGGTAACGCCGGGCGACTATGTCATCCCCGGCGCCAATGCCGAGGACATGTACCGCAGCGACGTCTTCGCCCGGTCCGAAGCGGGCCGCGTGACCATCCGTCCGCGGGCCGACTGACGATGCGGCTGCCGGTCTGGGTCATCGGGGTTCACGCCGCCATCCTCGCGATGGCGGCGAGCCTCCTTGTCCTCGACCGGCTGACCCCGCCCGACATGGGCCGGGGAACGGAGATGTCGGTCGTGGTGACCGATTCCGGCGGGCGGGCCCTGCGCGTCTTCCCGGTCGAGGACGGGCGCTGGCGGCTCGCCGCCGACATCGATCGCATCGACCCGGCCTTCATTGATGCGCTGATCGAGGTCGAGGACCAACGTTTCTACGACCACGACGGGGTTGACCCGCTCGCCGTGATCCGGGCTGCCTTCACATCGGCGCGGGCGGGCCGCATCGTGTCCGGCGCTTCGACCCTGACGATGCAGACCGCCCGCTTGCTCGAACCGCGCCCGCGCAATCTCGGCTCGAAGATCGTCGAGAGCTGGCGCGCATTGCAGCTCGAACGCCGCCTGACCAAGGACGAGATCCTCGAGCTTTACCTCTCGCTCACGCCCTATGGCGGCAATCTCGAAGGCATAAGGGCGGCGAGCTGGGCCTATTTCGGGCGCGAGCCGGAACGGCTCACCGCCGACCAGATCGCCCTGCTCATCGCCTTGCCGCAATCGCCCGAAGTCCGCCGTCCGGACCTGCGGCCCGCGCAGGCCCGCACCAGCCGTGCCGCCATTCTGGACCGGCTCGCCGAGGCCGGCCTTCTGTCGCCGGACCGCGCGGCCGAAGCCGCCGGCGAACCGCTGCCTTCGCGTGCCGACTTCCCGGCCGAGGCCTGGCATGCCGCCGAAGAGGCCCGCCGCCGCGCACCCGGCGTCACCGAGATCCGCACGTCGCTCGACGGCGGTCTGCAGGCCGAGCTCGAAGCCCTTGCCCGGGCCGAGGCCGAGGAGGCTGGCAGCGATGTCCAGATCGCCATCCTCGTCGTCGAGACCGGCAGCCGCGCCGTGCGCGCCGCGATCGGCTCGGCCGGACGCGGCCGCCAGGGCGGCTGGATCGATCTGACCGACCGCGCCCGCTCGCCCGGCTCGACGCTGAAACCCTTCATCTACGCGCTGGCCTTCGATGACGGTTTCGCCGCTGCCGGAACCCGCATGGCCGACGTGCCGCGCGCCTTCAACGCCTATCAGCCCGAGAATTTCGATCGCAGCTTCCGCGGCGATGTCACCGTCGCCGAGGCGTTGCAGCATTCGCTCAACGTCCCGGCCGTTCTCGCGCTCGACGCGGTCGGGGCTCGGCGCTTCGCCGCCTCGCTCGATTTCGCGGGCGCACACGGCCGCATCGCTGATTCGGGCGAAGACGATGCCGGCCTGGCAATCGCGCTTGGCGGGGTCGGACTGACGGTGCGCGAGGTCGCCGTCCTCTATGCCGCACTTGGCGACGGCGGCGCGGCGCGTCCCCTGAGCTGGCTCGAAGACCGGTCCGATATCGACGCCGACGCCCCCGCCCAGACCCTGATGACGCCGGAAACCGCCGAGGAAATCGTTTCGATCCTGCGCCGCGCCCCGCATCCGGGCGGGCGCATGCCGGCCGAATTGTCGCGCGGTGCGCCGCGCATCGCGTTCAAGACCGGCACGTCGTGGGGCTTTCGTGATGCCTGGGCCGCCGGCACCGGCGACGGATTCACCGTGGTCGTCTGGGTCGGCCGTCCGGACGGCACGCCGCGCCCCGGCGTGACCGGCCGCGAGGGCGCCCTGCCTATTTTGTTCGACGTGTTCGACCGCGCCCGCCGCTATGCGCCGGAAACCGACACCGGCTGGGGCCGCGCCGAAACGCCGGACGACCATTCACCGCCGGCCCCGCTGCGCCGTTTCGGCGACACCCTGCCGCCGGAAATCGTCTTCCCGCCCGACGGCTCGGAGGTCTGGGCCAATGAGGAAGGCCGGCCGCTGGTGCTCGCAGGACGCGGGACGGGCCGGCTCGACTGGTTCGTCGATGGTGCGCCCGCCGATCGCAATGGCGCTGGTGATCCGGTCTGGCTGCCGCCCCAGCGCGGCTTCTACACCATCGCCGCCGTGGACGACGCAGGCCGCACGGCGACGGCGCGGGTGCGCATCCGCACCGCGGCCGACGGCCCCGCCCGATAGTGGATCGGACAAAAGAAAACGCCCCGCACCGTTTCCGGTGCGGAGCGCATTCCTGACTTGCCTGGTCGCGTGATCGCCTACTGGCGCGCAGCGGCCTGGATGATGCGCGGGCCACCGCGCTGGGTGATCCGGCTGGACGCCAGCGACGCGACCGGCGTTTCGGTCTCGTCGTATTGCGGCTCCTGATAGTCGCCTCCGCCCTGGTACTGGTAGGACATGGCGGGCGGCTCGGAACGCATGGAGGCCGGCGGGACATAGCCCGGCAGTTCCATTTCGTCGCAATCCATCAGACGCCACTCATAGCGCTCTTCGGCAACCAGCTCGTAGCGGGTGACCGATTCGGTGCGGCCGGTGACGGTCTGCGAATCGACCGACGCGGCCCGAACCAGCGTCTGGATTTCGACCCGGTCGTATTCGGCCGGGATCGGGATTTCCTCGACGCGGGCTTCCTGGATCAGCACTTCGCGCTGGATCGTCGCGTATTCGGCATCGATCCGGACTTCATCGACACGGGCCGGCGTGACCAGCACGTTGCGGGTGACGGTGCGGTATTCGCCCGACTCTTCGACGAGACACCAGATTTCGCCGGTTTCCGGATCAAAACGGGTCATCTGGGCACCCGGCACGCGGCCGCGCTGCCAGACCATGCGCGGTTCGCGCACCATGATCCGTTCGGTGACTTCCTCATGCACCGCCGGGATCACCCGATATTCGACATAAGCCGGACGCACCATCACCTGCTCGGTGATGATGTCGTAGACCGGCTCATGCACGATGTAGCGCATGCCGGCTTCGCGGCTGATGAATTCGCGGACGTCATAGCCCAGTTCGGCCGGACGGACATTGTAGGTTTCGTAGGTGTCGCCGGTGACGATCGTCTCGGTATAGGGACGATACTCGGCTTCGACACGGACGCGCGCATAGCACTCGCCCGGCGTGGCGCTGGTTGGCGGCTCGGACGGGAACCACGTCATGTCGTCTGCCGCCGCGAAACCCGCGGGCGCCAGAGCGGCAATGGCGATTCCAGCCAGATAGGTACGACGGAGCATAGGGTTCCCCCCCTCTTTCTAGGCTTCGAGATGCAAAGCTTAACGCGCTCTTAAGAATCTCCGAAGGGAAAAGTAAATTTTTCTCCCCTGGCGCGAATTCTGAAATTCGATCTACCCTGACGGGCGAAGACTTCCCCCGTCAGTCGACCCTTTCGAGGAATTGCGCGATCGCCCGCCAGGCAGCCGGCTCGGTCAGGAAGGGCGCGTGCCCGACATCAGGCACTTCAACGACCTCGAGATCCGGCTTCACGGCTTTCATCTTCGCCATCGTTTCGCGCGACAGCAGATCGGAAATCCCGCCGCGCACCAGAAGTGTCGGGATCGGCACCATCGCCGCCCAGACCGGCCAGAGATCGACCGCGGCCTGCCCGCCCTGCGATACCGCCGAGGCGATGGCCGGGTCGTAGTCCGACCGGATCTTCCCGGTCTCCAGCACACGGTGCGTCCGCTTCGCAAAGGTCAGCCAGAAATCCGCGCCCGTCTCCTTCGGGAAGGCGTGGCCATTGACCTCGCGCGCCCGGTCCGCTGCGCTGTTCCAGTCGTCGTGATCGCCCGACTTGCCGACATAGGAGCGGATCCGCTCGATCCCCTCCGGGGCCAGTTCCGGCCCGACATCATTGATGATCGCCGCACTGATCCGATGCGGTGCCAGCATCGCCGACACCATCGTCATCAGCCCGCCCATCGACGTGCCGGCAAACACCGCGCGCGGCAGACCCAGATGATCGAGCAGGTCCAGCATGTCCTGGGCATAGACGCCGGGATGATAGCGCCCGGTCTGGGGATCCCGGTCCGAATCGCCACGGCCGCGCTGCGAGGCGGCGATCACCCGCCTCCCGGTCGCCGCCACCTTCGGTGCGAAATCCTCGAAATCCTTCAGATTCCGCGTCAGCCCGTGCAGGCAAAGCACCGGCAATCCGGTTTCCTCACCCGCGGGAGCGTGGTCGCGATAGCTGATCTTCAGCCCGTCGCGGCTGGTAAAGAAGGCGTCGGTATGGCTCACGCATCATCCCCCTGCGGATCAGCGCGCGGCCTCCCAGTCCTTCGAAAGGCGGCGCGAAGCGGCATAGAACAGCGCCGCCGCGGGCAGCACCAGTAATGCAATCACGAGTATGGCGATTCGCAGCGCATCCGCCCCGTAGGATTCCCGGAAAAAGTCAGACAGGGCGCCGGTCGCGAAAGGTCCGATCCCCAGGCCGATGATGTTGATGACGAACAGCAATACGGCCGAGGACATCGCCCGCATGTCCGGCGGCACCAGATTCTGGATCGTCGCCCAGACCGGCCCGTACCAGAAGGACAGCAGCGCGCTGCCGACGGCCAGGACCATGAAGGCCATCGTGCCCACCGGCAGGGACAGCGCCACGAAGTGCAGCGGATAGGAGACGGCGAGCGCGATCGCCGGAATGGCGAGATAGGCGCCCAGCCATTTCGGACCGAACTTGTCGGTCAGCCAGCCGCCAAGGAGTGTGCCGACAAAGCCGCCGCCACCGACGACGAAGGCATAAGGAATGGCCGCCTGCGCCACGGCTTCCGACAACGGCACATCGACCGCGTAGATGCGCACGAAATAGCTCAGCACCCACGGGAAAAGCCCGTAGCCGACCAGCGAGGCAATCGCCGCGCCGAGCGCGATCAGCCAGAAGGCCGGCTTGGAAAACAGGACACTCAACGTCTTGCCAAGGGCGCGTGACTTGCTCGCACCCCCGTCCGCAGCCTGCGGGGCATCCTGCCGGCCGCGCTTGGGCTCGCGGATCGTGAACTTCACCACGAGGGCGAGCAGAATGCCGGGTATGCCGACCAGCAGGAAGGCAACGCGCCAGGGTTCGGACGCTCCGATGGCGTCCAGCCATCCCGGCACGCCATTTTCCGCATACCAGGTCGCGACGGCATGATAGCCGATCCCGCCGAACAATATGCCGAGCACCGACCCGATCGGAATGCCGAGCGAATAGACGCTCATCGCCCCGGCCCGCTTGTTCGGCGGGAAATAGTCTGAGATCAGCGAGTGCGAGGGCGGCGAACCACCCGCCTCGCCAATGCCAACACCGACCCGCATCAGAAGCAGCGTCATGAAACTGCCCGCGAGTCCGAACAGCGCGGTGAAGGCGCTCCAGACCGCCAGCGCGATCGCGATGATGTTCACCCGGTGCCATCGATCGGCGAGCATCGCGATCGGCAAGCCGAGAATGGCATAAAGGAAGGCAAAGGCCGGACCGGTCAGCAGTCCGAGCTGCCAGTCGGCCAGGTCGAAATGCGCCCGGATCGGTTCCTGCAGGACCGAAACGATCTGACGGTCGATGAAGTTGAATGTGTAGACAACGAACAGTCCGCCGAGCACATAGGCGCGGTAGGCACCGCTATCCGTGGCCGGCGGCACAGCCGCCGGTTTCGCCGCATCGGCCATACCGTCTCTCCCCGTATCCGGCCGGTTTTCCGGCTCGCTTGTCACGGGAAGTTATCAGCCGCGCGGAGCGGGTAAAGAAAAACCGGTATGGTGCGGGGTGCGTCATACCCTCCCCTCGAAGGGGAGGGACGCGAGCGGCCTTCGTAAGAAGGACGGGAGCGGGGTGGGGTGAGCGTTCCTTCTCCCCGGGGTTCCCGCGCAAGCGGGAATCCGAAACCAGGTGCCTGCTTCGGGTCCCCATTTTCATGGGGACCCCATGAAACACTCCACCCCGCGCGGCCGGCAGAGGCTCAGGAACTCAATCAAACTCCGTCAACCGCATCGAGACCTGGAGGTCTTGCGTCATCCGGTCATAGCCCGGCCCGGTCAGGAATTCGATGAAGTCGTCCGACAGGACGAGATCGCGGACGAGTTCCGTCGCCGCCATCACCTCGTTCGGGCCGGACAGACGCCAGGCGTCGTCGGCGAGAATGTCCTTTTCGGCCCGGGTGATCGCGTCCTTCATCCACGTAGCGTCGAGCTTGGTGCCCTCTTCGGTCACCGCGCCATGCATCTTCCACTGCCACAGCTGGGCGCGGGCGATCTCCGCGGTCGCGGCATCTTCCATCAGATTGTTGATCGGCGCGGCACCGCGCCCGGCCAGCCAGGCCGCGACATAGCGGATGGCGACCTCGGCATTGTCGCGCGCGCCGGCCTCGGTGATCGTGCCCTCCGGCACCTCGATCAATTGCGCCGCCGAGCCGGTCACAGCCAGGCGCTTGTCGAGCTGGTTCGGCCCGTTCATCACCTCGTCGAACACCGCCTTGGCGACCGGCACGAGGTCCGGGTGCGCCACCCAGGTCCCGTCATGCCCGTCCGTGGCTTCACGCAGCTTGTCGGCACGGACCTTCTCGAACGCTTCGGCGTTGGCTTTCTCGTCGCCCTTCACCGGGATGAAGGCCGCCATGCCGCCCATCGCATGCGCCCCGCGGCGGTGACACACCGCGATCACCCGGCGCGAATAATTGCGCATGAAAGGCACGCCCATCGTGACCTGCGAGCGGTCCGGCAGGATGCGGTCGGACTGTTTCTGCAGCCGCTTGATATAGCTGAAGATATAGTCCCAGCGGCCGCAATTGAGGCCGACGCAATAGTCACGCAGCTCGTAGAGAATCTCGTCGAGCTCGAACACCGCCGGCAGCGTCTCGATCAGCACGGTCGCGCGGATCGTGCCGCGGTCGAGGCCGAGCATCTCCTCGGCATGCTGGAAGACCAGCGCCCAGAGCCGCGCCTCGCGCGCCGATTCCATCTTCGGCAGGTAGAAATACGGGCCCGTCCCGATCGTCCGTAGCGCATCGTGATTGTGGTAGAGATAGAGGCCGAAATCGAACAGCGAGGCCGACATCGCCTCGCCATTGATGCGCACATGGCGCTCTTCCATGTGCCAGCCGCGAGGCCGCACGATCAGCGTCGCGGCGTCGGACGACACCTTGTAGCGCTTGCCCGACGTCTCGTCGGTGAAGTCGATCGTGCGGCGGATCGCGTCGCGCAGATTGATCTGCCCGTCGACCAGATTGGTCCAGACCGGGCTGGTTGCGTCCTCGAAGTCCGCCATGAAGCAGCGGGCCCCGGAATTGAGCGCGTTGACGACCATCTTGCGGTCGACCGGCCCGGTGATCTCCACCCGGCGATCGCGCAGATCGGCCGGCGCCGCGCGCACCGTCCAGTCCGAAGCGCGGATATCGGCCGTGTCCTTCGGGAAGTCCGGCATCTCCCCGGCATCGAGCCGGGCCTGGCGTTCCTTGCGCTCCTCCAGCAGCGCCAGGCGGCGGCTGTTGAAACGCCGGTGGATGCCGGCCAGGAAGGCGAGGGCGTGCGGCGCGAGGATCGCCCGGTAACCCGGTTCCAGCTTGCCGAGGATTTCCACGCCATTCGGTGAGATATGGGTCATCGCCCGCTCCTTCCCTGCCGGTTCCGGCTCAGGCTGCTTCGGTCTTGAACTGATCGGTTTCGGTCGAGTGCGCCATCGCGGTCGTCGAGGCTTCGCCGCCCGACAGCGTCTGGTTCACCAGGTCGAAATAGCCGGTGCCGACCTCGCGCTGGTGGCGCGTGGCGGTGTAGCCGTCCTTCTCCGAGGCGAATTCGGCCTGCTGAAGCTCGGAATAGGCCCCCATGCCGCGATCGCGATAGCCGCTCGCAAGCTGGAACATGCCGTGATTGAGCTGGTGAAAGCCGGCCAGGGTGACGAACTGGAACTTGTAGCCCATCGCGCCCAACTCGCGCTGGTAGGTCTCGATCGTCGCCTTGTCGAGATTGGCTTCCCAGTTGAAGGAGGGCGAACAGTTGTAAGCCATCATCTTGCCCGGGAATTCCTTCTGGATCGCCTCGGCGAAGCGCTTGGCCTCTTCGAGGTTCGGCTTCGAGGTTTCCCACCACAGAAGGTCGGCGATCTTCGCATAGGCCAGGCCGCGCTTGATGCAGTGATCGACACCCATGCCGGATTTCAGGCGGTAGAAGCCTTCGCTCGTGCGGCCCGCGTCATAGTCGATGAATTCACGGTCGCGGGCGTCGATGTCGGAATTGATCAGCGTCGCGGATTCCGCATCGGTGCGGGCCACCAGGATGGTCGGCACGCCCATCACGTCGGCGGCGAGCCGCGCGGCGTTGAGATTGCGGACATGCGCGCCGGTCGGGATCAGCACCTTGCCGCCAAGATGGCCGCACTTCTTTTCCGCCGCGACCTGGTCCTCGAAATGGACGCCCGAAGCGCCCGCCTCGATGAAGGCGCGCATGATCTCGTAGCAGTTGAGCGGGCCGCCGAAACCGGCTTCCGCGTCGGCGACGATCGGCGCGAACCAGTCGCGGCTGACCTTGCCTTCCGCCGCCTCGATCTGGTCGGCGCGCTGAAGCGTGCGGTTGATCTTGCGGCACAGTTCCGGGGCCGAATTGGCCGGATAGAGCGACTGGTCGGGATACATCGCCCCGGCGACATTGGCGTCGGCCGCGACCTGCCAGCCCGAGAGATAGATCGCCTTCAGGCCCGCCCGGACCATCTGCATCGCCTGATTGCCCGACAGCGCGCCCAGCGCATGAACATAGGGCTCGGTCTTCAACAGCTCCCACAGCTTCACCGCGCCGCGTTCGGCCAGCGTGTTCTCGATATGCACGCTGCCGCGCAGGCGCAGAACCTCGTCGGCGGAGTAATTGCGCTCAATGCCCTCGAAGCGGCCATCGACCGCACCCGGGATCAGTTTCGAAAAGTCGGACATGACAGGTCCCCTCATGTAAATCGGTTGACGGCACCAGAAGGGATTGGTTGCGAAAGGTCCAGAACGCTTGCCATATAAAGCGGAAAGCCTGTATACTTCGCACAGTTGTGAATATGTAATTCTGTAAATTATTTACTCATGGCAGGCCGATGTCGGACGAGACCAGACCGCTCGAAAAGATCTTTGCCGGCGCGCGCCTGCGCCGGCTTCGGCGCGAAAAGGGGCTGACCCAGGCCGAAGCCGCCGAGGCGCTCGGCCTGTCGGCGAGCTATCTCAACCTGCTGGAGCGCAACCAGCGCCCGGTCACCGCGCGCGTCCTCCTCTCCCTCGCCGAGGTGTTCGACCTCGACATGAAAAGCTTTGCGGAAGGCACCGACCGCCAGCTGCTCGCCGACCTCGAGGATGCCGCCGCCGACCCGGTGCTGTCGCCCATCGGACTTGACCGCGTGGAACTGACCGAGCTGGCCGAGACCCAGCCCCGTGCGGCCGAGGCGCTGACCCAGCTGCACCAGGCCTATCGCCAGCAGTCCGGTGCGGCGCAGGAAATGATGTCGCGCATGTCCGGCGGCCTGCCCGCTGCCGGCGTGGCGGAAAGCGTGCGCGACGCGCTCGACGCCAGGCGAAACCACTTCCCCGAACTCGAAGAGGCCGCCGAAGCCCTCGCCGCGGAGCTGAAGCTCGACGTGCGCCGCCGCGCCGTGACGCTGGAGGCGCGCCTGCAGGAAGCCCATGGCATTGTGGTGCGGGTCTTCGAAGAGGCGGTAATGGGCGGCGCCCGCCGCCGGCTCGATTTCCACGCAAGGCGCCTGATGCTGTCGGAGGTGATGCCGGTCGAATCGCGGCCCTTTCACATGGCCGCCAGCCTGGCGCTGCTCGAACAGGGTGAGCGCATCGACCGCCTCGCCGACCAGCCGGGCTTCGCCGCGAAGGAAGCCCGCACGCTCTACCGCATCGCGCTGGCCAATTATTTCGCCAGCGCCCTCCTCATGCCCTACTCGGCCTTCGCGAAGGCGGCGACCGATCTGCGTCACGACATCACCCGGCTGCAGCGCCGCTTTGAGGCCGGCTACGAAGCCGTCTGCCACAGGCTCACCACGCTGCAGCGTCCCGGCGCGGAGGGCGTGCCCTTCTTCATGGTGCGGGTCGATCCGGCCGGGAATGTCTCGAAACGCTATGGCGGCGGCGTGCTGGCCTTTGCCCGGTCGGGCGGCTCCTGCCCGAAATGGGCGCTGCACGAGGCCTTCCGCTCGCCCGAAGGCCTGATCCCGCACGGTTTCGAACTGCCCGACGGCACGCGCTATGTCTCGGTAGTGAAGGCCGTCACCCGGCCCGGCGCGCCCGGCGAACCGCCCGTCTTGCAGGCCGTCGCCGTGGGCTGCGAATGGAGCCATGCCGACAAGGTCGTCTATGCCGACCGTCTCGGCGGTCTGCCACCCGCCCCGATCGGACTGTCCTGCCGCATGTGCGAGCGCAGCCCCTGCGCCCACCGCGCCTTCCCGCCGATGGGCCGCGCACTCGACATCGATCCCTGGCGCCGCGGCGCGGGGCCGTATTCCTTGGGCGAGGATTGAGGCCTGCTTTGCACACAGGGTTTGTCCCTCATCCTTGTATGTGCGGATTGCGGCATGATGGTTTCCGCTGCCGGAGGTTTTTGAGGACCTGCGGGAGCACGGCGGAGAACCGTGTCATCCTTGGGCTT
>NZ_JBHRSV010000020.1:0-8143 GCF_042643335.1 Hyphobacterium vulgare
GCTGAACAGGCCGAAGCGCGCGCTAGCGAATTCGCGGCCAAGGCCGCCGACGCGGCGGCGGCCTGTGAAATGCTGGAAGCTGAGCAGAAAACGCTTCGGACCAAACTCGAGGAAGCTGAGGCCAAGCTGGAAAAGGCCGCGCAGTTCGAAGCTGACGCTCGACGCTTGCACGATGAAAACCAGAATTTAATAGCCAAGCGCGCTGAGCTGGAACAGGCGCTTGAAGACCAACGCGACCATCTCAAGCGTTCCGAAGATCAGCTCGATGACACGACCGCGAAGTTACTCGAAGCAGTGGAGCAGTGTGATGCACTGAGGTCCGAGCTGGCGGAGTCGAATGCAGCGATCGACCAGGCAGAGCAGGATCGACGCGGCAAATGGGAGGAGTCCGAGGCGGGTCGCAGAGCAGCGGACGCCCGCGCAGAAGAGCAGCGACAGGAGGTGCTTCGAGTTCAGCGTGAGCTGACGGCCTCCCGCGACGATCTGCGCCTCGCGCTGCGCGTCCAGCGAATCGTTCAGGCCGATCTGGCGGATCTTCAGGACCGTTTCGACCAGCTGCTCCATGAAAAACGCGAGGTCGAGGACTTGCTTGAACGTGTTGCGTGTCACTTACAAGCTCAGATGGGGGCAACGGGTGCCACGCCGCCGATTTTGGGGGGCGCTGGTCGTGAGGCGCGACCTATAGGCAAGCGCAGTCCATCGAAGAAAAAGGCGCGCCCGGCCAATGCGCGAAAGAGCGAATGAGCGAGCACGCGCGGCGAGAACTCACTCCTTCGCCTGGGCGCGGTGATCCGTTAGCCATTCTTGATGCGCGCTTTGGGCAGCGGCACGCGTCAGCCGATATTCATGCGCTTGAGGCGCTGTTTGAGCGGAGCCGGAAACCGGAGCCGGCGCGTCCACTTTTGCGCATGATTAACCACATGGCGTGCACTGGCGGCACCTTAATCGCGCGCGGCCTTAATGCCCAGCCGAACACGCTTGTGCTGAGCGAGGTCGATCCGCTCAGCTCGATCCAGCTGACAACGATGCGATCGAGGTTCGCCCCGACCGACCCGATCCTTTTGGCGCGAGTTGGCTTGTTTCCGGTTTCCGATGAAGTGGCGGTTGAGATGTTTCAGGCTAGTGTCGACGTCCTGCTCACTCGGTTAGACCGACAGGGACGCGGCCTGGTTCTAAGAGGTCACGCCCATTCTCAGTTCTGCACTGAGCAAGACTGGGCCGCACGCCCGACGCTGTTCGAGATGTTTTCCCGAAAAACTTCTATCGCTTCGGTCGTGACTGTCCGGGACCCTTTGGATTCTTGGCTTTCACTTATCGAGAACGACTGGCGACATTTCGACCCGTTCTCGATCGACGAATATGCGCGCCGGTATCACGCCTTCCTCGACCGGCATGCTGAATTGCCATGTTTTAAGTACGAAAACTTCGTCAACGATCCGGATGCAGAAATGCGCCGGATGTGCGAGGCGCTGGAATTGCGGTATAATTCCGATTGGCGTTCGTTGATTTCGGCATACAGGCTGAGCGGCGACAGCGGGCGTAGAGGTGACACGATTGCGCCCCGTCCTAGGCGCGAGGTACCGGATGCGCTGTTGGAGCAGGCCGGGACAAGCTCGCGTTTCGTTGAGCTGTGCGATCGGTTAGAGTACCATACTCAATGATCACGTCAGGCGCAGCGGGAGCGGCGCTTTCGGCGCTTGGGGATGTCCACGTCGGACACGTGGAAACGGAACGCTCCGCCAAAACTGAGGTCAAACGTGCGAATTTCGTTGTTCACGCCGTATTTCCGTCCCGCACAGCTAGAGCGCCGGGCCGAACTCCAACGCTGTCTCGCCGAAAACCGCAAAAACATGTCGATCGATCATATCTTCCTGATGGTCGATGACGATGCAGAGGTCGATCTCTCCGACGGTCGCGTGACCGTGATTGAGATGGACGGGCGGCCCACCTATCAGGACTGGACCCAGTTATCTCAGCAGTATTGCCCGCATAGCGTTTCGGTATTGGCGAACGCGGACATCTTCTTTGATCACACGCTAGCGCGCTTGAAAGAGCTGTTCGAGTCGGACCCAACCGGTTTTGTGGCGCTGAGCAGGTATGAACTGATCGACGGTGCCACCTCGCTTCACCCCAACCCTCACTGGTCACAAGACACTTGGGCGTATTACCCGGCGAAGGGCTCCAACCCAGATCGCGATCAGCGCCTGAATTTTCCACTCGGAGTACCGCGCTGTGACAACAAGGTTGCGTATGTTTTCAGCATCTACGGACACACGGTCTACAATCCGTGTCGACAGGTGCGCTCGATTCACGTGCACGAAACTGGGCTGAGAAATTACGACAAGAAGGCCGACATGCGTATTGTGGGGGGCATGGCGATGGTGCACGCCAGCGCGACCCTTCTCGATCCGGCGCAGCTCGATATTGAAATTTGGCCGGTCAAGACCGGGAATTACAGTCAGATTAAACTGAACAAGTCGCTCGAAAAGTGGGCGGGCGAACGCGGCCTGACTTTGCCTCCGGAGCAGGGACCGGCTCCTCGCAGGGGCGCTCAGGCAAAGGTGACCTCTGTTCGCGGTGCGCCGAAACTCACGCTCGACGGGAACGTCGCTGCCTACAATCATCTCTGGCAATTCCCCGCGATCACTGAACAGCATGCGTACCAGCAGGTGCGCTTGCAGGTGCGCCGCGATCTCGATGCGATGTATTTTGGATTTCCGTGGGCGACACTGATCGACCTCTCTCTTCACAATCAAACGGATATAGAGCGCTTGGATGCTCTGCGAAGAGGAATGAGCGCATTGACGGAAGTGGTGCGCGGGACTCCGCGCGTCGCCACGGTCTGCCAGCACATTCATATGCTCAAGTTCCAAGAACTGTTCAGTGCTGCCGGCGTGTCCGATGTGTTCTGGTCGCATGCCACGCAAGGACTGGAGGTCATGCCCGATGCGCCCAACGTGCGAATTCATCCCTTCCCGCTCTATCCAGTTCAGGTTCCGCATGGAGGGGAAATTGCGTTTGAGCACCGCCGCTACTTGTTCTCGTTTGTAGGGGCGAAAGCCAATAACAAGTATCTCACCCAGTCGCGCACCTATTTGATTGAAGAACTCGCCGACCATCCACGAGGGCTGATTCGCAACCGGGACGCTTGGCACTATAACAAGGTAGTCTACGATCAGCAGATACTCTCGAAGATCCAACCCGGCGATGCATTAGTTGATGAAAGGGCGAGCGAGGAATTCCGCGAAATTCTCGCTCAGTCGGTGTTCACTTTGTGCCCTTCAGGCACCGGACCGAACTCAATCCGTCTGTGGGAGGCGATCGCAGGCGGCTCGATACCGGTCGTGCTCGCGGACACGTACAAGCCACCCGCTTCGCCCGACCTCTGGAACCAGGCTGTGATCACATGCCCGGAGTCTCGCGAGGCCGTACGAGACCTGCCTGGCAGGCTTGCTGCGATTATGCGCGACCACGAACAGTTACGGCGGCGCCGTTTCGCGCTTCGTATGCTCGCCCAGCGTTATGGGCCAAGGAACTTCGTGTCGGACGTTCTGGCTTTCATGGCGAGTGGGGAGATGAAATCGCCGGGGTCCAGACAAGCGGCTTGACACGATCGCGATATTTCTCAATCAGTCCAACCGTACCGCGTTCGGAAAATGGATCATCCTCGTCGATTGTTAATAATAACGTTGAACTTCAACTGAAACACACGAGCAAAATAATGAAACACGCTGCTGTTTTTGATCATTTTTCACCTAAACAAGTCGTAGCAAGCGGCTATTCGATATATGATTTCTTAGGTGTAACCACCGACAGTCGGTTTAAAAAAGGTTGGTCGAAGTTCGCACCACCGCGCGGATCTAAGTACACGCCTCCTCTTCCGTCGCTTAACGAACATTATTTCGACTGGATTCTGACCCTTGAGAGCGTGGCGCGCGCTGCAGGAGCGTATCGCATGATCGAGTTGGGCGCGGGGTGGGGGACTTGGTCTGTGATCGGTGCGACGGCGGCCCGTCAATCGGCCCGTATCGACGCGATAGAGATTGTGGCAATCGAAGCAGACCATACCCATTACGACTGGATGCGACGGCATTTCGCCAGCAATGACCTGACTGGTGAAACAATGCATCTGATTCACGGTGCTGTCGCACCAAAAGCGGGCACGGTACGATTCCCCATTTTAGAAGATCCAAGCGAGGACTACGGCGCTTCGATGAAACAGGTCCATTCCGGTAGGCCTTTCATTGACGTCCCTGCCTACACGCTTGCTTCGCTCATGGACCGGATGAGCGGAACAGTGGATTTCGTCCATGTCGACATTCAAGGTGCGGAATATGACATAATCCCACCGATTATGGATCTGCTTCGAAAGCGCGTTAAAAGCATGATGATTGGTACGCATACTTCCCTGGAAAAACATCATGAAATGTCGGAGTTGTTCCGACGAAACGGTTGGCGTGAGACGATGAACTATCCGCGCGGTGAACTTTGCGTCACGCCCTACGGCAACGTTCAATTCGGCGACGGTCTTGTGGCTGTTGAAAATCCCGATTTTATTTAATGGTCGCCCAATCCTGAAAGGCTTTGATCAGAGTTAAGTGATACGCGAATAGTCTCTACATCATTTGAGGATTGAGGCGCCAAGCGTGAACACGGTACTTGTATTGGGCGGAGCGGGATATGTCGGTTCCCATGTGTGTAAAGCTTTGGCGGCGCGGGGCGACACGCCGGTGGTGTTTGACAACCTGTCGTCAGGGCATGCGCACGCGGTCAAATGGGGCCCGCTGGTGCGCGGTGATATCAGGTCTTCATCGGACCTCGATTGCGCCTTCGCTAAGTACAGGCCAGACGGCGTGATGCATTTCGCCGCCAACATCGAAGTGGGCGAGGGCGAGAAGGAGCCGCTCCGCTTCTGGGAAAATAATGTGGGTGGGGTGATCACCCTGCTCGGGGCCATGGCGCGCGCAGGGGTTAAGCCGCTGGTCTTCTCCTCCACCTGCGCAGTGTACGGCGAGCCGAACCTGGTTCCGATCACCGAGACTGAGACCTGCAAGCCGGTGAGCGTTTACGGCCGCACCAAGCGGGCGGTCGAAATCCTACTTACTGACCTAGCCCGGATCGGCGAGATCCGATACGCTGCGCTGCGCTATTTCAATGCTGCCGGCGCTAGCCCCAACGGCGAGATCGGTGAGGAGCACGATCCGGAAACCCACCTGATCCCCAATGCGCTGAAAGCTGCTGCGAGTGTCGGCGGTAAGATGAAGCTATTTGGAACCGACTATGACACCCGCGATGGCACCTGCATCCGCGACTATGTTCACGTCATGGATCTCGCCGACGCGCACCTTGCCGCACTCGACAAGCTGATGGCCGGCGAGCGAGAGATCATCGCCAATCTGGGCACTGGCCACGGCGCCTCAGTTCTTGAGGTCCTTCAGGCGGTGGAGAGGGTAACGGGACTAAAAACTCCTTATGACGTAAGGCCTCGCCGCGATGGAGATGCAGCAGTTTTGACGGCCGACCTGGAGCATGCCAGGAGAGTCTTGGACTTCAAACCCAAGATGTCTGATATCGATTCGATCATCGTTGACGCTTGGCGTTTTCACAAAAAAACTTGGGGAATTTCGAGGTAAAAAATATAGATTTAGGCTATAAGAACGGTGAAATTGTCGGGCTCATTATGATAAGAAATTGACCTGCTTCCCGTTTTCTCGGTCACGTAAAAGTGGAAAATTCTCGTTTAGCGGCTTGGGCGGCTGGTACGGGGAGAAGGCCGATGAAACGGTCGAAATTCACTGAGGCGCAGATCGCGTTCATTCTGCGTCAGGCCGAGGAAGGCACGCGGGTGGAGGAGGTCTGCCGCAAGGCAGGGATCAGCCAGGCCACGTTCTATAACTGGAAAAAGAAGTATGGCGGCCTGATGCCGTCGGAGATGAAGCGCCTGAAGCAGCTTGAGGAAGAAAACGGTCGGCTGAAGCGGATCGTGGCGGATCTCTCGCTGGACAAGGAAATGCTTCAGGACGTCATCCGCCGAAAGCTCTGAGGCCTGCGCGCCGGCGAGAGCTGGTGGATCATCTGCGTGCGGCCTGGCAGGTCAGCGTTCGACCTACCAGTATAAGTCTCAACGCGGGTCACAGGATGAGCTTCGCCAGCGCATCCGGGGGATCGCTGAGTCGCGGGTTCGTTACGGATACCGGCGTATCCACGTCCTGCTTCAGCGTGAAGGCTGGGCGGTGAACGCCAAGCGGGTCTATCGGCTCTATCGCGAGATGGGCCTTCAGCTGAGGAACAAGACGCCGAAGCGAAAGGTGAAGGCGAAGCTCAGAGAGGGCCGGTCTGACGCGGTGATGGCCAACGAGGTCTGGGCGATGGACTTCGTTCATGACCAGCTCTACGACGGCCGCCGCCTGCGCATCCTGACCGTGATAGACGCCTACACTCGATACGTGCCAGCCACCGAGCCGCGCGAACGGTTCACCGGCGCGGATATCGTCGGCGTTCTTGAGCGCATCTGCGCGCGCCATGGTCTTCCGAAGTCCATCCGGGTCGATCAGGGGCCCGAGTTCATCTCGCGCGACCTGGACCTAAGGGCTTATGCTGGCGGCATGGAGCTAGACTTCTCCCACCCCGGGAAGCCAACGGACAACGCGTTCATCGAGAGTCTGATCGGCAAGTTCCGCGCGGAATGCCTGAATGCCCACTGGTTCATGAATCTTGCCGACGCCCGCGGAAAATGCGAGCGATGGCGTAGAGACTACAATACCGAGCGTCCGCACAGCGCCATTGGCTACCGAACGCCTGCGGAGGCAAGAAAAGCGTCAGGGCTCACGCAGCCCGCCCTGGCGCTATGACACGGGGATCTTCCAACTCCCCGCGGCCCGAAAACGGGGTCAAGCTCAGGACGACAGGGTCGCAGGTCAATCAGTCCGGAACTCAGGGGGCTGGGTAACTCTTTCCCTCGTCAGCTATTGAGTTCCTGAGCGTTTCGACCCATTCTAAGACACGCGTAGTTTGGTGAATCGTGCTGGGAAAAGGGTTCAAATTTTCATGTTTGTACGAAAAATATTATACTTCTCCTTGTTCGCGCTTTGCGCCTGTGGAGAGATAGAACGCCCGGTCAACGACCCGCCCGAGACAGACCAGTCGACGACCGAACTTTCTATTCAAAGTATGGATCCAAGAGCAGAGCAGTTAGAGCAGTTAACGGTTGCCTTAAATACACCAGATTCATGGTCTACGGACTTCTCTGGGGGCGAAGCGGGGTGGTCTGCACAGCGCGAGAGCTTGGACGATCAAAGATTGTCTGGCTTGATTGGAAGTGTTGTTCAAATAGATCAAATTCCTCTCTATGAGCAAACTGGTATTGGTGACCTGTATTCTCGAGATCGCGTGCATCACCTCGACGGTAACGTATATTCCGTTCGCATTCGGCTTAGACAAACGGCCGACCCGGAATCTGGTCGAGCGCGTCATGTTGTAGGTCTTTTCTTTTTAGACGAGAATGGAGGCGCGGTTTCAGGTACGTTCGAAGTGCTGAACGGCGACCGCAATATATACGTAAACGCTTCCGAAGGTTGGGTCGAACAAACTACCCGGTTTAGAGCGTCTGCCCCCGGTGCTGTATGGGTCCGTGCCATGGTCAGATTGCATCAAAGTCTTGAAAGCAGCGACGTTGCGAATGCCACGGTTCAAATTGATTCGGTCGGTTTCTCAGTACAGTTTGACCCAGCCCCTTGAATTCCGGCCTGATTGACTTGCGACCGTGTCGTCCCTGACCTGCGACCCTGTCGTCCCTCGTTTATTTTGAGAGTCTGAGCCTTTCTGCGCTGCTCCCCAACGTTGGACCGCCGGAAGCTGGAGTTTTCCGGCTGTGATCACGGCGGCGGGCTGGCCATGCCGCAGTGATTATGCAGGTCGGCCGGGACGTTGTACCCGATCGCGCTGTGAGGCCTGACCTCGTTGTATTCTCTACGCCAAGCTTCCAGCTTTTCGCGGGCGTCGGCAAGGCTCATGAACCAGTGGGCGTTCAGGCTCTCCGTCCGAAGCTTGCTGTTGAAGGCCTCGATGAACCCGTTGTCCGTGGGCTTTCCGGGCCGGGAGAAGTCGAGCGTGACGTCGTTGGCATAGGCCCAGAGGTCGAGGT
>NZ_JBHRSV010000020.1:8153-29886 GCF_042643335.1 Hyphobacterium vulgare
AATGAACTCACTGCCGTTGTCGACCCGGATCGTCCCGGGATACCCGGTCTGGCCACACACCCGGTCTAGCGTCTGAACGACATCCTCGCTGCGATAAGTGAACCGCGGATCCGCCACCGGGCAGTAGCGCGAATGCGTGTCCACCACGGTCAGGATGCGCAGCTTCGATCCCATGGCGAGCTGGTCGTGGACGAAGTCCATCGCCCACACCTCGTTCGGACCGGCCGCTTTCCGGCGGTCCTCGCGAAGCTTGGCTTTCACCCGCCGCTTGGGATGCTTGTTGCGCAGCTGAAGGCCTAACTCGCTGTAGATCCTGCGGGTCTTCTTGACGTTGATCACCCAGCCCGCGCGGCGAAGGAGGACGTGAACCCTGCGATAGCCATAGCGCACACGGGTCTCACAGATCTCCCTTATCCTCTGTTCGAGGCCGGCCTGGCCGGGTCGGCGGGACTTGTAGTGGTAGGTCGAGGTGTCGAGGGGGAAGAACCCGGCAGGCCCTTCGGATCGACACGCCCCAGTCCACCAGCATCCCGTCAACCAGCTCGCGCTTGCGGACAGGCCTTAGAGCTTTCGGCGGATGACGTCCTGCAACATCTCCCGGTCCAGCGTCAGGTCCGCGACGATCTTCTTCAGACGCGTGTTCTCGTCCTCGAGCTGCTTCAACCGGCGCATCTCGTCCGGCAGCAGGCCGCCATACTTGTTCGTCGGGTGATCGATCCACCGGATCGATCACTTCTCCTCCTCACTCCAGTTAAAATACGGCTGATGCCCGCCTTGCGGCAGATCTCCGCGACCGGCGTTCCAGTCTCACCCTGCTTCAGGATGAATGCCATCTGCGCCCTAATGAACTTAGATGCCTTCATGAGCGCCCGCTCCCCTCCCAGCCCAGGGAAACCTAGCGGAAAACTCCAACTTCTAACGATCCAGTTTTTACGGGGCAGAGCACGCGCTTTACTGGCGTGAAGCCCAGTAATCCGAAACGGCCCTTGAGATCATAACGGCCCTTGAGATCATACTGCGAACGCGGTCCGGTTCGCGTGTGTCGACAAGGACTTCGGTCAGAAAGTGATGGAGAAACCGTTTGGTGTCTGCGCTGCACAGCTTTGGCTGCGACGGATCGCAGATGCTGTCGAGATCAGCGGTCGTGGCGATCAAATGGGTCGCCCAGTGGTAATCGCAATGACCGGCCGTATAGACCGGCTTGAGGTGAACCAGCGCCTCGAAGCCGACCCCGCTGTTGACGCAGAATACGGCAACGCACGCGGGAAGGATGCGATGGATGGATGCCGACGTGATCGTCACACCAGGTCGATCCTGCGCATCCTGCAGCACGCGCCGTGTCTCAATGCATTCGCGTCCCGTCACCGGGTGGCGCGCTGCAAAGGGGTGCGGCTTGACGACCAGCGCGAAGCCGTGCCTGTCAGCCCAGTCCCTGACTGCCTCGTAGAATTCCACAAATCCGACCCGGCTGAGCTGCATCACCGTATCGTGACCCAGTTGCATGGGTAGGAACACGAAGGGCCCGGGCGGCGCATCAAACGTGTCGTCGCCCTGCTCGATCTTCGAGGCATTCCTGTCGACCGTATCCGCGAGAAGTTGTGTGTAGAAAGTCTCCGCCGCCACGCCGTCGCGCGATAGAGCGGCCGCGAAGATTTCTGGTTTATTGGCGACCTCGGCCCAGCCAGAATACCCAGTCCGATCGAAGTAGACGTAGTTCGGAAGATAGCTTTTCTTGATGTTCCAAACGTTCGGCAGGCTACTCCGTGTGTGTTTCGCAAAAAACACGACGCCATGTTCTTCCGTGGGTGGCGTTCCCGCTGGTACAATCTCAGGTACGAAGCCAAATTCTCGAAGCGCAGCGACGATCTGATCGTGGATGACCAGCCATTCGCCAAACCCCGGCTCTCGGTGCCAATTGCTTATGGCGTGCATCTTGAAGCGTAGTGCAGTGTTTTCTATCGCCATGCCGACCGTCACTCCCCAAGTATTCTACCAATTGACGTGAAGATCGCCGGACTTTGCCCGCTGGACAAGTACTTCTTGCCCTTGCCGGGGAACGTCTCGTCCCCACGTTCCTCGAACTGCCGAACCCACCGCCACAGCGGGGATGAGTTGCAAATCCAAATCTCTTGCCGCCTGATCCACACTCACGCCCGTTTCACAATCAGTTGCTCCGCCTCGCGCTTGTACTCGCGACCATAATGTCGTCGTGATATGCCTTTCCTACGGTTCCAAAAAAACCTAACTCGGTGTCCTCAAAGCCAGCAGCAGGCCAAAACCGTGCGCGTCGAGTGGCGAAGGCTCAGTCCGCGTCGTTGGCGCGCTTGATCGCATCGCAAATCAACTCGACTACAGGATCAACGAGCTTCCTCTCACCCTCGGCCATGACGCGGATCACGGGTTCGGTACCGGACTTGCGAACCAGGAGGCGGCCTTTGCCTTCAAGCTTCTTCTTTCCGCTTTCGATCTCGGACTGGACCACATCGGACTCCAAAGGGTCCTGGGCGCGATTAAAGCGGATGTTTTTCAATACTTGTGGAGCGGGCTTGAATACGGTCAGCAGATCGCTCGCGGGCTTTTGCGAGTCGACCAGCAATGCGAGCACTTGCAGGGCTGCAATGAGAGCATCTCCTGTTGTCGCAAAGTCGGACAGCACGATGTGGCCTGATTGTTCACCGCCGATATTGGATGCGCCGGCGCGCATGGCCTCGACGACATATCGGTCGCCGACTTGTGTGCGTTCCAATTCGATTCCGGCACTGTTGAGCTTCTGCTCGAGGGCGATATTGCTCATGACCGTGGCAACGATCTTGTCGCCATGAAGCTTACCGGCCTTTTTCCAAGCCAGTGCAATCAATCCAATAAGTTGGTCACCGTCCACGATGCGACCGGTTTCATCACAAAGGATCACACGGTCCGCATCACCGTCGAGTGCCACGCCGAGATCCGCGCGGTACTTCAGGACCTGCATCGACAGGTCGTTTGGTGCCACAGCACCGCAGTCCTCATTGATATTGAATCCGTCAGGCTTGTCATTGATCGGAATGACGTCCGCGCCAAGCTCCCACAATACACGTGGCGCCACCTTGTAGGCGGCACCGTTCGCGCAATCGACGACGATCCGAAGCCCGGAGAGACGCATCTGACGTGGGAAAGTGGCTTTCACAATTTCAATGTATCGGGCTTGTGCGTCATCGACGCGCTTGGCTCGGCCAATCGCGCTCGATCGTACAAGCGCCTCGGCTGGATCGGCCCCCATCAACGCCTCGATCTCCATTTCAGCGGAATCGGAAAGCTTGAACCCGTCTGGCCCGAACAGCTTGATTCCATTGTCTTGGTAAAGGTTGTGGGAGGCCGTGATCATCACGCCCAGATCGGCGCGCAGGGAACGCGTGAGCGTTGCGACACCAGGAGTGGGAAGCGGTCCGAACAGATTGACATCCATGCCCGCGCTGGTGAAGCCGGCGGTCAATGCGTTCTCGAGCATATAGCCGGACAGACGCGTGTCTTTGCCGATGACGACCGTATGGCGCCTGTCCTTGCTGCGACGGAAATATCGCGCGGTTGCCATGCCCAGACGCAGCGCCAGTTCCGCCGTGATCGGTGACTGATTGGCCGTTCCCCGAACGCCGTCCGTTCCGAAATAAGTTCTGCTCAAGGCGCGCTTCCTGTCGTTTTGTTGGTCCCCGGCAGCATGACCTGCCGCCGCGTGCTTTCCCTTCGGGGCAGCTTCCGCTAGCTGTGAGTCTAACGCTCACCTGTTTTTTCCAGGTAAACCCATAAAGTGAATGCTCAGCCTGATTTCCTACCGTATGCCCGCCAGGATGTCTCCCCGGAGGATCGGGCGGCCGTTGAAGCCATTCTCCGCTCGGACTGGTTGACGGGCGGTCCTGCGGTCGAAGCTTTTGAGGCGGTGCTCGCTGACGCTGTCAATGCGGGTCATGCCATCGCCTGTTCGTCCGGCACCGCAGCACTGCATCTTGCGCTCGCCGGTTTGGGAATTGGGCAAGGTGATACATGCATCGTGCCGGCCATCACCTTTGCGGCAACAGCTAATGCGGCCCGTTATTTGGGTGCCCGTGTGGTGTTCGCCGACGTCGACCCCGCGACAGGTTTGATGACCGAGGAAACGGTCGAGGAAGCGGTAAGCCGTGCAGGCGGATCGGTCAGCGCCATCTTGCCCGTTCACCTCGCGGGCCAATGCGCGGATGTTACGGCAATTCGTGAGGCATACCCGGACATTATCCTGATCGAAGACGCAGCCCATGCAATCGGAAGCGCTGAACGGGGCCGAACGGTTGGCTCAGCGAGCCATTCTGATGCGGTCTGCTTTTCGTTTCACCCGGTGAAAACGATCACCTGCGGGGAGGGCGGGGCTGTGACGCTTCGCGACAAGGAGATCGCTGACCGCATAAGGAGTTTGCGTAGTCACGGCATTGTGCGGAACCGGAATCCGAAGGGCGGCGCGACTTGCCGCTGGCACTATTCTCAAGAAGCCATGGGATGGAACTACAGACTGACGGATATACAGGCCGCGCTCGGTCGATCGCAATTGTCGCGCCTCGATACTTTCGTTGCGCGCCGGCGAAGTCTCGTTGCTCGATACGACTCGCTTCTCGGTTCGCTTTCCCCTGCCATTCGTCGACTTGGCCGTAGGGCCGAGTGTGATCCGTGTTGGCACCTTTATGTCGCTAGGATTGATTTCAACGCGTGCGGCACCAGTCGTGAAGCGGTCATGAACGAGCTTTCGAACCGGGGGATCGGCACGCAGGTGCACTATATCCCAGTTTATCATCACCCTGCGCACGGTTGCGGTGATAGCTTTTCGCTTCCTGGCGCGGAGGCGTATTACCAGTCCTGCCTTTCGCTGCCGCTATTTCCCGCGATGCGCGATGACGATCCCGACCGGGTTGTTGACGCGCTTCGATCGGTGCTGGGACTCTAGCCGAAGTCGATAAGATCGAACGACAGGGGAGTGCCGCGCTTGATCGGTTTGCGGGCGCGACCGGTCAGGACACGCGGCAACTCCTTCGGCGGTAGTCCATGCCCGGGTCGGATTGAGCGTACCGTCTCCGCGTTCAGCCTCTCTCCTGCCGCGATGTCGGCGACGGCGTAAAGCGATCGGCGGAACGCGACATTGCCACGTTCACTTCCGCGCGGATCGTAGGAAATCGAACCCAACGCCTCCCAAGCGGTGTGGCAGTCCGCCGCGAGTCGTTTCAACTCATGAGGTTCGATCGAGAAGTCCGCGTCCGGTCCGCCATCAGCCCGGTCGAGAGTGAAATGCTTTTCGATCAGCCGCGCCCCAAGCGCCACGGAAGCGACCGCGACAGCCGTCCCCAGCGTATGGTCGGACAGGCCGGGAACCACGTCGAACGCCGTGCCGAGATGAGCGACGGTCCGCAAATCCATCTCATGGGCCGGAGTCGGATAGGCCGAAATGCAATGCAGAAGTACAAGGTCCTTGTTGCCGGCACCCCGTGCTGTCGTGACCGCGGCCTCGATTTCGCCCAGGCTTGCCATCCCGGTGGAAATGATCAACGGCTTGCCGGTCCGGGCGCATTTCTCGATCAGGGGCAGGTCGACGATCTCGAACGAGGCAATCTTGTAGGCGGGCGCGTCGAGCGATTCCAGCAGATCGACAGCGGTCGGATCGAAGGGGCTGGAGAAAATTGTCAGTCCGCAATCGCGCGCTTCGGCGAACAGCCGCTCGTGCCAGTCCCAAGGCGTGTGTGCTTCCTGATAGAGCGCATGCAGCGTCCGGCCCTTCCATGGCCCATGTGGAATGATGAATTCCGGTCCGTCATGATCGAGCGTGATCGTGTCCGCTGTGTAGGTCTGAAGCTTGATCGCGTCAGCGCCGCTCTCAGCTGCGGCCGCGATCAGTCGCAAAGCATGATCAATCGAACCCCCGTGATTGGCCGACAATTCGGCAACAATATATGGCGGTTCGTTCTCCGCGATCCGGCGGTCCGCGATGAAGGCCTCGGCTCGCGAACTCATCGGATCACGCCGAGACAATGCGCGGCTTGACCGGTTGCATCGACGCGGACGCGGGCGCGCGTATCACTTCCGGATTGTGATTGGACGCATAGAAAAAGTCGTCGGCAACGGGGTGTGCCCCTTTCGCCATGTGGCGGAGCCGCGCGTCGATGTGCTCAGGTGAAAGCAGCGCGAACCGGTCCTGCAACTCGATTGTGTTCAGAACGTCATCACGACTGATCAGTGCTTCGTGCAGCTTTTCGCCGGGACGAATGCCGATAACCCGAGTCCCCAGATCGGGTGCCAGCGTCCGGGCAATGTCGAGCATCGACATCGTCGGGATTTTGGGCACGAAGACTTCGCCGCCAAACATCATCTGCAGCGACGACAAGGTGAAGTTTACCGCTTGGGGCATGGTAATCCAAAAGCGTGTCATCCGCGGATCAGTGATCGGAAGTTCGTCTGCGCCTTCCGCGATCAATCGTTCGAAGAATGGGATGACCGATCCGCGCGATCCCACAACATTGCCGTAGCGAACCGAACAAAAAAGCGGTCCTCCTGGCCCTACGTCAAGCGCAGCTGCCGACATGACCTTCTCTGCGGCCAGTTTCGAGGCCCCGTATACGTTGACGGGACTTACGGCCTTGTCGGTCGATATCGAACAGACGCGCGATACTTTGTTCCGGATTGCAGCGCGTACAACATTGATGGCTCCATCCACATTGGTACGCAGACATTCGGCGGGATTGCGCTCAGCTATCGGCACGTGTTTCAGCGCTGCGGCATGAACGATGACATCGACGTCTTTGGTGATTTCCTCGAGTCTGGAGGCATCGCGAACATCTCCGATCGCAAATTTGACGAACGGGAAGTTGTCGCCCAGCTCGTGGGCCATCTCGAACTGTTTCAGCTCGTCGCGCGAGAAAACGATCAGGCGTTCTGGGCGGTAGTCCCGACAGACTCGTTCCACGAAAGCGCGGCCATATCCGCCCGTGCCGCCTGTAATGAGAACTGACTTCCCATCGAGATCGACGACCGGTTGATCAAACGGCCGACTGGCGACCAATGATGAGATGTCCTTCATGTTCCCCGCACCGATCGCTGCGAATCAAGCGTTTCAGCATTAAGGAATCGGCATGAAGGGTATCGGACTGGTTAATCGATGGGCGTTTTAGATCAGTCCGCCAAAAGACGCAGGTGCTCGCGCTGGGCGACGACCTTGGCGCTCGAAGCGTCGGTGAGTGTCACCGGATTGTTGCTCGAACAGAGGGAGAAGTTTTCTTCAACCCTCACCGCGCCCGCTTTGATGTAAATATCGCGTTCCGCGGTTCGATTGGCCCGCAGAATAACATATCGATGTTGGTAATCGAGTACGTTGGAAGCGACGTCAGTCGCGATCAGCTGTTCGTGCAATCGCTCGCCCTCGCGAAGACCGGTAAACGCGATCTTGAGGCTTGGAGCCATGAAGCGTGCCAGATCAACCACAGCCATAGAACGGAGCTTCGGCACGAAAATCTCACCACCCTTTGCAAAGCTCAGCGAGGAAAGAGCAAAGTTTACAGCTTCATCGACCGTGATCCAGAAGCGAGTCATGCGTTGATCTGTAACCGGTAGCGTATCGGAGCCGTCTCTAATCAGCTTGTCGAAGATCGGAATCACCGACCCGCGTGAGCCTACGAAATTGCCAAATCGCACAACATGGGTACGCGGTCCGCCGGCAACTTCCGTTCCGAAGGGGCGGGCTGTGGCAATTTTCTCTGCGGCGAGCTTTGAGGCGCCGTACATGTTCACAGGCTGAACAGCTTTGTCGGTCGAAACCATGGACACTGCCGTCACCCCGCAACGCTCTGCGGCATGTATGACATTCTGTGTGCCCTGCGCGTTCGTTCGCAGGCATTCCATCGGATTTTGCTCCGACAGAGTGACGTGTTTCATTGCAGCGGCGTGAATGACGACGTCAACATCTTTCATTGTCTCGATCAGGCGATCGAGATCGCGTACGTCTCCGAGCACATACCGCAGGAAAGGGTAGTCGGCCGGACTTAGCCGCCGTGCCATCTCGAACTGTTTCGACTCATCTCGCGAGAAGACGATCAACCGGCTCGGTTGGAACTGCCTGCAAATGGTCTCGACGAGGCGAGATCCAAAGCACCCGGTTGCCCCGGTAACGAGAATGGATTTGTCGGTGAGATCGGCTACCGGGTGGGCGTACAAGCCGGTCTCGAAAACCGGATCCATATCCGGAACGTGGACCATAACTCCCCTCACCCATTTCACTATTAGTGCCGCGGTTCTAAACGGCCGATTTCGAAATGCAAGCTTTGTGATCGTCGATATGCATTTGATAAACTTTCTGAACGAACGAATTGTAACACTTTCAACCCGAAACATCCTAGAAACCAAGAGTGTGGCGAAGGTGCCACATTCCCGATTTGATGATACAGCCATGCTTCGTCGATGACCCGCGCGACAAAACGAGGGGGTGACGGGATCGGGAAATCCGATCGCCTATCGGACCGTCGGAAGATCTATAGTTCGGAAAACAAGTCGTGACGCTCGTTCCGATGCTCAATCGCATCTTTCGGCAGCGCGTTCCGTCTTGATTTTTGCCAATGAGTTGACGCCTAGCGCGCGCCCTTCAGAAGCCGCTCGCCCCAGACACGGATGAATTCCGCCCGGTCCTCCAGCACACGAGGCGACGGGGCCCCCCGGCTCTGGCTTTCCAGATGCCCCAGTCTGGCCGCCGGTTCGAACACATTGATCAGACCCGCCCGCTCGGCGCGCAGGCAGTAATCGACATCGCTCATTTCCACGGCGAAGTTTTCCTCGAACCCGCCGAGCGCCTCGAACACTTTTCGCGAGGTCGCCAGGCAGGCCCCGGTCACGGCGTCGATGCGGCGCGCACGCTCCGTATACGGTCCTTTGACGCGGTGACGCGTCATCACGTGGTCGGTCAGACCGTGCACGCCGACCTTGATCCCGGCATGCTGGATCGTGCCGTCGGGATAGGTCAGCAATGCCCCCGCGGCGCCGATCCCCCGCTTCATCGCCCACGCCGCCAGCCGCCCCAGCCAGCGCGGATCACCGCCGATCACGTCATTGTTCAAAAGCACGAAGACATCGCCGGTTGCGGCGCTGGTCCCGGAATTGATCAGGCGCGAGAAATTGAAATCGCCGCCGTCGCGGACGACGATGGCATCTGACCGTGCGTCGAGCCCCTTCAGATAGGCCAGCGTGTCGGCTTCGACCGACCCGTTGTCGACCACGACCAGTTCGCGGTCCGGCCATTGCGCGGCGTCGAAGGCGGTGGCGATCGCCTGCTTCAAGAGGTCCAGCCGGTCGCGGGTCGGGATGATCACGCTGATCTTCGTGCCGGTCTTCAGAGTGGGCGCGGGGTCGAGCCAGCGCGGCGTCGCCAGGGTCGCCCGGGAGCGGGCGGGGCGTTTCGCGCCCTCAAGTCCGATCACCCGGGCGAGATCGCGCAAGCCCGCATACATTGCGGCGCAGGCTTCCACCCTGAAATTCAGCCGTGCGCCCGCCGGTGTGACCAGCGGCACGATGCGGATCGCCCCCGGGCAGGGCAGGCCGTTGATCCGCCGGCTTTCGCCGGCCTCCATCCGCATCGGGATCAGCGCGGCCAGAGCGCCGCTATCGCTGTCGAACACCTGCAGGCCGAGGTGGACGGGGCCGCCATGCCTGTTCGACACTTCGATACGGACACGCCCGCTCGGCACGTCGAGCGCTATTTCCGTATCCGGTGATGTCGCGCTAGAAGCGGCCATGGGCAGCAGTTACCCCGTCCGTGCGTGCCGGGAAAGGTCAGGAGTTGAAGGAGTCATGACGAAGATCCGTAAAGCCGTTCTTCCGGTTGCCGGCCTGGGCACGCGTGTCCTGCCCGCGACCAAGTCGATTCCCAAGGAAATGCTGCCGGTTTTTGACCGCCCGGCGATCCAGTATGTCGTGGAGGAAGCGCGCGAAGCCGGGATCGAGCACATCGTTTTCGTTACCGGCCGCAACAAAAGCGCGATCGAGGACTATTTCGACCGCGCCTATGAATTGGAAGACACGCTGCGCCTGAAAGGCAAGATAGACTTATTGAACACGCTCGAGGCCGAAGTGCCCGAGGCGGGCTCGATGAGCTTTGTGCGCCAGCAATCCCCGCTCGGCCTCGGCCACGCGGTCTGGTGCGCCCGCGAACTAGTCGGCAAGGAGCCCTTCGCCGTCCTCCTGCCGGACGTGATCGTTCGCGCCAAGCCGGGCTGCCTCGCCCAGATGGCCGAGGTCTATGCGCGCGAAGGCGGCAATGTGATCGCCGTCGAACAGGTGCCCGAAGACAAGGTGTCGAGCTATGGCATCATCGACCCGGAAAGCCGCGACGGCCGTGTGATGAAGATGCGCGGCATGGTGGAAAAGCCGTCCCGCGAAACCGCGCCGTCCAATCTGTCGATCACCGGGCGTTACATCCTCCAGCCGGAAATCTTCGGTCTGCTGGAGAACCAGGCCAAGGGCGCCGGCGGCGAGATTCAGCTGACCGACGCGATGGCGACGCTGATGACGCGCCAGCACTTCCACGCGATTGAGTATGAGGGCGAAAGTTATGACTGCGGCAACAAGGCGGGCTATCTGCGCGCCTTCGTCCGATTCGCGCTCGATCACGAGGAAGAAGGCCCGAACGCCCGCGCCGTTGTCGAACAGGTGCTGAAGGACCGCTAGCTTCGGCGCTCCGCAGCGCGGCGCTGCAATTCGTCTTCCAGCCGCTGGATCCGCTTGTCGAGAATCGCCACCGGCGTGACTTCCCGGTTGAGTCGCTCGAACTGCGACGCCTCGGTGAAGCCGGACACGATGCGCCGCCAGGACGCCGCCGCCGGGCGGATCAGGATCGCCCACAGCACGGCGTGCAGGAAGGCCGTCTTCACGGCGACCTCGACGCCATAGCGCGCCCAGTCGGCTCCGGTCTGCGGGTCGTGGACGACATACTGGAAGACGGCGAAAAAAACCGCGATCGCGCCGGCATAGACGGCGTGGACGGACAGCCAGGGATTGGACCTAGCCGGCAAGCGAGCGCGCCTTTTCCCCCCGCCAACCGAGATACCAGTCGGCAAAACGGGCGATCCCGTCTTCCAGCTTCACGACCGGCTTGTAGGCATAGGCCGTCTCGAGCGCTGACGTGTCGGCATAGGTCAGGCTGACATCGCCGGGCTGCGGCGGCAGGTGTTCGATCTGGGCGCTACGGCCGAGCGACGATTCCAGCGCCTTGACGAGGTCGGTGGTCGGGCGCGGATTGGAACCGCCGATATTGAAGATGCGGTGCGACTTGCGCGCCGGTGCGTCGGCACAGATGCGGGCCAAGCATTCGACCACGTCATCGACATAGGTGAAGTCGCGGCGTCCGCGCCCGGAATCGAACAGCGGCAGCTTGCGGCCTTCCATGATCGCTTCGGCGAACTTGAAATAGGCCATGTCGGGCCGGCCCCAGGGGCCATAGACTGTGAAGAAGCGCAGCCCGGTCGCCGGCAGGCCGAACAGGCTGACATAGGATTCCGTCATCATCTCGCCCGCCCGCTTCGTCGCGGCATAAAGCGAGGCCGGATGGTCGACCGGGTCGCTTTCCTTGAACGGACCTTCGCGCTCGCCATAAACCGAACTCGACGAGGCATAGACGAGATGGCCGAGCCCGTCGCCGAGCGCGCGGGCAGCCTCGAGCACCGACAGATGGCCCTTGAGATTCGAATGTTCGTATTCGAACGGATGGTCGAAACCGTAGCGTACTCCGGCCTGCGCGGCGAGATGCAGGATCCGGTCGGGTCGCAGCTTCAGAACCAGCGCTTTCAGGGCGGCATCGTCGGCGATATCGAGATCGCGCACGGCAATGCCGAATTCGGCCTGCAGCGCTTCGGCGCGGCCGCGCTTCAGGGCCGGGTCGTAATAGGCGTTGAAACAGTCGACCCCAGTCACGGACCATCCGTCCGCCACCAGTCTGCGGCAGGCATGAAACCCGATGAATCCGGCTGCGCCGGTGACAATAATGGACGCCATGTCTGGACCCCGCACGTCGGGCGCGTAACCTAAGTGGGGTCCGCTTTATGTCAATTCATGCCGTCCAGCTTCACATGGCATGTAGGATCGCTGTGCTATTCGCTGTAGCTATCGGACGGTCATCGACGCGAACACGGATTCAGCGTTTGGAATTGATAGCGCGCGTTGAAAGAAATCTAGTAGCAGAATAAATGCCGAATAGTAAAATCATATAATAATATGAGCCTAATAATTGATCATGAAAAATAAAGTCGACGTTGCTGTAGTTGTCGTGGCCTACTCAAGCCGCGAGTGGATTTCTAAGTGCCTGTTGGCTTTGTCAGAGCAGACCGTGACTCCGAGCGAGGTTATTGTCGTCGACAATGGCTCTCCAGGAGGGAAAGCATTACGCGCTGAGGATTTGCCATCATTTGTTAAGTTTCTAAAAAACGACAGCAATCTGGGCTTCGCAGTCGCCAACAACGAGGCGGTGAAACTTACCAAAGCGCGATGGGTCGTGTTCCTGAACCCCGATGCGTTTCCCGAACCGACGTGGCTGGAAGAGCTTCTGGCAGCGACACATAGATGGCCTGACGCGAGGATATTTGGGTCAACACAAATTAAGCATGGTGAGCAGGACCGCTTGGATGGCGCAGGTGACGCCTTTCACGTGTTTGGCCTGCCTTTTCGGAGCGGCTTTGGTAATGCGCGTAGTCGTTTGCCAGAGGAGGGGGAAACATTCTCCGCGTGCGGCGCCGCTATGATGATCGACCGTTCCTTATTCGAACATTTGGGCGGATTCGACGATCAGTATTTCTGTTACTGCGAAGACGTCGACTTAGGGTTTCGGGCAAGGTTGTTGGGTGAACAAGCCGTACAGGTTCGTAACGCAGTCGTTCATCATGTAGGTTCAGCGTCATCGAGCAGGTGGTCGGCTTTTGCAGTCTACCATGGAACTAGGAATAGGATTTGGGTTTACTTTAAATGCATGCCGATGCCTTGGTTGTGTATCATGTTGCCGTTCAACATCCTGGCGTCCGCAGCATTGTTTGCCCTGTCGATTCGGCGGGGAGCCGCAATTGCGTATCTGCGCGGGATTCTTGATGGGGTCACAGGCCTGAATCGTGTGTGGCCAAAGCGAGCTCCTTTACAGACGGGCCGAAAGGCTAGGGTCAACGACATTATGCGGATGATGGTGTGGAATCCCGCCGTACTGTTGACGCGTTCACCGCAGATTATTCGGCGTACCTCGGCAACGGATACAGATTAGAAATTGCCGTCAACGATAGAGCATCCTTGAAAAGAAAGGGGCCGCATAATGTGCGGAATTGTCGGGATTGTCGGGGAAATCACGGTGGCCGACCGACTGATCGAAGGGCTGCGCCGGGTCGAATACCGCGGTTACGATTCCGCGGGAATCGCGGTCGCGGGCCGGGACGGTCATGTCGAACGCCGCCGGGCGACGGGCAAGCTGAAGGAACTCGACAGGGTCCTGGATGCCAACCCGGCTGACGGGGTCACCGGTATCGCGCACACGCGCTGGGCCACACATGGTGCGCCCACCGAGACCAATGCCCACCCTCACCGCGCCGGGCGCGTCTACGTGGTTCACAATGGCATCATCGAGAATTTCCGTGAGTTACGCGACGAAATGGAGGCCGCCGGGCGACGATTCGAGACCCAGACTGACACGGAGGTCGTCGCCCAAGTAATCGACTACGAACTGGAGAAATCCGGTGATCCAAAGGCAGCCTTCGAAGCCACGCTTCATCGTCTGAGAGGCGCGTTTGCGCTCGCCGTTTTGATCGAAGGCATGCCGGATCTGATCATGGGTGCGCGTGAAGGCGCGCCGCTCGTTGTGGGTTTCGGGGAAGGGGAGGGCTTTCTCGGATCCGATCCGCTGGCACTGGCCCCTTTTACGCAACGCGTCGCCTACCTTGAAGAAGGCGACTACGTCTTCGTCACGAAAAGAAAAACCGAGATATTTGATCGCAAAGGTCAGCCTGCGCGTCGCCAGGAAAAGCTGGTCCAGCTTTCCGCCGCGCTCGCGGAGAAGGGCAATTACCGGCACTTCATGGAAAAGGAGATCCATGAACAGCCGGAAGTCATCGCCCGCACACTGACCCACTATGTCGACCCGTTTCGCCTTGTCGTGCGACCGTTTGAAAGCATCGATTTCAAGCAGTATGACCGTATCCTGATAGTCGCTTGCGGCACCGCAGGCTATGCCGGCCAGGTGGCGGGCTACTGGATTGAGCAGATCGCCGGCATGCCGGTGCGCAATGAAGTCGCGTCGGAATTCCGATATCGCGACCCAGCGGTTTCGAAGCGGGACCTGGCCTTGTTCATCTCGCAGTCGGGCGAGACCGCCGACACGCTGGCGGCCATGCGTTTCTGCAAGGATCGCGGCCTGACCACTGCCGTCGTGGTCAACGCGGCGCACTCGACCATGGCGCGTGAGGCGGACATCGCCCTGCCGACCCTGGCCGGCCCGGAAATCGGCGTGGCGTCGACCAAGGCCTTCACCTGCCAGCTCGCTGCTCTGGCCATGATCGCCATCAATGCCGGGCGCGCGCGCGGCCATATCGATGCCAACCGTGAAAAGGAACTCGTGACCGGCCTGCTCGAGGCGCCGCGCGACGTGTCCAAGGCGCTCGAGATGGAAGACGAGGCGAAGCGCATCGCTGGCGAACTGACGCAGTCGCGTTCCGTCCTCTATCTCGGACGCGGAGTGTACTACCCGCTCGCCCAGGAGGGCGCGCTGAAACTGAAGGAAATCTCCTACCTTCACGCCGAGGCTTACGCTGCGGGCGAGCTGAAGCATGGTCCCATCGCCCTGATCGAGGAAAACCTGCCCGTCGTGGTCGTCGCGCCGCACGACCATCTCTGGGACAAGACCATGTCCACCATGCAGGAGGTGGCCGCGCGCGGCGCCCGGGTGATCCTGGTGACCGATTCAGCCGGTCTGGCCGCCTGCGACGTGAAGCGCGAGGATGTGATCCTGTTGCCCGATTGCGCCCCGATCGCTTCGCCGATCGTGGCCGCCGTCGCGATCCAGCTGCTCGCCTACCATGCCGCCGTCTACAAGGGCACGGACGTGGACCAGCCGCGCAATCTCGCGAAATCGGTGACTGTCGAATAACGAAACCATTCGTGAGTTGGTAATTCGGTCGGGGCACACGTATAGCGCGGCAGACACTCGCCGACTTGCGGTCCCGGGAGGCCTATTGCCATGACCGACATGATCCCCTTCATCGATCTCGGCGCGCAGCGCGACCGCCTCCGGTCAAAGCTCGATGCCGCCATCGCCGGCGTGCTCGACAGTGGCGCCTTCATTCTCGGACCGCAGGTCCGCGAACTGGAAGCGCGCCTGGCCGATTTTGCCGGTGCGCCAATCGGTCTGGCCTGTGCCAACGGCACCGATGCCATCGTGCTGCCGCTGCTGGCGATGGGAATCGGCAAGGGCGATGCGGTCTTCGTGCCGTCCTTCACCTTCGCCTCCTCGGCCGAAGTCATTCCGTGGACCCGCGCCACACCGGTCTTCGTCGATGTCGACCCGGTGACCTACAACATGGATCCGGAGAGCCTGAAGGCCGCCATCGACATGGTGAAGGCCGAGGGCAAGCTGCGTTCGGCGGCCGTCATCGCCGTCGATCTGTTCGGCCAGATGGCCGACTACCCGGCGATCAAGGCGATCTGCGACGAGCACGGGATGAAGCTCATTTCCGATGCGGCGCAGGGCTATGGCGCGACGCTGAACGGCAAGCATTCGATCGAGTGGGCCGACGCGCTGACGATCAGCTTCTACCCGGCCAAGCCGCTCGGCTGCTACGGCGATGGCGGCGCGGTCCTCGTCAAGGACCAGCACATTGCCGACCTGATCAAGTCCTACCGCGTGCACGGCGAGGGCAAGGAACGCTATGAATACGCCCGCATCGGCCTCAATTCGCGCCTCGACACGCTGCAGGCGGCCATCCTCCTGGTGAAACTCGACGCATTCGCCGAGGAATTGGTCCTGCGCCAGAAGGCGGCCGACGCTTATGAAAAGGGCCTGAAGGGCGCGGTGAAGACACCGCAACTGGCTCCCGGCGCGACCTGCACCTGGGCTCAATACACGGTCGAAGTCGACGACCGCGATGCCTTCCGCTCCTACCTCTCGGCGCGCGGCGTGCCGACGGCGGTCTATTATCCGATCCCGCTGCACATGCAGACGCCGTACGCGCCCTTCCCGGTCGCGCCGGGCGGTCTGCCGGTGACGATGAAGGTCTGCGACCGCGTCGTCTCCCTGCCGATGCATGCCGACATTCGCGGCGAGGACCAGCAGCGCGTGATCGAGGCGGTCCAAGCCTATGCCGCGGAGCGCGCGGCGGCCTGATTTCGCGGCGCCGCAGCCGTGACAGCACAAGCGGTTTGCGCCATGGTCCGCCCCCGGATGGACAGGGGAGTCGGGTGTGTCTGACGACGCGCTTTCACAAACGCTGAAGGATTACGCCGACCGCTTCGCGTCGGGACAGCGCAGCCGCGCGCGCCCGCTCTCGGCGCATCTGAGGGCGCTGGAGGCCGAAAGCCTGCACGTCATGCGCGAGGTCGCCGCTGGCTTTGCCAATCCGGTGATGCTTTATTCGATCGGCAAGGACAGCGCGGTGATGTTGCATCTGGCGCTGAAGGCCTTCTGGCCGTCGCGCCCGCCCTTTCCCTTCCTGCACATCGACACGACGTGGAAATTCCGCGAGATGATCACCTATCGCGACACGCTCGCGAAGGCGCTCGGCCTGACGCTGTACACCCATACCAATCCGGACGGGCTGGCGCGGGGCATCAATCCGATCACGTCCGGATCGAATCTGCACACCCAGGTGATGAAGACCGAGGCGCTGCGCCAGGCCCTTAACGCGCACGGCTTCGACGCGGCGTTTGGCGGCGCGCGCCGCGACGAGGAGAAGTCCCGGGCCAAGGAACGCATCTTCTCCTTCCGTGACGCCAATCACGGCTGGGATCCCCGCAGCCAGCGACCGGAACTGTGGAACCTCTACAACACGCGGATTCGCAAGGGCGAATCAATCCGCGTCTTCCCGCTTTCGAACTGGACCGAGCTCGATATCTGGCAATACATCCTCGAAGAGGACATTCCGATCGTGCCGCTCTATTTCGCGGCGCAGCGCCCGGTGGTGGAGCGCGACGGCACGATCATCATGGTGGATGATGACCGGCTTCCGATGCGCGCCGGCGAGACCCCCGGAACGCGCACCATCCGCTTCCGCACGCTCGGCTGCTACCCGCTGACCGGCGCGATCGAGAGCGACGCCGCGACCATCGAGGACATCGTGATGGAAATGCTGACGGCGCGGACGTCGGAACGCTCCGGCCGGCTGATCGACCATGACGAGGCCGGCTCGATGGAGAAGAAGAAGCGCGAGGGTTATTTCTGATGTCCGGCGCCGAACGCTCCGCCCTGATTGACCGCCTGTCGCGCTCCGGCTCGAAAGGCGTGCTGCGCTTCATCACCTGCGGCTCGGTCGACGACGGCAAGTCGACCTTGATCGGCCGCCTGCTCTACGATTCCAAACTCCTGTTCGAGGACCAGCTCGGCACGCTGGAACGCGATTCGAAGAAGCACGGCACGACCGGCGGTGACATCGATTTCGCCCTCCTGCTCGACGGGCTCGAGGCCGAGCGCGAGCAGGGCATCACGATTGATGTCGCCTACCGATTCTTCGCGACCGAGAAGCGCAAATTCGTCGTCGCCGACACGCCCGGGCACGAGCAATACACGCGCAACATGGCGACCGGCGCGTCGACCGCCGACGCCGCCATCATCCTCGTCGATGCGCGCAAGGGCGTGCTCACCCAGACGCGCCGCCACACCTGGATCGCGCACATGATGGGCATCCGCCACATCGTGCTGGCGGTGAACAAGATGGATCTCGCCGAATACAGCCGCACCCGCTTCGAGGAGATCCACGGCGCCTACCGCCAGGCGGTCGCCAGCCTGTCGTTCGAGACCATCACGCCGATCCCGATGTCGGCGCGCTTCGGCGACAATGTCACCGCGCGTTCGGAACGGATGGACTGGTATTCCGGCCCGGCCCTGCTGGAATTCCTCGAAGACCTGGAGGCCGGATCGGGGCTGGCCGGCCAGCCCTTCCGCTTCCCGGTCCAGTGGGTGAACCGCCCGAACCAGAATTTCCGCGGCTTTTCCGGCACGATCGCCTCGGGCCGGGTGCAGCGGGGCGACGCGATCGTGATTGCCCAGTCGGGTGCAGCGGCCCGTATCGAGCGGATCGTCACCGCCGACGGGGACCTGGATTCAGCCGGCGCCGGCGACGCGGTCACGCTCGTGCTCGACCGCGAGGTGGATGTGGCGCGCGGCGACATGATCGTCCCGGCCGACGCCCGCCCTGACGTGTCCGACCAGTTCGCTGCCGAAATCCTGTGGATGAACGAGGCCGAGTTGCTGCCGGGACGCTCATACCTCCTGAAGGCGGGCACTGCGACCGTCCCGGCGACGATCACGACGATCAAGCATGGCATCGATGTGAACACGTTCGAGAAGGAGCCGGCCAAGTCCGTCGCCCTCAACGGCATCGCGCTGTGCAATCTTTCGACGGGCCGCCCGATCCCCTTCGATCCGTATGATGACAATCGCGCCACGGGCGCCTTCATCCTGATCGACCGCTTCTCCAACCAGACCGTCGGGGCGGGGATGATCCGCCACGGCCTCAGGCGCGCTGATAACATCCACGCGCAGGCCATGGACATCACCAAGACCGAGCGCGCGCGGATGAAGGGCCAGAAGCCGGCCATCATCTGGTTCACCGGACTGTCGGGCGCCGGCAAGTCGACCATCGCCAACATCGTCGAGAAGCGGCTCAGTTCCGCCGGTCACCACACCTATTCGCTCGACGGCGACAATGTCCGCCATGGCCTCAACAAGGATCTCGGCTTCACTGACGCCGACCGGGTGGAAAACATCCGCCGCATCGGCGAGGTCGGGAAACTCTTCGTCGATGCCGGCCTGATCGTGACCTGTTCCTTCATCTCGCCCTTCCGTGACGAGCGCCAGATGGTCCGCGAACTGGTGGGTTCGGACGAATTCATCGAGGTCTTCGTCGATGCGCCGATCGAGGTGTGCATGGCGCGCGATCCGAAAGGCCTCTACCGCAAGGCCCAGGAAGGCCGGATCAAGAATTTCACCGGTTTCGACAGCCCCTATGAAGTGCCGGAATCCCCGGAAATTCACCTGCACACGGCCGATCTTTCGCCCGAGGATGCCGCCGAGCGCGTTATTGCGATGCTGCGCGACATGGGGCGGTTGGGCTAACGCCGCGCCTTCGCGATAAACGGACCATTGCGGTATCCGGCCTCGGCCTTGCCGTAGAGAAAGTCCGTGCCGTCCGGCCGGATCACATGCCCGCCTGCGGCGTGCAGCACGGCGTGACCGGCCGCCGTGTCCCACTCCATCGTCGGACCGAAGCGCGGATAGACGTCGGCCTTGCCTTCCGCCAGCAGGCAGAATTTCAGTGAGGAGCCGGCGGAAACCGCGTCGGTGACGCCGGCCTGGTCGGCCCAGGCCTTCGTTTCGTCGTCGAGATGCGACCGGCTCATCACCGCGACGAGATCCTTGCCGATCCGGTCCCGGCCCGAGACCGGGACCAGCAGGTTCTCGCGCACATCGTCACCCGCCGAAACCGGCCCGGCATAGGCCCTGCCACCGCCGCAATAGAGCCTTTTCAGCGCCGGTGCGAAGACGCAGCCGGCGATCGGCCGGCGATGATGGATCAGGGCGATATTGACCGTGAACTCGCCATTGCGATTGACGAATTCCCGCGTACCGTCCACCGGATCGACCAGGAAGAAATGATCCTCCGTATCCGGACGGACGCCGGCTTCGAACTGTTCCTCTGCGAGGACCGGTATGCCTGGAAAGATGCTTTCGAGCGCCTCGAGTATGATCGCCTCGGCGCGCTCGTCGGCATCGGTCACGGGGGACTTGTCGGACTTGGCGCGGGCCTCGAAATCACTGTCATAGACGTCCATCACGGCGACACCGGCGCGCGCGGCGATCTGCGCCAGCGCCAGGGCGATCTGGTCGGGTTCGGCGGCGCGTCTCAGCGGCATGCGAGGGTCCTTGTCCGGCTTCTCCGCCGGTTTCTATGGCGCACCGGCCAGGGCGGCGCAACGCGGTGTGCGTCGCGAAACCGACATTCTTCATCCATTGCTTGAACTTTCACCCGCAAAACGCGATTTTGCGCGCCATGATGAATACCGAGTCCGAGACCGATCCGCTGGATGCCGCCCTGTCCCGCTTCGATTCCGCCCTTGAGCGGGTCGAGAAGATGACCGCGCGCCTCAGATCCAAGGCCGATGCCGCGTTGAACGCGACCGAGGAAATGGGCGCCTATGACGCCGATCGCGCCCGGCTGGCCGACGCGCTCGACGAGGCCCGCGCCCGAGAAACGGCCCTGGTCGAGGCCGCCGAGGAAGCCTCGATGGCGCTGGACGGTGCGATCCGCGACCTGCGCGCGGCCGCGATCGCCGTCGAGGATGACGAGGACGACGCCGACGAGGAGGAGGCCTGATGGGCAAGGTTTCCGTCACCATCAATGGCCGCGCCTTCACGATCGGCTGCGAGGAAGGCCAGGAAGCCTATCTGCGCGATCTCGCGCGGCATCTCGACGGTCACATCCGCGACCTGTCGGGTCAGGTCGGCCAGATTGGCGACCTTCGCCTGCTGCTGATGGCATCGCTCGTCGTTGCCGATGAACGCCGGGAGGCCGTGCGCCGGGTCGAAACGCTCGAGGCCGAGGTCGAGACGCTGAAGGCCGCCGACCGGGGCCGCGCCGAAGCACTGAGAGCCGACCGGGAACGCCTCGCGCTCAGCATCGACCGGGCCGCCGAACGGCTCGAAGCCCTGTTTGCAGCGTCTGACACTTGAGTATGGACCCGCGCCGCGCCACATATCGCGTTGGCGGTATCTGCGGCGCGCGTTTGGGTCTACCATCCCGCCGACCGTACATCTCCTATAGGGAGCTGCCTCTGCCCGGGATCGTGGTCCCACGCACGCGGCGCCCACCTGACTTGTCAGGTCGTAGGGGAAGGTTACGATCCGACGGCGCAGGTGGAGCCGCCACATGTTTCTGAGCTGGCGCAAGAAGCAGGCACGCAAGGCCGCCCAGGCCCGGCGAATCCTCGCCCACAGGACACACCCGGATGCCGGCCGCGCGCTGGTGGCGCATTTCCCCGACGCACTCTGGCCGGCCATTGGCACGGTGGTCGCCGGCTATCGCGCCTTCGGGCCTGAGATCGATGCCGGTCCTCTGATGGAATCCTTCCACCTCGAACAGGTCCGACTGGCGCTTCCGCGTGTCGTGGGCCGGGGCCAGCCGCTGACTTTTCACCACTTCTCGCCGGGTGACAGCCTGATCAAGGGGCCGTTCGGCGTCGAGGAACCGGCCGAAACCGCCGACCACACCACACCGAAACTCGTCCTCGTGCCCCTGCTCGCGGCCGATCTCAGGGGGTACCGGCTCGGCTATGGCGCCGGCTATTACGACATGACGCTGGCCGCGCTGCGCAAGGCCGGATCCGTGACGGCGGTCGGGCTCTGCTATGACGAGCAGATCGTTGCAAAAGTCCCCGCCGGCAGGCTCGACGAACCGGTCGACTGGATTGTCACCGAACGGCGCGCAATCCGCATCGCCAAATGAAAACGCCCCGGACCGTGCGGTCCGGGGCG
>NZ_JBHRSV010000020.1:30020-132183 GCF_042643335.1 Hyphobacterium vulgare
ATTGGCCTGCTCGCCCGACAGCTTGGTCAGCTTTGCACTGAGCTTCGGCAGGTGCAGCGCCGCGACCTTCTCGTCGAGATGCTTGGGCAGGATGTAGACTTGGTTCTGGTAGGCATCGCCGCGCGTCCACAGTTCGATCTGGGCCAGCGTCTGGTTGGTGAAGCTGGCGCTCATCACGAAGCTCGGGTGGCCGTTGGCATTGCCGAGGTTCACGAGACGGCCTTCCGACAGCAGGATGATGCGGTTGCCTTCCGGGAACTCGATCAGGTCGACCTGCGGCTTCACATTCTTCCACTTGAAGTTCTGAAGCGCCTCGACCTGGATCTCGTTGTCGAAGTGACCGATATTGCACACGATCGCCATGTCCTTCATGGCGCGCATGTGGTCGATCGTGATGACATCCTTGTTGCCGGTCGCCGTGACGACGATGTCGACATTGTCGATCACGTCCTCGACCGTCACCACCTGGAAGCCGTCCATGCAGGCCTGCAGCGCGCAGATCGGGTCGATCTCGGTCACCGCCACGCGGGCACCGGCCTGGGCGAGGGATTCCGCGGAACCCTTGCCGACATCGCCATAGCCGCAGACCAGGGCGGTCTTGCCGGCCATCATGACGTCGGTGCCGCGGCGGATGGCGTCAACCAGGCTTTCACGGCAGCCGTAACGGTTGTCGAATTTCGACTTGGTCACGGAGTCGTTGACGTTGATCGCCGGGAAGGGCAGCTCGCCGCGCTTGTGCATCTGGTACAGGCGCATCACACCGGTCGTGGTCTCTTCGGACACGCCCTTGATGTTGGCGAGCGCTTTTTCGAACCAGCCGGGATTGGCGGCGATGCGCTTGCGGATTTGCGCGAACAGCCACTTTTCCTCTTCCGACTTCGGCTCGCCGAGCGTCGACGGATCGGCTTCGGCCTTCTTGCCGAGCATCAGATACATCGTCGCGTCGCCGCCATCGTCGAGGATCATGTTGGCGGTTTCGCCGTTCGGCCAATCGAAGATCTTGTCGCAGAAGTCCCAGTATTCCTCGAGCGTCTCGCCCTTGTGGGCAAAGACCGGGATGCCGCGCTCGGCGATCGCCGCGGCCGCGTGATCCTGGGTCGAGAAGATGTTGCACGAGGCCCAGCGCACTTCGGCGCCGAGCTCGACCAGCGTCTCGATCAGGACAGCGGTCTGGATCGTCATGTGCAGAGAGCCGGCGACCCGCGCGCCTTTGAGCGGCTTCTTGGCGCCAAACTCTTCGCGCAACGCCATCAGGCCCGGCATTTCGATTTCGGCCATCTCGATTTCGGTGCGGCCCCAGCCGGCAAGGCTCAGATCCTTGACGGCATAGTCTTTCGTGTCGGTCATGTCGGATAATCCTCTTGGGACGATGAAAAACGAAAAGAGAGGGCAGGGTCTCTGGTAAAGCCGCGGGCGCTCTAACACGGGGGTCGCGCTGGCTCAACTTCGTACCGGAACAGACCTGCCTTGCATGTGCGTGACGCCCGATATAGGCCGCACGCCTGATCTTCAAAACGGAGCCACCATGCGCCTCGCCATTTTCGGAGACGTCGTCGGACACACCGGCCGCCGCGCCGTGCAGGACCACCTGCCCGGCCTGCGCGAGACGCTGAAGCTCGACTTCGTCGTCGTGAATGCGGAAAACGCCGCCGCCGGTTTCGGCATCACCAAGGGCACGGCGGAAGACCTGTTCGACGCCGGCGCCGACGCTCTGACCCTGGGCAATCACGCCTGGGACCAGGCCGAGGCCCTGACCCTGCTTGACCAGGAACCGCGCCTGATCCGCCCGGCGAACTACCCGCAGGACCTCCCCATTCCGGGCAAGGGCGCGAACCTGTTCCACACCGCCGATGGCCGCAGCGTGCTTGTGACCAACCTCATGGGCCGGCTCTACATGGACCCGCTCGACGACCCCTTCGTCGCGGCGGAACGCGAGCTGTCGAACGCTCCGCTCGGCCAGGTCGCTGACGCCGTCATCGTCGATTTCCATGGCGAAGCGACCAGCGAGAAGATGGCGATGGGCCTGTTCTGCGACGGCCGGGCCAGTGTCGTGGTCGGCACCCACACCCATGTCCCGACAGCCGACGCCCGCATTCTGAGCCGCGGCACGGCCTACATCACCGACCTGGGGATGACCGGCGACTACGATTCCGTCATCGGCATGGACAAGGAAGAACCGATGCGCCGCTTCACCTCGCGTCTGCGCTCCGGGCGCATGATCCCGGCCGAAGGGGAGGCCACCCTGTCGGGCCTGTTCGTCGAGACCGACGACCGGACCGGCCTCGCGGTGCGCTGCGAGCCGATCCGGGTGGGCGGGTTGCTGTCGCAGGCGATGCCGGGCGTCGCCTAGGTTATTTCAGGCGCCCCTCCCTCCCCCTGATGGGGAGGGTGCCCGCCGTCAGGCGGGCGGGAGGGGTGATATGCCGAAGACCACCCCCTCCGCCCCGGAACAAGTCCGGGGCACCTCCCCCATCAAGGGGGAGGAGGAACAACAGCATCAATCGATATCTAGATCGCCCCCCGTCCCGACGCTTCCCAGTCCTTCAGGAAGGCGGCGAGCCCGGCATCGGTCAGGTCATGCTGGATCATCTTCTCAAAGATCGCCGGCGGGATGGTGCAGGCATCGGCCCCGGCCAGCGCCGAGCCCTCGACATGCTCCACCGAGCGGATCGAGGCGGCGAGGATGCGGGTCTCGTAGCCATATTCGTCATAGACGGCGCGGATGCGCTGGATCAGCCCCAGCCCGTCCTCGCCGCGGTCGTCGAGCCGGCCGATGAAGGGCGACACGAAAGTCGCGCCGGCCTTCGCCGCCAGCAGGGCCTGCGCGACCGAGAAGCACAGCGTCACATTCGTGGGATGCCCGTCCGCGGTCAGCGCGGCGCAGGCCTTGAGGCCTTCGAAGGTCAGCGGCAGCTTCACGACGATATTGTCAGCCACGGTGCGCAGCTTCTGGCCTTCCGCGATCATCGTCGCGGCATCGGTCGCGACCACTTCGGCGCTGACCGGACCATCGACCGCGGCGCAGATATTCGTCAGACCGGTGATGAAATCCCCGCCGGCTTTCGCGACCAGCGACGGATTGGTCGTCACCCCGTCGACGAGCCCCGTCTCGGCATGGGCGGAAATCAGCGCGGCATCGGCGGTGTCGAGGAAAATCTGCATGAAGAACTCCGGCATTTCCGCTGTCATATCCCGGCTTCGTGAACAGAAAGTCACGCTTGGCTGGTCATGAGCGGCCCAATTGCGCGTTACGCAGGGTTCGTTCGGTCTGCTCTTGTATCGCGTTGCTGAAGAGACGTACGGCATCGGGCCGGGCGGCCGGATCTTGAATCAATTCATCGGCAGTCGCCGGAAGGTGTTCGAGAATCTTTCGGCAAAGCCTGTCGACCTGTCGAAGTGTCGCTGCCGGCCCCAGACCGGCTTGGTTGGCAAATTCCTGCCAGTCTTCCTTGAAAATATAGCGGCGGCTGCGCGCGCTTCCGATCTTCATGGCCAGGTTTTCGGTGATCCCGTGATACATGCCCGCGGACAGGACGTCGTATAACGGAGCGAGTCGGTGTCCGTCGGGGCTGATCATGAAGCTGAAATTCTTGGCGTGCGCATCGGTATTGCCGACTGCGGCATTGAAGATGACGCGGTCGAGCAGGGCCAGCCGGTCTTCGACAAGCTGGGTGCTGGCTGCGTCGATGAGCGCGAACAGTGCGCTCAGTCCGGGACCGCCGGAGGCTTCGTACTTTCGTGTCGGCGGAATTCCGAGTGCTTGTGCCGAATCCTCCTGGTGCAGCCTGTCAACAAATCCGTCCTCGCGCCGCTTGCGGTCGTACCGTTCGATCAGGAGATAGCGGTACCCTTCGGCTATTCCGAGTTGGACATTGGGAGTATCCACGCCGACGGCCTTTGCGAGACGCATGCAAAGCGCCTCATTCTCCACGCTTGCATAAAGCCGCTGCGAATCTGGTTTCAGAATATGGGTCGATGCCGCCCCGTTCTGCGGCAGGTGAATCCTGTCATCGAACAGCGCGACCGCCATTTTTGACTGCGCCCCCGCCAATGACAGAGTGACCTCGTCTTCTCCGGCGTGAAGCGGCCGGGCAGGAAGTCCGGCAATATCCTCCGCAAGCTCCGCTGGAGATCGGAGAAGATATCTGCCGGGATGTTCGGGTCCGCCAATACACAGGGCCCCGGCAGTTTCCCGGCCCATGCGTCGAAGCAACGCAAATATCTCGCCGGGATGCAGCCCAAGCCGGCTGGCAAACACTCTCAGCTGATCGTCCTCAGGCAGAAGGTTCCAGAACCATCCCGTCGACAGGCCCTCGTCTTGTTCATCAGCAGACAGCGGCAATGATTGGGAAATCGGGAAGCATTCGCGATGTTCCAGCCAATCCACCGCGTAACGAAAGGTCAGGCCTCTGCCTGTGTCGGTGAGGTGGCCGACTAGCCGTGTGTGCAGATAGACATCCAACATCATACTTTGGCGTCCAGGCGTAGACCCAGCGCCGTCGCGATTGCGATCACGGCCCCGATCCGTGCGTTTGGCTTGCCGCGTTCCACCTCGCTGATCCATTGATGGCTGACCCCCATGGCTGCGGCGACCTGTTCCTGGGTCAATTGACGCGCCTCCCGGGCGGACCGGATTGCTCGTCCGAGGTCGCGGGCATTTCGTATCTCCATGCAGTCTCCATTTCGTCGATCAACGAAATTTAGCAGGAGCCGGCAGAATATCAATCAGTTTTCGCCAATCGGCGAAAATCAGCGAAATTGGAGAGTGATGCGCCTCAATTTCGTCAAGCGGCGAAACTTTCGACGCGGACAACCGGCTTGGACAGGGCGGTTCGATACGCTAGACAACGCGCCACATCAGGGCCGGTCGATCCGGCCCCTCCACCCGATTGCATCAGGAGGTTTCGGCCATGGCCGGGCACTCGAAATGGGCGAATATCCAGCACCGCAAGGGCCGTCAGGACAAGGCGCGCGGCAAGCTGTTCTCCAAGCTCTCCAAGGAAATCACCATCGCCGCGAAGATGGGTGGTCCCGACCCCGACATGAATCCGCGCCTGCGCCTCGCCGTGGCCAATGCCAAGGGCCAGTCGATGCCGAAGGACAACATCCAGCGCGCCATCGACAAGGCGGTCGGCGGTGATGTCGAGGCCTATGAGGAAATCCGCTACGAAGGTTTCGGCCCCGGCGGCATCGGCCTGATCGTCGAGGTCTCGACCGACAACCGCAACCGCGCGGCGTCCGATGTGCGCACGGCCTTCTCCAAGAATGGTGGAAACATGGGCGAGACCGGCGCGGTCGCCTTCATGTTCGACCAGGTCGGCGAGATCCGCTTCCCGGTCAACGTCGGTGACGAGGAATCCGTGTTCGAGGCTGCCATCGAGGCGGGTGCCGAAGACGTGTCGACCGAAGAGGGCGACGAGGACGAAGCCGGCGAATACGTCATCATCTGCGCCCGCGAGGATCTTGGCGAAGTGTCCACCGCGCTTCAGGAAAAGCTCGGCGAGGCGAAGTCCGCCAACATCATCTGGAAGCCGCAGAATTTGATCGAGGTCGAAGCCGACAAGGCCGCCGGCGTGATGAAGTTGCTCGAAGTCCTCGACGATCTCGACGACGTGCAGAACGTCTTCTCCAACGCCGACTTCTCCGACGAATCCCTCGCCGGCATGGAATAATTCCATGCCCGGCATCACCTTCGTCGACGCAGTCAACTTCCCCTCCGGCAACGGCACGGGGGACGATCGCTACGGCTTCGACGAAGGCATGGGCACGGCCTGGGTGGTCGATGGCGCGACCGATGTCGGCACGCGCCGCGTCTTTCCCGAACTGGTCGAGCGTCCGCCGTCCGGCCCCTTGCTGTTTGAAAGCGATGCGGCCTGGTATGCCGACACGCTGAACGCGGCCTTCACCGCGCCGCCGCGGTCCGGTGAGGCTCCCAAGGCCTATCTCGAACGCATCATCGCTTGCGTCGCCGAAACCGCGCGCGCCGAAGCGCTCTGCGATCTGTCGGCAGAGCCGCGCCACAACTTGCCGAGCGCGGGCGGTATCTGGATGCGCTGCGAAGGCGGCAGCGCCGACTTCGCCGGGCTCGGTGACTGCGTCGCCATCGTGCGGTCCGGCAGCCACACGCATTTCGTCGGCCAGCTTGACCTGATCCGCGCCGAACACGCCTTCAACCGCCAGCAACTCGCCGAACCGGCGGGCAAGGCGGGCGGCTACGCCAATGCCCGCGTCTCGCGCGGGCGGATGAACACCGAAGGCCATCACTGGGTCTTCTCGATCCATCCCGAAGCCGCTGACCGCGCCGAGACCGATCGCGTCAGCGTGTCGGAAGGCGACCACATCCTTCTGATGTCGGACGGCTTCTTCCGCCTCGTCGAACCCTATGGCATCTGCACGGTCGAAACGCTGATGGACCGGGCGATCGAGGAGGACGGCCTGCTCTCGCTCGTCCGCGATCTGCGCAATGCCGAGCGCAATCCCGACGACGACGCGAAGATCGGCCGCCTCAAGACGAAGGACGACGCCACCGCGCTTCTGGTGCGGGTGGACTAAGCCGCGACCGGAAAAGACCCCTCACCCTGACGCGCGTCGCCTTCGGAGCCGTACGCCTGTCCCTCTCCCTGCAGGGAGAGGGAGGGGACGATCCTTCACGGAATCACGAACACACCGGCCCGCGGTTCGGTCAGCGAGCCCAGATAGAGCCGGCCCTCCCCGTCGGGCACGACATTGGCAATCATGCCCCAGCGCCCGTCCGGGTCGTGCCAGCTGTCGAGATGGTTTCCCTGCTCGTCGACGACGAGGATGAAGGCGCGCGGCGGCCCGGCCCTGAGCCAGACAAACTCAGGCAGCTTGGTGATCATGCGTGTCAGGAAGGGATTGCGGTGCAGGAAGGTCAGTAGCGGCACGCGCTGCGTGTCCATCGCGATATAGAGACGCCCCGTCCCGTCGCCGGTGACCCCGTCGGGGATGCCCGGCAGATTGTCGGCGACGATCTCCCACTCCCCGGCGCGCGGCCCCTCAATCCAGTAGCGGGACAGCCGGTAGCGGAAGGTCTCGATCACGAAGACCGATTGCCCGTCGGACGCCATCGCCACGCCATTTGCGAAATAGAGATCGTCCTGCAGAAGGTCGATCGTGCCGTCCATCTGCAGGGCATAGAACAGGCCGTAGGGCCGGTTCTCCGCCATATCGTACTGGAAGCTCGGCTCGCCATTGCCGTTCGGCCAGCGCCAGGACGCATCGGTGACGTAGATCGTGCCGTCCGCGGCGATATCGAGATCGTCGGCGAAACCGAACGGCCGGTAGGCGGGCCCATTCGAGATCAGTTCGACCGCGCCGGAGTCCACGTTGATGGCGTACACCCCGTCCGAGGCGGCGGCGATCAGCCGGCCTTCCGGGTGCCATTGCAGGCCCAAAACCGGGCGGTTGTTGGTGACCTGCGCCACCACCCGGGCCTCGCGGCCGCTCTCGGATACCCACATCAGCGTGCCGTCCGGCTGTCCGGTATAGAAGCCGCCACCCGGTGCCAGTGCGATGTCCTCGCTCGAGGCGATCAGCCCCTCGCCGCGCGCCCCCGCCGCTGCGAGTGCGCCGTCGGGCTCCAGCACGCCGGTCAGTTCGGGGGGGTCGAGCTCGTCCCAATAGGCGGGGTCGACGCGCGACGGCCACAGCCACCAGACCAGCAGAACAAGGGCGATCCCGCCCAGAACCCAACCGAAAGTACGCATGAAATGCCTCCCCAGCCCGTCACTCTAGCGCGCCGTCTGCGTTCTGGCGAAGCCTTGCTGCGGACCGGACTCCGCTTTTCGGCCACGAAACGTTAGGACCCGCACCTGTCCGCGATTCAATGCGCCGCGTCCGCCGCGAATCCCCTTAGGGTCGGCATCGCTCGCGCCACCGCTCGCCCCGGGGAATGCCATGACCTCCGAAACCAGCCTCGATCCGGCGCGCTTGCGCCAACTCGCCAACGCCATTCGCGCCCTGTCGATGGATGCGGTCGAACAGGCCAATTCCGGGCATCCGGGCATGCCGATGGGCATGGCGGATGTCGCGGCGGTCCTCTGGACCCGGCATCTGAAATTCGATGCTGCCGACCCGGCCTGGCCCGATCGCGACCGCTTCATCCTGTCGGCTGGTCACGGTTCAATGCTGATCTATGCGCTGCTGCACCTCGCCGGCTTCGAGGACGTGACGCTCGACGAGATCAGGAAGTTCCGCCAGCTCGGTTCGAAGACGCCGGGCCACCCCGAATATGGTCACACGGCCGGCGTCGAGATGACGACCGGCCCGCTGGGGCAGGGCATTTCCACTGCCGTCGGATTCGCGCTGGCCGAGCGGATGATGCACGCCCGTTTCGGCAGCGATCTCGTCGATCACCACACCTTCGTCATCGCATCGGACGGCGACCTTCAGGAAGGCATCAGCCATGAGGCGATCTCGCTCGCCGGGCATCTGAAGCTGAACCGGCTGATCGTGCTGTGGGACGACAACGAGATTTCCATCGACGGCGACACGCGCCTGTCGGAATCGACCGATGTCCTGAAACGCTTCGAGGCTGCGGGCTGGGCGACCAGCCGTGTCGATGGGCACGACCCGGCGGCGGTCGATGCCGCGCTTCACGCCGCCAGGACGAGCGGCCGCCCGGTTTTGATTGCCTGCCGCACCACGATCGGCTTTGGCGCCCCGACCAAGGCCGGCAAGGCATCCTCGCACGGCTCGCCACTGGGTGCCGAGGAGATCGCCGGCGCGCGGACGGCGCTGGGCTGGAGCCACGGAGCGTTCGAACTGCCCGGCGATATCGTCGAGGAGTGGCGTGCTGCCGGCCGCCGATCGATCGCCGCGCGCGCAGCCTGGCAGGACCGGCTCGCCGCCTCTGGCCGCCAGAGCGAGTTCATCTCCAGCCTCGCCCCGGACATGCCCGGGGACGTCGCCGCGATGATGGCGAACTACCGCAGGGAACTGACCGGAACCCGCCCGTCCCTGGCATCGCGCGCGGCGTCGGGCCAGACGCTCGACCGCCTCGTCCCGGCGTGGCGCGAACTCGCCGGAGGTTCGGCCGACCTCACCGGATCGAACCTCACCAGGGCGAAGGATCAGTCCATCCTCACCGCCAATGATTATTCCGGCCGATACATCCATTTCGGCGTGCGCGAGCATGGCATGGCAGCCTGCGCCAACGGGATGAGCCTGCATGGCGGCGTCCGGCCCTATATCGGCACCTTCCTCGTCTTCGCCGACTATTGCCGCCCAGCGATCCGGCTTGCCGCGCTGATGCGCCAGCCCGTGACCTATGTCTTCACCCACGATTCCATCGGTCTCGGGGAAGACGGCCCGACCCACCAGCCGGTCGAGCATCTGGCGTCATTGCGGGCGATGCCGAATGTCAGGGTCTTCCGCCCCGCTGATGCGCTCGAAACGGCCGAGTGCTGGGAAGCGGCGCTCAACGAGACCGGTGGGCCTTCGGTTCTGGCTCTGTCGCGCCAGAAACTGCCCTTCCTGCGCGGCGATGACGGCAGCGAAAACCTGTCCGCCAAGGGCGCATACGTGCTGCGCGAGGGCACGGATGGCGTCTACATTGCCACCGGATCGGAAGTGAAGATCGCGATGGATGCGGCGGAGATTCTTGAAGCTCAGGGTCATTCCATCCGGGTCGTGTCGGCGCCGAGCCTGGAAGTCTTCGCTGCGCAGAGCGCTGAATACCGGGACCAGGTCCTGCCGCGTAACCTGCCCTGTGTGGCGGTCGAGGCGGCCGCCCGCTTCGGCTGGGATCGCTGGATCGGCCGCGATGGCGGCTTCGTCGGAATGGAAAGCTTCGGCGAATCAGGCCCGATCGAGGATCTCTACGCGCATTTCGGCATCACCGCCGAGCGCGCGGCGGAGGAAATGTTGAAACGGGTCGGCTAGAATCAGTTGCTCTGGAAATTGCGCGCGAAGACCCGGGCGACCACCGGGTGCGCCTCGGTGCGTTCGACGATGGCGTTGAGGGTCCGGCAATTCGTCCGGAACCAGTCGCGTCCCGGGGACCAGTGGCTCATCATCGCGGCATAGATGTCGAGCACCGTCATGGTATCGCCGACGATGAAGCTGGCCGGCTTGATCTGGGCTTCCATCAGCTGCCACAGCGCCCGCCGGCGGGCGAGCGCGCCCTTCACCAGCATGTCGTGCCCGGCCGGGTCTTCATAGAAGCGGCCCGGCTTGTCGCTGATCGCATAGGTCGAATAGAAATTCGCGGCCAGGAAGGTCAGCCAGCGCAGGAAGGTCGCCCGGCCCTTCGCGCCCGGCTTCGGAGCCAGATTCGCCTCCGGGAAGATCTCCGACAGATAGATCAGGATCGCCGCGCTTTCCGTCATCAGCGTGCCGTTCGGCAATTCCAGCGCCGGGACCTGAAGCAGGGGATTGATGGACTTCAGCCGTTCGAAGGCTTCTCCCCCCTCGAACGGGGAGGCCGGCACGAAGTGATAGTCGGCACCCGCGATGTCGAGCACCGCCTCGACACAGGTCGATCCCGTACCCTCTGCCCCGTAAAGCGTGAAGCTCATGCGCGTCTCTCGTCTTCGGTGATCGGACGATGGTCGGTTCCCTCGCCCTCGGTCACGAACAGGGCTTCGCCAGGTTCGACCACGACCCCGCGATGCCAGATATTTCTCGGCACAAGCATGGCCTGGCCGGAGTCGAGCCTCACCGTCCGATTTCCACCTGGCTCGTCAAGGATCACATCCATTGCGCCAGATAGCATCACGATGACTTCCTCGCCCTCGGGATGACGTTCCCAATGTGCAAAGTCCTCCGTCATCGGGAAGCTCATGACGAGCCGCCCCGGATACCGGGTCTGGCCGCTGATCAGGTCTGGCCAGAATCGCTCGTCTACCGCAATCTCCCTGGCGCCGCTGTGGGCCAGATGGATATAAGTGGACTTCGGATCGAAGCCTTTTCCTTCGGTCATTCCCCAATACCCTCGATGGCGACTGAAACCGTCAGCGCCTGAACCGTTTCGCGCACGTCGTGAACGCGCAGGATTGCTGCACCCGATGCTGCAGCATGCAAGGCCACGGCCAGCGACCCGCCGAGACGGTTATCTGATTGCGATCCCACGTCAATCGCGGCAATGAAGCGCTTGCGTGACGCGCCGACCAGAACCGGGAATCCCGCTTCGGCAAGCGAAGAAATGCTGCGCAGCAATGCGAGATTATGCTGCAGTGTCTTGCCGAAGCCGATACCCGGGTCGATCCAGATCTTGTTGCGCGGAATGCCCGCCGCGATCGCCGCATTCGCGCGTTCGAGCAGAAAGGCTTCGACCTCGGCCACCACGTCGTCATAGGCGGGTGCGTGCTGCATCGTGCGCGGCTCGCCCTTCATGTGCATCAGGCAGACCGCGGCGTTCAGTTCGGCGGCTGTATCCAGTGCACCGAGGGCGCGCAGAGCATTGACGTCATTCCAGATCGTCGCGCCGGCGGCGAAGGCGGCGCGCGCGACACCCGGCTTCATCGTGTCGATCGAGATCGGGATGCCGGTCTGGTGCCGCAGCGCCTCGATCACCGGCACGGTGCGGACAATCTCTTCGGCCTCGCCGACGGGCTGGGCACCCGGCCGGGTCGATTCCCCGCCGATGTCGAGCATGTCCGCGCCGTCGGTCACGAGCTTCAGACCGTGCTCGACCGCGCGCGGCAAATCGTCGAACTGTCCGCCATCGGAAAAACTGTCCGGCGTGACATTGACGATCCCCATGACGAAAGGCCGCCCGCGTGCGCGGACGGCCTTCATCAGGTCAGTCGGAAGTCCGGTCACTCAGGCCCCTTGCGGCGACACACCGCCGGGCGCGGGACCTTCCTCGTCTTCCTCGTCCGTCACCGGCACGGCACCGGTCGGCGGCGTGCCGGTCGGGCTCGTGTCCTCGCTCGGACGCGAGGGGGGATTGCCCTTCAGGAGTTCGGTGATTTCCTCGCCCGACAGCGTTTCGTATTCGAGCAGGCCTTCGGCGAGCGTCTCCCAGTCCTTTTTCTTCTCGGTCAGGATTTTCCGGGCCGTCGAATTCGCCTCGTCGATCAGGCGGCGGACTTCCTCTTCGATGATCCGGGCGGTCTCGCCGGAGATCGATTTTGTCCGCGTGAGTTCCTGGCCGAGGAAGACGTTCTGGCCGTTGCTGTCGGAATAATCGATCGTGCCCAGCTTGTCGGAGAACCCCCAGCGCGTGACCATGGCACGGGCGACGCGGGTCGCCTGCTGGATGTCGGACGACGCCCCGGACGTGATCTTCTCCTTGCCGAATTTCAGCTCCTCGGCGATCCGCCCGCCCATCGCGATCGCCAGGAAGGACGTCATCTGGGTGTAGTTCTCGCTCAGCTTGTCGGCTTCCGGCAGACGCATCACCATGCCGAGCGCGCGGCCCCGCGGGATGATCGTCGCCTTGTGCACCGGGTCGGCCTCGGGAACGTTGATCGAGACGATGGCGTGACCGGCCTCGTGATAGGCCGTCAGGATCTTCTCCTTCTCGCCCATCACCATCGAGCGCCGCTCCGGCCCCATCATCACCTTGTCCTTGGCGTCCTCGAGCTCGGCCATGGAGACGACGCGCTTGTTGCGCCGGGCGGCCAGCAGGGCCGCCTCGTTGATCAGATTGGCGAGATCCGCACCGGAGAAGCCCGGCGTGCCGCGCGCGATCGTCTTCGGATCGACATCGGCCGCGACCGGGACATTGCGCATGTGGACTTTCAGGATTTTCTCGCGCCCGGAGATGTCCGGGTTCGGGACCACGACCTGGCGGTCGAAGCGGCCCGGACGCATCAGCGCCGGATCGAGCACGTCGGGACGGTTGGTCGCGGCAATCAGGATGATCCCCTCATTCGCCTCGAAACCGTCCATCTCGACCAGAAGCTGGTTCAGCGTCTGCTCGCGCTCGTCATTGCCGCCGCCAAGGCCGGCACCGCGTGACCGGCCCACTGCATCAATTTCGTCGATGAAGATGATGCAGGGCGCATTCTTCTTGGCCTGTTCGAACATGTCGCGGACCCGGCTCGCGCCGACGCCGACGAACATTTCCACGAAGTCGGAACCGGAAATCGTGAAGAAGGGCACATTGGCTTCGCCCGCGACGGCGCGCGCAATGAGCGTCTTGCCGGTACCCGGAGGGCCGACCAGCAGCGCGCCTTTCGGGATCTTGCCGCCGAGACGCTGGAATTTGGACGGATCCTTCAGGAATTCGACGATCTCCTGCAGCTCTTCCTTGGCCTCGTCGACGCCGGCGACATCCTCGAAGGTCACGCGGCCCTGGCGTTCGGTCAGCAGGCGCGCCTTGGACTTGCCGAAGCCCATCGCGCCGCCGCGGCCGCCGCCCTGCATCTGGCGCATGAAGAATATCCACACCGCGATCAGCAGCAGCATCGGGAACCACTGGATCAGGATGGTCCAGAAGCTCGGTCCGGTCTGGCCCGGATCAGCGCTGATCTCGACGCCATTGTCGCGCAGTGTGGAGATCAGCTGATCGTCCTGCGGCGGCAGGTTGGCGACGAAGGTCTCGCCGCTGCCATTCTGGCCGATGATGCGCTCGCCGCGGATCTCCGCGCGATTGATCGTGTCCGCTTCCACCTGATCGAGGAATTGCGAATAGCTGATCTGGTTGGCGTTCGCCGTCTGCGGCGGTCCCTGTAGCAGGTTGAACAGCGCCACGAGCAGGAGGAGGACGATGCCCCAGATGAGAAGATTGCGAAGGTTCATGTCTCTAACACTTCCAGATCCGATCCCCGGGGATATGGGGCGTCGGAGAATGAATTGCGAGAGCCGGCCGCACCGGTTCGCAGCGCCAATTCCCGATCAAACCACGCCGGCGGGAGTCCGGCAAAGAGCGTTCGTGCAGCCAGCGCCGGGCCCAGCCATCCCGACCTGACACTGCGGGGCGTGTCGAGGCCCGCCACCGCAAGCACCGTGCCGCCTTGCCGCAGCGCGCCAAGCGTCGGCCGCGCAAGGCCTGGCACCGCGTCCAGCGCCGCAGCGCCGGTGTAACCTGAATAGTCGGCTCCAAGCGGCCCGATGTCGAGGCCCTCGCAATCGGATGCAATCTGCCATCGTCCGTCCCAGGCGACGCTTTTGCCCAAAGGCAGGCCAGACGCCGCCGCAGGTTCACGGCCGGGTTCGCGCACCAGCCAGTGCCGGCCTTGCCAATTGGTCAGGGCCGCACCGCCCCCGGTCGCCGGTCCGCCGCACTCCAGTCCGGTAATCACCGCCTCCACGCCGCGCGGTGCGGGCCGGGATGCGCCGGACACCATGGCGATGGCCGCGGCCACGGCCCGTCGCCGCAGCGCGGCTGGCGCGGTGTTCAGCCTCGCCCGGTCGAGCCTGACCCCGCCCCAGGGCCTGGGGTCGATCGCCTCGAGGAACAGGCGCGCCCCGGCTGCCGCGAGACCGTCTTCGATCCGGCCCGCGCTATCGGCCAACCCGGTCAGCCGGCCGGTGCCGAGGCCGCGCGCACGAAGTCGTTCGAGGGTCCGGCGCACCCGGATGCGCTGGAAGCCGGTGTCCTCGTTGGAGGGGTCGTCGATCCAGTCGAGGCCCTGAGCCGACAGCCAGTGCCGGACACCGGCGCGGGTCTGGTCGATCAGCGGCCGGGCGATCCACAGCCCGTCGCCGTCCGGCCAGACTGGGTGCGGCGACAGGGGCCGCATTGTTGCCAGGCCGGAAAGGCCCGCTCCGGCGGTCAGCCGCATCCAGACGGTTTCCGCCCGGTCGTCATGGGTATGCCCGAGAAGAATGGTCGCGGCCCCGATGCGCCGGGCCTCGTGCGCGAGTTCGGTCAGCCGCCATTGACGCGCTTCGGCCTGCAGACCGCTGGCCGGGACCGCGCCGTCGCGGCGGACGATGCGAGCCGGTACGCCTTCGGTCTCGGCCATCGCAGCGGCACGGCGGGCGTCCTCTGCGCTCTCCCGGCGGAATCCATGGTCGCAGACAAGCGCGTGCAGCGGGCGACCGGAAAACCGGCTCCACCGCGCCGCAAGGATCAGGAGCGTGCGGGAATCGGCCCCGCCGGACAGGCCGATCAGGACCGGTCCGGGCGCGGTGACGAGCGTGTCGAGACGCGCGGCGGTTTCAGCGCCTAGCGGCACCCGATCCGCATCGCTTCGCGATTGGCGCGCGCCCGCGCGTCGGCGGTCGCGTTCGGGAATTGGCTGGAGAAGCGGCCGAGCGTCTGGCACGCATCATTGTCGCGGCCGAGATTGGACAGGGAGGAGGCGAGGCGCACCAGCGCGTCCGGCGCCTTTGGACCGCGTCCGTCCGCGCGCAGCGACGCGATATAGGCGTCGGCGGCCTCGGCGAAATCCGAATTGATGAAATAGGTTTCGCCGAGCCAGAACTGCGCTTCGGAGGCGCGCTGGTGATCGGGATAGTCGGCGACGAAACGCTCGAACCCTTCCTGCGCGCCGAAGAAATCGCCGTCGAGCAGACGGCTTTCCGCCTCCGCATACAGCGTGTTCGGATCACGAGCGGGCATGTTCGCGGCACCGGAAGCCGCGAGCGTGCTCGGACCACCCAGCGGGCGTGTCGCGGCAGCGCGCTCGTCCGCATAGGGATCGTCGGGATTGGTGACAGCGTAATTGCCGGTCAGATCGGCGGGACCGCCTGCGCGACCGGAAGGACCGGAGGAGGGAGAGCCGGCGCCCGCCATCGCCTCGTCGCCGAATCCGGCATTGTCGTTGGCGGGGGCGCTCATCAGCGCATCGACATCGCGTCCGAGACGCTCCAATTCCTGGCGCATGCGCCGGTTCTGGAATTCCAGCTCCTCGATCGTGCCGCGAAGATCGCGCATTTCGCCCTCCAGCCCGTCCACGCGGACCAGGAGCTGTTCGGCGACCGGATCACCAGCCATGAAGCGGGACTCCATCTCGGCGAGCCGCGCTTCGGCGGCGTCGAGGCGCTGCGCCATTTCGCGGCGCGATTGCGCCTCGGCAGGCGCGGCCAGGAGGAGGATGAGCGGGAGGAGCAGGAAATAGCGTGTCATGTCACCAATTCTGATCAGCTAGCGCGGCGAAAATGCGGCGTTCGGCAGACAGGGAAACGCCCGCCCGGCAGGGGCCGGACGGGCGTCTCGTTTCACCGGTCAGATCATCCGGAGCGTTCGAACTAGCTGTTCGATCCGCCCTGGATCATCGTGATCGCGTTCCGGTTCTGCGCCCAGCAGGCCTCGTTCGACTGCAAGCAGGACGGGCGCTCCTTGCCGTAGGACACGGTGGAGATGCGCGCCGGCGACACGCCGAGGCTGACCAGGTAGTCGCGGGCCGCATTGGCGCGGCGGGCACCCAGGGCGAGGTTGTATTCGCGCGTGCCGCGCTCGTCGCAATTGCCGGCGACGAGAATGGTCGTGCCCGGATAGGCGTTCAGCCACTCGGCCTGACGGCGGAGGGTTTCACGCGCTTCCGGACGCAGCGAATACTGGTCGAGATCGTAGAACACCCGGTCGCCAGCAGTGGCGACGAAGTGCGCTTCGGTTCCCGGCGTCGGGCCCGGGTTTTCCGGGGTTGTGCGCGGCGGAGTCGTCGGGCCATCGACGCGGGTCTGCGGCGGCGGCGTGTTGTCTTCCGGCGGCGTCGAGGCACAGGCAGCCGCGAGAGCGGCGAGGCTGGCTACGGCGAGAAACTTGATTTTCATGCGTGCGTCATCCCTTCTGAACCGCTCCCTCGCAGGGTTGCGGTATGACTCCCACGTGACGTGTCTTTGCGGCGTATTCGTGACCGACGGACCCTTCCTTGAGCAAATTTCCGGGGTCGTGGGAAAAAGTTAACGCCGACTGCCTCAATCAATCAAGGGCGACCATGCCGGATCGGAGGCGGCGCCACGGATTGGCGCAGGCCGCAGATTGAATCCCGCAAGGTCAATACTCCAGATGGCGTATTGGGTTCCGTTCGACGAACGGTCTCCGCGGGTGAACAGCAGAACCCGGCCATTCGGCGACCAGGCCGGGCTGTCGACGAAATAGCCTTCATAGAGGATGCGTTCCTCTCCGCTGCCATCGGCGCGAACCACGCCGAGCGCGAACTGGCTGCCGCGCTGTTTCACGAAGGCGATCAGGTCGCCGCGCGGCGACCAGACCGGGGCGGTGTAGCGGCCTTCGCCATAGGTGATGCGCTGGGCCGGGCCGCCATTGGCGTCCATGACATAGAGCTGCGACCCGCCGCCGCGTGCCGAGGAGAACACGATCTGATCGCCATCGGGCGAGAAGGACGGTTCCACATCGTCGGCCGGGTGGTCGGTCAGGCGCGTCAACTGTCGTGCCCGCAAATCGAAGCGGTGGATGTCATGGCCGGACTGGCGTTCGATCGAAACCACCAGGCTCTGACCGTCCGGCGAGAAGCGCGCCGACAGCGACTGGCCGTCTGCATCGACCTGGGCAAGCCCTCGCGTGCCGGTCGCGAACAGCGCTTCCTGGCGGCCGGTTTCGAGATCGTAGAGATAAGTGGTCGCATGACCGTCGATGAAGGAGACATAGGCAATCTGCTGCGCGCTCGGCGAATAGTTCGGCAGCAGCGCCATGTAGGACCGGTCGGTCAGATAGGACGGGTTGGCGCCGTCCTGGTCCATGATCGCCAGCCGGCGCGTCGGGATGCCGTCCGGCCCGGTGCCTTCCGCGACATAGACGATCCGCGTGTCGAAATAGCCGCTTTCGCCCGTCAGGCGCTGATAGACCGCGTCGGCGACCTTGTGCGCCACCCGGCGCCAGTTTTCCGGCGCGGTGACGAATTGCAGGCCCAGCATCTGCTCTTCGAGACGCGTGTCCCACAGGCGGAAGGCGACGAGGAGCCGGCCGTCCGGCTGCTGCGTCACCCGGCCCGCCAGAAGCGCGTCGGCCTCGATGATCCGCCAGTCCTGGAAGCGCGGCCGGAGATCGATATTGGTGATGTTCTCGATGAAGGCGTTCTGCGGCACCGAGGTGAACAAGGCCGAGGAGGCGAGGTCGTTGCGGACCACTTCGGCGATTTCCGCGCCATACAGATCGCCCGATCCGTTCTCCACGAAATCGGGAATGGCGATCGGGGTCGGTTCCAGATTGCCGCGGTCGATCGTGACCTGCAGCGGCTGCTGCGCCAGCGCGGCGGCAGACAGAATCAACGTCAGAAGTAGGGCGGCGAGGGGGCTGGTGACGCGAAGCATGTCGGCGGGCTCCTCAGGAGTATGAAGGCGGCGAGCGGTCAGAAACTATCATTGCGGAAAGTGACATCGATAAGGCGCCATTGCGCGTATTGTTCCGATGGCAGGCGGTAGGGCGCGCAATCGATGATCGCGGCCAGCGCACGCTCCTGAGCGACCTGCCAATAGGGGTCGCCGGACGCCCGGATGCGGCTGGCATTTTCCGCCACCGGCGGGGCGGCCAGCGTGCCGTCGCGGTTCAGGCGGACCTGCACGTTCACGATCAGCCGTTCCGGGTTCGGCGCGTCGCGTGAATTGCGCCAGCAGCGATTGGCCTGGCTGCGGATGAAATCCGACAACGTCGCCGTATCGGCGCTTCCCGACCCGACGCCGCGCTGGTTGTCGCCCTGCAGTGCGGCGGAATTCGAATTCTGGGAGTTGCGCGACTGGTTGACCAGGTCGGACAGGTTGTCGAGATCGAGCGCGTCGGACTGGGTGCGTTGCTGGGTCTGTTGCGGCGGCGTGCGCGGTGTTTCGCGCGGCGCAGGCGTATCCTCGACCTCCGGCTCGGCTTCGGCCTCCGGCTCGACCGCTTCCGGGGCGGCTTCGGTCGGGTCGGGTATCACCGCTTCGGGTTCGCTCTCGGCCGGTGCGGGCGGCGTGTCTTCAGCGGGTTGTTCGGCCGGGGTCTCGACCGGTATTTCCTCGGCGGGCGGCGGGGTTTCGGCGACCGGATCGGGCGTCCGCGCCTGGACATTGGTGATGTCCGACAGCGTCACCAGATCAACCGGCACGATGGAGCCCGACGACAGCGGACGCACCGCCATCGGGAAATAGATCAGCCCGCTGACGATCAGGGCGCCGTGCAGCGCCAGGGATATGGCAAGCGCCCGGCGCAACCCTATTCCCCTTGGGAGATCGGGTCGGTGATCAGGCCGAGATTGCCGTAGCCGGCGGCGCTGATCCGGCCCATGACCCGCATCACCGAGCCGTAGTCGGCATTCTCGTCGGCGCGGATGAAGACGCGGCTTTCATAGCCCGCCCCGGCGATCGCCTGCAGCCGCGGCACCAGCGTTTCGAGCTCGACGACGGTTTCCTGCAGATAGATCACGCCGTCCGCGCCGATCGTGATCGTCAGCGGCTCCTCATTGGCGGGCATGGCCCGGGCCTCGGTTTCCGGCAGATCGACCGCGACCCCAACCGTCAACAGCGGTGCGGTGATCATGAAGACGATGAGCAGGACAAGCATCACGTCCACGAAGGGCGTGACGTTGATCTCGGCTTGCGGCTTCCAGCGCCGGTTCGACCCGTTGCGGCTGATGCTTCCGGCCATGACCTAGCCCTCGTCGCGGTCTGCGAGGGCGGACAATTCGTCGCCGAAGGCTTCGAGACGGGCGGCATAGCCCGCCAGATTGGCCGACAGTGCATTGTAGAAGATCACCGCCGGAATGGCGGCCAGCAGGCCCAGCGCGGTGGCGAACAGCGCCTCGGCAATGCCCGGCGCGACGACAGCGAGATTGGTGTTCTGCGAGGCGGCGATGGAGCGGAAGGCATTCATGATGCCCCACACCGTGCCGAACAGGCCCACGAACGGGGCGGCCGACGAGATGGTCGCAAGCAGGCCGAGACCGCCCTCCATCCGGTTGAGCTCGCGCGAGGTTTCCGCCCCGGCGGCTTTCGAGACCCGCTCGCCCGAGCGGGCGCCCTTCCATTCGCGCAGCGCCGCGGCGAAGACCCGGCTGAACGGATCGCGCGGCCGGCGCGCGAATTCGTCGGCCAGCGAGTCGATCGACCGGCCCGACCAGAAGCTTTCCTCGAAATGCTTCGCCTTGCCCCGTGCGGCACGCAGCGAAAGCCACTTGTCGATGGCGACCGCCCAGCTGGCGACCGACATGATGATCAGCACGCCCATGACGGCTTTGACGACCCAGTCGGCACGCAGGAACAACTCCAGAAATCCGAATTCTTGCGCGGCGGGCGCGAGTTCGATCATCGTGGCTTCCATGCCCATTCCCCTCGTTTCAACGCGGCTTTCGAATACGGCCTCAGGCTTTTGACCGCAAAAGGGTTAACCCGGCGATTCCAGACACCACCCCAGTGCCGTGATTTCGCCTGCCCGATGCAAGCCTCGAGCCGACCCCGGAAAGACAGGCCGATTGCGGCGATTTGAGGGAGTCGGCAAAGCCGGAATCAGTCGGCGGGCAATGTCAGGACAGGCGTCCACGCCTCGATCATGAATCTCGGCGGGCGCTTTGGCCGGCCATTGGGATCGATGATCACCGCTTCCAGCTCGGCTGTGCAAAGCGTCTGCTCGCCGCGCCGGATGGCCTGGCCCATGATCAGGCGCGGTCCGCGATTGGGCCGGTAGAGCGTTTCCACGATCAACGCGTCATCCACCTTGGCCGGCGCGATCCAGTCGATCTGCATCGACCGCACCGCGAAGGCGATCGGGTCGTCGCTGGCGATCAGTTCGCTGTGGTGGATGCCGAGCGCGCGCAAACTTTCCGTCCGCCCCCGCTCGAAGAAATGCAGATAGCGCGCGTGATAGACGATGCCGGAAAAATCCGTGTCCTCGTAATAGACGCGCACCGGCAGGCGATGGATCTTGTCGGCATCCCACTGTCCGCAGGAAGGTTGGGCCTGGCTCATTTCCCGAACAACCCGCTTTGAAGTGTCTTGGGTGCATCGAGGCCGAGATGGGCATAGGCCCGCGCCGTGGCGGTGCGCCCGCGCGGCGTGCGCTGGATGAAGCCCTGCTGGATCAGGAAGGGTTCGACCACGTCTTCCAGCGCATCGCGCGCCTCGGCCAGCGAGGCGGCCATCGTGTCCATCCCGACCGGCCCGCCGGAGAAGTGATGGATCAGGGCGTTGAGGTAGCGCCGGTCGAGACTGTCGAGCCCGATCTCGTCGACTTCGAGCCGCTTCAGCGCCTTGTCGGCCACCGCCGCGTCGATGATCTCCGACCCGTCCGCCTCGGCGAAATCCCGCACCCGGCGCAGCAGCCGCCCGGCGACGCGCGGCGTGCCGCGGGCGCGCTTGGCGATCTCCGCCGCCCCGTCCTCGGTCGCCTCCGAGCCGATGCGGCGCGCGGCGCGCGACACGATGCCGGTCAGCTCCTTGACGTCATAGAATTCGAGCCGCACCGGCACGCCGAAACGGTCGCGCAGCGGAGTGGCGAGGAGGCCTGCCCGCGTCGTCGCGCCGACGAGGGTGAAGGGCGGCAGATCGATCCGCACCGTTCGCGCTGCCGGGCCCTCGCCGATCACGAGGTCAAGGCAGAAATCCTCCATCGCCGGGTAGAGGATCTCCTCCACCACCGGCGCGAGCCGGTGAATTTCATCAATGAAAAGGACGTCGCGCGGTTCGAGATTGGTCAGGATGGCGGCGAGATCGCCCGCCCGCGCAATCACCGGGCCGGAGGTAGCGCGGAAGCCGACACCCAGTTCGCGCGCCACGATCTGCGCCAGCGTGGTCTTTCCCAGACCCGGGGGGCCGGACAGGAGGACGTGATCGAGGGCCTCTTCGCGCCGCCGCGCCGCCTCGACGAAGACTTTCAGATTCGAGATCGCCGCCGGCTGGCCGACGAATTCGGCAAAGCTGAGGGGCCGCAGCGCCTTGTCGCGCGCGTCGTCCGGCTGGGCCTCGGCGGAGATGGGGCGGTCTTCGGTCACCGCGCCAGCTCCTTGAGGGCGGCGCGGATGAGGTCACCTTCCCCGGCCTCGGAGCCGAGCGCGCGGGCAGCGGCGGCCACGCCCTTGCGGGCTTCGCTTTCGCCATAGCCGAGATTGAGCAGGGCCGAGACCGCGTCCTCGCGCGCGCCGTCTTGCCCGCCGCTGTCGGCCGCCTGCGCAGCCGCGCGCGGGGCGGATTTCATCGCCTCGTCCATCGCCTTGAAGTCGGCGGCATAGCTGCGTCCGCGGGGCGGGGGCTTGTCCTTCAGTTCGGCAGCAAGGCGCTGGGCGAGTTTCGGCCCGACGCCCTTGGCGCGGGAGAAGGCCGACGCATCCCCGAGGATCGCGGCGCTTTCGAGATCGGCGGCTCCGAGGGCATCGAGCACGGCGAGGGCGGCTTTCGAGCCGACACCCTGGATCTGCTGCAGATGCTGGAACCAGGCGCGTTCGCGTTCCGACAGGAAGCCCCAGAGCCGGATCAGATCCTCGCGCACCTGGGTCTCGATGTGGAGTTCCACCGCCTGACCCGGTTCGAGCCGCGCCAGCGACCGCCCGCCCATGCCGACGAGATAGCCCACACCGTGGACATCGATCACCGCGTCATTCTCGCCGATCGCGTCGACATGGCCTTTGAGTTTCGCGAACATGGCTTACGCCGCTCCCGACAGTTTGCGCGCGCCGCGATGATGCGCGTGACAGATGGCCACGGCCAGCGCGTCGGCGGCATCCGCCTTCGCGCCCGTGCCCGGCAGCAGGACCCGGATCATCGCGGCGATCTGGTTCTTGTCCGCCGCGCCGGTTCCGACAACCGACTTCTTGACCAGCCGAGCCGCGTATTCGGCGACCGACAGGCCGGCGCGCGCGGGCGCCAGCATGGCGGCCGCGCGGGCATGGCCCAGCTTCAGCGCGCTCATCGCGTTTTCGGCCATGAAGGTCTCTTCGGCGGCGGCTTCATCCGGCGTGTGCTCGGCAATCACTGCTTCGAGGCCCGACATGACAGCGAGCAGCCGGTCGGAAAGCGCTGCGTTTGCGGGCGGCGCGATCACGCCGTGCGCGATGCAGGACAACCGCGTGCCCTCGACCCGGATCACGCCCCATCCGGTGCGCCGCAATCCCGGATCGATTCCCAGTATTCGAATCGCGCCTGTCATTGCCGCATCATAGACCGCCACGTCCGGCTTCCCGCAATCGCGTGATCGCAGCGACAATGCGAGTTGTTCTCAGGTTTGGCCGTCGCAGATTGCATCCTCAGGTGGATTTCAGTGAAAAATATTGCGAGCAATTCGCACTCTCACGAATAATTCTTGACCACCGCACTCGGAATCCCTTTCTTGGCGCCGCTAGGGACTTGATCTCTATTAAGGTTTGCAGGGGGAGTATCATGGCGAAAAAAGGTAAGATCAGCCGTCGTTCGTTCCTGACCCGCGTTGCGGGCGGGGTCGCGGCGACCGGTGCGATCGCTTCTGTCGCGGGTGCCGCGACGATTCAGCGTTCGGGCCGCACTGACAGCGATCCGAGCGATCCGGCAGGCAATGGCCGCACCGGCCGTACGGACTCTGATCCGAACGATATGGTCAATCACGGCACGGCTGCCACCGGCTACACCGACGCGGACAGCAACAGCTGCGCCGACGCGGGCGGGTACGGCCGTGGCAACACCGGCTACACGGACAGCGACTCCGGTTCCTGCGGCGACCCCGCGGGCCGCGGCCGCGGCTGACGAGCCAGGTTTGGGGGCGGGAGGCAGCCAGGCTGCCTCCCGCTTTTCCTTTGGCTCCCGATTCTGGGCGCAGATGACCGCTTCGGCGGTCTTTATTGCCGCATGTTTTGAGAATAATACGCATTCACACTGCAGTTGCGAACCACTCGCGGTAATTTGCGGAATTTCAAGGGAAAATGGTCTTCTGCAATTGACCCTGTGCTTGCACTGGACCTAGGCTCCGTGCGCGGGGGAGCCGGCCTTGAGCCGGTTCATCAGACAGGGACAGTTCAGCCATGGCGAAAAAAGGCAAGATCAGCCGCCGTTCATTCCTCACCCGGGTGGCCGGTACGGCCGTCGCAACGGGCGCGGCGGCGACGATCACGGGCGCGGCGAGCGCACAGAATTACACGGGCCGCACCGACAGCGACACCGGCAGCGGTGCTGACCGCGTCGGCTATGGCCGCACCGGTGTGACCGACAGCGATACTGGTGGTGGTGCCGATCGCGTCGGCTACGGCCGCGGCACGCGCCGCTCGGGCGTGACCGACAGCGACCCGTCCGATCCGGTTGGCAATGGCCGTGGCGGACGCACATCCGGCATCACTGACAGCGATCCGTCCGACCCGGTTGGCAACGGCCGCGGCGGCAGCCGCCGGACCGGCTACACCGACGCTGACTCGGGCAGCTGGGGCGACCCGGGCGGCAATGGCCGCGGGCCTCGGCGGGGCTATACCGGTCTGACCGACGGCGATTCCGGCAGTAATGCCGATGCCGCAGGCTATGGCCGCGGGACCGATCACTAGAGTGACGAAGGCGGCGCCTCCTGAAAGGGGGCGCCGCTTTTCACTGCGACGCAGCGACAAAGGAGGCCAGTCATGGCCAAGAAGGGCAAGCTCAGCCGCCGCTCATTCCTGACCCGTGCCGGCGGTGTGGCGATTGCGACCGGGGCGGCGGGTGCCGTCAGCGGCTGCGCCACCACCGGATACTATACCGGGATCACCGATTCCGACGCCGGGGCCTATGCCGATGCCGCGGGATACGGCCGGGGCAGCGGCTACCGCTCGGGCGTGACCGACAGCGATCCCTATGACCCTGTTGGCGGCGGGCGCGGCGGCGGCAGTTCCGGGATCACCGACAATGATACGGGTGCCTATGCCGATCCGGTCGGCAACGGCCGCGGCACGCGCGGACGCGGCGGCAATTCCGGCATCACGGACAACGATACCGGTGCCTATGCCGACCCCGTCGGAAATGGACGCGGCGGTCGTGGCCGCGGCGGCAATTCCGGCATCACCGACAGCGACACCGGCGCCTATGCTGACCCGGTCGGGAACGGCCGCGGCGGTCGCCGCAGCTGCACCGACAGCGATACCGGGGCCTATGCGGACCCGGTCGGAGGCGGCCGTCGCTGCTGACAGCATGAAAGTTCGGATATTCTGCCGCGCCGGTCTTTGACAGGCCCGCGCGGCGGAATAGCTTCATCCTGGCATGATTCAGCCCGCTGAATTGCCGCCTGACATCACATCCAACGACGATTATCCTTACATTTAGTATGGTTTTCGGGGAGACGGACGACCATGAAGAATGCGCCCTGGCGGGCGAACCCGCTGGATTATGTGATCGGACCGAGCGATCGGGACGATTTCTTCGCCAATTACCATGAGGCGAAGGCCCTGATCGTCCGACGCGACGAGCCGAATCGTTACCGGGACCTGCTGTCGATCGCTCGGATCGATGAGATGCTCGCCTCGATCGATCTCGACGGTGCCCAGGTCGACATGGCGCGTGCCGAACCCCCGGTTCACCGCGACCAGTTCCTGTTTCCCGGCGGCGGCGCGGACCGTGGTGCAATCTCCGATCTCTATCGCGATGGCGCGACGCTGATCCTGCCGCAACTGCACCAGATGGACGCGAAGCTGAAGGATTTCTGCCGCGCGCTGGAATCGGTCCTGTCCTGCCACGTGCAGACCAACATCTATCTGACGCCGCCGAACTCGCAGGGTTTCCGTACGCATTACGACGACCATGACGTCTTCGTGCTGCAGGTCGAAGGCGAGAAACATTGGCGTCTCTACAACACGCCGATCGAGAATCCGTATCGCGGCGAGGGCTTCCAGTCGGGTCAGCACGAGATCAGCGAGCCGGTCGAGAGCTTCGTCCTGAAAGCGGGCGATTGCGCCTACGTCCCGCGCGGCATGGTGCACGACGCTTCGACCGCGGGGACGGGCGACTCGCTGCACATCACCTGCGGTCTGATCGTGAAGACCTGGGCCGACCTCATGCTCGAGGCTGTTTCCGAGGTTGCGCTCGACCACCCCGGCTTCCGCCGCTCGCTGCCGCCGGGCTTCGCCCGCGACGACTTCGACCGCACGAAGGCCACCGCGCATTTCAAGGACCTCGTCGCCGTGCTCGGCAAGGAGCTTGAACTCGACAGCGCGATGGATCTGTTCACCGACACCTTCATCCGCTCGCGCCAACCCGATTCCGCCGGCGCAATCGTCGGCCGGGCCGCCCCGATGCAGCCTGGTGCGAAATTCCGGCTGCGTGCACTCGCGCCCTGGCGGCTGGCTGAAAACGCCGAGAAGGAAGCGCTCGTCCTGATCACAGCGGGCGGCGAATTGACCTTCAAGCTTTCAGCCGAGCCCGCGATTCAGGCCATGCTCGATGGCGGCGAGATATCGCTTGCCAGCTTCTCGATGCTGGAGGCGGGCGAGGCCCAGGAATCGCTGAACAAGCTCTATGCCTTCGGTGTGATCGAACCGGCCTGACGCCGGCGGATCAACGTCAGGGCAATTCCGGCAAGGATGAGCGCGCTGGCTCCGGCCAGCCGCCATCCCGCCGGTTCTCCGAGCAACAGGACTCCGCCCAGTGCGGCTGCCGCCGGCGTCGCCAGTTGCACGCTGCCTGACGCAATGACCGGCAGCCGCGGCAGGCAGAGATACCAGACCGAATACCCCGCCGCAGACGTGATCACGCCGCAGACGATCGCGAGCGTGATCCCGTGCCCCGTGACATCGTCGAACCCGGTGATCAGCATCGCCGGCAGCAGGAAGGGCCAGGCGAGCGCGAAATTGCGCGCCGTCCGGCCGACCGGATCGCCCCCCGCACGCCCGCGCAATGTGTAGACGCCCCAGGCGACGCCGGCCACCGCCATCAGGGCCGCCGCGCCGGGCGCCGCGCCGCCACTTCCCGGCAGCAGCAACCAGACGAGACCGGCAAAGGCGATCATCAGTCCGCCGATTTCTCTCGCGGACACCCCGTGGCGTAGCGAGGCGATCGTCACCGTTCCGCCGACCGCGGCGAACAGGATCAGCGCGCCCGATGCTGCATCGAGCGCGACATAGGCGAAGGAAAAGAAGCCGGTATAGACGGCCAGCGCGGCCGCGCCGGGCAAATCCGTGATCCGGGGCCGGATATCCCGGCGCGTCAGCAGGCAGAACACCATGAGCGCCGCGGCACCGCTGGCCAGCCGGATCGTCCCGAACGCGCCGGGCCCGATCAGCTCGCCAGACAGGGCCGCACGCGTCAGCAGGGAATTGCCCGCGAAGGCGGCAATCGCCAGCGCCGCCAGTGCGAAGGTCACGGACGGAGTGAAGTGCAGCGCCGGACGTGCATTCGTCACTGAGAATCTCCGGGCTGGCGCATGCCGTCAGCTCGCCGGCAATCCGATATCCCGCAGCCGCTCATTGAGGAACTCGCCCGCCGTAACCGGCGCTTCGGGCCGGCCGGCTTCACGGCAGGACGGCACGCATTCCAGCACCACGTCGGACTTCGGCTGCAGGAAGAAGGGCATGGAATAGCGGCTGACATTCGGTCCCGAGGGATTGACCACGCGGTGCGTGGTCGCCGGGATCACCCCGCCGGTCAGGCGCGCCATCATGTCCCCGGTATCGACGACGAGATGGCCGCGCTCATTCTCGACCGGCTTCCACTGCCCGTCCCGGTCGAGCAATTCCAGACCCGACCCCTCGGCCGCGACCAGCAGCGTGATCAGATTGATGTCCTCATGCGCGGCGGCGCGGATCGAACGCGGATCGGCCCCCGCCGGGATGGGCGGGTAGTGCAGCAGGCGCAAGAGCGACGTACCGCCCTTCACGCGCGCTTCGAACCAGTCTTCCGGCAGGTCGAGCCCGATCGCGATCGCTTTCAGGAGTTCGCGGCCGGTATCGAACAGGCAGTCGAACAGGGTTTCGAACGTGTCGCGGAACCCGGCCGGCGTCTGGGGCCAGACATTCGGGTGTTCCACGGCTTCGCCCGGACGCGCCTCGTGCCCGATCTGCCAGAACTCCTTCAGATCCGGCACGTCATGGTCCTTCGCGTGCTCCACCCCGAACGGCGTATAGCCGCGCAGCGCGCCGGCATGCCGCCGCTTTTCGGCGTCCGGCAGTGCGAAAAACGCCGCCGAGAGGCGATAGCTGTCATCGAGCAGATCCGTATCGACGCCGTGGCCTTCCAGCGTGATGAAGCCGTGGCGTTTGAGCCCGTCCATGAGCTGGCGGACGAAGCCCGCTCGGCGGGCGGTGTCGCCGCTCGTGAAATCCTTGAGGTCGAGATGTGCGATCGCGTCGGTCATGCGCCTGTGTTTCCCGCCGCGATCAGGGCGTCAACATCCTTGCGCCGCGGCAGGCTGGGCTGCGCGCCCTCGCGCGTCACCGACAAGGCACTCGCCGCGCAGGCGAAGGTCAGGGCGTCAGCGTCTGTCTGGCCCTCGAGCAAGGCGACGGTCAGCGCGGCGACGAAGGTGTCGCCGGCACCGGTCGTGTCGACGACTGTCACGTCCGGCGGGGCCGCCCGGGCGATCTCGGCGCCATCGCGACAGAGCACAGCACCGGCCGCCCCGAGCGTGACGGCCAGCAGACCGCCCGCCGCTTTCAACCGGTCCAGTCCGTAGAAGGCCGCTTCGCCCTCATTGACGACAATCAGATGCGCCCGCTGCAGCAATTCGCCCGGCACGTCCGCGGCCGGTGCGAGATTGAGGGCAACGAAGCCGGTGCAACGCGCCGCGGCTTCGAAAACGGTCTCGATCGGGATTTCCAGCTGCGCGATCAGCGCGCCGTCGATGATGTCCGGCAACAAGTCCGGGGTGAAGGCCGCGTTCGCCCCCGGCGCGACCACGATCTGGTTCTCTCCGCTGTCGCTGACCGCGATGAGAGCGATGCCGGTCGCTGCACAGGTCAGGGAATGACAGCCTGCCAGACCGACCCCGTCCGCCTGCAAGAGCGACAGCGCGGCTTCGGCATTCGCATCGCTGCCGACACAGGCGAGCATCTCGACCTCGGCACCCAGCCGCCGCGCGGCGAGCGCCTGGTTCGCGCCCTTGCCGCCCGGATGCTGCGCGAACACGCCGCCCAGCACGGTCTCGCCCGCCACCGGCAGGTGGTCGCAGCGCGCGACGAGGTCGAGATTGACCGATCCGGCGACGGTGATGCGGGGCGCGCTCATAAACGGGCGATCCTCTCCAGCAGAAGGTCGAAGGCGGCTTCCGCGTCGATCCCGGTCGTCCACACCGCATTGGCGTCCGGACTGCCCCTTGTCACCGAACTATGCCCGCGCATCTCGCCTTCCGTCAGCGCGGCGATCCGCGCCGGTTCGGCTGTGAACAGATCCGGCCGCAACAGGTAGAGGATGACGCACGGATCGTGCAGCGCCGCGCCCTCGGCCCCATAGATCTCGCCATAGATGGCGTTGACGTGCGCCATCATGTCCCAACCCGCGTGCGCGGCCGGTGAGCCGATGGCGCGCAGCCGGTCCATCCGCGCGGGCGTGCAGCGCAATTGCAGCGTCGTGTCGAGCCCGATCACGGTAATGGGCCGGCCGCACGCCAGAACGATCTGCGCGGCATGGGGGTCGGCATAGACATTGAACTCGGCGTGCGGCGTGATGTTGCCGCCCTCCAGATCCGCCCCGCCCATGACGACGATCTCGGCGATCCCCGCCGTGATGTCCGGTGCCTCCATCAGGGCGGTGGCCAGATTGGTCGCCGGCCCGGTTATGGCGAGCGTGAGCGGCGTGTCCGCCGTGCGCAGCGTTTCAATCAGCCAGCTGACCGCGTCGACCGGCTCCGCACCCCGCTGCGGCGGGGGCAGGACGGCGCACCCCAGCCCGCTCTCACCATGGATGTGATCGGCGAAGACCGGTTCGACCGACAGCGGCGTCTGGCATCCGGAATAGACGGGCACATCGCCCCGGCCGGCGAGCGCCAGCGCGCCGAGCGCATTGGCGGTACAGGTCTCGACCCGCACATTGCCTGCGACCGTACAAACCGCCATCAGATCGAATTCGGGGGACGCCGCCGCCGCGAACAGCGCCATGCAATCGTCCACGCCGGGATCGCAGTCGATGATGAGCGGGCGGGGGGCAGATTGCGGCACGCCGGATCCTTCGGCCAAGGGTATGGCCCGAGACTAGCGCCGCGATTCCTCGAGCGGAATGCTCCGCATCACTCGGGCGGCGGCCCGATGGAGATGGCGATGCCGAGATAGACGAGTGTCAGGATCAGGCCCACGGCCGTGGCCCGCTTGATCTTCCGCTCCCGGATCAGGTCATAGGTCGGCAAGGCGAAGAGCAGCACCAGCCACATCGGAAGGACGGCAAACGGGTTGAGGTCCAGCACGTAGCCGACGCGCGCCAGTGCCGGAAACATCAGCGACAGGCTCGCCAGCATCATGAAGCGCTTGTGCAAAGCCGGCGTGTTCCGCCAGTTCAGCGCCATCAGATAGTAGAGGGCGAAGAATGTCGCGTTGAGCGTATTCACGTAGAGGATTTGCGGCGAGCCGGTCCGCAGCATGTTCTCGTAGGACACCCAGATTCCGGACGGCAGCATCGCCGCGACGAGGATCAGGCTGGCCGCGCCCAGCGTCTTGTGCAGCGCATACTGGCCGCGCCCGATCAGCCCTGTCTGCACCACGACCAGCGCAAACCAGAATCCCATGAGAAGCGCATGAACGTGCAGCAGCGGCCGCATCGGCGGTAGATGGTCGGCATTCACGATGGCGTGCAGCGGAAAGCCCGTCACGACGATCGCGAACAGCACCAGGCTGTGAAAGAAGAAGAAGCGCTCTCCGCGCACCATCTGGTTCATGTCATCCCCCCGGATTGAACTCATTCGGATACCGGCGGCAGGATCCGCCTGAACATGTCCAGCCAATAGGCCTGGGACCGGCTTTCGAGCGACGCTTCGACCGCGCGTTGGCGCAGCAGGGGCCGGATCGTGTCGCTCGTGCGCAGGCGCTGCGCGATTTGGGCGAAGGCCTCGTCATGCCCCTCGATCTCGCACGCAGACAGGAGCAGGCCGGGCAGCGCGTCATAGTCGCCGATCGTCAGGGTGCGCGGCTCCGCACACGTGTCCGCCAGCGCGTCATAAAGGTCGCGCTCGGCGAGGGCGAAGAAGGCAAAGCGGTAGGGGCGATCGGGATTTTGATAGCTGATCTCCTCCTGCCCGGTCTCGTAATATTCGATGGCTCCGGCGATCAGCGCGTCGTCGGCGATCAGATCGATCGTCCCGGTGGAAACCAGTTCCTCATAGGTCGTGCGGATGACCGGAAAGCTGAAAATCTGCGTGGCCCGGAAGGCCTCGACCACCAGGGTGCGGTCATCGGTCTCGCGCCGGCCCTCCAGCGTGTCGAGCGCACGCTGGGCGTTGTCGGCGACCTGTTCGTAATAGGTGGTGACCCCGATGACGCGCCACTGCTCGGCCTGCATGTCCTCGATCAGGCGCGCGGTCAGCACCTCGGCCCGGTCGTTGGCCACGCGCTGTGCGTTCCACGCCGTGACCTGAAAACCGATCACCACGCCGAGGATGACGATCACGAACTCGATCGCCACGGCGAACCAGTTCTGTTCACGGACGGCCTTCGAGATGCGGGAGAGGATCATTCGGCAATCCGTTCATCAAGTTCGGCACGCAGAGTCGTGACCTCCGCCTGGACCGAGTGCAGCCAGTACACGTTGAATCCGTGACCCCGGCGCAGTGTCGACATGGCGGGCAGGAATTGTGGGTCGGCCCGCATCGCGGCCAGATCATAGCGCGACACGCCGGGGACGTCGGGCACGCCGGATTCGCCGAGCGTGTCCTGATAAACCAGATACCGGTTGAGATATTCGCCGTAGCGGTCCTGCTGGGTAAAAACGAATGCAAAGACCCGGTCGTATCGCGCCAGGAGGGCGTCGATCTCGATCAGCATTTCGCGCAGTTCTGGATCTGAGATCAACGACAGCTGACCGGCCGATTCCATCTCCCGGAACGTGGTCGATCGCGGTGGCGGTATCGTCCCCAGCAGGATCGACGACAGATCACTGCGGAACGCCGCGTCATCGGCCGGTTCGGCCTCCCCGCTTTCGATGAAGGCCATGATGCGATCCGCGGCCTCGAACATCTCGGTGTAGGATTCAATGCCGCCCCGCGTCGTGGTCTCGATGTCGACGAAGTCGTCACGCAGCCGTTCGATATAGGCCGCTTCGCGCGCCTGATTGACGCGCGCCGCATTCCACGCCGTGACCTGAAAACCGATCACCACACCGGCGATGACGATGATGAATTCCAGCGCAACGGCGAACCAGTTCTGCTCGCGGATGGCCTTGGAGATGCGGGCGAGGATCATGGAGTCGCCCCCTCCACGCAATGCGCCGCGTGACTCGCTAACGATCGTTCGACACGCTCCAGCTTCTCAACCGTTGTGGTTTTCCAGCTCAGGCTGGCAGTTGCCATCTGTTCGACCATCTGTGTCGCGAGCAGGAAGTCGACGCCGCCGATGACGGCCTGCAGCGCCTCGCGTTGGGACGGGGCCAGCGCCTCGATCTCTGGCGGAGTCAGGGTGACCGCACCGAAGACCGGTGCGCCGGGATCGAACACCGCGTTTGCCAGATCCGATCCCGCGCGCTGGTGCCGTTCGATATGCTCGCCGAAATCGGTCAGCGCCGCGCGCAGTTCGGAAGACCGGATCAGTCCGATATCCCCGTTCGAGATCAGTTGCGCATAGGTGGCGGACCCGGCGGGCGGCACCCGAAGCATGAACATCTCGTTTGAAAACTGGCCGAGACTGTCCAGATCGAGCCCGTCCTGTGCGGCCTGAACCAGGGCGCTTGCCTGTTCGGCCGTGCGATGCGCATCGCTCAAATGCTGCCGGGCGTCCGGCCCGATGACCGCGAAATCGTCCACAAGACGGCAGATGATCACGGCTTCAAGCGCCCGGTCCTGCCGCGCGGCGTTCCACGCCGTCACCTGAAAACCGATCACCACACCGAGGATGACGATCAGGAACTCGATCGCCACAGCGAACCAGTTCTGCGCCCGGATGGCGCGGGTGAGACGGGCGAGGATCATTCTTCGGCATGCGCTTCTTCATAATGCGTCCGCAGCCAGTCCGAGCCGTATTCGTTGGACGGGTCGCGGATCACGATGTGGAAGTGGTTGGGACGGTCCTCTCTGCCGGTGCGGGTGAAGTCGATATGCAGGGAGGGCCCCGTGATGCGCAACATGAAGCGCCGGGACAGATCCGTGTAATCGCCCCACCAGGCCAGCATGATGTTGTCCAGCCCGTCCGCCTCGATGCGGGCCATTTGTGCATCTGCCGCGGCCATCGTCGCCGTCCCGATGAACTCCCGGATCGCATAGGTCAGCATGATCTGTTGCTCTGCGTTCAGATCAGCGGCGGACAGCCCCACGGGTGCCGCCTCCATGTCCGGTACCCAGTCCGGACCGGCAAATCTGGCGCTGTCCCGCGTGTCATCTGACTGAACCAGCTCATCCATCTGCTCGGTTTCGAGCGACGCCATCAGGTCGGCCACCCGGTCCAGTTCGTGCTGAAGCGAGCGCCGGCCTGCATATGTGCCGGTCTGGATCGTCTGCGGATTGTTTCCGAGGAAAACCGGCGTGAAGGCGATGCGGCCTTCGACCACGGTCGCCGTCACCGCCAGATGATGCCCGTCAAGCACCAGTGACCAGGTGCCGGACGCCGGGTCGCCGAAAATCCGGACCCAGTAGTTTTCCGGGTCATTCGCCTCCATCCGGCTTGTCGCCCGCTCCCGGTCCTCGTCGGACAGGTCCTCGCCCCGTTCCGCGATGGCGGCTTCGACACCGGCCCGGAGATAGGTTTCCAGCGTCATGATGTGCATGGCATCGCCATACCCTTCGCTGGACAGTCCGCGCGCCAGAAGCCTATGCAGCGCAATGCGTTGGGTGTCGTTCAGTGTGGCGATCTGCAGCCCGGACCTCGGAGCCATCGTCGTCGGCAGGTTGCTCCAGCCCTCGCGCGCCTCGGTGTCGCTCAGGTCAAACAGCACGCTGGACCGTTGATCCTCGTCCAGTGTTACGAGGAAGTCGGCGGCAGCCGCCGCCATGGCCGCAGCCTCGTGTTGCATGCCGGTCTCGGCGTGATCCGGATGCGCATGGGCAGCGCCGGTCAGAATCGTGCTCAGCAGCACAAGAATGAAATATTTCATGGTATCCCCCCCGACTGTTTTACTACGTCATTGCGGTTCACCGTGTCACCAAATTAATAGAGAGGCTGAGTACAGCCTTTATACCGGACAGCTATCCTGTTGCGTCCCGGGCGTGCATGTTTTCCGCATCATCCCATTGAACTGTACCTTTGAGAGGAACGGCGAACTGGTTCTGCTCACGCACGGCGCGGGTGATGCGGGCGAGGATTATGGGGCCAGCTCCGGCACTTCACAGGGTCTTTCCGTCAGCCGCGCCGTCTCCTCGCACAAGGCAATGGCTCTATCGAGCGCCTCCGCCCATCTGATCGTCAACATGCGGCTCCGCGTGTTCCCGAAAAAGACGAAGTCCATGAAATCCTCCGACTGGGCCGCTCTTTCCGGATCTATCGAGTAGCGGCGGCGCAGCGGGTGGTCGGCGTCATAGTCGATTTCGAGAAACTCATCCTGAGCCGCAATCGATCGGGGAAAGGCGAGGGCTTCTTCCCGTCGCCGATCATTGTTCGTACGCAGGCTGTCGATTTCCGACCAGTATTCCGCAAGCGCGATCCGCATCGCTTCATCGCCTATGCGCGAAGTCAGTCCCGCGCTGACGATCTCGTCATAGACGACGCGGGAGGGTGTGGGCTCCTGCAGGTTCCCCGCCGAAAAAATTCCGCCGACCAGCTCGCGGGGATCGACATTCTCGAAATCGCCGGCCAGCAGGCTTTGGATCAGAACGTCCCGACGCGCATCGCTGTCCCGCCGGGCCTCGACCTGCTGACTGAAGTACCGGACATTTGTTTCGGCCTCGCCATGAAGCCGGGTCAGCATGAGCGTCTCGCGCTCCGCATCCGCGCGCGCCTGCGCCCATTCCGTCACCTGAAAACCGATCACCACACCGAGGATGACGATCAGGAACTCGATCGCCACAGCGAACCAGTTCTGTTCGCGGATGGCTTTCGTAATGCGGCTCAGAATCATGTCCCGAAGCCTCCCCCGGGACGGAGTTAAGCACATTCTTCAATTGCTTGGGGACAAGAAAGGAAAACCTTGCGTCCCGGTCCTCGCATTCAGGGGCAATCAGGGTCGTCCGGATCGGGGACCGGCATGGGACCATACTGGTCCCTCATCGGACTTTCAATGAAGGTGCAAACACCGTCCGTGTCGTCATAGCCGGTTCCGGAGTTGCCCGAGGCGTTCATCATCGCTCCGCCAATGACGACAGCGCCAAGAAGCAGAAGCAGCCAGACCCCGTCATTGCTCGAAGCACCGGAATTTGAGGTATTCGGCCGGCGCTGTGGCTGCACCGTCTCGTATACGGCGCGCAACAGGGTCTCACCGGCGACTTCCGCCCGGCCCTGATAGGGCGAGGTGAAATTCCAGCTCGAATAGTATTGCAGCCGGATGTCCTCATTGGCCGTCCGGTACAAGTAGATTTCCCGTATCCGGTTGTAGACCTGTCCGCCACCCGTGCACCGCGCCGGGGCGTTGGTATAGGCATAATCGACATCGAACCGGCCACCGCCGCTCTCCGACAGGGCACGGCCGTCCACCGGGAACATGGCGCCTGTGCAGTCATTGTCCGCCTGAACGTAAAGTATGCCGTCTTCACCGACCCAGATGCGCAGCCGGACCGTCGTATTGATGGCCTCGCGGCGTCCGCCCATCCGGCGCGGATCGATGTTGATGCCATTTCCGCTGAGGGTTATGCCCCGCCCGACATTCGTGCCTTCGCGGGCTTCGCCCGACAGCTGAATATCGCCTGTCCAGTGAGACAAGACGCGCCGAGGCGCATCATCGATGGCCGTTTGTTGCGCCAGCAGGGGTGCCGGCAGCAGCAATTGGAGCGAGAGCACGCAACACAATCGGGCGATCAAGGCACGCATGGTGCTTCCTCCCTTGGCGACACCGGGAAGAACCATGCGTGCGGTATGCAACCCTAATGTGACACCCGATCGCTAGGCCCGCCGCGGCAGAACGCCCGGATTGCGCAGGATGGCCGCCGACAGGATCGCCACCAGGAGGCCGACCGGCGCGATCTCGGTGAAGGTGATCGGCATGCGGAACCACCAGTTCTGGTAGAGGTCCATCATCGGCTCCATCCCGGCTCGGAATTCCTCGATCTCGGCCGCACTCGCCCCGTTCGCCTGCTGCGCCTCGATCTGCGAGGCGAGATACACGTCCATGAAATCGCGCGCCCAGATGTTGAAATAGACTTCCCAGGCGATGACGTAGAACAGGCCTGCGACCAGCGCGACGCCGAGACCGACGCCCAGAGCCGGCCAGAATTTGATCGTCCCGCCGAGATGGGTATCGCGGTGCCGCTTCACCGCCACGAAGATGAAGCTGAGCGCGACGAGCATGATCAGATAGCCCGTCAGCATCGAGCCGGACCCGCCGTGCGCGTCGCCCATCAGGGCAATCGAACCCAGCATGAGAGCCGAAACGATCAGGCCCGAGATGGTGCCGAAGATCAGAATGATGCGTGTCATGTGAAATCCCTCCTGGCCGTCTTGCATGACGACGGCGCGCTGTGTCTGACCCCGGCACGATCGGCACCCGGCCCGATCGCGTCGTCACCCGGTCGGGTGATTTTCGCGAATGGGTCCATCCGGGTGACCGCCCGGCGGGGCGCCCGGTTCGTCACCCCGCGCCGGAATCAGCCGCAGGGCGCGCGCCTTTTCGATCGCCTGCACGCGGCCGGAGACCTCCATCTTGGAATAGAGCCGGGCGGCATGCGTCTTCACCGTGTTGGGCGAAACGCCAAGCGTGCGGGCGAGCGCCTTGTTGCTCTCACCCGTGACGAGCGTCTCCAGCACCTCCATCTCGCGCGGCGTCAGGCCCAGCGCGGCGATGGCGGCGTCATTGCGGATGAAGGGCGCGGGGGCGGTCCGGCGGGTCAGACGCATGCCAGTCCACAGACCGATCGCCGCGAATCCGGCACCCACGACGATCAGAAAGACCTCGATCCCCATCCGCCGCATCCAGAAGCGGTATTCCAGCCATTCCAGCGCGAAGGCCGCCGCGGCCAGCGCGGCCCCGGCGAGGATGATTGTCGTCCATCCCCTGAAACCCCTGAGTCTCCCCATGTGTGAAGTCTCGCCCAAGGCGGGCCGGACGGCAATCGGTAGTGGTCTATGGCGTTGCTCGGCCCAGCCTATCCTCGAACCAGTCCCGGTCCTCGCGCCCGGCGACGTCTTCGAGCATGTCGAGCAGGTCCGGCGTCGTGTTGACCGGGTCGGTCATGTAGCGGCGCATGAATTCCGCGAAACGCGGCCGTCCGATACGCACTTCCAGCTCCCAAAGGGCCACGGGACCGGCGAGATAGCTGACCATATAGGGTGGCCGTTCGGTGGCGCCCGGTACCCAGATCGGCGGCAATTCCTGCCCCTCGATCCGCGCCCGGTAGCGGTTCATCCGCGCGATGAAGGCGTCTTCGCCGAACCGTTCACGCACCGCCATATTCCCCGCCTGATCGGCGAAGGCCTCGTTCAGCCAGTTCTCCACCGTGTTGAAATTCGCCCCCATGCTCCAGTGGTGCGCCAGTTCATGGCACAGGAACTGGGTCAACGGCTGGTCTTCGGTGTCGGAAATATCGGTCAACGTGATGTAGCTGCGCCGGTTGTAGGCGCTCTCGCTGCGGCGATGGATCACGAAATGCGCCTCGGGAAGCGGGCTGTTTTCCCCGTAAAGCGGGTCCAGATAGTTGAAGCAGAAGCTTGCCGCCTCGATCAGCCGGTCGGTTCCCGCATCCGTGTCGCGCAGATCGTAGAGCGTGAAGCCGTCCGCCTCCGTCACCCGGAAATCCGGGGCGAGGGTGAAGGCGATGTCGAGTGACGCATCGTCATTGCGGATACGCACACCGGTCGGAAGCTGCTCGACCGTGCCGTTCGCCACGCCGAGCCAGGGCGCGCCGACATCGACCGTCAGATCGGCAGTCAGATAGCCCTGGAACGTCGCATCGACCGGCAGCCAGAATCCGTCCACCGACAACTCCACCCGGTCGGGCGCAACGGCATTGATTTCGTTGTTCGGCGGTTCCGGGAAAAGCACGCCGTCATACCCCAGCTCGATGGTGCGCACCGCACCGCTGGACGGTTCCAGTGCGATCACAATGGCCTGGAACGGCCCCTGTTCGGCGGCCTCGAAGCGCGCCACGTCGCCGCCGACCGCGATATTCTGGAGGCTCGGCGCGATCAGGAAGGTGACGCTCTCCGCGTCCGGGTCGAGCACCGAGATCCGCCAGACGAGATCGACGAATCCGGTCTCCACATCGGCGGTCATCTCGCCCTCATAGTGATAGACCGGCTCGCCGAACTGCGCCGCCGCACCCGCCGACATCACGCTCGTCAGGGCCAGCGCCCCTGTCAGGATTTTCATCCAGTCCTCCCTCTTTGCTGCCCAAGGGATGCGGCAAGGAGAAAGATCGGATGCAGGAAAGCTGGACGCAGCGCTATTCGCAGCGAAAGTCATCCGCGCCCACAGGGCGGCATTGCGGCGGGAAGCCGCGCGCCCTCCAAAGATCCACCAGGCCCCCACGGCGGACCCAGTCTTTCCATCGCGGATCGGCGAAAACTTCGCCGCTGAAAGTTTGCCAGAATGGGTTGTAGCTGGCCCAATTCGTGGGCCGGCCGCTGGCAGTCCCGACCGGAACCTGAGAGAAAAAATACTCCATGTCGGACGCCAGCAAGGAATACAGGGTTCGGACAAAGCCCCGGCTTTCGGCGGCTAGCGCTTGTATCTCTGCCAGGGTTTGAGCAGCGATGAAGGGCTCGATCAAATCCTCATCTGCCGGAGCCGGGTGGCCACGGTCGAGCAAGGTGGTGAGCGCGGACTGGGTTCCGGCAATGTCCCCGGCCCGGGCATGGCTCCACATCAGGTTCGCATAGGGGAAGCGCAGACTCGGGTCGATGTCGATTGAGGCGCGGAATTGCGCGTCCGATTCGTCAAACCGGCCCTGTATGGCGAGCAGGTTTCCCAACGTGTTGAGGAAAATTGCCCCCTGCGGATCGAGCGCGACAGCACGCTCAGAGAGCGCCAGCGCTTCCGCTCCATAGCCCACCTTTCCGAGTATCTGAGCAGCCGTGTCGAGGACGTCGGGATCGTTGGGCGCGAGGGCCACGGCCCGGTCCAGCATGTCCAGCCCCTCGACCCAGTTCCAGTTCTCGGCCAGCGCCGATCCAAGAAAGGCATGGGCCTGGGCGTCGGCCGGATTGATCGTAATTGCCCGGCGCGCGGTCTCAACGGTCAGGGCATTCCATCTCATCCGAAGCTCGGGAGCCGGTGCGCTGTCGCCCTGACGGTAATAGGGCATCACCAGATACACCCCGGCCAGTACAGTCCAGCCGGGCCCGTATTCCGGGTCGCGCGCCAGCGTTTCGGTCAGCATGGCAGCCGCGAGTTCAAGATTGTCCTGACCACGGTCGCGATAGAGTTGGCGGGCATGAAGGAAGGTTTCGTAGGCGGCCATATCAGAGGTTCGGGCAACGCTGACCGCACCATTGTCGAGCCCCAGCGATGTGGCGAGCTCATCGGCAACCGCCCCCGCGATCTCGTCCTGGATATCGAAAATATCGGTCAGTTCCCGGTCATAGGTCTCCGACCAGAGATGAAAACCGTCCTCGGAACGGATCAACTGGGCGGTGATCCGAAGCCGCGTCCCGCTGCGGCGCACGCTGCCCTCCAGAACATGGCTGACATTCAGCGCACTGCCGATCTCGCGCAAATCCTGGTCCTGACCCCGATAGGCAAAGCTGGAGGTTCGTCCCGCGACCTGCAGGCCGGGAATGCGGACCAGCACATTGAGGATTTCTTCTGAAATGCCGTCGGCGAAATAGGCCTGATCGCTATCGGGGCTCATGTCGGCGAAGGGCAGGACGGCGACGGATGCGCCTTCGCCCGCTTCCGCTCGCGCCGCGAGTTCAGGAGCGGTTGCCGCTTGCGGGCTCGCCAATTGCTGCCAGACGATGACGCCGACAAGCACGACCAGCCCGGCGACGATGGCAAAATCCAGCTTTCGCGCGGTTTGTGAGGCAATGCTGTCTTCTGCGGGCACGGCAACCGTCAGCTTCATGCCCTCTGGCGTCATCTCGAACGCCCAGGCCAGCAGCAGGGCAATGGGAAAGCCGATGCCGATCAGAACGATGACCAGCGTATCGGTCCAGTCCGGCAGGCCCAGCGGTGCCTCGATCAACGAGACGATCTGAAGCGTCAGCCAGCCCACGACCAGATAGGCCGCCGCCACACGAAACACGTTGCGGCGGCGAAGCTCGGCCAGCAAACCTGTCATCAATCTGTCTCCCCCTGCCGCCTGACTAGCACACGCGGCAGGAGAAAACGAGAATTTAGAGAGACTTACCCCGCCGCGACGGCCGCGAGCCGGGCGTAGAGCCCGTCGTCCGACATCAGCCGGTCGTGCGTGCCCTGTTCCACGACACGGCCCTTCTCGAAAACGAGAATCCGGTCCGCATCGCGGATGGTCGACAGGCGGTGGGCAATGACGAGCGTCGTCTTGCCCGCGGTCGCCGCTTCCATCGCCGCCTGCACCTCGCGCTCCGTCTCGTTGTCGAGGCTGGACGTCGCCTCGTCGAAAATCAGGATTGGCGCATCGGCGAGAATCGCCCGCGCGATCGCCACGCGCTGGCGCTCACCGCCCGACAGCTTTACGCCGCGCTCACCCACGAGCGTGTCGTAGCCCTGGGGCAGGGCGGTGATGAAGCCGTCCGCATGGGCGAGCCGCGCCGCCCGGCGGATCTCCTTCATCGAGGCGTCGGGACGCGCATAGGCGATGTTTTCCGCGATCGAGCGGTGGAACAGGACCGGGTCCTGAGGCACCAGCGCGACGGCGCTCCTGAGGCTCGCCTGCGTCACCTCGCGGACATCCTGCCCGTCGATGCGGATCGCCCCGCCGGTCACGTCGTAGAGGCGCTGGACCAGCTTCACGAAGGTCGACTTGCCGGCACCGGTGGGGCCGACCAACGCGACCTTTTCGCCCGGCGTGATCGTCAGGGTGAAGTCCTCGTAGAGCGCACCGGCCGCGTTCTCGTAGGCGAAGGTCACGTCGTCGAACACGATCTCGCCCGCACCCGGCACGAAGTCCGGCGCGTCCGGCGCATCCTCGATCTGGACCTCCATGTCCTCGAACAGGGCGATGTCCTGGATCTCGTCGAGACCGCGCTGGACGTTCTGGAACTCCTCGCCGAAGCGCCGCATGTAACCGGCCATCTGCAGGAAGGCGGTGATCGCGAAGACAACATCGCCCGGGCTGGCCTGCCCGCTCGACCACATGTGGATCAAGAGACCCGTCAGCCCCGCCTGCAATGACAGGATGGCGACGATCTGGATCAGCCACGTATTGACGAAGCGCAGCCAGGTCTTCTTCACCTCGGCGCGCCAGCGCCAGGCCAGCCGGCTGAACCGGTCATTCTCGCGCGCTTCGCCGCCGAAGCTCTTCACCGTCGCAATGCCGCCGACCACGTCGGCCACGGCCCCGCCCAGTTCCGAGTCGATCGCGTTGGAGCGGATGTTCTGCGGCCGGATATACATCGTCGACGCCAGGATCGTCAGGACGACGAAGATCGTCGTGACGGTCAGCGAGAACGCTCCGACAACGGGCCAGTTGAACAGCATGTAGAGGCCAAGCCCGTACATCACGCTGACCGAGGGGATCAGGCCGAACCAGGTCGTCGCCGTGATCACGTCATAGGCCCACATGCCGCGCGTCACCTTGCGGACCACGCTGCCGGCGAAGGTGTTGGCATGCCAGTCGAGCGAGAAGCGCTGCACCTTGGCGAAGGCTTCCGACACCATGTCGGCCATGTTCGCCGAGGAGAAGCGCACCTCGAAGCGGATGGCGATCTGGCGGCAGGCATTCACGCCGATGGCGAAGCTCAGGAAGGCCGCATAGGCCGCCCAGTGCGTGTGGCTGCTGTCGGGATTGGTCAGCGCGTCGATCAGCGCTCCGGCCGCGATCGGCACGAAGACGTCGAGCACCGTCGCGGTCATCGTGAAGGCGATGATCGTCGCGAAGAATGCCGGACGGCGCCGCCACTGGCGGATCAGGAAAGCGATGACCCGCAGATTGGACAGCGTGCGGGGCGTATTTTCAGCAAGGTCGGTCATGGCACCGAAGGGCGGTCGGCCCTTCTCCCATCAATCATGAAACATCGGAAATGGCTTTCGGGATCGTGGAGGCCCGCTATGCCGGTGGCCGCATCGCGCGGCGTTCGGTCAATGGCGGGTCGGACGATCGATCAGCCGTCCGGCGCGTTTCAGGATTGGTACATGGGTCGGTGCGGACCTCGTTCCGTTATCGGGGCGCTGCCTCTACGCCTGTCGGGCGGACGTGACCACCCCTGGTGGAGAAATTTACGTTCACCGTGTGGCAGGCGCGGCTTTTTGGCCACACTGCGGTTTTCCGAACTGGTCAGACGTGCCGCGTCTGTCTAACAATTTCGTCATGAAGGGGAGCGGGGCCAAAGGACGTGTCCTGATCATCGCCGGATCGGATTCCGGCGGCGGTGCGGGCATCCAGGCCGACATCAAGGCGGTGTCGGCGGCGGGCGGCTATGCCGCGACCGCGATCACCGCGATCACCGTGCAGAACACGCTGGGCGTCTCCGCCGTCCATCCCGTTCCGCTCGACATCATCGAAGGCCAGATGCGCGCCGTGCTGGATGATATCGGCGCCGACGCGATCAAGACCGGTATGCTGGCAACGGCGGACGTGGTGCGCCTTGTGGCGCGTGTGTTGCGAGAGACGGCGGCGGACATTCCACTCATCCTCGACCCGGTCATGGTCGCGACCTCGGGCGACGTGCTGCTCGCGGCGGACGCGATCACCGCCGTCCGCGAAGAGCTGCTTCCCCTTGCTGCGCTGGTGACTCCGAACGCCCCCGAAGCCGAAAAGCTGACCGGGCTGACAGTGTCGAATGTCGGCGAGCAGGCCGAGGCCGGCCGGGCGCTGGTCGCTGCCGGGGCAAAGGCGGCGCTCGTGAAGGGCGGGCATCTGACGGGACCGGTCGTCCACGATGTGCTTGTGACCGCGACCGAAATGCGGGTGTTCGAATCCCCGCGGATCGCCACCACCAACACCCACGGGACGGGCTGCACGCTGGCTTCGGCGATCGCCGCGCGGATCGCGCTGGGAATGTCACTCGTCGACGCGGTCGAAGGGGCGGGGCGCTATCTGCACGAAGCCATTGTCCGTGCACCGGGATTCGGGTCGGGCCACGGCCCGGTCGATCACGTCTGGCCGCTGCGCGACGCCGCGCGCTGACCGCGCCTTGCGATCACGATCCCCACCAGAATGATGACGAGGCCGAGCGGTGCGGAAAGCCCGATCGCCTCGCCCAGAACCAGTCCCGCGCCGAGCGCGACGACCGGCACTATGTAATTGGTTGTGGACAGGAATCCGGCTCCGGCGGTGGTCACCAGCCGCATGTAGATGACCGAGCCGAGCGCGGTCGGGCCGATGGCCAGCCACAGCGCCGCGGCCCAGCCGGCAGCGTTCGGCCGGGCATGATGGATCAGGTCCAAGAGGCCGTAAGGCGCGGTCCAGACCGCCGCGAGGACCAGCATTCCCGCTGCGGAAACAAGCGGATGCATCGGCGGCGCGCGCCGGGCGATCACCACATTCATGGCGAAGGACAGGGCCGCGCCCAGCACCGCCAGCTGGGCGACGAAATCCCCCGCGACGAGCCCGCCGAGGGCCGCGGGGCCGATCAGAACCACCACGCCGGCAAAGCCGACGCCGAAGCCCAGAGTGGTGATCTTCGTCATCTTCTCGTCAGTGAAGACGTGCGCCATGGCGACGGTCATCAGCGGCATGAAGGCGAGGAGGATGCCGGCCACCGCCGACGGGATGAATTGCTGCCCCCAAGGGATGAGCGTGAAGGGCAGGGCATTGCCGAACAGGCCGAGCGCGATGAACCACAGCCATCGCTTGTCCTTGAATCCGGGCAGTTTTTCGCCGATGGCATAGGCCCATACGGTCAGCATGATCGCGGCCAGCGCCAGCCGCGCGAAGGCCAGCGCGCCCGGCGGGGCGGCGTCGAGCGCGAAACTGATGAAGGCGAAGGCCGTGCCCCACGTCGCGGCGAGCACGCCCAGAAGCGCCCATTCCTTCGGTCCGGCGGCGCGCAGCGGGCTCATCTCAGCGCCGCCTTCATCGCATCTGCGAAACGCCGGACATCATCTTCGTCATTATAGAGATGCGGCGTCACGCGCAGCCGGTCGCCGCGCTGCGAGACATGGACGCCCGAAGCGCCGAGACGCGCCGCGAGATCGGCCGGCGCATCGGCGGGAAGCGAAAGACAGAGATAGTGGTCGGCCCGGTCCGGCACGTCGTCCTTCACGCCGAGGGCACGGACGGAGTCGGCGAGGGCGGACGTCGTCCCCCGGAGCGTGTCCGCGATCCGGCCGACGCCGACGGAGTTCAGGAGTTTGACCGAGGCCGTCGCAGCGGGGACAAGCTGGAAGCCGCTGCGCTCGCCCATGTCGAACCGCCGCGCACCGGGCGCGTAGCCGTCGGCATAGTCGACGAGGCGGGCGAAGTCCTCCGACCCCTGCCGGGCGATCCAGTTCTCTTCCAGAGGCACGCCGTCCAGATGCCGGTCGGCGATGTGCATCACGCCGATCGTGTAGGGACCGAGCAGCCATTTGTATGAGGCCGCGACCGCGAAATCGGGGTCGATGGCCGAAACGTCGAACGGTTTGGCGCCGAGCGACTGGGTCAGGTCCAGCACCAGCGCCGCGCCGTGCTTGCGGCCCTCGGCGGCGATCGTTTCGAGGTCGAGCGATCCGCCATCGGCCCAATGCACCTGCGGCAGGGCGAGGACGGATGTCCGCGGCCCGATGGCGGCCATCACCGCCTCGGTCCAGCTCTGATTGGCGGAGCGAGAGACCGTCCGGACCGTCGCGCCCGTGCGGTCGGCCAGCACCCGCCACGTATAGACGTTGGACGGGAATTGATCCTTCAGAACGAGGATTTCAGACCCGGCTTCCGGGGTCAGATTCCGCGCCGCCGTGGCGAGGCCATAGCTCGCCGACGGCACCAGCGCCACATTCTCGGGAGACCCGCCGAACAGCTTCGCCGCTTCGGCGCGCATGGCGTCCGGCCCGGTGAAGAAGTCGCCTGGCGCCTTCACATTCCAGGGCTGTGCCTTCTGGCGATAGCTCGCCATCCCGGCCTCGACCGAGGCGGTCGGAAGCGGACCCATATAGGCACAATTGAGATAGGTGACCTCGCGCGGCAGGTCGAACAGGGCGCGGAAATCCTCTGACATGCGCCGGGTGTGGACCGGCGGCGAAAACGGGTCAACGACGGAAAATGATGCGATGTCGCGGCAGAAGGTTTGACGCTCCTCCGGCGCGGGTCTAGGCGAATGACGGAAGAGGGAGTCGGACAATGAACGAAACCGCCAAGCCGCACCTGCGTCCCTTTGATCCGCGCTTTTCCTGCGGGCCGACCAAGAAGCATCCCGGCTGGTCGCTCGATCAATTGTCGAATGCCGCCCTGGGTCGCAGCCACCGCAGTGCTCTGGCGGTGTCGAAATTGCGCGAGGCGATCGACCGGACGATGGCGCTGCTGGAAGTGCCGGAGGGCTTTCGCGGCGCGATCCTCGGCGGATCGGACACCGGCGCAATGGAGGCCGCGATCTGGTCGCTGCTGGGTGAACGCCCGGTTGACGTCTTCGCCTGGGACACGTTCGGCGCACGCTGGCTGAAGGATGTCCGCGACGAGCTGAAGCTGAAGGACGCCAATGTCCACGAGGCCAGGGGCGGGCTGACGCCCGATTTCTCCAAGGCGCGCAAGAATGCCGACATCGTCTTCACCTGGAACGCCACCGCTGCCGGCGCGATGATCCCGGACACAGACTGGATCCCGGACGAACGCGAGGGCCTGACCCTGGTCGACGCGACCAGCGCCGCCTTCGCACTCGAGCTCGACTGGTCGAAGATCGACGTCCTCACCTTCTCCTGGCAGAAGGCGATGGGCGGTGAGGCCCAGCACGGCATGATCATCCTGTCGCCGCGCGCCATCGAACGGCTCAAGACGTACACGCCGTCCTGGCCGATCCCGCGCATGATGCAGCTGAAGAATGCCGACGGCCTCAATGAAGGCCTGTTCGAAGGCAAGACGCTGAACACCGTCTCCCTCCTGTCGACGGAGGATTACCTCCTGTCGCTGAAATGGGCTGCGAAGGAAGGTGGGCTGGCCGCCCTGATCGCCCGCACGCGGAAGAATTTCGCCGTGCTGTCGAACTGGGTCGCGGCAACGCCCTGGATCGATTTCCTCGTCGAGGACACAGCCAGCCGCTCGCCCGTCTCGGTGACTCTGAAATTCGCCGATCCGGACGTCACCGCGATGAGCCAGGAGGAGCAGTGGGCGATCACGCGCAAGATGGCGTCCCTGCTCGACCGAGAAAACGCCGCGCTCGACGTGGCGCCCCACGTTTCCGGCGTGGCGGGCCTGCGCATCTGGTGCGGCCCGACGATCGAGGCCGACGACCTTGCCGCGCTGGGACCCTGGCTCGACTGGGCCTATGTTGAGGCGCGGCGCGCGGACTAGCATTTCATAAACCCGCCGTCCGGTTTATGGTGCGGCACCGATTTTCGAGGGGGAGTTTGCCCGTGATGATTCGTACCCTGGCCGCCTGCGCGGCAACGCTGGTGTTTGCCGCACCGGCCCTGGCCGACAATGAAGGCTGGGAAATCCGTGGCGGCGCGACCGCGCACGACCTCTCCGACCATGTCGAGGACGGCCCGAACGTCACCGTCGGCCTGGCGACCCCCTCGCTCGGCGGTCCGGACTGGATGTTCAACCCGCGCGGCTATGTCTATGGCTCGTTCAACACCAACGGCCTGACCAATTTCGGTGGTTTCGGCCTCGAATGGGACGGCGATCTCAACGACCGCGTCTCGGTCATTCTCGGCCTCGGCCTGACCTATAATGACGGCGTCACCGACATCGACCCGAATTCGCCGCCGTCGGACCCGAACCGCATCCGCCTCGCCACCACCCGGTCGCTGATGGGCAACCACATCCTGTTCCACACCACGCTCGGCCTCGATTTCGAAGTCACCGAGAACCTCGTCGTGCGGACCTATTACGAGCACATCTCGCACGGCCAGATCCTGGCCAATGGCCGCAACCAGGCGCTGGACAATGCCGGCGTGATGATCGGCTGGCGCTTCGGCGGCTGATCCGTCGCCCGAAAAGAATGGAGCGCCGCAGGGGGGCCGCGGCGCTCCACGCATCCGGGGTAGACAGTAGGGACCGGGAGTCTAGGCCCGAGATGCGTTTTCTGATGCGAGCTCAGTTCGCGTTCGGATCGTCTTCCTGGCGCATATAGCGGCCGATGAACCAGTCATTCCAGACGTCATTGGCTTCGTCATATTGCTGGAAATGCTGGGTGACGCTGCCGTCCTCGTTCGGCGTCCAGGTGCCGCGGAAGGGCGCGGTCTGGCTGCCGGTCGCGCCGAAATAGGTGATCTCGCCGACCAGCACCATCGCGCCGGCCTCGTTGAGGCCGCCGGAATAGTCGATATAGCTGTTCGACCCCATCCAGATCTGGCGCCACTGGCCGCTTGTCGGGTCGAGATAATTCATGCTCGTCCCGTCGCCGCCGCCGGCATTGGTCCATTCCTCGAGGATCAGGCAGCCATTCGAGCGCTTCTCGATATGATTGGTGCCGCCCAGCTGGCCATTCTGGCCGTAGACATTCCAGTCGCCGACCCAGAAGTCGAAATCGTGCGCACCCTCGATATCGTCACAGCCCGGCGGCGGGCCTTGCTGCGCCGTCGCGGCGGGCGCGAAAACCGCGGCCGTGCCGAGCGCGGCGATGAGCGAAACTGTCAGGCGCATGGCGGCCTCCCCGTGATGCATGCGGCACCTGCCCAGATGCCATTGGAGCTTTCACTCTAGGCTGATAAACCCCCGACCGCAGGTCACGTCTGCGTGAGGGATTCCGCGCCCGCCCGAAGGAGCGATTTCATGGCCAATGTCACCGTCGTCGGCGCCCAATGGGGCGATGAAGGCAAGGGCAAGATCGTCGACTGGCTGTCGGTTCGCGCCGATGTCGTCGCGCGCTTCCAGGGCGGCCACAATGCCGGCCACACCCTCGTCGTGGGCAATGAGACCTACAAGCTGTCGCTGATGCCGTCGGGCGTGGTGCGCGGCAAGCTGTCGGTGATCGGCAATGGCGTCGTCGTCGACCCCTGGGCCTTCCGCGACGAGAAGGCCCGGCTCGAAGCACAGGGCGTGACCATCACCGCCGACACGGTGAAGGTGGCCGAGACCGCCGCCCTGATCCTGCCGGTGCACCGCGAACTCGATGCGCTGCGCGAGAACCGCGACGATGGCGGCGCCATCGGCACCACCCGCCGCGGCATCGGCCCGGCCTATGAGGACAAGGTCGGCCGCCGCGCCATCCGCGTCGTCGATCTCGCCGACCCCGAAGGCCTGACCCGCAAGGTCTCCGACCTCCTGCATCACCACAACGCGCTGCGGCGCGGCTATGGCCAGCCGGAATTCCAGGCTGGCGATCTGATCGAACAGCTGAAGGACATTGCGCCCGTCATCCTGCCGCACATGTCACCGGTGTGGCGCGATCTCGGCGCGGCGATCCGCGCAGGCGAGAAAGTCCTGTTCGAGGGCGCGCAGGGCGCGCTGCTCGATGTCGACCACGGCACCTATCCCTTCGTCACCTCGTCCAACACGGTCGCGGCGCAGGCCGCCGCGGGATGCGGCGTCGGGCCGAAGGCGGTCGGCTATGTGCTCGGCATCGTCAAGGCGTATACGACCCGCGTGGGCGAAGGACCTTTCCCGACCGAACTCCTCGATGCCGACGGCCAGAAACTGGGCGAGCGCGGCCATGAGTTCGGCGTCGTCACCGGCCGCAAGCGCCGCTGCGGCTGGTTCGACGCGGTGCTGGTACGCCAGACCGTCCAGTTCGGCGGCATCGACGGCATCGCCTTCACCAAGCTCGACGTGCTCGACGGTTTCGACGAGCTGAAGATCTGCACCGCCTACGAGCTCGATGGCGAAATCATCGACCGCCTGCCGGCCGACCGGCTGCAGCAGGCGCGCGTGAAGCCGGTCTACGAGACCCACAAGGGCTGGTCGGAATCCACCCGCGGCGCGCGTTCCTGGGCCGATCTGCCGGCCGAGGCGGTGAAATATGTCCGCCGGGTCGAGGAGCTGATCGGCGCCCCCGTCGCCATGCTCTCCACCAGCCCGGAACGCGAGGACGTCATCCTGATGACCGATCCGTTTCTGGGGTAGACGCCTTCACTCCCTTCCGCACCACACGAAGGGATTGAGCGTTGTCCCGTCGGCCAGGACGCCGTGCGGTTCCGGGTTCTGCTGCATGCGCACCATCACCTCGCCCTGGCTCTCGGGCGAGGTGGTTCGCGCATCGACCAGATCCGTGCGCCCGTCATTGCGGAAATACATCAGCGCGGTCAGCCGCGTGCCCGCCGCGTCGGCGGCATCGATCGTCGCCAGCCCGGCGAGATCCCAGACCTGGATCGGCGTGTCCTGAAGCTCGGCGCTGATCAGCGCGAATTCCGCCGGACCGGAGCCCAGATCGATCACGATACGCCCCATGTCCCCGGGAATTGCCGCATCGCCCGGGACGAGGCGGAAGCTGCGCGGCGTGCCGGTCGTGCAGGGATTGCTCCCATCGCCCGGCCACTCGGCATAACGCCCCTCTGCCAGCATCGGCCGTCCGTTCGGGAAACGCCCGCCCGTGTCCTCCTGCGCCAGGGCCGGCGCGGCAAGGGTGGCAGCGGCCAGAAGGATCGCGATCAACCGTTTTCCTCCCCGGTTTACGGGGGAGGTGTCAGCGCAGCTGACGGAGGGGGGACATTCCCCCCCTCGCCCCGGAACTGATCCGGGGCACTCCCCCCGCAGGCGGGGGGAGAAAGACGGACGCGTTGGTGTTGTCATTTTCGGCACTCGTCGCGAAAGCGCGCCTATTCTGTGCCGCAGTACACAAAGGATTCAAGCGCAGTCCCGTCTGGCGCGATTCCGTGCGGCAGGGGATCATCCTCCATGCGAATGACGCTCGTCATTTCGCCGCCCGCCACCGTCAGACCGACCTGACCGACCACATAGCGCTGGTCCGCGTGCAGCAGCAGGGTCATCACCAGGCGGGTATTGTCGCCGCCGCGCGCCTGGACCACGCCGATGCCCCGGATTTCACCGTCCGCGAGTTCCTGCGGGTGCATCGACGTCATCGACAACGCCATGTCGATCGGGCCGGTGCCGAAGTCGGCACGGATCCGGCCCCGGTCGGCGCTGTCCCGCGGGTCCCCGGCGATCAGTGTGAAATAGCGGCGGCCTTCGGCGGCGCAGGCATCGCCTTCGGCCATGTCCTCGACATAGCGGCCATCAGGCAGCAGCGGGGCGGGCCCGGCCTCCGCGTCCTGGGCGGTCAATGACAATGCGGCCAATGCGAGTATCATCATGACATGCAACCTCCCGTTTCCTGATCCTTACCCCGGCCGGACGACCCGCCGCAATAACCTGTGATCGCCTAACCGCCGCAATATCCGAACGGACCGGCGGCCTCGCCCTCGGCGACATGGACCACCGCTTCCCGGCCCCAGCGTTCGGCCTCGAACCCCATCACCTCGATCCACACCCGGCCGTCCGCATCGACGGCGATTGCGGCGGTGAAGGTGCCGATCGTCTGGCCGCTGGTGACGCCGCCGATTTCGACCCCGGCGGTGTGGACCTGTCCGCCCTGAAGCCGGGCCCGGCGCATTCCGTCCCCGGAGAGTGCGGCCAGGCGCGGCGGGGTGTGCAGGATGTAGTCGCCCGCCTCGTCCCCGATCCGGAATCCGAAGGTTCCGAGATTGGGCGAGCGCGCATGTGGCGGCGCGTCCAGCGCATGAAGATCGAAATGATCAGCGTTGTCGTCATTACAGAGCGGAACCCCGTCCGCGCCGAGCGCGGCATAGCGGCCATTCTCCAGCCGGTCCGCTGCGGCGCCGTCACCGGCGGCCAGCAGGGTGAGGGCAGTCAGGATTTCGATCATGGTCACTCCCGGTCTGCGGCGAAGTCTGGCGCCGGAGTCATGAAACCGGGGTGAACGCCCCTTGCCAGCGCGCGCCGTCTCGGTCAGTGTCGCGCCGCATCCGAGGGGGGCCGCCGGCAGGTGGCTGAGACCCGGGCTGACGCCGCCCTGGCCACCCTTACAACCGGATCCGGATCATGCCGGCGTCGGGACAGGAGAGAGACATGCTTCGCTTTGCCAGTATTGCCGCCCTTGCCCTCGTGGCCGCAGCCTGCACGCCGCCCGCCGACGAGGCCGTGACGGCTGAAACCGCGGCGCCCGAATCTGCGGCACCCGAAACCGCCGCGCCCGAGACCGGCGGATCCGATGCGATGCCGCAGATGCAGGCGGTCCTGAACGCGCCGGACGCGCAGACCCTGCACGCCTTCCTGCTGGCGAACGAGGCGGCCATCATCCCGTCCGACTGGCACACGGGTGAACCGGCGGGCCAGCAATTCTGGGATTTCCCCGACACGCTGGACGGTTATGTCGCCAGTTCCGAATGCGCCTGGACCAGCAGCGACCAGAGCGCGATGAACTGCTTGCTGACCGTCGCCGAGCCCGACGGCAGTGAGGACGGCCCGCGCAGCGTCATGTACCGCGCCGAGATCGGCTACACGCCCGAGGGCGAACTGACCCTCCTCAGCCCGAATGTCCGCTGGGCGACGATGGGGTAGGGCCTCTTCGCGTACCCGTCAGATCGCAACTGCGAAAGAACCCCCATGAACAAGCCCACCACCCAAGACGCCTTCGACACGCCGAAGGTCACGACCGGCCCGCTGCCCGGCTCGCGCCGCGTCTACACGTCGCCCGCCGCCGCGCCGGACCTGAAGGTCCCGCACCGCGAGATCGAGCTGCACCCGACGGCGAACGAGCCGCCGCTGCGCGTCTATGACTGCTCCGGCCCCTATTCCGATCCGGCGGCCAGCATCGATGTCGAACACGGCCTCGCCCGCACCCGCACGGACTGGGTGCTCGAACGCGGCGGGGTCGAGGCCTATGAGGGGCGCGAACCCTCGCCGCTCGACAATGGCGGCGCGACCGGCAAATACCTCGCCCGCGAGTTTCCGGTGCGGCATCGTCCGCTGCGCAGGATTCCCTCCCCCGCCGGGGGAGGGTCAGGGTGGGGGGCAAACGGCGCTGCCGCCGCGTCCGGCCCGGACGGGATCACCCCACCCCAGCCCTCCCCTCAAGGGGAGGGAGCGGGTAAGCGCCATCTGGTCACCCAGCTGGAATTCGCCCGCGCCGGCATCGTCACCAAGGAAATGATCTACGCCGCCGAGCGGGAAAATCTCGGCCGCGCCGCCGCCATGGCGGGCGCCGCCGAACGCCGCGCCGACGGTGAGGATTTCGGCGCCGAAATCCCGGAATTCGTGACCCCGGAATTCGTCCGCGACGAGATCGCGCGCGGCCGCGCCATCATCCCGGCCAACATCAATCATGGCGAGCTGGAGCCGATGGTGATCGGCCGCAACTTCCTGGTGAAGATCAACGCCAATATCGGCAATTCCGCCGTCGCCTCCTCCGTCGAGGAAGAGGTCGAGAAGATGGTCTGGGCCATCCGCTGGGGCGGCGACACGGTGATGGACCTCTCGACCGGCAAGAACATCCACAACACCCGCGAATGGATATTGCGCAACTCGCCGGTCCCGATCGGCACCGTGCCGATCTATCAGGCGCTGGAGAAGGTGAACGGCATCGCCGAGGACCTGACCTGGGAAGTGTTCCGCGACACGCTGATCGAACAGGCCGAACAGGGCGTCGACTATTTCACCATCCATGCCGGCGTGCGGCTCGCCTATGTGCCGCTGACCGCCAGCCGCGTCACCGGCATCGTCTCGCGCGGCGGCTCGATCATGGCAAAGTGGTGCCTCGCCCACCACAAGGAGAGCTTCCTCTACACCCATTTCGAGGACATCTGCGACATCATGGCGGCCTATGACGTCTCCTTCTCGCTGGGAGACGGGCTGCGCCCCGGCTCGATCGCCGACGCCAATGACGCCGCGCAATTCGCCGAGCTGGAGACGCTGGGCGAGCTGACGAAGATCGCCTGGGCGAAGGGCTGCCAGGTCATGATCGAGGGGCCGGGCCATGTGCCGATGCACAAGATCAAGGCCAATATGGACAAGCAGCTCGCCGTCTGCGGCGAGGCGCCCTTCTACACGCTGGGGCCGCTGACGACCGACATCGCGCCGGGATACGACCACATCACCTCGGCCATCGGCGCGGCGATGATCGGCTGGTTCGGCACGGCGATGCTCTGCTACGTCACGCCGAAGGAGCATCTGGGCCTGCCCGACCGCGATGACGTGAAGACCGGCGTCGTCACCTACAAGATCGCCGCCCACGCCGCCGACCTCGCCAAGGGCCACCCGGCCGCGAAACTGCGCGATGACGCGATGAGCCGGGCGCGCTTCGAATTCCGCTGGCAGGACCAGTTCAATATCGGCCTCGACCCGGAAACCGCGAAGGATTTCCACGACCAGACCCTGCCCAAGGAAGCGCACAAGGTGGCGCATTTCTGCTCGATGTGCGGGCCGAAATTCTGCTCGATGAAAATCAGCCAGGACGTGCGCGACTTCGCCGCCGGCAAGACCGGCGCCACCGCCGAAGAGGCGAAGAAGGGCATGGAGGAGAAGGCCCTCGGTCCGAAGGCGGAGCGAAGCGAAGCCGTGGACCCATCAGAAATCGAGGCCGGGCTGAAAGCCAAGGCCGAGGAGTTTCGCGCGAAGGGCGGCGAGGTCTATCTGGAGACGGGGGAGTGATACGGGGGCTGGTCACGGCGGTTTTCGCCGGACTGGCCATCCTCTTCGCCGCGCTGACCGCCTTGCGGGCGCGCCTGCCCTATGACGAGGCGGGCCGGTATTTCGACCCGGCGGACGCCGTGACCTATGACCAGCAGGCGGTGCTGGTCTATGGCGTGCTGGCCTTCGCCGCAGCGGTTGTCGCCGTAGTTGCGGTGGTCTGGAAGCGGCCCGCACGGTCCTGAGGCACCGCGAAGCGGCGTCTCGACGGGCGGCTCGTATCCGCGACCTTCCCCGGTTTTGCGAAGCAAAGACCGGGGTCTATCTCGTCACATCGTCTGGAACCCGGATCGCGCTGCGCGCGTCCGGGAAACGGCAGTTTTCACGGACCGTCAGCCTGTCTCGTGGATTTGCCCGGCTCCGCGAGTGCGGCGACGGCAAAGCCCGTTCGGCGAACCCGAACCGTTCCGGCGGAGTCCTCGATTCGCCTCTGAGGGAGTCGCCCGGGCGCGAGGCTTTGTATAAACTTTTCCGAGGGACAGCGTACGGGTTGGGAGAATGGGGTTTCTCCTCGAGGAATTGTGGAAATCCGTGTCGAACGGGTGGTTGCTGGCGCTGTCGATCATCGGCGCCTTCGGCTTTCTGTCGGCCTTCAACCACGTCTATGACTTTTCCGCCTTCCTCTATGTCGCGCGCCAGATCGGACGGCTGTCGGAATTCTTCTGGATCGACGTCCTGCGCATTCCCATTGCACCGATGCTCTCGGAATATCTGACGATCCTCGTGCTCTCGCTTCTGCTCTTCCTTCGCGGCACCCTGCTTCGGGTGGAAAATGCCGGGGCCTGGGTCAGTCATATCCGCGGCGGCGCGGAACACTGGAACATGCGTATCGTGATCGGCCTGTTCGCGATCGTGTTCTCGGCGGTGCTCTATTACACGTTCGGCGGCATCTGGACCGAGATGCAGATCGAGATCGACCTCGACACCGCGCATTCCGATTTCTGGTACGGCGCCTTCCTGGTGACCGCGTCGGTGCTGATCCTCGCCGTGTCCGCGGTCTTCCTGTTCTTTTATCCCCGCGTCCTGATGGCGGCCTGTGTCGCGGGCGGGTTGCTGCTCGGCCTCGATCTCGCGCTCGACCGGTTTGCCGAATCGACGGTCGAACGGGTAGCGGACGATTTCGGCGTCCGGTTTTCCGGGGCGTGGGCCGATACCGGCGTGATCGACGGCACGATCAACGGCTTCCCGATTGTCGACGGCACGATTGACGGACGCCCCGCCGCAGGCAGTTTCCGCGCCCGCACGAATGCGCGGTTGCGCGCCGGACCGACGATGAACAGCGACCATCTCGCAACGGTGCCCCAGGGCGGACGCCTGTCCGTTCTTGGTGTCTCGGCGGATGGCCGGTGGATCGCGGTGCGCTACGAGTCGCCACTTGGTCCGGTGACGGGTTTCGTCCACCGGTCGCTGATCGTTCACTAGCGGTGCGACCGCTTCCCGCTTGCCGCCCCGCTCCCGGAGGAAACGGACGGGACAATGCTTCCGGTCGACACAGGCGGCACTTGTGGGCACCATGAGCGACCGAGATATCAGGGGGCGGCATGAAACGCACCGCAATCACCGCTGGCGCGCTGGCGCTGCTGACGTCATCGCTCGCGCTGGGCGACCATCACGGCCGCGGCGCCGAACAGGTGAACGGTTTTCCGGGCGTCTATGTTCACCCGCAGATCACGATGACCTTCACCGGCGACGGCTATCTGATCACCACCGTGAATGCGAGCAATGTGACCGCCGGGGTCCAGACCTACACCGTCGCCGACGGCATTCTCACGGTGCAGGACGTGTCGCCGCCCGCCTTCTATTCGCAGGACATGGCCGATTGCGTGCGCGACAATCCGGCCACCTATCAGATCAATGATCTGCCGGACGGATTTTCCATGACGGCGATCGACGAGCCGTGTCCGCCCCGCGCCGGTCTTCTGACGCGGTTCGAATTGCGCGACTATGTCCGCCCGGCGGAATAGCCCGCCGCTAGCGCTTGTTCTTCATGTGCTCCAGGCCGCTGACCGAGCCGGTCTTCTGCGACGGCTGCGAGGCATTGGTCTTTTTCTTCTGATTGTGTTCGGCTTTCGGTTTCTTGGTCTCGCGGCTGGACTTCTGTTGACCCTTGGCCATGGCTTTGCCCTTTCAGGGGACGAGGCGTCCCCGGCACGGTTCAGGCTACGCCTTTTCGCGGTGTCGCGATAGCGTCGCGGATTTGACGCTGGCCGGATGCGGCGTATCTCGACTAGCCTCTGGCTACCCAATCCCGACCGCGAAAGCGCCGCCCCATGATCATTGTTCATCACCTTGAGAATTCCCGCTCGCAGCGCGTCCTCTGGCTGCTCGAGGAGTACGGGCTCGAATACGAGATCCGCCACTACAGGCGCGATCCGAAGACGATGCTCGCCCCGCCGGAGCTGCGCGCCGTCCATCCGCTGGGCAAGTCGCCGGTGATCGAGGATGACAGCATCAGGGTCGCCGAGACCGGCGCGATCTTCGAATGCCTGGCCGAGACCTATGACAAGGGAAGGCTGATGCCGCCGCGCGGCACGCCCGAGGCCCGCGCCGTCACCTACTGGCTGCACTATGCCGAGGGCTCGGCGATGACGCCGCTGCTGCTGAAGTTGATCTTCTCGCGCATGCCCGACAATGCCGGGGCGCTGGTCCGCCCGCTGGTCAGGGGCGTGGCGAAGAAGGCGATGGACAGCTTCGTCGATCCGCGCGTCAAGGAGCATGTCGACTACTGGGACGCCTCGCTCGACGCCACGGGATGGTTCGCGGGCGCGACGATGACGCTCGCCGACCTGATGATGAGCTTCCCGCTGGAAACCGCCGCCGCGCGGGGCGGCGCGGGCGAACGCACCAATATCCGCGACTTCCTGAAGCGCATCCATGAACGGCCGGCCTACAAGACGGCGCTGGAGCGCGGCGGACCCTACGCCTACGCCGGCTAGCGACTAGTGAGGGTCGGCGGGCGCGGCGTCATGCCCGGTATCGGCCAGGCGTGTCCCGCCGGGCTCCGTGGCCGGCAGGCTGGCCAGCGTGACTTCCGCCTGCACGGCACTGGCCGGGGCGTCGGAAACCAGCGTCCGGAAAGTGCGGGTCTCGCCCGGGCGCATCGGCCCGCCTTCGACCAGCACCGTCCATTCCAGCACCGCGGCCGCTTCGCCGTTCAACAGCGCCGCGCGCAAGGCCGGGGCGGTGCGTTCGCGGCGGTCGATATTGCGGATCGCGCCCTCGATCACGATGACCGGCAGGCCGTCCTCGCTGTCGCGGGTGATGGTCAGATCGCCCAGCGCGACGCCATAGGGATTGGCCTCGATCCCCACCGCGGCATAGGCGCTCGAGGCCTGCGGCCAGGCGCTGACGATGTCGGCCCGGAATAGCAGCGCGCAGACCAGCACGCCGGCCACCGCCGCGCCCAGCCCGCCCCAGGCACCGCCCGCGGCGGTGCGGATCGCATTCTTGCGCTTCTGCTCGACCTTTTCGCGATAGGCGCGGTGCGGCAGTTTCGGTTCGGTCTCGGCGGCCGGCCGGATTTCCGGCAGCGCGGCGGCATCGGTTTCCGGCGTCGCCATCCAGACATGGCCGCACGACGCGCAGCGCACCTTGCGCGCCTGCGCACCGAAGGTGCTGGCATCGGCGCGGTAGCGCGTGGCACAACTGGGACAGCTCAGTATCATCTCGGCTCGATTCACCGCATCGTAATCCTGTTCGTGTCTGGAGTATTCCCGTGCCGTCCGCCTCCCCCGAAACCCGCGCCGACGATGCGCTCGAAAGCGTGATCCGCTTCGACGGCGTCGGCATGCGCTATGGGCGCGGACCGGAAGTCCTCCAGGACATCAGCTTTGATCTACCGCGCGGGAGTTTCCAATTCCTCACCGGACCGTCAGGGGCCGGTAAAACCTCGCTTTTGAAGCTGATTTATCTCGCTCAGCGGCCATCGAGAGGCCTGATCTGGCACTTTGGACGTGATTCGTCGAAGCTTCACCGGAGTGATCTGCCCGATATCCGGCGGCGAATCGGCATGGTGTTCCAGGATTTCCGGACCCTCGATCATCTCTCGGTCTTCGAGAACGTCGCCCTGCCGCTGCGCGTCGCAGGCCGCAAGCGCAAGGAATACGCCGACGATGTCGCCGAACTGATCCACTGGGTCGGACTCGGCGACAAGATGGACGCCCATCCCCAGACCCTGTCGGGCGGAGAACAGCAGCGTGTCGCCATTGCCCGCGCCGTGGTCGGCCAGCCCGAATTGCTGGTCGCCGACGAGCCGACCGGCAATGTCGATCCGGCCATGGCACGCCGCCTCCTGCGCCTGTTCACCGAGCTCAACCGGCTTGGCACCACCATCCTCATCGCCACCCACGACATCACCCTCGTGCGCGCGCTCGACGTGCCGATCATGTCGCTGGCCGACGGACGGCTGTCGACCGGACGCCGGAAGGCGAGCGCATGACGGAAGACCCGCGTCCGCCCGCCGCGCCGGGAAAGCCCGCCCCGCTTCTGCCCGCCGATTCCGGGCGCGACCGGCCGCTGTTCGCTGTGGCGGCGATTCTCGTCTTTCTTGCCTGTCTCGCCGCGCTGGGCGCGCGCGGCGCCTGGACCGTGGCCGACGGCTGGATGGCCGACCTGTCCGGCCGCATGACGGTCCAGATCCTGCCCGTTGACGGGCGCGACACCGGGGCCGACGCCGCCGAAGCGGCGGGGCTGGCCCAAGCCCTGCCGGGTGTGCGCCGGGCAGAGGCGGGTACCCGCGCCGAGGCGGAAGCCCTGCTCGAACCCTGGCTCGGCGGGGACGGCCTGCCCGCCGACCTGCCGGTTCCGCTGCTGGTCGACATCGAACTGGCCGCGATGGCCCCCGCGACGGCGGCGGACCTCACGGCGGCGCTCGAGGCCGCCGGAATCCCCGCCCGCGTCGACGACCACGCGCGCTGGAGCGAGGCGGTGGTGCGCACGGCGCGTCTCGCGCGCCTGATGGCGCTCGGCCTGCTCGCTCTGATCGCCGGTGCCGCCGCCGCCGTGATCGCCTTCGCCGCACGCGCCTCGCTGGCGGCGCGCCAGTCCGTGGTCGATGCGCTGCACCTCGTCGGCGCGCAGGACGGCTATATCGCGCGGCTGTTCGAACGCCGCTTCTTCGTGCTCGGAATCCGCGCCGGGATTGCCGGCGCCTTTTTCGCCTTCGCGATTGCCCTGCTCGTGACCTATGGCGGGCCGGGACAGTCCGAGGGCTTCATCCCGGTGTGGAGTTTCAGCCTGTGGGACGGCGCCGTGCTGTTCTTGGCCCCTGTGCTTGCCGGGCTGATCGCGGCATTGTCGGCACGCCTCGCGGTCGCCAGTGACTTGCGGGCGCGCTGGTGATCGGCCTGTATCTTGCCATGATGACCGGGATAATCGGACAGGACGCGAAGGACGGGCCGGAAAGCGACCATGGCCAGACGGCGTAAACCAGTGACTTCCGGCGGCCCGTTGCTGATGGCTGCCCGCCTTGGTGCCTTCCTGGTGCTGGGGGCGCTGCTGGCCGGCTTTGTCGCCTTCAGCGTCCATATCGCGCGCCTGTCTCCCGACACGGGCGCAAGCGGCGATGCGATCATCGTCCTGACCGGCGGCGAGGGACGTCTGGCCGTTGCGACCGAACTCCTCGAACGCCGCGCCGGGTCGCGACTGCTGATCTCCGGCGTCCACCCGGACGTCACCCCGGACGAGCTGCGCGCGGCGATGGGCGCCAGCGCCCCGCTGTTCGACTGCTGCGTCGATCTCGGCCGCGAGGCGGCCGACACCACCGGCAACGCGATCGAGACGGCGGGCTGGGTTTCCGAGCGCGGCTATGACCGCGTGCTGATCGTGACCAGCGACTACCACCTGCCGCGCAGCCTGCTGGAGATGCGCGCGCGCATGCCCGAGGTTGAGCTCGTCGCTTATCCGGTGCCGTCCCCCCGGCCCTGGACGGATGTGAATTCCGCGCGCCGATGGGTGCTGGAATATCTCAAATTCACGGCGGTCTGGGCGCGCTACAGCGTGTCCAACCCGCACGCCTGATCCCGCCAACCCCCGAGCCGCGCGAAACCGATGACCCTCATCCGATCCCTTCTTTTCGTTGCATGGATGTACGGCCTCGTCCTGGTGATGGGGATGATCGGCATCTGGCTGCTGCTCTGCCCGCGCAGCTGGGTCCGCGCCTATTACCGGCTCTGGCTGACCCTTGTCTTCGGCGGGCTGAAGCTGATCTGCGGCCTGCGCTACAAGGTCGAGGGGCTGGAGAACATCCCCGAGGGGGGCGCGCTGATCGCCTCGAAACACCAGTCGATGATGGAAACCCAGGCCTTCTGGCAGATCCTGCCCGACCCGGCGATCATCCTGAAGAAGGAACTCGCCTACCTGCCCTTCTTCGGCTGGTTCGCGGTCAAGCTCGGCAATATCGTGGTCGATCGCGGCGCAGCGGCGAAAGCACTCAGGAAGATGCTCGGCGATGCCCGGCGCTGGGCCGCCGACGGACGCCAGATCCTCATCTTCCCGGAAGGCACGCGCATGGCGCCCTTCGAGACGGATGAATTCAAACCCGGCGTCGCGGGTCTCTATTCCGCGATGAAGGCGCCGTGCGTTCCTGTGGCCCTCAATACCGGGCATTTCTGGGCCGGGCGCGGCGTCATCCGCAAGCCGGGCGTGGCCACGATTCGCTTCCTCGAACCGATCGAGCCGGGCCTTCCGCGAGAGGAATTCATGGCGCTTCTGAAGCAACGCATCGACACGGCCACCGCCGAACTCGAAGCCGGACTGGAGACAGAGCGATGAGCCGGACCCGCCGCGGCGGCATGCCCGTACGCTTTCTCCTGCCCTTCATCGGTGTGATCGTGCTTCTCGTCGCCTACACCGCCTACTGGCTCTACGCGCAGGGCCAGATCCGCCAGTCGGCGCTGGCCTGGATCGATCTGCAGCGCCAGTCCGGCTACGAGATCGAGCACGCCCCGGTGCGCGTCGGCGGCTATCCCTTCCGCTTCGAGGTCAGAATCGCGCAAGCCACGGTCGCAACGCCGGAGGCGGTCGAGGGCTGGACGCTTCAGACCGGTTCGGCGGTTGCCGTGGCGATGCCCTACGACTTCAGTCACTGGATCGTCGAAATCCCGGATCCGATGACGATCGCATTCGACCGGGGCGGCGAATATCGCCTCGCCTCGCAGACGACCCGGTTCAGCGTCCGCGCCGGGCAGGGCGGCACGCAGCGGATCGCCATCGAGATCGACGATCTCGGCATCGAGACCCTGTCCGGACCGCCGGCCACGGTCGAACGGGTCGGCCATCTGCGCCTGATCAGCCAGCTCACCGGCGAAGACACGCTCGACACCCAGCTCGCCGCCGGAGCCATCGCACTGGGCAATGTTGCCCTCGACGAGGCGCTGGTCGATGAATTGGGCACGGAGATCGGCCTCGTCCGGCTCGAACTGTCGGTTACCCACTGGTCCGACCTGGTCCGGGAAGCCCGCACCGATCAGTGGGTCGATGCGGACGGCCGTGTCGAGATTACCGAATCGGGCATCGACTGGGGTTCGGTCGCCTTCCGGGCCGAAGGATCGCTGACCGTCGATCCGGCCGGCTATCCTGACGGCCGCGTCAGCCTCTTCGTGCTCGATCCCGAAGCGCTTGCCGACGTGCTGGTCGCCAGCGGGACGGTGCGCGGCGAGAACGAGAATGCACTGAGGCTGCTGGCCCAGTCCGCCCCGCGCGGTGAGCGCGGCACGGCGGTGCCGCTGACCCTGCGCAGTGGCGGCATCTATCTTGGTCCCGTGCGGATCGGTGACCTGCAACGCGTCGGCGGCTGATCAGGCGGCCATGAATTCGGTCAGCGCATCGACGACCTTGCGGTTGTCGTCCGCCCGTCCCGCCGTCAGGCGCAGCGCGTTCGGCAGGTTGTAGGGCACGAGCGGCCGCACGATCAGTCCGCGCGCAGTCAGGAAGCGGTCGGCATCAGCCGCCGTCTTGCCCGTCGTCTCGGGGAAATGGATCAGCACGAAATTTCCGACGCTCGGCGTGATTTCGAGGCCGATGCCGCGCAGCTGCTGGGTCAGATAGGCGACCTGCTCGCGATTGTGCGCGGCGGATTTTTCCCGGAACTCGATGTCCCGGATCGCGGCGATACCGGCATCGATGGCGGGCAGGTTCACATTGAACGGTCCGCGTACCCGGTTCAGCACGTCGATGATCGACCGGTCGGCATAGGCCCAGCCGAGACGCAGTGCGGCCAGGCCGTGGATCTTGGAGAAGGTGCGCGTGACGATGGTGTCGTCTCGCTCGCGCGCCATCGGCAGCATGGTTTCATAGTCCGGCACGTCGACATATTCGGCATAGGCCTCGTCGACGACGAGCAGGCAGCCCTCGGGCAGTCCGGCGCGCAGGCGGCGGACTTCCTCGCCCGAAAGATAGGTGCCGGTGGGGTTGTTCGGGTTGGCGAGGAAGACGATCGCCGCATCATCGCCCGCCGCTTCCAGCAGCGCATCGACGCTGGCCCGGCAGCCGGTCTCCGGCGCCGAGACGAAGTGCGCGCCCGACGTCATCGCGACGAGGCGGTAGACGAGAAAGCCGTATTCGGACTGGACCACCTTGTCGCCGGGTTCGAGATAGGCTCGGCCAAGCAATTGCAGGATCTCGTCCGAACCGCAGCCGCACACGATGCGGTCGGCTTCCAGTCCTTCGACCTCGGCGATCGCTTCGCGCAGTTTTCGCGCACCGCCATCGGGATAGAGATTCAGCTTCTTCGAGGCCGCCTCGAAGGCTTCCTTTGCCTTCGGCGAACAACCGAGCGGGTTCTCGTTCGACGACAGCTTCACCGGATTGGCGACCCCGGGCGCGTCAGCGGCGCCGGGTGTATAGGGGCGGATGTCGAGAATGCCGGGTCGGGGCGTCACGGGCATGGAATCACCGGGTCTTTCGAGGATTGGATGAAAATCGCGAGCGGGATAGCGCGGGGGCGGGTGCGCCTTCAAGTCCGCGTACCCGTGCAGGGCTGACCTTGACGGCGCGCGGCGTCATGCCGCCGACGCGTTTGACGGCTTCTACCATCAGGACACCGCCGAAGCCGGGAAACAGCTTGCCGCCGATCGCTTCCCACACATCCGAGCCGCGCGGGCCACAGCACCAGGAAAACGGCGGCGCAAACAGCGTGCGCGTCCAGTGGGTCACTTCGAACATGCCTTCGCCGAGCAGCGCGCCGAGTTGCCGCCGCGACCACGGGCGGCCATGGCCGAACGGGGTTGCGTCGGTTCGTGCCCAGAGCCCGGACCGGTTGGCAACCGCGAAGACAACCCGGCCCTCCGGGGCAGTGACGCGCCAGACCTCGCGCAGCAAGGCCTGGGGCGATTCGGCGTCCTCCAGCGCATGCAGGGCGATGACGCGGTCGAATTGCGCGTCCGCGAAGGGCAGGCGGACCTCTTCGGTCAGGGCGGTGCGCGACTTGCCCGCCGGCGGCCAGATCACCGCGCCCTGGCTGGCCGGCATGGCGGCCACCATGCGCCGTGCGCCCTGCGGCAGGCCATCGAGCAAAGGCGTGGCAAAGCCGAGACCCAGCACGTCGAGCCCGGTAAAGGACGGCCACAGCGCGCCGATCCGGTTCAGCATCAGCCGTTCGGCGGCCTGTCCGCGCCGCGTGGCGTAGAAGCGGTCAAGTTCGACGGCGTCCTGTCGCATGTCCTGTCCAATCGGGCGGTGGCCCTTCTGCGCGGCGATGCTAGGTTGGGCGGTGACACGCGCAACCGGAGCCTTCTACCTATGGCGTCTCTGCTCGTCCGGCAATTTCCCTGCCTGCAGGACAATTACGGTTTTCTCGTTCACGACCCCGAAACCGGCGAGACGGCGAGCATCGACACGCCTGATGCGCCGCGCATCAAGGCCGAGGCCGACAAGGCCGGGTGGACGATCACCCAGATCTGGAACACCCATCACCATTGGGACCACGCCGGCGGTAACGCCGCGCTGAAGGAGATGACCGGCGCACGCATCGTCGCGCCGTCCTATGACCGGGCGCGGATCGAGGGCATCAATGTCGAGGTGTCCGACGGCGACACGGTAGCGCTGGGGTCGAAGACGGCGCGGGTCTTCTACACGCCCGGCCACACGCTCGGTCATGTCGTCTACTGGTTCGAGGAGGACGCGGTGGCCTTCGTCGGCGACACCCTGTTCGCGCTCGGGTGCGGCCGCCTGTTCGAAGGCAGTCCCGAACAGATGTGGTCCAGCCTGTCGCGGCTCGCCGCCCTGCCGGAGAAGACCGCCGTCTACTGTGCGCACGAGTACACACAGTCCAATGCGCGTTTCGCACTTTCGGTCGAGCCGGATCATGCCGGGCTCAAGACCTATGCCGGCGAGGTCGAGGCGCTGCGCGCGCGCGGCGAACCGACCGTGCCGACCACGATCGGGCGCGAAAAGGCCGCCAACCCCTTCCTGCGCGCTGCCGACCCGGATCTACGCCGGGCACTGAACATGCCCGCAGCGAGCGACGCCGAAGTCTTCGCAGAAGTGCGCCGCCGCAAGGACAATTTCTGAAGGGACCCCATGACCGCCGACGAGATCATCGAGCTTTTAGAGCTCGAACCGCACCCGGAAGGCGGGGCGTTTCGTGAAACCTTCCGCGACCGCGGCGGCGATGATGGCCGCGCCCGCTCCACGGCGATCTACTTCCTGCTGCGAAAGGGCCAGCGCTCGGCCTGGCACACCGTCGACGCGATCGAGATGTGGCACTGGTATGCTGGCGCGCCGATGACGCTGTGGATCTCCGAAGACGGCCGGTCGGTCAGCGAAATCGACCTTGGCAACGACCTCGCGGCCGGCCAGCGCCCGCAGGGCATCGTGCCGGAAGGCGCATGGCAGTCCGCGGAAAGCCGGGGCGACTGGACACTCGTCGGCTGCACCGTTGCGCCGGGTTTCGAATTTTCGGGGTTCACGCTGGCCGAGCCGGGCTGGGAGCCGGGCCCACAACCGGGTTGAATGTCAGCTCGACTGGGTCTCGCCCGCGATGATGTGGGCGATCCGTTCCGAGGACGGGCGGCCGGCAAACCCGCCATCGGGATCGATCTCGACGATCAATTCGGTGCCGGAATAGCGGACATCGGCGGTCTCGCCGACCACGAAGCGGACGAGCACCAGGCCATTGGCCGCCGTTTCGTCGCGCAAGCGTGCCTTGCGAATACCCGTCACCGTCAGGTCGATCGCCTCGAACATCACGGCCAGGCCGTCGCGCGGTGCGGCGCCATAGTCGACCTGGACGCCGTGTCCCAGTTCGTCGCGCAGCGCGCTGGCGGCCCAGCGGATACGTTCGGTGACTTCCTCGACTGTGCGGCTGCCCATGCGCAGCGGACCGGCCGGTTCCCAGGCGTCGGCGATGACGCCGGACGGCACGTCCGGGGGGTAGAGCGTCGCGCCGCCGAACGTGTTCACCCGCAGGATTTCGAATCCCCAGTCTGTGACCAGCGACGTTTCGCCGCCGGCGGCACGCCGGGCGGACAGCACCATGACTTCCGTGGAATCCGTCCAGCGGAACAGGATGCCGCTGCCCGAGCGGTCGAGCACGAATCCGCCCTCACCGTCCGCGCGCTCGAATCGCGAGACGGAGGCCACCTCGGAGCGGCGGTTGCCGAGCCGGTCGCGTATGGCGTTGCTCTGCTCGCTGGCGCTCGCGGCGACGGTCGCGAAACCGGCGGCGAACACGAGCAGGGCGCGAAGAAGACGTCCTGTCATGACTTCGCGGTCTGACCCGGTATCAGGGCGCTTTTTTGGCAGCTTGATGAACGGCGCAGTTTTGGACGGGACCGTGTCTTTTCGGCCAGCCGCAAACGACTAGCCGCACATGTACTGGCCGCCATTGGCGGACAGTGTCGCCCCGGTGATGAAGCCGGCGTCCTCGCTGCACAGGAAGGCGACCGCCTTGCCGATCTCGTCCGCCTTGCCGAGACGGTTCACCGGAATGCCGGCAATGATCTGGTCGAGCACGTTCTGCGGCACCGCCGCGACCATGTCGGTATCGATATAGCCGGGCGCAACGCAGTTGACGGTGATGCCCTTGCGGGCGGTTTCCTGGGCCAGCGCCTTGGTAAAGCCGATCACGCCGGCCTTGGCGGCGGAATAATTCACCTGACCCATCTGGCCCTTCTGGCCATTGATCGAGGAAATGTTGACGATCCGGCCCCAGCCGCGCTCGCGCATCCCGTCGATCACCGGACGCGACATGTTGAACAGCGAGGTGAGATCGACGCGGATCACGTCATTCCAGGCTTCCGGCGTCATCTTGTGGAACATGCCGTCGCGGGTGATGCCGGCATTGTTCACGACGATGTCGATGCCGCCGCCGAGCGTGTCCTCGGCTTCCTTCAGACCGGCCGCGCAGGCGTCAAAATCGCCGACATCCCACTTCAGCGCCGCGATCCCGGTCTGGTCGGTGAAAGCCTTGGCGGCTTCGGCATTGCCGGCGAAATTGGCGACCACGTCGTGACCGGCCTGTTTCAGCGCGATCGAAATCGCTGCCCCGATCCCCCGCGTACCACCCGTCACAACTGCCCTGCGCGCCATTGAAAACTCCCGGTTTGCTGCACCTTTTGCTGCGCCGCGATGTCTTCGCGCTTGCAGCAACAGTGTTTGATCGCGATGATCGTTAATGAAGCAGGCGCGATGTCTTGTCGAGACGATCCGTTTCGATTCTGGCGAACCCCGCTATGCAAAAAGGAAAGGGAAGGGCGCTGCCATGAGCAAGTCCGGAACCAAGGGCGATACCATCGTCATCAAGAAGTATGCGAACCGCCGCCTCTACGACACCTCGACCAGCCGCTATGTCACCCTCGATCACCTGCGCGAACTGGTGAAGCAGGACGCCGAATTCGTCGTCCTCGACGCCAAGTCCGGAGACGACCTGACCCGCGGCGTACTGGCCCAGATCATCTTCGAGGAGGAGGCCAATGGCGCGAACATGCTGCCGCTGCCCTTCCTCAGGCAGTTGATCAGCTATTACGGCGACGCGCTGGAAGCGGTGGTGCCGAACTACCTGCAGATGACGATGAACAATTTCGCCGAGGAGCAGGAGCGTCTGCGCGAGAACTTCCTCGAGGCGATGGGCTCGCCCGGCACCATGATGCAGATGATGGAAGGCCAGACCCGCCGGAATATCGAAATCTTCCAGCAGGCGATGCGCATGTTCACGCCCTTCCCCGACGGCATGCCCGCAGCAGGCACCATGCCGGAACCGGAAGCCCGCCCGGCCGCGTCCGCCGAAAAGTCCGAACTCGAGAGCCTGAAGCAGGAACTCGAGGCGATGCGCTCGAAGATCGACAAGCTGGCCGGCAGCTAGGGTACCGGACGCGCGTCTAGGTTTCGTCACCCAGACCTTTCAGTATGAGCGGCTTGCCTCCCGGAAATGCGACACTCAACTCCAGTCGCCCGCCCATGGCCTCAATCGTCTCGCGCAGCGTCGATATCAGCAGATCGCTTCTCTTTTCCATCTCGGCGATGGTCGCTTGCTTCTTGCCGAGACGCTCGGCGAGCTGCGTCTGGGTCAGGCTCCGGGCTTCCCGAAGTGCGCGAAGCGTGACGTAGTCGGCTTCAAGCGCTTCAGCGCGGTCCTTGATCCGGGCCAGCCGATCAGGAGACAGGCCGGCGAGTTTTTCGTCGAGCGAGACGCCCATCATTCTCTCCTCTTTCCTTCAACATGGTCAGAAAACCGCGCATCCGCTGTCGCGATAAGCGATTTGTAGAACCGTTTTTCGTTTGCGCCGCGCTTGTCTCCAGCGACGAGCAGGATCGCGTCACGATCCGGGTCAAACGCGAATGCCAATCTCCACACGCCGCCTTCCGCTGAAAACCGAAGCTCCTTCATGTTCGGATGCTTCGATCCTTTCATCGTGTCGCAATAGGGACGGCCGAGTTCCGGACCGTGCGACTGCAGCAGAAGCGCCCGTGACAGGATCTCATCCTGCACCGCCTCCGAAAGTGAATTGAATTCCGGATCGAAGGCGCGGTGAAAGCGGACCTTCCAGCGCATGTGAATATTATAGGCCCAAGCCTATATCGGTTCAAGAATTATCGTACCAAGCCTGTTTTCGGCCCGTCCCAAATCGTTACGCAAATCTTAACGATCCCGGTCCCGATGGCCGGGATCGTGCCGTTTCCGGTGCGATTCCGTGTGTTTTCGGGGGTTAACGACCCCTTAACAACTGGCATCCCGATTGCGACATCGGGGTCATGACACAGATTCGTGGCCTTCTCTCCTACGTCCCGACCACCGGTGGTTCCCGTGTTCCGCCGGTCGATACGGTCACGAATGACAATGAGCACCACACCCGGAAAGCGCCGACCCACCTCTCCCTGGTACGAACCGGCGGCCGTCCCGCCCCGGTTCCGGCGCTTTCCGGCGAGCTCCTTGTCTCACTGTCGGCGCTGCCGCGCCGCCGCGGCCTGAAGGCCGATCCCAGCGAGCGCAGCCGCTATGCCCGGGCCTATGCCCAGCCGGCCGCCGATACGGCAACGCCGCCCCCGGTTCGGGAGCGGCGCGCGTGATGGGCACTATGACCCGGACGATCACCCTGAAGCGGCTGGCGCTGGCGATAGACGCCACCGTGGCCGCAGGGCTGCTACTGTTTCTGCTCTAGGCACCACCGTCGCCGACCGCGAGGTCGCGGCGAGAGGCCACGATCGTCACGACGAAACCGGCCATCACGTCGATCAGCGTCATCATCATCAGGATGAAGAAGGTCGACGTCGCGAAACGCCCGACCAGCAGGAAGAGCGCCAGCGCGATGACGAAGATAACCATCGACAGCGCGTGATTGATGATCGTCGTCGCGCCGGTGCCGGCCGATTCCATGAATTCGATGAACAGGAAGATCAGGCCGAGGACGAGGAGCAGGTCCCCGGTCCGAAGGCCCCAGCCGTCCGGCGTCGACATCATCGGGATCGTGAACAGCACATGGTCCATCGACCCCGTGCCCGCGATGAAGGCCACGATCGCATAAATGATGATCGGAACGATCATCTTCGGAAAGATATTGAACACGTTTCCACCCCCTGATTGGCGCCCGCCGGAAGTATTCCCCTGCCGTTCGCGAGCGCGGCGAGCGGCCATCATGCCCAGGAAGAACCCTGAATCTCCGGTGTTCGCCATTGGTTACCCCTACACTTCGTCTGACCCGCGCGGATTCCTGGCCCGCGCGTTGAGCCAGATCATTCCTATCATGTCTGCAAGTGAGGCGAAAAGCCGACCGAAATTCGTGTACTTCGATTTTCCCGCCCCGCGTGGCCGGTGACCCACATCGCGGAACTCGCACCGGAAGCCCTCGCGCTTCATCAGCGCGGGCAGGAAACGGTGCTGGTGATCGAAGAAGGGCAATAGCAGATAAGCCTGACGGTCGAAGGCCTTGAGTCCGCATCCCGTGTCGTCGGCATCGTCGTTCAGGAGGCGCTTCCGGACCCCGTTTCCGACCCGCGAAGCCAGCTTCTTCCACGCCGAATCCTGGCGTTTCGCCCGGCGTCCGCCGACCAGTTTCAGATCCTCCGGCGCATCCGCCCGGGTCAGCGCATCGACCAGGGTGGGAATGTCGGCGGGTGGATTCTGCCCGTCGCCATCCAGCGTCACGATCGTCTTGCCGCGCGCATGCAGGATGCCGGTACGCACCGAACGCGACTGCCCGGCATTGTGCCGGTGGGCGATGACGCGCAGCGTCGGCATTTCGCTCTTCGCCGCGACCAGTTCGGCGCGGGTCGTGTCGGTGGAGCAATCGTCGACGAAAATCATTTCATAGTCGCGGCCGTCCATCGCGGAGGCGATCTCGCGCGCGAGATTGGCGGCATTGCCGGCCTCGTTATAGGCGGGCACGACGACGGAGATGTCGGGAGCGTTGGTCGTCACGGTCTTCAATCCTTGCGGGCTTGCGGCAGCCGGTTCCGCGTTACATACCCGGTTTCGGCAGGTGTGCGAGTGTATTTCCTGCAGGACGAGGAAGGCGGACCCGCAAATGCAGCACTGGATCCAAGGCTGGCGCGCCCCGGCGATTGTCTGCGTGATCGCGGCAATCTGTGCACTGGCGGGCGTCTTCACCCTGCCGCCGCTCGACCGCGACGAATCCCGCTTCGCCCAGGCGACGGCCCAGATGCTGGAAACCGGCGATCTCGTCCGCATCGAGTTTCAGGACGAGCCGCGCCACAAGAAGCCGGTCGGCATCCACTGGCTTCAGGCCGCCGTGGTTGCGGTGATTTCGGATGCCGGTGCGCGCGATATCTGGACCTATCGCATCCCCTCCGTGCTCGGCGTGATGCTCGCCGCCTTCGCGACCTTCTGGGGTGGACAACGCGTGGTCGGGCGCGAGGCCGCCTTCGCTGGCGCAGCCCTGTTCGCCGCGACCGTGCTGCTCGGCATCGAGGGCGGGATTGCCAAGACCGACGCCATGCTGTGCGGGCTGACGACGCTTGCCATCGCCGCACTGGCGCATTTGAGGACGGGCGGCGGGCGCAAATCCGCATTGATTTTCTGGCTCGCGATCGGCGGCGGCATCCTGATCAAGGGTCCGGTCACCCCCATGGTCGCGGGCCTCACGATCATTGCCCTGCTCGTTTGGGAGCGGAAGGCGAACTGGCTGAAACCGCTCGCCTGGTGGCCCGGCCCGCTGCTCGCCATTGCGATTGCCGCACCCTGGCTGGTCGCCGTCCAGCTCGCGACCGACGGGGCCTTCCTGCGCGAGGCGATGGGCGAGGATCTGGGGCCGAAACTGGTCTCCGGCCACGAGCGCCATGGCGGCCTGCCCGGCTATCATCTGCTGCTGCTCCCCGCGCTCTTCTTCCCGGCCACGCTGTTCCTGATCCCCGGCATCGCAAAAGGCGTCGCGGCCCTGCGGCAGAAGACGGACTTCGCCCCGGCGGTCCGCTTCCTGCTGGCCTGGGCCGTCCCGACCTGGCTGGTCTTCGAACTCCTGCCGACGAAGCTGCCGCACTATGTTCTGCCCGCCTATCCGGCACTGGCGCTGCTCGCAGGCTGGGCGCTCGTTTCGCTGGGCGACCTCAAGGGCTGGCCGCGCTGGGTCTCGCTGGCGCTGGCGGCATTCGGGGCGATCCTGCTCGCCGCGGTCATCGGCGCCCTGCCGGCAATCTACGGCCCCGGCGCGACGCTCGGCATCATCCTGGCGCTGGTCTTCCTCGCCGTGGCGATCGGGGCGCTGGTCGAGGCGGCCCGCCGGCGGGTCCTGACCGCGCTGATCCTGTGCGTCGCGGCGGGCTTCACCTGGCATGTGGCCGCGCGCGGATTGGCGGCCCTGTCGGCGAGCGATGTCCATCTCGCAGACCGCGCCCGAACGGCCATCACCGAGCTTGGCGGGTCGCCGGACTGGCCGGTCTGGTCGACCTATACCGAGCCCAGCCTCGTCTTCTCGCTCGGCACCGACACGCAGCTCGCCGAGTTCGGCGAACTGCCCGGCCTTTTGCCCGATGGCGAAGATCCCTACATCACGATCGAGGACGTCTCCCGGTCCGGTGACGATCTCGCCGCGCTCGAAGCCCTTGATCGCAATGTCTGCGCCTCGCGCGAACTGCCCGGCTTCAACTATTCGAGCGGCGACGAGACCGTGCTGATCGTCCGCCTGCACAACTGCCCGGAGGCCAGCCAATGAGCCGCCCCATCGAAATCGTTGAAGTCGGCCCGCGCGACGGGCTGCAGAATGATCCCGCCCTGATGCCGACCGGCGTGAAGCTGGACTTCATCGGCCGTCTGATCGATGCCGGTGTCCGGCGCATGGAAGTGGCGAGCTTCGTCAATCCGAAACTGGTGCCGGCCATGGCCGATTCCGACGACATCATGGCCCGCGTGCCGCGTGACCGGGGCGTGAAATATATCGGCCTCGCCCTCAATGAGCGCGGCATGCGCCGGGCGCTCGACACCGGATGCGACGAGGTCAATTTCGTGATGGTCGCCTCACAGGGCTTCGGCAAGGCGAACCAGAACGCCACGCCGGAGGAAACCGCCGCCTTGTTCGACCGCATCGCCGTGCTGGCCCATGACGAGAAGGTCCCGGTCTCCGTGACGATCTCGGTCGCGTTCGGCGATCCGTTCGACGGTGAGGTGCCGATCGACCGCGTTGCCATCCTGGCCGGCCGTGCCGCCCGGGCCGGGGCGATGGAAATTGCTCTCGGGGATACGATCGGCGTGGCCAATCCCTGGGATGTCCGCGACCGCGTTGCGGCGGTCCGCGCGGCGGCACCGGACGCCCGTCTGCGGCTGCATTTTCACAACACCCGCAACACCGCGCTGGCGAACATCTATGCCGCGGTCGAAGCCGGCGTCGACGTGATCGACGCGTCCTGCGGCGGCATTGGCGGATGTCCCTTTGCGCCGAAGGCGACGGGCAATGTCGCGACCGAGGATGTCGTCTACATGCTCCACCGCGCCGGGTTCGACACCGGCATCGATCTGGACAGGATGATCGAGACGGCGCGCTGGCTCGAGGCCGAGGGTCTGAAACACCCCATCGCCTCGATGGTCGCCAAGGCTGGCGGTTTTCCTACGCGTCGAGCTTCCTGATCCGGCGGTACCAGCCGTCGATCCAGCCACGCAGCCAGATATAGACCGACCGGGCCACGACGAGGCCGTAGATCACCGGGATCGCCATCAGCGTCAGGACGCGCTGCGGGAAACGATCGTAGAATTTCCAGAAATATCGGCGGAAGCCGTGCGCCTTGTTCCACTCGACGCGGAACAGGCTGGCCTCGCTGGTCGAGCCGTAATGGAGAAGTTCGGCGCGCGGTTCGAACAGGACATGCCCGCGAGCCTCCACAACCCGGCGGCACAGGTCGATGTCCTCGACGTGCAGGAAATAGCCTTCGTCGAACCCGCCGAGCGCGTCGAAATCGTCGCGTCGCATCATCAATGCCGCGCCCGATGTCACCTCGATGCGAATCGGGCCGAGGGGTACCGGGTCGCGCTCGCGGTGGATGTCGTGGAAGGCCCGACCGAACACCGGTTCGAGCCGGTGCAGGCCGAGAAATCCGACCATCGCCGTCCACGGTGTCAGCAGACCGCGCCGCGCACCGCGCTGTTCCTTGCCGTTCTTGTCGAGCAGGCGTGCGCCGACAATCCACGGGCGATGCGCGGTTTCGCCGGTCTCCGCCATCTGACGCGCCACACCCGCCGGAAGCACGGCATCGGGGTTGAGAAAGAAGAGAAAATCGCCGGTCGCGACCTTCGCGCCGATATTGCAGCCCTTCGAGAAGCCGAGATTGGCGCCGGTGTCGATCAGCGTCATCTTCGCATTCTCGCCGGCGCGCGTTTCCAGCGCGGCCATCACGTCGGGCGGGTTGTCGTGATTGACCAGGATGAATTCGTCGACATCGGGAGCGGCCAGCACCGCCTCGACCGCCTCGGCGAGATGCGGCCCCGTCCGCCATGTCACCATGACGACGCTGATCCGGCCCTCCGCCATCAGGCCTGCCTCCGCGCGCCGAGCATGGTGCACCCGCCGATCGCGACGGCGGAACAGGCGATCAGCCATTCCTGCCAGATGCCATAGCTGCCCATGATCAGCACGGTGTGGACCGAGACCACCCAGGCAATCGCGGCGGCCTGCAAACGCGACAGTCGCGGCGCGCCGGCCACCCGTCCGCCGATCATGACGAGCGCGAAGGCCAGCAGCATCGCGCCGAACGCACCGGTCTCGAGCCAGACATTCAGCGCGGCGTTATGCGGATGCAGCGGCAAAAGGTCGAAGCTGAGCCCGCGCACTTCGGCGGGGCCGCCCAGCACACGCGAGGCATCGAGCCCCCAGCCCGTCCACAGCCGTTCGCGCAGCTGTTCCGAGGCATAGCTCCAGATTTCGAGCCGCATCACCCAACTCGTCGGCATGGCATCGATCAGGCTCTGCGGCAGGGCTCCGATCAGGCCGGGCAGGGTCAGCGGGATCACCACGAACATGCCGCCAACCAGGCCGAACAGAGCCGACAATATGCCGCGCGGCTGGAAGTAGGCGAGGGCGGCGACGAACAGCGCAGCAGCGACCGCCACGATATTGATCTCGGTCGCGAATCCGAAGGCCGAGATGACCGCCAGGGCGACAATCACAAGGCCGATCAGCGGCGCGCCCTCCCGCCAGGCCAGAGCGGCCGCTGGTCCGGCGAGCAGGATCAGGAAGGCGGCCCCATGGCCGAGACTCTTGTTCACGAGGTCCTGCAGGTCGGCGCCCGCGGCGGCGCCGCCCTCGACGGCGAGCTTGAACGACATCGTCCCGCCCCCGCCGGTGATGGTTTCCGCGACGAAGAACAGTCCGAGTCCGATCGTGCAGAACAGCAGGGCGGCTTCGACGCGTGTCTTCCACCGCCCCTCCAACTGCGACATGGCGAAGGCGAAGGCGGCATAGCTTGGCACGCCGATCGCCAGCTTCCAGACCTGATCCGGCCGGTCATAGGGCGACCACAGGAAGCTGATGCACGCCCACGCGATGAACAGGCCCGCCGCGATCGCCTCCCACGGGGCTTCCTTTCGGAATTGCCCCATGGCGCGTGCCGGGAAACCCAGCACGCCGGCGAAAAAAGTGAAGCCGCCCACCATCAAGCCGCCGGCAATCCCGCTGATGAAAGCGAGGCCGAACAGCAAAATGGCAATGAGGCCCATGCGGGCCTGCCCCTTCACCATGCGCGTCATGCGTCCTTCGCGGTCTAGCTGCGCTTCAGATCGGGCGGCGTGGCTTCACCGCTCAGCTTGGCGCAGGCGGCATCCAGCGCCATCACTTCCTGGTTGCGGCCTTCCTCGCCGAGGAAGCGCAGGGCGACCGTCTTTTCCTCGGCCTCCTTGCGACCGACCACGGCGATGACAGGCACCTTGGCGAGCGAGTGTTCGCGGACCTTGTAGTTGATCTTCTCATTGCGAAGATCGGCCCGCGCCCGCAGCCCGGCTGCCTTCAGCGCCTTTTCCACCTCGAGCGCATAGCCGTCGGCTTCCGACGTGATCGTGGCGACGACGATCTGCGTCGGTGCCAGCCACATCGGGAATTTGCCGGCATAGTTCTCGATCAGGATGCCGATGAAGCGTTCGAACGACCCCAGGATCGCGCGGTGCAGCATGACCGGACGGTGCTTGGCCCCGTCCTCGCCCGTGAACTCCGCGTCCAGCCGGTCGGGCAGGACGAAGTCCACCTGCAGCGTGCCGCACTGCCAGTCCCGGCCGATCGCATCGCGCAGCACAAATTCCAGCTTCGGCCCGTAGAAGGCGCCTTCGCCGGGATTGAGGATGACCTCCACGCCCGCGGCCGCCGTGGCATCGCGCAGCGCCTTCTCCGCCCGGTCCCACGTCGCGTCGTCGCCGGCGCGCGTTTCGGGGCGGTCGGAAAACTTCACGATGAAATCGTCGAAGCCGAGATCGGCATAGACCGACGTCAGAAGGCCGATGAAGGCCTTCGTCTCGTCCTCGATCTGGTTTTCCAGGCAGAAGATGTGCGCATCGTCCTGAACGAAGCCGCGCACCCGCATCAGCCCGTGCAGCGCACCCGAGGGTTCATAGCGTGAGCAGGAACCGAATTCGGCCATGCGCAGCGGCAGGTCGCGGTAGGAGCGCTGACCCGTACGGAAGATCTGCACGTGGGCGGGGCAGTTCATCGGCTTCAGCGCCAGGACTTCGCCATCCTCCGTCTGGGCCGTGAACATGTTCTCGCCGAACTTCTCCCAGTGGCCGGACTTCTCCCACAGCGTCCGGTCAATCAGCATCGGCGTTTTGACTTCCTGGTAGTTCTCAGCCTGCAGCCGCCGGCGCATGTAGTTCTCCAGCGCCCGGTAGAGCGTCCAGCCCTGGTCGTGCCAGAACACCTGGCCGCGCGCCTCTTCCTGCATGTGGAACAGGCCCATCGACCGGCCGAGCTTGCGGTGGTCGCGCTTCTCGGCCTCCTCGATCCGCTGCAAATGCTCGTGCAACTGGCTCTCATTGGCCCAGGCCGTGCCGTAGATCCGCTGCAGCATGGCGTTGCGGTGATCGCCGCGCCAATAGGCGCCCGCCACCTTCATCAGCTTGAACGCCTTGCCGATCCGGCCCGTGGAGGGCAGGTGCGGCCCGCGGCAAAGATCGATCCAGTCGCCCTGGCGGTAGATCGTGATCTCTTCCGTTTCCGGCAGGTCGCGGATCAGCTCCGCCTTGTACGTCTCGCCGATCGACTCGAAATGCCGGATCGCGTCCTTGCGGTCCCACACCTCGCGCACGAAGGGCAGGTCGCGGTCGACGATATCGGCCATCCGCTTCTCGATCGCCTCGAAATCCTCCGTGGAGAAGGGCTCGTCGCGGGCGAAGTCGTAATAGAAACCGTCCTCGATCGCCGGGCCGATCGTGACCTGCGTGCCGGGGAACAGCTCCTGAACCGCCTGGGCCAGGATGTGCGCCGTGTCGTGGCGGATGATTTCGAGGCCTTCCGGCTGGTCGCGCGTGACCAGCTCGACCTTCGCGTCGCCGGGCAGCGGCCGGACAAGGTCCCAGTCCTTGCCGTTCACGCGGGCAAAGAGCGCCTTCTTGGCGAGGGATTTCGAGATGCCTTCGGCCAGATCCATCGGCGACGCCCCGTCGGGGAGTTCGCGTTTTGCGCCGTCGGGCAGTTGCACTTCAATCATGATCTCGTCTCGTCTCTTGGTCCCGCCTGCGGCGCATCGGGGCGTCGGGGCGGGTCGCGGAATCGCGTTACCGCCCAGAAAGGCACGTCCTTGCGCTCCGCCGGCGCCGGGTCATAGCCATACGTGCCGCCGGGACGGCAACGCAGGACCCGGCCCGCCGCCAGGAAGAAGCCGCGCCACGCCCCCTGAACGCGCACCGAGTCCACCGCATAGTGCGAGCATGAAGGTTCATGCCGGCAGCGGACGCCGAACGCGTAGAAGACGGGCGAGAGCGTCCATTGATAGAGGCGGAGCGCCCCGATCAATATAACGCCGAACGGGCCGGAACCCGTCGCATGCTCCTTCGCCGAACGCATGGTCGTGACTTGCCTTTTAGCGCCGCCTGTTGGCGTGTCCACCGGGCCTTGCCGGTCAGGACCACATACCGGGCGGGAAATTCACTGTACTGGGGTTGGGAATGCCGGTTTCGGGCCGCACGGGGATCCGCGCCGGCGGGCGCGGGCCGCGGGCCCGGTCAAGTGAGCGTGGTTTCGGTCGACGTGTTCAGCGCGATGGCACAGGCCTCCGCCGCCGCCTCGAAGGCGAGGCGGATCGACGCATGGCGCGCTGGATAGCCGCGCGCGGCTTCAAGAACGGACAGCTCGGCGAACCGGCCCGCGGGCGCGTCGGCGCCTTTCAGCATGGCGGCAAGCCCGTCGCGGGCGGCGGCAATCTCGTCCGCCGTCGCGCCGATGGCGTGTTTTGCGAGGACGGCGGCGGACGCCTGCCCCAGCGCGCAGGCCTTCACGTGCAGCGCAATGCCGGAAACGACGCCGCGTTCCAGCGTGATCTCCACCTCCACCTCCGACCCGCACAGCCGCGACACCCGGCGCGCGGAACCGTCCGGCCGGGCGAGCCGGCCGATATGCGGAATGTCCGCCGCGAGACGCAAGATCTCGCTGGAGTAGAGCGCGTCACCCATGTCACCGCTGCATATAGGGGAATTGTGACGAAATCGGAATGGGTGTGTTTCGACGCAGTCGGTCGGACGTTCTTCCCCTCGCCCCCATTTGGGGGTTTCGAGCCGAAGGACGAAAGGCTCCAGTGGAGCCTTTCGCGGCGAGATGGGGTGGCGCGAAGCGCCGGGTGAGGGGGCGCACGCAGACTTCAATTACGGAGCAGAACCCCTCATCCGCCCTGGCGGGCACCTTCTCCCCTTCAAAAGGGGAGAAGGGAGCACTCAATCGTCACCCCGGCGGAAGCCGGGGTCCAGATTGACGGTTGTTCTGGATTCCGGCCTTCGCCGGAATGACGGTTTCGTTTTCAATTCAATAAGCCTTTCCCTCCCCTCAAGTGGGAGGGCAAGAAAGCGCCCGACGAAATCACCCCTTCCGCCAGGTGCTCCCCTCGGGACCGTCCTCGACACTGACGCCCATCGCGGCAAGCTCGCCGCGCAGCGTGTCGGCCAGCGCGAAATCCTTCGACCGCCTTGCATCACCGCGAGCCTCGACCAGCGCGTCGATGGTTTCCCGCTCCTCGGCCGGCAGGTCGGCGACGCCGAACCACGCATCCGGGTCCATTTCGAGAATCCCGATGGCGCGCCCCCCGGCGAGCAATGCCGCAGCGGCGGCTTCCCGGTCCTCATTACTCGCGGCGCGATTGGCCTGACCGGCGAGATCGAACAGCACGGCGAGCGCCTTCGGCGTGTTGAGATCGTCGGCGAGCGCGGCCTCCACCGCCTCGGGCACCTCGGCGGCGGGCTCGGTGCGGATGCGGCGCAGCACGCCGTAAAGCCGGTCGAGCGACTTCATCGTCCGGTCGATCAGCGCGTCGGTCCAATCCAGCGGTGCGCGGTAATGCCCCGTCAGCAGCGCATAGCGCAGTGCCTCGCCCGGCCAGGTCTTGATGAGCTCATGGACGAGTTTCACGTTTCCGAGCGATTTCGACATCTTCTCGGAATCCATCGACAGGAAGCCGTTATGCATCCAGTAGCGGGCCATCGGTGCGCCGCCATGGCTGCACACCGACTGCGCGATCTCGTTTTCGTGGTGCGGGAAGACGAGGTCCTGTCCGCCGCCATGAATGTCGATGGTCTGGCCCAGATGCGCTTCGGCCATCGCCGAGCACTCGATATGCCAGCCGGGGCGGCCGCGCCCCCAGGGGCTGTCCCAGCCCGGCTCGCCATCTTTGGCGGGCTTCCACAGCACGAAATCGGCGGCGTCCTTCTTGTAGGGCGCGACCTCGACCCGCGCCCCGGCGATCATGTCGTCCATGTCGCGCTTCGAAAGCGCGCCATACTTGTCGTAGCTCTTCACCGAGAACAGGACATGACCTTCCGCCGCGTAGGCGTGGCCCTTGGCGATCAGGTCCTCGATCATCGTGACCATCTGCGGGATATGCCCGGTGCAGAGCGGCTCGATCGTCGGCGCCTGCACGCCGAGCGCGCCCATGTCGGCGCGGTAGACATCGGCATAATGCTCGGTGATCTCCGAGATCGGTTTGCCGGTCTTCGCCGACGCCTCGATGATCTTGTCGTCCACATCGGTGATGTTGCGCGCATAGATCACATGGGTCTCGCCGTAGCGCCGCTTCAGGAAGCGGAACAGCGTGTCGAACACCACGGCCGGGCGCGCATTGCCGATATGGGCGTAGGAATAGACCGTCGGGCCGCACACATAGAGCGTCACCCGCTCCGGATTGCCGGGGGTGAAGACCTGCTTCTTGCCGGTCAATGTGTCGTGCAGCCTGATGTCGGTCATGACGATTTCCTGACGGGAATGCTTGGACGCGGCGCGTTCGCGCCCTACATAGCCGGGACGCAGCGATGCGCAAACCGGAAGGACGGCGAAGACAGGCTTCGTGTTCGGACTTTCGATCTGGAAACCGGCACTAACCGTATGAAGGCGGTGTTACCGCCCCAAGCGGACCCGACAACGCAAGGATCTGATGAGCACGATGGATGCCCAAACCCCTGCCAATTCCCGCGATGCGCTCCGCGTCGTGACGTCCAGCAAGACCCGACCGAGCCGCGAACAGGCCGAGGAGGCCGTCCGCACGCTGATCGCCTGGGCCGGCGACGACCCGTCGCGCGAAGGCCTGCTCGACACGCCGAAGCGCGTCGTGAAGGCCTATGAGGAATGGTTCTCCGGCTATCAGGCCGACCCGGCGGAAGAACTTTCCCGCGTGTTCGAGGAGGTCGGCGGCTATGACGATCTCGTTCTGCTGACCAATATCGACGTCGAGAGCCATTGCGAACACCACCTCGCCCCGATCATGGGTGTCGCGCATGTCGCCTATCTGCCGAACGAGACGGTCGTCGGCATCTCCAAGATCGCCCGCGTCGTGGAAATCTTCTCCAAGCGCATGCAGACGCAGGAGACGATGACCGCCCAGATCGCGAATGCGCTGATGGAGGCGATGGGCGCGCGCGGCGTCGCCGTGCTGGTCGATGCCAAGCACCAGTGCATGACGACGCGCGGCGTGCATCACCCGAATGTCTCGACCGTCACCACCACCTTCCTCGGCGAATTCAAGACCAATGAGGAATTGCGCGGCCGCTTCTTGAAGCATATCGAACGCGCGCCTGTGATTCAGCGGTAAATCCATGTCAGACGAGACGGTCCATGACTTCACCGCCACTGGCGAGGACGCCGGCGCGCGGCTGGACCGCTTTCTCGCCGACAAGGCCGCCGACCTCTCGCGCTCGCGCATCAAGGCGCTGATCGAGGCCGGGCAGCTGACCGCGAACGGCACGGTGCTGACCGATCCGTCCGCCAAGGTCGCCGAGGGCGTGACCTATGCCCTGACCGTACCGCCGCCCGAGGCCGCCACACCCGAGCCCGAGGACATCCCGCTCGACATATTGTTCGAGGACGATCACCTGATCGTCGTCAACAAGCCGGCCGGGATGACGGTGCATCCTGCGGCGGGCAACTGGACCGGCACGCTGGTCCACGCCCTCCTGCACCACTGCAAGGGCAGCCTGTCCGGCATTGGCGGCGTGGAACGCCCCGGCATCGTCCACCGCATCGACAAGGACACGTCCGGCATTCTGGTCGTGGCCAAGACCGACAAGGCGCATCAGGGCCTGTCGAAACTGTTCGCGAAACACGACATCGAGCGCGTCTACATCGCCTATGTGCGCGGCGCGCCGAGCCCGCGTGCCGGGACGGTCGACGCCCCGCTCGCCCGCTCCAATGCCGACCGCAAGAAGATGGCGGTGATCAAGGCGCGCGAGGGCGGGCCGGGCAAGGACGCTGTCACGCATTACCGCACGCTCGCCATGTATGGCCGCGACCCGAAAAAGCCGATCGGTCACCCGATCGCCGCGAAGGTGGAATGCACGCTGGAGACCGGCCGCACCCACCAGATCCGCGCCCACATGGCGCATATCGGCTGTCCGCTGCTCGGCGACCCCATGTATGGCCGCGGCCGCGCGCAGGCCCTGCTCAACCTCGATGACGGCCGAGACTTCCGGGATTTCCGCCGCCAGGCGCTGCACGCCGCCGTGCTCGGCTTCGTGCACCCGATCACGAAGGAAGAGCTGCGCTTCGAGGCGGACATCCCGGCGGACATGACCCGCCTCGAAGGCTTTCTGGAAACGCTGTGAGTGATAGGTCTGGGGTCCCCATGAAAATGGGGACCTGAAGCTTGCACCAGGTTTCGAGTTCCCAAGGCCTGTCCCCGTGAAAACGGGGATCGCGGGGAATTCAGGTCTCTCCTCCCTCATCCTGAGGAGCCCGCGACAGCGGGCCTCGAAGGGCGAGGGAGGACTGGACATTCTCGACGCTCCCCGGTTTCGCGGAACGCGAAGACCGGGGTCCATCTGGATCCTGGATCGCGCTCGCGCGCGTCCGGGAAAGGTCGGATAGATTGCACGATCACCCCACCCTGACCCTCCCCTCGAAGGGGAGGGAATAGGTACGGCGCTTATCTCCCTCCCCCTTGGGGGAGGCTTGGGGTGGGGGTGTCTTTTAGGAACGATCACACCACCCCGCTCCCGTCTTGCTTACGCAAGCCGCTCGCGTCCCTCCCCTTCAAGGGGAGGGAGACAACTCAGAGGGACCATCCCCGTGCCAATCCCGCATCACGGTCGCATGACTTTGCCGTGAAACCCTCGCAATCGGGAATGCGTTTCCCTAAATAGCGGTCTCAACGGAGTGGCGGGGGCGCCTCCGGGCCCGCTTTCGCCATCGCGAGGGACAGAATAATGGCCAATGCCGTACCTGCAATGACGCTGTCGCCGGAAGGCGGCCTTTCCCGTTACCTCTCCGAGATCCGGAAATTTCCGATGCTGGAGAAGGACGAGGAATTCATGCTCGCCAAGCGCTGGGCCGAGCACGAGGACCCGCAAGCGGCCGAGCGTCTCGTCACCTCCCATTTGCGTCTCGTCGCGAAGATCGCCATGGGTTATCGCGGCTACGGCCTGCCGATCGCCGAGGTGATTTCCGAAGGCAATGTCGGCCTGATGCAGGCGGTCAAGAAATTCGATCCGGACAAGGGCTTCCGCCTTGCCACCTATGCGATGTGGTGGATCCGCGCCTCGATCCAGGAATACATCCTGCGCTCCTGGTCGCTCGTGAAGATGGGCACCACGGCGGCCCAGAAGAAGCTGTTCTTCAATCTTCGGCGCATGAAATCCAAGATGCAGGCGCTCGAAGAGGGCGATCTGCGTCCCGAACAGGTCGAGGAAATCGCCACCAAGCTCGGTGTGACTGACGACGACGTCATCTCGATGAACCGCCGCCTGTCCGGCCCGGACGCCTCGCTGAACGCGCCGCTTCGCGGTTCGGAAGACGGCGACAGCCAGTGGCAGGACTGGCTCGCCGACGACACCAGCGTCAGCCAGGAAGACGATCTCGCCGAGCATGACGAGTTCGACCAGCGCATGGAGCTGCTCCAGGCCGCGATGGGCGAACTCAACGAGCGTGAGCGCCACATCATTCAGGAGCGCAAGCTGACCGACGAGCCCAAGACGCTCGAGGAACTGGCCGAGGTGTACGGCGTCAGCCGCGAGCGCATCCGCCAGATCGAGGTCCGGGCGTTCGAGAAGCTGCAGGCCGCGATGAAGAAGGCCGCCGCCGGCCGCGGCCTCGTTCCCGAAGAGGCCTGATCGGCTTCATCCTCCCGCTCGACGAAAACCTGCCGCCGTTCTAGGTGTAATGGCGAAGCCATTGCTGTGCGGGGATTGTCTCCATGCGTTTCATCCGTCTCGCCGGCCTCCTCCTGGCCGGCCTTCTCGTCACGTCTGCTGCATCGGCGCAGGAATTGTCAGACGGCTACCGGCGGCTGATCGCCGATGCTGCGATCTATGAGGACGGCGCCAATTTCGACGAGATCGTCGTCATGGTTGCGCGCAATGCCGCGGGCGGAGCGGGCGCGGTGATGGACGCGGTGCGCAGCGTGGCCCCGGACCGGGCCGCGCAGGCCGCCGCCCTGCTCGGGGTCGCAGAAGACGTGACCGTCGCACAGGCCGCCGCCGCTCCTGCGGCACCCGCCGCGCCCGCCTCACCGGCCGCCGCGCCGGCGCACACGCCCAACCATGACTGGACCGGCCGCGTCTCGGCGGGCCTCACCTTCGCCAGCGGCAATTCCGACCAGCAGACCTGGAATCTCGGGCTTCAGCTCGATCGCAATTTCGGCAATGGCTGGTCGCTGGCGAGCCGTCTGAACTACGCCTATGGCGAATCGGCCGGCGTCGTGTCGCAGGACCAGCTGCAAGTCGAGGCGCGCGGCGAACGCGAGATCGGCGACCGCTGGGGTGTCTTCCTCGGCGGGCAATATGACCGCGATGTCCTGTCCAGCTATGACTGGACCGCCTTCGTCTCTGCCGGCCTGACCCGCCATGTGATCAAGCGCGAGCACATGCACTGGACGCTGCGCGCCGGCCCGGGCGTTCGCTATCTCGTGCCGTCGGTCGGTGCGGGAGAGGAGACGCAAGTCGTGCTCGATCTCGGTTCGGACTTCGAATGGCAGATCAGCGACACTTCCACCGTCCATTCCGAGACCACGGTGCTGGCCGCGGAGTCCGCCAAGGTCGAGCACTCCGTCCGCTTCACCACGTCCGTGGCGCAGAACTGGGCGGTCGAGTTCGAATGGCGCTACCGCCACGAATTCGATCCGCTCCCCGGTTTCGAGGAGGGCGATTCCCGGGTCACGGCTTCGCTGGTGAGGGAGTTCTAACTCTCTCGGGAATCCGTCAGGCCGAGCACGAGGCCGAACTGCGCCGCGACATAAGTGACCCAGACAGCCGGGCCGCGCCAGGCGGGGTCGTAGTCCATGAACAGGTCCAGCGCGATCAGCGTGTCGGACAGGACGAAGATCAGCGCCCCCGCCACGGCGATCATCGGCGCGCGCGAGATCAGCGCCAGACAGGCCATCACCACGATGACGCCGTTGTAGATCGTTGCCGGTATACGAAGATCGCCCATGCCGGGCTGCAGCCAGACCAGCAGGGCGATCCCGGTCAGGGCCAGCACCCCCGCTGCGATGTATCCGGGCAGGCCGCGCGTGCCGCGCGCGCGGATGAGGCCAGCGAACAGCACCGCGTAGACGATGTGGGCGAGGCCGAAGGCGGCGATGCCGAACGTCATCTGCGCCTGCTGCAGCGCCAGCATCACGTCGCCGACGGCCGACAGTCCGAGCGCCAGCGCGACCAGGGGAAACCGCTTCAGACCGGCATAGACGGCCAGCAGAACGATGCCGGACGCCTTCAGAGCCGCATTCCACGGATAGGGCAGGCCGAGACCCGTCCCGTCGAACAGGTAGAACGTCGCCAGCAGCAGCGCCGGAACCAGAAGCAGCGTGCCGGTGCGTCCCGGCGTGATCGCGTTGGCCATCCTATTTGCCGATCAGGGGGTCGGGACCGGCCGCGACGCCCGGCTTCACCCCGCCGCGCATCGCGGTCTGGCGGCCCAGCCGTCCAGCGGCGAAATCCTCGAGATACTCGATCCAGTTCTCGCTGCGCGCCGCGATGTAGATGAAGGGCCCATTGGGGTTGCGCCGGAAATTCGAGTCCGTCGCCACGATATACCAGTCGGCGCCGTCGCGGATCATGAAGGGCGACCCGCTGTCGCCGCGCGTCGTGTCGCAATCGTGCGCCATCGTGCCGTCGGCATAGATTTCCGTCATGTGGCAGCGCTCGTTTCCGGACAGGTGCGCGCCAGTGTCCCAGCTATAGCCTGCCTGATAGAGGTCGGTCCGCATCGCGCCGCGATTGCCGAGTGCGTCGACCAGTCCGCGCGCGCCGACAAAGCCGAGTTCACGGCCGAGCGGCGTGTCGATCCGCAGAAGCGCCCAGTCCGTATTGTCGATCTCGTCCGTGCCGGAGAAGCGGGCATGGTCCCAGTCCGGATCGATGAAATAGTCAATGATCCGCGCCGTCCGCGGACCGCCGGGCAGGGCGAAGCCGGTTTCGAACCGGCCGGCGAACTGGACCTGGCCATTGTCGTGGATGCAGTGGCTGGCGGTGATCAGCACGTCCTCGCCGACCAGCGTCGCGGTGCAGGCGCTGCCCCTGTCGAGATGGATTTCGCCCACGACGACCCACGGGAAGACGGCGGTGTTCATGAACACCCGGTCGTCATGGCCGAAGAAGTGGTCGTTGATCGTCATCGGGCGGTCGCGGCCAGCGCAATCGGCGCGGTCGGTGCGTGCCGCACAGCGGCCCGACCCGATGCCGGGCTCTTCGCAAACGCCGTTGAACGCGGTCTCGCAGGCATCGGTGCGGAAGCGCAGTTCGACCACGTCGCCGCAATCGGAAATGTCGGTGCCTTGCGTGCACGCGCCGGTGCCGAAGCCCGGCTCGTCGCACTCGCCATCACTGGCCCAGCGGCAGGAATCGTCCTCGGTCCCGGCCACGATGCGCCAGCAATCGGAATAGTCCGTGCCCTGCTGGCAGGCGCCCGTCCCGTAGCGCGGATCGTCGCATTCGCCGTCATTGGCCCAGCGGCAGCTGTCATCTCCGGTAAAGCCGGACGGGCTGGCCGGACCGGTTCCCATGCCCGGCTTGACCTGCAGCGTGTGCAGATAGCGGCCGATATCGCGCGAACTCATCCGCTCGGGCGCGTCCGCATGGGCCCCCCCTGACAGCAGGGCTGCAACAAGGGCGAGGCTTGCCAGTATCCGCATCAATCCGTCTCCTGTCCCTCGATGCCTGTTTAGCCGCGCAATCGGGGCGGGTCCATGACCCGAACGGGGGAGGTGTGCCGGGAACCGGACCGGACCGGCGGCGTTCATGGGGCTGAACGCTGTGTTCAGGGTGGAGACAGGTGCGCACTGCTACACGCAAGGCGTGCTTGGGACGTCCAGACCAAGGAGACGGCAGATATGTTCACTCCCCTGAAACTCGGCGCTGCCGCCATATTCGCGTCGCTCACGGCGCTGGCTGTCGCGCCGGCGGCCAATGCGGGCACTTGGCATCTGGATGCCCGCGCCTGCCCCGACATCCGCGAGGACTACCGCGACGCGCGCCGCTGGAGCGGCCGCGGTGACCGCCGCGAGGACATTCGCGATGCACGCCAGATCCGTTGCCCGGCCCGCGCCTGGTCCTATCAGCCGGACCGCTATGAGCGCAGCTATCACCGCGCCGGATATTCGACGCCCGGCATCGTCTATCAGGCCCGTTATGGCGGCTATTTCACGGTCGATCACTATGGCCGCCGCACGCCGATCCGCGTGGTGATCCACAATGCACCGCGCTATGCCCACCGCCCGGGAGATCGTGACCGCTACGACCGCTACCGTGATCGCCATCACCGTTATCGCGATCGCCACGGTTACCGCGGCTGGTAGCGCCGGTCCGGCAGATCAAGGGAAGGCCGCTCCGTGACCGGGGCGGCCTTCCTCATGTGATCGTCAGCACGCCGTCGAGATAGGGCAGGGCACGGCCGAACAGCGTGACGCGTTCCCCTGAGGGCGACACTTCGAGCGCGCCCGGCCGCGGCCCGATCTGCCGTGCCGTCAGACGCGATTTGCCCAGCCGCTCCGCCCAGTAGGGGGCGAGTGTGCAGTGCGCGGACCCGGTGACCGGGTCCTCCATCACGCCGGAGGCCGGGGCGAAAAAGCGCGACACGAAGTCGGTGCGGTCGCCGGGTGCGGTGACGATCGTGTTCGTGTTGGCGATCGCCAGCGCGCCGTGATCGGGCTTCAGGTGCGCGATCACGCCTTCATCGGGATAGACGACAAGCTTGTAGTCCGCGCCATGGATGCGCTTCACGTCGAACACCGCGTCCGGCGCGCCTCCGCCCAGGGCTTCCTCGATCAGCGGATTGGACAAACCCGGCTCATACCCGACCTTCGGCAGGTCCATCGCGAACAGGTCGCCGTCGCGCCGGACCGTCAGCCGTCCCGACCGCGTGTCGAACTTCGCCGCCGCGCCCGACACGGCATCGCGCCCGAACAGCCACGCCCCGGACGCAAAGGTGGCATGGCCACAAAGATCGACCTCGATCGCGGGGGTGAACCAGCGCAACTCCCACGTATCGGCCTCACTGGGTTTGCGCACCAGAAAGGCCGTCTCGGATAGGTTGTTCGACCGCGCGATCCCCATGAGGATCCGGTTTTCCGGCCAGCCATCCAGCAGGCAGACTCCCGCCGGATTGCCGGTGAAGGGCCGGTCGCCATCGGGGAAGGCATGGAGTTCGGCATAGGGAAGTGTCGACATGTCGTGTCCCTGAATATGTCTATCCCGGCAGTGGAACGAGTTGCGCGCCGCGCAGACCGTTGACGATCATTTCCACCGCCAGCGCTGCCAGGATCACCCCCATGATGCGGATCGAGACGGTCCGGGCGGTCTGCGACACCATCCGGTCCAGCAGGGGCGCGACGATCAGCGCCGCGCCGACGATCGCCACCACGGTGAAGATGCCCGCGCCATAGGCGAGGAGGCCACCGAGCGTCCCCGTGCTTTCCGAGAAGATGATCAGTGTCGACATCGTGCCGGGCCCGACGATGATCGGGATGGTCAGCGGATAGATCGCCGGATCGTCGACCGCGTCCTGCTGTGCGCGCTCGCCGGGCTGACCGGCATGGCTGGGGTGGCGGGCACCGGAAATCATCGTCAGCGAGATCGTGAACAGCAATATGCCGCCCGCGATGCGGAAGGAATTGATGTCGATCGAGAAGGCCGACAGCACGGCCCGTCCGGCCACCGCCACGAGGATGCAGGTAATCAGCACCGCGATCGTCGCGCGGATCGCGACGGCCTGGCGCTGCTGGGTCGTGCGGCCTTCCGTCAGCGACAGGAAGATCGGCATGTTCACCGGGGGGTTCAGGATCGCGAACAGGGCCGCCGTGAAGCGCACATAGAAATCGAGATCGAACATGGCGCGCTGCGATTCCTCCCCGGGGTGCGACGATCGGCACCTTGCCCCGATTGCCTCGGGTGCGCAAAGGGTGGTGCATGCAACCCACGCGAATAATTCCGGACCGCCGTGGACCGCTCGCGCCCGGCATCGACGAGGCGCTGATCGAGCGTGTCGTGCGCGGCTTCTATGGCCGCGTTCGCGAGGATGACATGCTCGGTCCGGTCTTCGATGACGTGATCGAGGACTGGGAGCCGCATCTCCGCACGATGATGGATTTCTGGTCGTCGGTCCTGATGATGACCGGGCGCTATCATGGCCGGCCGATGCCGAAACACATGCGCCTGCCGATCGGCCGCAATCACTTTGTGCGCTGGCTCACCCTGTTCGAGGCGACGGTGAACGAGGAATGCGAGGGCGAGGCCGCGGCGCTGTTCATCGACCGCGCCCACCGCATCGCGGATTCCCTGCTTCTCGGGCTGAGCTACTCGCCGTCTTCCCAGGGGCCGAGCGGGCCGTAGACCGGCAGGTCGAGCGCGATCTCCGGCTCGGTGGCATCCCAATCGGCGGCGACGCTCGAATCAAGCGCGCGCCCGTCTGCAAAGGTGAGCAGGGCCGACCGCGCGTCGTCCCGCGCATCGCCGCGCAGTCGGTCCATGTCGTTGCGCATCCGCCGGCGCTGGCGTTCGACATCGTCCTCGAAGGCGTGGAAGGCTTCGACCGCTTCGGTCGCGGCATCATCATTGCCCGCGCGCGCGAAGTCGTCCGCCATCTCGGCACGCACGGTTTCGATCTCGCGGTAGGCGCGCATCAGTCGCGCACCCTCCCGTGCCTCCCAGGCATCGATTTCGGCGACAAGTGCCTGATAGGTGGCGGTATTCTCTACCAGTCCTGCCGACCCCGGCCGGATCGACGCGTGGGAAGTGAAATACTCGACGGCGTCGGATGTCGGGCGGGAATAGGCATTGCCCCAGTCGTGCACGCTGGGTCCGTTGACCAGGCCCAGCTCGGGATCGACGACGAGGATGGTCGGCGTGGCATAGATGACCGGAACCCCGAACCGCACCGGAATCTCCTGATGGCGGTTGCGCATCCCGACATCGACATAGACCAGTTCATAGCGTTCCAGCACGGGCTGCATGGCCTCGCTCGCCATGTGCGACGCGAAACCGATGCTGTCATGGCACCAGTTGCCCCCCAGCACGACGATCACGCGGTGACCGGCCGCGCGGGCACGGTCCAGCGCCGCATCGACCGCGGCCGATGCATCGGCCGTCTCGTCGAACGGACGGATGTCGTCATCGGCGAGGGTTTGACCTGAGAGGATCAGGAGGAAAATCAGTGCAAACGCGCGAAACATCGTGGAATCCGTCATCCGTCTTGAGAATGCCAGCATAGCGGCTGGCGCGGATGACGCGACCGGTTTCGCGGCAGGCAGGGTGGCCCTGCGAGGCGGGCGCACTGAAGCCCGCCTCGTCGAAACCGGGAGGGGCTACTTCTCCTTGCCGACTTCCTTCTGGGCCTTGCCGAATTCCTTCTGCACCTTGCCCTGGGCCTCGCGCAGCTTGTCGCCGGTCACCTTGCCTTCGGCTTCCTTCAGACTGCCTTTGGCGAAATTGGCATCGCCCTGTTTCTTCACCGTGCTCATGTGCGACTCCGATTGAAATCGTCCGGTCGCTGTCCCGGCAGATCAACGCCCGGATCGGCAAGGCGGTTCCGCGATGTCAGCGGCTGTCAGCGATTTCAGCCGCGAGGCCGAGCAGCGCCTGTTCCAGCGCGTTGAAGCCGGTTTCGGCATCGGCCTCGCGCACGAAATGCTCGTCGGTACCGTTCACGACATAGCCGATCGAGATCCGTCCGTCCGGCGTCACCCACGCCCCGGCGACGAGGCCATAGGCTTCCCCGGCATGCCCGGTCAGACCGCCCGGCCAGCCTTGGGCTTCGCCCGGTTGCACGAGGCGCGGCCCCAGCCCCCAGGTCTGCCCCGGTGCGCGCCACATCGGCCGCGTCAAGTCGTGGCCCATGCCCTCCGGCCCGAAGGCCTCGGCCAGCAGCGCCATGTCGTGCGCGCTCGCCCGCCACCCGCCCTGCGGCGAGAACAGCGTGCCGTTCTGTCCCGGCTCATAGCTGTCGAGGCTCGCCCCGTCCGCCATCAATATCGTGGGCGCATCGCCGTCCAGCATGGCGCGTCCGTCGACCTGCTCCACCCAGATACTGTCTTCGCGGACGTAAAGCGTTGCGCCGTTGCGGCGGATTTCGGCAGGAACACCCGACCAGTTGAACCCGGTATGGCCGAGGCCGAGCGGTTCCAGCACGCGGGTCCGTGCAATCACGTCGAAACGCTCCAGTACCGCTGCTTCCATCGCCGTGGCGAGCAGGCCGTAATTGATGTTGGCGTACTCCCAGCCCTCCTCGGGCGCGTGATCGGCCCAGTGCGGCTGGTCCAGCAGGGTTTCGATCCGGCCCGGATGCGCCATCCAGTACACGTCCGGGTCGCGGATTCCCGACGTGTGCGACAGCAGCATGCCGGGCGAAATCCGCGCATCGGGGTCAAGCGGGTGATCGAGCGGGAAATCGAGCCAGACATGAAGGTCGGCGCTCAGCACGAACCATTGGTTCAATGCGATCTCGTGCGCCGCCAGCGCCGTCACCAGCTTCGAGACCGATGCCGCGCGGACGGGTGACCGCGTTGTCATCGGCCGCAGCGGCGTGATCCCGTCCGTGTCGAATTCGGCTGTTCCGGTGGCCCCTTCGAAGACGGTCTCGCCCTCAATCCGGACAACGAGTGCGACGCCGGCGATCGCCTCCGCGCCCTCCCGGCGCACGAGCGCGTCCAATTCATCCTGCGGCGGCGGCGTGCTCGCACAGGCGGTGAGGGTGAGTGCAATGAAGCAAGTGATCACGGTGCGCATCCGCGGACCCTAGCAAACGGCCCGCTTCACCGGCACTGAAATCTACGAGCCGAAACGTTCGAGCAGGCGTTCGATATAGTCGATCTCGTCCTGCGGCCGGCCCTGTTCGGCGGCGCGTTCACGCAGTTGTTCCAGGATGCGGCGGGCGCGCTGGCGCGTGTCCTCGTCGGGAATGTCGACGCCGGTGCCAGACGAGAAGGAGCCGCTGCCCGGACGGCCGAGCGGGTCGTTCTCGCCCTCTTCGCCTTCCGCGCCGCCCTCATTCTCGGCCATCCGGTCGAGCATGTCCTGCGCAATACCTTCCGCGCCTTCGCGCAGCGCCTGCAGAGCCTCGTTCTGGGCTTCGAGCGCGGCTTGTGCATCGCCCTGTTCCAGCGCCTCCTGGGCCTGACGCATGGCTTCCTGCGCGCCTGAGAGCGCCTCTCCGGTTTCCGCGCCGGGGAAGCCTTGCGCGATGGCGGCCAGCTCTTCGGCAAGACGGCCCTGTTGCTGCGCCAGAGCCTGTGCCTGTCCGCCACCCTGCTGGTCCTGCGGTCCCTGCATGCCGGACCCCTGGCCTTGCTGCGGCGGCGCATTTGGTTCACCGGGCAGGCCCTGGCCCTCTTCGGTCATGCCGAAAGTCTGGTCCTGCAATTCGCGCTGCTCGCCGATCACGTCGCCGAGTTCCTCGAGCGCCTCGCGCATCGCCTGGGTCAGCGCGTCATCGCCCTCACCGGAGCCGCCCTGCGCCATCTGCATCTGCAGATTCCGCAGGAGTTCCCCCAGCGTCTGCAATGCCCGGCGGGCATCGGCGGTATCGCCCAGCTCGGCGGCTTCGCGCAGCGCGTTGAGGAGCTCCATCAGGCCCTGCGTATCGAGACCGCCTTCGCCGCCGCCCTCGGCCATCTCGCCGCTTTCGGCAGCTTCGCGGGCGAGCGCGGCGAGGTAGTTTTCCATCGCCTGCTGATAGGCTTCGAACAACGGCGCCAGCTCGCTTTCGTCGGCGCCGCGGGCGAGCGCTTCCATCAGGGCGCGCTCGGCGGCGCGCAGTGCGGCCTCGGCGTCGGACAGCGAGCCGAGTTCGGCGCGCAGCGCGATCTGCCAGAGATTCTCCTCGACGGGGCCGATCTCGTCATGGCTGCGGGCGCGGCGGATTTCCAGCAGCGTCCGTCTGAGGCCGAGATAAACGATCGGGTCGTCGAAGAAATATTCCGGCGCGTCGGTGATCGCATCGATGGCGTCGGCGGCGTTCTGAAGACCTTCGGGCGCACGTTCGATCCGGCGTTCGGGTTCCTCGCCAACGAAGACCGGGCCGGTCGGCACGTCCCCGGACAGGATGATCGGCAGCTCCGTCAGCTCGGCATAGTCCTCGCCGCGTGCGCTCATCACGTCTCGGCGCTGTTCGGCCACGGCGCGTGCCAGCGAGTCGAGGAAGATCCGTTCCGGCAGTGTAAAGGCGATCGACGGCGAGCGGCCGGTATTGTCCGCTGCATCGGTCGCGGTCACGCGGAGATCAACCCGCGAGCCGGCGAGCCGGTGCTGGCCGGTGTCGACAATGGCGCGGAAGCCCTCATCGGTTTCGGCAGTGGAGGCGGGCTGGATTTCGAGACTGTCCCACTCGGCGTTCTCGTTGCCGCGCCGGCGGAACTCGACCGAATAGCTGACCGCACCATAATCGTCGTCGGCCCGGAAATGCAGGACGAGTTCGCCGGTGGCCCGCGCCTCGGGCGCGTCGGTCAGGCGCACGACCGGCTCGGTATCGGGAATGATGTGGATGCGCCAGGACTGGCGGCGGCCGCCGGCGCGCAATTCCGGAATCGCGTCAGTCATCAGCGGGATGCGGCTTTCCCACACGCCGTCGCCGATGCGCCGGTTTTCGCCGCGTTCGCCATCGAGCCGCAGCGAGGGTTCACGGCCCACCCCGGCGGTCCGCACGATCAGCGTCGAGCCTTCCGGCGCTTCGATCCTCGCCATGTCCTCGCGGATGATGACGGGCGCGCGCCCGGTATAGGCCGGCGGGTCGAGCCAGGCATCGACCGTCAGATCGCCGCTCGACCGGTAGATCGGCCGAAGCCCGAAGGCATCGCCCAGTCGTCCGGCGGAAAACTCGCCGGCGACGCCGACGCCGACGATCACGAACAGGACGAGCGCGACCCGCAAGCCCCAGGCGTCGATCGCAGCCCAGGCCGCTTTCGGACGGCGGGCATTCGCCCCTGACAGGCGGGCCGACATGCGATCGCGGTGGGCCTGCCACAGCGTAACGGACACCTCGTCCCGGCCGGCCGGCTGGTCGAGCAGGGCTTCGTGCGGCCGCGCCGTGATGCCGGAATCTTCCTCGACCCGGCGCGCAGCGTCCTCATGGGTCGGGCACCGGAAGTGTTTCAGGGCACCGCGAACAAACCAGCCGGCCAGACCCAGCCCGGCCAGCGCCGCCAGCGCGCGCCAGGGGTCGCCAACCGCGTCCCACAGGCCGAACAGCGCCAGTCCGGCGTACACGGCGAGCAGGATCGCGACCGGCCACAGGACCGGCGCAAGGCGCTCCCACCAGAGCGCGGCAAAAGCCTTGTAGAGGGCGAACCGCTTCATCGGTTCAGAAGCTATCACGCCTTCCCGGCGCGAAAAGCCGCGGAGTCATTACACTTTGGTGAGTCAGAGCGGCGTCGCCGTCTCGCCCGCAAGGGTGAACCAGGCGGGGGGCGGACGGTCGAGATCACCGCGCAGGCCGCAGGCCGACAGGGTCAGCGCCGACAGCGCGATGAGGGCGATGGTGAGGCGTTTCTTCACGACGTCGCTCCTTGAAGCCGGGCGCGCCAGCGCGCCACCTGTTCTTTAACCCGGACCGGGGCGGTTCCGCCATAGCTGGTCCGGCTTTCCATCGAGGCCCGCGCCGACAGCACCGAGAACACATCCTCGCGAATGTCGGGATCGACGCTGCGGAAATCGTCGAGCGTCAGGCCGGACAGCGGCACGCCCTTCGATTCGGCCAGCTTCACCGCCGTTCCGGCGATGTGGTGCGCGCTGCGGAACGGCTTGCCGAGTTCGCGCACGACATAGTCAGCGAGATCGGTGGCGTCGGAATAGGCCTCGCCCGCCGCCTCGGTCATCGCCTCGGTGTTGAAGGTCAGATCGCCCGCCATGCCCGTCATCGCGGCGAGCGCCAGTTCAAGATCGTCGAGCGCCCGGAAGACCGGCGCCTTGTCCTCCTGCAGATCCTTGGAATAGGCGAGCGGCAGGCCCTTCACCACGATCAGCAGCTGGGTCAGCGAACCGATGATGCTGCCCGGCTTGGCCCGCACCAGTTCGGCGGCGTCGGGATTGCGCTTCTGCGGCATGATGGACGAGCCGGTCGACCAGGCGTCGGACAGTTTCGCGAAGCCGAAGCGGCGCGACGTCCACAGCACGATCTCCTCGGCGAAACGCGACAAATGCGTCGCCGTGATCGCGGCCGCCGAGAGCACTTCCAGCGCGAAGTCGCGGGAGGATACGGCGTCGAGGCTGTTGCCCATCGCCCGATTGAAGCCGAGCGCCTTTGCGGTGCGGTCACGGTCGATCGGGAAGGCCGTCCCGGCCAGCGCCGCCGCGCCGAGCGGGCTTTCATTGAGGCGCTTCTTCGCATCGGCAAAGCGGCCGCGATCGCGTTCGGCGGCCTCGACCCAGCACAGCAGGTGATGACCGAGGCTGATCGGCTGCGCCGTCTGCAGATGCGTGAAGCCGGGCATCACCGTATCGGCGTGTTTCGCGGCCTGTTCGACCAGCGCGGCCTGATAGGCGGCCAGCGCTGCGTCGGCGCGGTCGCACGCCTCGCGCATCCACAGCCGGAAATCGGTCGCGACCTGGTCATTGCGCGACCGCGCGGTGTGCAGACGCCCCGCCGGGTCGCCGATAATCTCCTTCAGGCGCGACTCCACATTCATGTGGACGTCTTCCAGTGCCTTCGACCATTGCATCGCGCCGGAGCGGACCTCGTCGCGCACCTGTTCGAGGCCGCGCTTTATCGCCGCGCCATCGGCGCTTGAAATGATACCCTGTGCGGACAACATCTCCGCATGGGCAATCGAGCCGGCAATGTCCTGCTCGGCAAGCCGCTTGTCGGTATCGATCGAGGCGTTGATCGCCTCCATGACCGCCGACGGGCCGGCTTCGAATCGCCCGCCCCACAAGGCATTCGCCTGCTGGGATCTGGAATCGCGGGAGTCGTCGCGGCCTGTCATGGGTCGGCTCCTGATGGGAGGGAGGGCAGTCGCCCGATGAAGATTTCACCGCTCAAGGCCGGGCTGATCGTCCTGCCTCTCGTTGGTATTGCCGTGTTCCTATACGTGGTTTTCGCGGCCATGAACAATCCGTCGCATGGCGCCTTTTCCGACTATGCGACCGGTGAAATGCGCCAGCTCGAATTCCTCGATGCGCCGCCGCCCCGCCCATCCACCGCCTTTGTCGACGGCGAGGGCAATACGGTGACGCTTGCTGATTACGAGGGCCAGGTCATCCTGGTGAATCTCTGGGCCACCTGGTGCGGGCCGTGCATCGTGGAGATGCCGGAACTCGACCGGTTGCAGGCCGATCTCGGCGGCGCCGACTTCCAGGTCGTCACGATCAGCCTCGACCGCTCGATCGAGGAACCGCGCGAATTCTACGCCGAGAACGGGATCGAACATCTGCCGCTGCTGCACGAGAACACGTTCGGCATCGCGTCCGCAGCGCAGGCGCGCGGCCTGCCGATGACGATCCTCTACGACCGCCGCGGCATGGAGATCGCGCGCATGCCGCGCGACGCCCACTGGGCGAGCGAGGACGCCTACGCCTTCATCCGCGCCGCGATTGCGATGGAGTAGGCGGCACGTCGCATTCTCACGCTGAACGAAGAAGGCCCCGGAGCGTGCTCCGGGGCCTTCACTCTTAAGCTGGGACAGCCCGGTTAGCGCGTGAAGCGGAAACCGAACTGGGCGCTCCAGCCATATTCCTCGTACTGGGCGTTGTAGTCGCCCGCCGCGTAGCGCTGCACCGCGTAGAACGGCTCGTCGGAGATGTTCTTGAACTCCAGAAAGCCGCGGAACTGTTCGGTGAAGTCGTACTCGGCCGAGAAATCGACCCCGAGATGGTCGGTGTAGAAGCGGTCGACGCCGGCGCCGCCTTCGTCGATCGTGGCAAGGTATTCGTCACGGTAGGACAGGGCTGCACGCACATCCCACGGACCGTCGTCATAGCCGACAATGACGTTCCAGACATTCTGCGACTGGTTCGGCAGCGGAATCGAGCGGCCGGTCGGCAGGGTCACCTCGGAGTCGACGAAGGTGTAGTTGGCTCCGACGATCAGGCCGTCGAACGGACCCGGCAGGAAGGTCAGCGCCTGCTGGTAGTTCAGCTCGATCCCGAACAGGTCGGCTTCCGGCAGGTTGATCCAGGTCGCACCCTCATCGATCTGGATGTTGTTGACGATGACGTTCTGGGTCTCGATCTCGGCGACGAGATTATCGATCCGCTTGAAGAACACACCGCCCATCAAGACCGAGTCACGGTTCGGATACCAGGCCAGCGAGACGTCGAAATTGTGCGCCTGGGCCCGGTCGAGATCCGGATTGCCGTATTCGGCCGCGACGTCGTTGTTGTCGTCCTGTTCGATGAAGACACGCGGCGCGGCGGCTTCGATCGAGGGGCGCGAGATCGAGGCGTAATACGCCGCACGGCCGACGAGATTGTCCTCGAAGGCATAGCGGAAATTCACGCTCGGAAGCACGTCGGTGTAGTCGTTGGTCGCCTGGGTCGGCGTCACGAACAGCGTATCGCCGTTGATGACCTGGCCGTTGTAGGTGGCGCCGTCCTCGACGAACAGGGTCTGGTTGCCGCGCGCATCGTATTCGGTCTGCTCGATACGCACACCGCCGACGATCCGCAGTTCGTTCACATCGACGCTCGCCATCGCATAATAGGCAAACACGTCCTCGTCGGCCGTGTAGTCCGCTGCCGTCGACTCGATCAGCGTGTCTTCGGCGTGCAGATCAAAGGCATTCCGGTTCGCGAAGAAGAAGTTGCGGACCATGTCCGGATTGGCGCCCGGCCCGAAGGTGTCGAGTCCGTAATTGACCGTACCGAGGAAATCCGTCAGCGGCAGGTCGTCGTCGCCGGTGAAGCCGGCCGGAGCGGTGAAGCCGTCATAGACTTCGAGATCGAGGTCGTAGGACTTGTTGCGCAGGCGGCCGCGGACACCGGCCTGAACATAGCCCGGATGACCGAACAGCGTGGCTTCGCGGCGGAAATTGAATTCACCGGCCCATTCGAAGTCGCGGGACAGGCCGTTGGTGAGCTCCAGACCGTCGAACTCGTAGTTCGCCGGATCATAGTAGGCGTTCGAGCTCGCCGCGTCGCCGAAGATGAGCGTCGGGGTGGCGCGATCGGCGATATCGAGACCGAAGGAACCGAAATCGAACTCGGCGCGCCATGTCGTGTCGAGACGGTTCGGCTCGGCTTCCTCGGCATAAGCGTAGGACAGCGCGTAGTCGAAGCTCCACGGGCCACGGAAATGTTCGCCGCCGACGAGCGCGGTCCAGATTACCTGGTCTTCGTAGCGGTCCTTCAGGTCACGATCGACGCGGAACTCGTCGCTGTTGGTCCCGTCCACGAGGAAGCGCGTCCCGCTGCTGGCCGGCGTGTTGTACTCACCGCGTTCGAAACCGTTCTCGATACGCTGGCGGTATTCCTGGTCGGAGAAGTCGGAATAGAGCGTGCGGAGGAAGAAGTGGTCCTCATCGTTCGGCTCGAAATCCAGATTGAGCGCGATCGAAAGGCGCTCGCGCGTGAGCGTGTAGTCACGCAGTTCGAACTCTTCCGGGAAGGGGACGGTCTCGCCGAGATCCCAGGCCCCGTCGACTTCCATGTTGTCGGAGCCGAAATCGCGGTTCTGATAGGCGATCGAGCCGGCAAAGCCGACGGTCGGCGACAGGCGGCCGGCCGCGGCGAACGAGCCGCGATAGCCCCATTCCTCCTGCAGTTCGGAATAGATACCGGCGGCGCGGGCGCGCAGGAAGAATTCCTGCTGATCGAGACCGTTCAGCGTTTCGATCTCGATATTGCCGCCCACCGAGTCGCCGTCCATGTCCGGGGTCAGCGACTTGGTCACCACGATGCCGGACAGGATGTCCGCGTCGACCACGTCCAGCGGGACCTGACGCGCGTCGGCTTCGGGAGACGGGGCGCGGACGCCGCCGATCGAGACGGTGTTGAGATTCGGGTCGATGCCGCGGATCGAGACGAAGCGGCCTTCGCCCTGGTCGTTCAGCACGTTCACGCCGACAGCGCGGCGGGCGGCTTCCGCGACGTTTTCGTCGGGCATGCGGCCGATGGCATCGGCGGACAGAACCGAGACGATGCCGTCGGCGGCGCGTTCGCGGTTGAGCGCACTGGTCAGCGCGCCGCGCTGGCCGATGACGAGGATGTTGTCGCGAAGCGGAACATCCAGGCCCACCGCGATGACGGTATCAACGGTTTCGGTCTCGTTCGTGATCTCGACGACCACGGTCTCGACCTCGGCCCCGAGATAGGAGACTTCCAGCGTGTACTGTCCGGCCGGAAGGCCGCCGAAGCGGAATTCGCCCGCCTCGTCCGAGGTCACGGTCTGGCCGGTTTCGGCGACGCGAATGATCGCGCCCTCAAGCGCATAGGCGCGCGTGGCTTCAGTGACGCGGCCCTGGATATCGCCGGCGAGTGCGTGACCGGCAGAAGCGAGCGCGAGCACAGAGGCTGCGCCGAGCATGGCGAGTTTCATCCGCATGAAAGTGTCCCCTCGACAAGACTGGATTCCTCCCGGTCGGACAATCCGACCGGATTGGGCGGGGACATGACTCGATTGCGCGACAGCTTGATGAGTGTTCGGCGACAGTGATTTGTCACCGATGCGACAATTCTTTGAATGACTTGATCAATGCACCCCGTTCCTGCAGGAAATAATCCGAATCCGGGGGCTTTCGATGAAGTTCAAACTGGTCTGCTCTGCCGTCCTGCTGCCGATCCTCGCCGCCTGCGAGACCACGCCGCCGCGCGCCGATGTGGCACAAATTCAGGCTTTTGCCGAAACCGAACGGGTGGCGAGCACCGGCGATGCGGCGGACGACCCGGCGCTCTGGATCGCTCCCGATCCGGCCGAATCCCGGATTGTCGGCACCGACAAGCAGGCCGGTCTCTATGTCTATGATCTCGCCGGCAACAGCGTTCAGTTCGTCGCAGCGGGCCGGGTCAACAATGTCGATATCCGGCAGGGTGTGGCGCTGGGGCCGCAGGTGCGCGACCTCGCCGTCGCGAGCGATCGCGACAACATCGCCCTGGCTGTCTTCACCATCGATGCCGAGAGCGGTGAACTGGCCCCGGCGGCGAACGGCCTCATCCCGATCGAGGGTTTCGTCGACCCTTACGGCGCCTGCCTCTATCACGCGGCCGATGGCCGTCTTTACGCCTTCGTCACCGACCGGGATCCGGGGACGGTCGTCCAGATCGCGCTCGGCTGGGACGAGGCGGGCGTGACCGGCGAGGAAGTCCGCCGTTTCACGGTCGGATCGATCACCGAGGGCTGCGTCGCCGATGACCGGACGGGTCAGCTCTATCTCGCCGAGGAAATGGTCTCGGTCTGGCGCTATTCCGCCGAGCCCGGCGGCGGCGATGCGCGCGTGGCAGTGATCCCGGTCGACGGCGTCCACCTGACGGAAGATGCCGAAGGCCTCGCGCTTGTCGAGCGCGGCGACACAGGCGGCTGGCTGTTCATCTCCAGCCAGGGCGATTCCAGCTACACCGTCGTCGATCTGCAGACCTTCGATGTCGCCGGACGGTTCGGCATTGGCGGCGGCGCAATCGACGAGGTCTCCGGCACCGACGGGATCGAGGTGAGCGCCGCTGCGCTGCCGGGTCATCCCCGGGGCATCATGATGACCCAGGACGACGAGGACGACGAAGGCGGGCAGAATTTCAAATTCGTCGATCTCGGAGCCATCCTCGACGCACTGGGCCTCGAATAGCCATGACGCCTTGCGTTATGTAACGCATCGCGTTATATCTTGGGCATGATCCGGAGCTTCGCCGATCGCGAAACCGAGACCATCTGGTCAGGCCGGCGGAGCCGCAAGCTGCCGCCGGACATCCAGACCGTAGCCCTGCGGAAGCTTCGCTATCTCAACCAGGCACGGGCACTGGATGATCTGCGCGTCCCACCGGGCAACCGGCTGGAGGCGCTGAAGGGCGACCGGCGCGGCCGGCACGCCATCCGGATCAACGGCTAGTGGCGGATAGCTTTTGTCTGGAGTGATGGAGGTGCGGATCATGTCGAGATCGTCGACTAACATGGCTGAAGCCGATCTTTTGCCGAACCCCCATCCGGGCGAAATCCTGCTACACGACTTTCTGGAGCCCATGGGGCTCAGCCAGAACGCGCTCGCCCGCGCCATCGGGGTGCCGCCGCGCCGGATCAACGAGATCGTGCTCGGCAAGCGCGCGGTGAGTGCCGATACCGACCTTCGGCTCGCCCGCTATTTCGCCATTTCCGAAGGCATCTTCCTCGGGCTTCAAGCGGACTTCGATCTGATGCAGCGCCGCCGCGAGATCGCAACCGAGCTTGACCGGATCGCGCCCCGCGCGGCGTGAATCGAAAAGCCCCGGCGTTTCCGCCGGGGCTTTTCAATTCAGGCTGTAAACCCGCTCAGTAACCGGCCTTGGCCAATTCCGCGTCCAGTTCCGGCAGCGCCTTGAACAGGTCCGCCACGAGGCCGTAATCGGCGACCGAGAAGATCGGCGCTTCCTCGTCCTTGTTGATCGCGACGATCACCTTGGAGTCCTTCATCCCGGCGAGGTGCTGGATCGCGCCGGAAATGCCGACGGCGATGTAGAGCTCCGGCGCCACGACCTTGCCGGTCTGGCCGACCTGGTAGTCGTTGGGCACGAAGCCGGCATCGACCGCGGCGCGGCTCGCGCCCACGGCGGCGTTCAACTTGTCGGCGATCTTGTCCAGCAGGTGGAAATTCTCACCCGAGGCCATGCCGCGGCCGCCGGAGATGACGATCTTCGCCGCCGTCAGTTCCGGGCGGTCAGACTTCGCCAGCTCTTCCGACACGAAGGCCGACTTGAACGGACCGGCGGGCGCATCGACGCTCTCGACCGGCGCCGAGCCGCCGTCGCCGGCCTTTTCGAACGTCGTGCCGCGCACGGTGATGACCTTCTTCGCGTCGGTCGACTTCACCGTCATCATCGCATTGCCCGCATAGATCGGGCGCACGAAAGTGTCGGCGCTTTCCACCGAAGTGACGTCGGAAATCTGCATCACGTCCAGCTTGGCCGCGACGCGGGGCATGAAATTCTTCCCCGTCGTGGTGGCCGGAGACAGGATGGCGTCATACCCATCAGCGAGCGACAGCACGAGCGCGGCCAGCGATTCCGCCATCGGATGCTCGAGATGGCCGGCATCGGCGTGCAGCACCTTGGCCACCCCGTCGAGCTTCGCGGCGGCTTCGGCGACGCCGGAAGCGCCCTTGCCCGCGACGAGGACATGGATGTCCCCGCCCATCTTCGAGGCGGCCGTCACGGCCGCGCGCGTCGCGTCATTGAGGCTCTTGTTGTCGTGTTCGGCGATAACCAGCACGGCCATGATCAGAGCACTCCCGCTTCATTCTTCAGTTTCGAGACCAGTTCAGCGACCGACCCGACCTTGATGCCGGCTTCGCGCTTCTTCGGCTCGCTCACCTTCACCACTTCGAGGCGCGGCGAGATGTCGACGCCGTAATCCTCGGGGGTCTTCATGTCGATCGGCTTGCGCTTGGCCTTCATGATGTTCGGCAGCGAGGCATAGCGCGGCTCGTTGAGCCTGAGATCGGTGGTCACGATGGCCGGGCCGTCGAGCTTGATCGTCTGCAACCCGCCATCGATCTCGCGCGTCACGGAGACCGACTTGCCGTCGATCTCGACCTTCGAGGCGAAGGTGCCCTGCGGCCAGTCAAGCAGCGCGGCCAGCATCTGGCCGGTCTGGTTGGCGTCGTCGTCGATCGCCTGCTTGCCGAGCAACACCAGGTCGGGGCTCTCCTCGGCGACGATCTTCGCCAGGATTTTCGCCACGGCGAGCGGTTCGACCCGGCCTTCGGCGGTGACGAGGATGCCGCGGTCGGCACCCATGGCCAGCGCGGTGCGGATCGTCTCCTGCGCCTGGGCCGGCCCGATCGAGACCACGATGATCTCCTCGGCCTTGCCCTTTTCCTTCAGGCGGATCGCCTCTTCCACGGCGATCTCGCAGAAGGGGTTCATGCTCATCTTGACGTTGGCGAGGTCCACGCCCGACTGGTCGGGTTTCACGCGGACCTTCACATTGTAATCGACGACCCGTTTGACGGGCACCAGGATTTTCATGCGCGTGCGTCTCCGGTTCCGGCTCTGGCAAGCCATCTAGGGGGCTTGTCCGGCAGGGAAAGGTGAGGGCGGAAACTGCCCCCCGGACCCTGCCCTGTCAACGTGACGCTAGGGTCAACTGGCAGGTGGGTCGGCGGTCGCTTCGCGTCCCCCTCTTGCGTCACCCCCGCGCAGGCGGGGGGGTGGATTCTCGTTTGAAGTGCAACAGGTGGTCTGAGAAGGCCTCTGCGGGGGTTCTGTAGTCAAGGCATTTGCGCGGGGTGTTGTTGTAGGCGGCCAGCATG